>NZ_AQHJ01000035.1:0-600000 GCF_014925405.1 Pseudoalteromonas ulvae UL12
TTAACTTTAACCATATTCATCCTTATTTACTTATTCTATGAAATCTAGATTTTCAATTCATTAATTATTTTTTATCTTTTTTATAAGATGTCTTCCTTTTTAAGTGTTTACTTCTATTTCAATGGACATTATACTTATCGTACTTAAAAAGGATATCATAATGACTATAAAGAAAAGTGCGCTAGATACATACAAGCTGCTTAAAGCAACAGCAACTGTTGCTGAACAATCATTAGAAGGTCGGATTCAACATTACCGCGCCCATATTAAATCTGAAGACAAAGAGTTAAGAACCTACACTCAAAAAGCGGCTGCAGATTTATTAGGATGTAATAACCGCACATTAAAGCGTCGACATGATCAAGGAGATTTTGACTCTCTAGATATTAAACGCGGTGCGAACGGTCATTATGCTTATACTCTATCAAACATTTACTCAATGGCTGATATTATGGGAATAACAGCTGATCACCGTAAAAATGACGATAAATTGCAGGTAATTGTTGTTAACTCCCTAAAAGGTGGTTGTGGTAAAACAACCAGTTTAGTAAATATCGCAGCAGCCCTGGCCACCACAAATATTAAACGTTATCGCATTGGTATTATCGACTTAGATCCACAAGGATCGTCTTCAAGCTTTTTCCCCCCAGTATCACATGATCCAATTACTGTGGGTGACTTGATGCGAGATTGCATCGAACTTGATGAAAACGAACAATGGCAAGATGTTGTTTCATCAGCTTTTTTACCAACACATATTCCAAATATTAGAATTTTACCTTCTGGTATGGATGATTTTTATTTTGAACATGAAACAGCGACATTATTAAAAGAACAAGTTGGTTATGACACCACTCGTCATTATCACAAGTTGCTAGAACGTGTCATACAACCTGTTAAAGACCAATTTGACATTATACTTGTTGATACCGCACCCTCTCTTAACTTTATGTTTTATAATGCATTAATGGCTTCTACTGCTATGCTTATCCCTGTTCATCCTGAAGCGGTTGATTTTGATGCGAACAATAAATATTTAAAGCGACTAGGTGAAATCTACCACACAGTTGCAGCGCTTGGTCACGATGGCTGGGACTTCATGCAATTTTTAGTCACTAACTATGTCAAAGGAAATCATTCCCAACGCGATATCGTTAAAGATGTTAGGAGTGCATTTGGTCGCCAAGTAATGAGTTATCCTATTAACCACAGTGCTGCTATCACCGCGAGTTCGTCATCTTTCAATACGATTTTTGACCAAAAGACTTCAGACAGCTTGGCCAGCAGAGAATCTCTGATAAAAGCACAAGAGAACATTAAAGATGTTGTCGATGAATTAGAAATGTTGATCCGTTCAAATTGGGCTTCAACACAATGCCAATTAGAATCAGCATAAAATAGGTTTAATCATGGTAAAAAAACGCAAAAACGATACTCGAATAGACCCTTTTTCAACATTTGTTGAAACGAGTAATTTAGATGCTCTGCTTGAAAGCGCTACGGTTGGTCAAGAAATCACTATGCCAGCACCTTCGGATGCTAATCGGACTATTCGACTAACCTGTAAAATAATAAAAAATGCTGACATTGCGACGAGTACGCAAGTATTTGCAAAAAATAGACGAGTTCAGTCGTTATTAAATGAACAATCAGTTGCTGATATTTTGCCCGCTATTAAGGCTGATCAACGTAACCAACACCCAGCTTTAACTTGGTCTAAAGAGGGCGTAGAACTTGTTTTAGCGGGCTCTCGTCGTCGTAAAGCTTGTATATTAGCAGGGGCAGATTACATCGTACTGAGCTCTGATGACTTTAATGAAGAAGACGCCAAAATATTAGCTATCTCATCAGATCAATACATAGCACCGAGCTTGTGGGAGTTAGGTCAAGCTTATTCACAAACTAAAATGGATTTGATTGCAGTTGGCAAAAAAGGCTCTTATAGAGAAATTGCAGAAATCGAAGGGGTTTCACACACCGCGATTGCTGATGCCCTCAAAGCATTTGAAAAATTACCAAGCGAAGTCATTGCTTTATATCCAACAGCTAATTTTGTGGGCCGTGAAGTTGCAAAAAAATTAATCGCGTCTTTAGAGCATGATCAAGATGCTTTTATGCGCAGAGTGTCAGACACACAAACTTTATTAGCAGATATCCGCCAAGACTCTGATGATAAGACAGCGATAGCGATTACAAAATCATTGGTCGAGCAGCCTAAAGCGATTAAAAACCGTGCATCTTTAAACTTCAACAATGATTATATCGTCGGTCATCGCAATGAAAAAACCGGGGATTTAGTGATCAAAATAGATAATCGTGTCCTGACTGATAAGCGTTTTGAGCAATTAGAGAAGTTATTAACTCACTTTAATTAAGTTAGTAATAAAATGATCTGTCACGTTTTTACTTTTATCGTTACAGATCATCTTTATTTTTTGAACTTAATTAACAGCTTTTTTTCATTAACTTGAGCATTACTAATTTACTGCTATTAAAGCTTTTTATCTGTATTTAATCAGCATATACTGGCTGGATAATTCGATTTTTGCAGAGTGTTATGGCTAAAGGCTTTACCAAAAAAGATTTATTATCCTTGTTCGATGAAATTAAAAGTGAACAAGCTGACGAATTCCCCCTGACCGAAATTTTTCTAAAACGTTACTTCAAGCCTGCGGTTTTAGAAAATGCGAAAACATATTTAATCAATAACCAAATTGGTCAAATTGAAGCCAATAAAGACTTTTCTCAAATTACAGCTGAAGTCTTTAGCAGTCCATCCGATCCTGTCCATCAGCATATTCAAATTACACGCACCAAACAAAAAGTCACACTGAATGGTCATTGTTCGTGTAAGGTTGAGCACAAGTGCAAACACATTGCCGCTGTTTTATTAAAGCTAAAAACCCAGCATTCAGGTGAATTTGGTGAAAACTACCTGTTACACGATTGGTTTAATCAATTAGAAACCTTAAAGGTAAACGATAAGCCAACGAATAAAGATCTTATTTTATTTGTTATTGAGCCTTTTAAAGGTGCACTTATTGTGACTCCTAAGGTGGCCAGCCCCACCAAAAACGGTCGGTATGGTTTAGGGCGTTCGTTAACCGAAAAACAACTCAATAGTCAGGTCACTCCTGAAAATATAGATGAGTCTGATTTTAGATTATTAAGCTGGATACGTTCGCAAAATACCTTTGGTAAATTAGCTTTAGAAGGTCAATGGGGGGCAATTGCTTTATTGAAGCTCATCGCTACTGGACGTTGTTTTTGGCAAGAGTCTCGCCAACCTCTGCAATTGGAATCAAGTCAGCCCTTAACGTTTTCATGGCAAACTCATCAAGACAATCTTCGTTTAATGGCTATGGTTAGTGATGTTCCGCATTGGCACTTGTTCAATACTGTCCCCCCCTATTGTCTTGATCCTGATAATGCACAAGTATTTGAATTGAACACTCCTTTGCAAAGTGATGAAATCAAGCACTTGTTGAATATGCCTGATATTAAAGCTTCGATGCTTGATAACGTCGAAAACCGATTTAGTCAGTTATTTGGCATACCTATCGTTGCACGTGAGGAGGCTAGTAAAACCAAAGCAAAAAAGTTATCGATTAAACCCATAGTGACGTATATGTTTGAAAATGGTGCGCCACTTTTACGTTTGCAATTTAAATATGGCTCCCATGTATTTGATGTAGACCATATTACGCCGAACGCTCAGGCTAATCGTAATTTAAGTTTTGAAAATACATGTGTAAACCGCCTTGAAAATGCAGGATTTACTACCTGTAAAGGGCCTTTACAAGATGTCGACTACTTTACTTTGCCTGTTTCTACCGAACGCCCTGCCTTATGGCATTGTTTTGTTGAAGAACACGCAAATAATTTAAAGGCGTCCGGCTGGCAGTTTTTAGGTGATATTCAGCTTAATGCGTATGTCGAGCCTGCAAAACTTATGTTGCATCTCAGTCGTGATAAAAAGAATAAACTCGTGCTTGAGCCATATTTCTTTTTTAATGACACACGGTACTTTTTTGCTGATTTTCTCGGCATGACCTCGCTGTGTAACAATGCCTCTGTGCAATTTTATTACTTATGTTTAGTGTCCGAGCAGTGGATTGTATTTGATAAAGCAGATGTCAGTGTATTACTTGCTTTTTATACTGAGTTTTATCATGGCAAGCGTTACCCTAAGCGTTTAAATTTACCTTTGGCTTATGCCCGAAAGCTCTCTTCGTTTCATAAAAGTCAACTCACTAGTGATGAGCCTAGCTTATTAGAGCTGACCCAAATGGTCGCGAAAGACGACTTTGGCTCGCGTTTAAAAGTCCCAGATGCGTTGCAAGCAACATTACGCGATTATCAATTGCAGGGACTACAGTGGCTGAAATTTTTGAAAAAATTTCAATTAGGGGGCATTTTGGCCGATGATATGGGGTTAGGTAAAACACTCCAGACCATCGCTTTTTTACTCTCAGAACAAACAAAAAGTCGCGCAAAGCATCCTTCCTTGATTGTTTGTCCAACAAGTTTAGTGAATAACTGGCTGAACGAATTGGCGCGATTTGCACCGAGTTTGTCTGTCGCCGTTAATTTTGGTAGCCAAAGGCAAAAGCACTTTACAGCCTTAAGCAAAGCCGATTGTATTATTACAACTTACCCATTGTTAGTACGTGACGAAGCCGTGTTTAATGAGATGTTTTTTGAACACGTCATTCTCGATGAAGCACAAACAATTAAAAATATTAATGCCAAAGTCTCGCGTCATGTGAAAGCCCTCAATAGCAATTTTAATTTATGCTTAAGTGGTACTCCGGTAGAAAATAACCTCAGTGAATTAAAATCGTTACTCGATTTTTCGATGCCTGGTTTATTGCCATCACAAACGCATTTTAAAGAGTACTACCAAAAACCGATTGAAAAAGAGTCAAATCAAGTTCGTGCCGATCAACTCAAAGAATTAGTTAAACCTTTTTTGTTACGTCGGACTAAAGCCGAAGTGGTGACTGAGTTACCAGCCAAAACAGAAATGGTTAAAATGCTTGAGCTGATGCCGAATCAAGCCAGTTGTTATCGTGAAATTCGCCAGCAAATGGAGTTCAAACTCAAAGACTTATTTGCAGAGCAAGGTGTGGATAAAAGCCGCTTGGCATTTTTAGAAGCTTTACTGAAGTTACGGCAAATTTGTTGCTCTCCAGAGTTGCTGGCTGATGATGCTGAGCGTTTTAGCTCAACTGATAGCACTAAACTGGATTGGCTTGCTAAGCGTCTACCTGACATGCTCAGGGCGGGCCGTAAAGTCATTATATTTAGTCAATTTACTAGTATGTTAGGTTTAATTGAGCAGCAATTAAAAGATTTACAACTCGACTATGCATTGTTGACAGGGCAAACGCGTGATAGACAAGGCGCAGTGACTTCTTTTCAAGAAGGTGACAAAAATATCTTCTTAATTAGTTTAAAAGCCGGCGGGACTGGGCTTAATTTGACTGCTGCCGACACTGTGATCCATTTCGATCCGTGGTGGAACCCCGCTGTTGAGCAACAAGCAACAGATCGAGCCTATCGTATCGGTCAGAAGAAGCCTGTCTTTGTTTATAAACTTATTTGCCAAGACACAATTGAAGAACGTGTTTATGAAATGCAGCAAAATAAAGCCGCGCTTGCTGAGTCGTTTTTTGATGCCGCGAGTAATCAGTTTAGTGTCAGCTCGGCTGAAGACATTTTAGCTTTGTTGCAGTAAATACAGTTATTAGTTCGGCATGTTTTCACGGTTATCATTTAATTGATGCTTTTTTTGGAA
The DNA here is from genome assembly GCF_014925405.1 of Pseudoalteromonas ulvae UL12. Taxonomy (NCBI): domain Bacteria; kingdom Pseudomonadati; phylum Pseudomonadota; class Gammaproteobacteria; order Alteromonadales; family Pseudoalteromonadaceae; genus Pseudoalteromonas; species Pseudoalteromonas ulvae. The sequence continues at coordinate 5,801 of NZ_AQHJ01000035.1, forward strand.
CTTCTTAAATAAATAACAGTCTACTTAAATGTTGTGAATGCTAACACAGCGTTTTTTCCGAAGCTCCTTTGTTTGTTTTTGTCTGAAAGCCAACCTATCTAGGTTGGCTTTTTCTTGGCCATAGATTAATGGCTGTCCACTATTGCCTGAAAAAGTATCGGATATTTCCTTTGATAGATATGCGTATCAGCTTGAAAGTATCAGTAAAATAAAAAGGATCTTTTTTTTTGAACTTATGGATCTCGTCGCAGTCTATTCAATTAGTGACTGAGTCACTATCCTTTAAGTTGTACATTTAGATTTCCCTGATTGATTACTTATTGCTAGTAATACCCGCCAGCCTAATTAGGCTGGTTTTTTTTGCCTTAAAAAACTGTTTTATAAATATTTGCGGCTTATTTTGAACTTCTGGCTTTTTGCTTGGTCTATTTAAAGTAGTTGTGATGCAACTATCCGTGGTTGTTTTATTTATGTTTCCCCCGATTATTTACTTGTTTTAGTAATGTTAAAGCCAACCTTTATAGGTTGGCTTTTTATTTTTTCGTTGTAATATCAATGCTGTGTTTATTTGGTGCGGGTATTATGAGAAAAGAAGAGTTAATTCGATATCAATTAATAGAAGCGATTTTACTGTGGGAAGGTCGTTTAACCGCTCGCCATTTAATGGATTATTTTTCAATTAGCCGACCATCGGCGCAAAAAAGTATTTCTGATTATAAAACCCTTAACCCGAATGGATTTACACGCAGTCAGAGTGAAAAGGGTCATGTTGCGGTTACAGGTTTTGAGCCGCTATTTATTTCGACAGACTTTGCCCATTACCAGCACGTTTTTGGTGATCGCGCGCTTTCAAATGACACGATTAATTGCGCCATTGAGCTACTGCCGGTGCCCCTTCGCAACGTGACACCAGAGCTTGTCCGCCCTATTTTGCAAGCTATTAAGCAACGACTTAGGTTAGATATTGGTTATCTATCCTTGTCGAGTCCAGATTTCGAAGATCGTATCATTCAACCCCACAGTATTGTTTTTGATGGTTTTCGTTATCATGTGCGTGGGTTTTGTGAAAAAAATCAGGATTTTCGTGATTTTGTTTTGTCGCGTTTTAATGGTGAGTTTGCATTCGAAGGTGAGGCCTCTCACGCTATCGAAGATGATCGTGACTGGCAAACTTGGCTCGAAGTAGTGATCTGTCCAGATCAACGTTTAGGGCCTAAACAGCGTCAATGCATCGAATATGATTATCAAATGAGTGATGGTAAAAAAGTGATCCGCACCCGTGCTGCTTTATTGAATTATTTATTGCAGCGTTTACGCGTCGATATTTACCAAGCTGATGCAGAGTCTCAGCAAATCATTATTGATCCTGAGTGCCGTAAAACCTTACAAGCCTATTTAAACCACAGATAATTAAAATACAAAAGTGGTGAGCCACGGCAAAACCAAAATTGCACAAGCACATGTTAGCCCTTCGAGTGATTCGAGAAGGTTGCGACGTGTTTGGCGCTGTTGCAGTGCTCGTAACTGCGCTATTTTATTTGCTAAACAGTCTATTTTTCGTTGTTCCACCCAGCGGGGATCGGCTGCTTTAAAGGCTTGTTTAAGTTGTGCTAATTCGTGATTAATATTGGTATTCATGGTGTGTTTACCTGCTTATTTTGGCGATAAACTGATTAAAGCGCAGCCATCACTTAATGAACAGCCCCCTCTTTTTGCCTATGTAAAAGACCTTTACAAGTTGGTTGGTATTGAGCACATAATCGGGTGAATATCGCCATACATATGTAAAGATTATTGACACATCATAGAAAACTTTTTTTTGCCTCTGTTGTCGCGCGCCCTACTCGGTATAATCACTGTTATAAAATCAATAACTCGGCATTTGCTATGATCGTTGAACTCTCTTTTTCGCTACTTAAGCCTTATGTACTGACTAGCAGCATTACTCTATTGGGATGTTTTGCGCTGTTTATTCCCCTTTTGATGGGTCGCAAAAAGCAAATACATGCTTTACAGGCTGATTTAGCGCAAAGTCGTGCAGACATCATTCAATATCAAGGTAATTTACAACAACTTGATTATTTTAAAGATGCTCATCATGCTGAGTTACAAAAAAATCAGCAACTGCAAGTCGATATCACCACTGCCAAAGAGCAGTTGCAACACTTTAAAACTCGCAGTACCGAGTTCGTTCAGCAATATCAACTTAGCCAGCAGCAACTCAAAACGGTTCAGGCCCGTTTTGAAGAAACTCATGCCAAACTTGCCGCATTAGAAAGTGCCGTTACAGAAAAAGAGCTCAGTTTCAGCGCACAATTAGAGCAGATTGAAAGCAGTAAGCGCATACTTACAAAAGAATTCGAAAACTTAGCTAATCGTGTATTAACTGAAAAAGGCGAAGCGTTTAAAGCGCTCAACCAAGAAAGTGTGCAAAGCTTGTTGCAACCTATGCAAACAGAAATGAAAGGGTTTCGCGAAAAAGTTGAGGCTATCCATACTGAAGAGCTTAAGCAGCGCAGTGAACTTAAAACTGAACTGATCAATCTTCAAAAGCTGAATCAGGACATCACCCATCAAGCACAAAGCCTCACCAATGCGCTACAAGGACAAAAGAAGGTTCAGGGTAACTGGGGTGAACTCATGCTTGAAAATGTGCTCGACAGCGCGGGGTTACGCCTCGGTGTAGATTATAAACGCGAAGTGAATTTTAATACGCAAGATGGCAAGCTTCGCCCTGATGTGATTGTTTACTTACCGCAAAATCGTCATATAGTGATCGATGCTAAAACATCTCTTAATGCATACACTCGTTTTGTTAATGCCCAAAGTGACATGGATGCGCAAATCGCGCTTAAACAACATGCGTTGGCAATTGGGGATCGGATCAACGAATTGGCGAGCAAAGACTACTTCAAATTACCTGGGCTTAACTCTCCTGAAGTGGTGGTGTTATTTGTGCCTATTGAATCTGCTTATGTTGAAGCATTGAAATATCAACCTGATTTATATCAAAAAGCCATCGAGAGAAATATTCTGGTTGCAACCCCGACGACATTGTTGACTAGCTTAAACATAGTAAAACAGTTATGGCGTTTTGAAGATCAAAGTAAACATACGGCAGAGCTCGCCAACAGGGCTGAGCGTTTTTACACAAAACTCAATGGTTTTTTAGGCAGTATGCAAGGTGTTGGCAAACAGCTTGATAAAGCAAAAGAAAGCTACGATAAAGCATTTTCACAATTGTACAGTGGGCGCGGTAATTTAATAAAACAAGCGGCAGAGTTTCGTGATTTAGGGGTGTCGGTACAAAAAGAACTACCTGAAGAGCTTACCGATTTAGCCCATCTAGAATTAGATTTTGTATCAGAAGAGTCTCAAAACCAATAAGGATAAAGGAATGGATTATCAAGGAAGTGATTTTTACTGTGATTGTGTGTTATTAGGTAAAGTCAGTGTAAACATAGTGAAAGAAGATGAGCTGTGTTTGGCATTTCACCATACTCGGCCTTTTTGGCCTGTTCATATTGTTGTTATTCCGAAAAAGCATGTACCGTCTTTTACAGATTTAGGGGATTTTTCTGTCGACGAATTACAGCATTTGCTCCGTTTTGTCGCTGATGTTGCGCGCTCAGTTGAGTCAGAATATGGTGCTGCACGAGTACTGACTAATCTGGGGCAGTACCAAGATTCTAAGCATTTGCATTTTCATATTAATATGGGTCAAGCCAAGGAGTCTTGATGGCATTAATGAAAGATGGGCTCGATAAAGCGGCCATCCAGCGTATCGCCGTTGGGTTATGCCAAGTATTTCCTCAGTTTGACAGTGAGGCCTTTGTCGATGAAGCGCAGCGCGCTGTAGTTGATTTGGCACTTAAAGAGCGAGTTGATGTATTAATCGTTTTAATGCATCGCTATTTACCGCAATCTTTTGAAGAGGTTGCGATGGGGTTAATGGCATTGCCTGAACATTGGGATTTTGGCAATCGCGAGGATCCGTTACGTGGCTTTGCTGCTTGGCCTGTGATTGATTATGTTGCTCATTATGGTTTAGAGCAGCCAGAATTATCACTCAAGGTTTTAAAAGCACTGACGCATTTATTTTCGGCTGAGTTCGCTATACGGTCATTTATTTTGCAATATCCAGCGCTTTGTCATGAGTTTTTTCTTGAGTGGATTAAGGATGACAGCGAGCATGTTCGACGTTTAGTCTCTGAAGGAACAAGGCCACGGCTACCTTGGGGTAAAAAGCTGCAGCTTTATATAAACGATCCACAAGACAACTTAGTGCTGTTAAGTGCCTTGCGTGCCGATAGAAGTCTGTATGTACGTCGCTCTGTCGCCAATCACCTCAATGATATTGCCAAAGATCATCCACAATGGGTGATTGACGTATGTCTTTTGTGGCAACAAGAGCCTCATCCACTGAGTGAGTGGGTGATTAAACATGGCACGCGGACATTAGTGAAACAAGGGCACCCTGCTGTGTTCCAATTACTGGGTTATAGTCAAACTGTCAGTTTAAGCCGTGCAACATTAACGCTCAAAACACCTTGTATTGCTCTGGAGGAGACGCTGGAATTTGCGTGTGAACTGGTTTCATCGACCTCGAAAGATCAACAATACGTAGTTGATTATCAAATTGATTTTGTAAAAGCCAATGGTAAAACACGAGCAAAAGTGTTCAAATTGAAAAATATCACCTTAGCAGCATCAGAGGCTCTGACGGTGACAAAAGCGTTTTCATTTAAAACGATCACGACTCGGCGGTATTACCCCGGCGCGCATCGGTTGAGTATTCTTGTCAATGGTATTAATGTGGCTTCACAACCATTTACGCTTTCCCAGACGCAACAGTAACAGGATGTAAAATGAAAAAGATTAAACATGAGAATGAGTTGTTTAAAAAAGCGCTAGAAATTGGTGAAAAGTATGCTTTAAATCGTGGTTATAAAGGTTTTTCAGGCACCGTATCAGCTAAGCAAAAAGTAGAAAGCTTATACCGATTATTAGTGAATGATAAATTGATCCAGCCTTTAGCAGTTGCCGATGAAGATCAGCCTCATATGAAGCATAAACTCGCTTTGTGGATAGCAAAGCAGCTCCCCGCAGATCATCCTTTATTGAAATAGTCTGACCGTAATGAAAAAACATAATAGTAAAAAAGAGTTACTGCTACTGCCTTTGTTGTTAGTTGCTATTTTAGTACCTGTTGGCGGCCACTGGCTGATGCAACCTTCTTTATCTGATGTTGCTTGGGTTGAGTATAGTTTGGCTGCCTTGCCCTTAATCTTGATCATTGTTGTGATATGGGCATTTAAAATTGCTGTAAAAAATAATGATACTACAGAGTAATATCATTTAATCTAACTGATAATCGCTTTCATTTGCGTTTGTGCTGTATATAATACTGACCTTAATTCAATCACCTGATCAATGTTAAGGGATTACGATGTCAGCACATCAAGGCAGTTTGCCATCTACCGCTTCGCTTTGCGCACAGCCTACTAAAAATAGCTATTTCATCCGCTTTAACCTTCGTTACCGACTGACAGTGTTTAGTCGGTTTGCTGCGGCTATTTTAGCTGGCTACTTAGTCACTGCCTGTTTCACTGGGTTGATGCCGCTTCTATTACCAATGAAAAAGACCGATGCAGTGTTGCTCTCGTTGTCTTTGTCAGTATTTATTTATGCCCTAGCTTTTATCTGGTGCTTTTATGTGCGTTCAGTGAAACGAGTGTGGGCAGTGCTGTCGGGCCTTAGTGCCGTGATGATTGGCTGTATTCTTTTACTTCGAGAGACGTTATGAAAGAAAGCTTTTTTAGAAGTATGACATGGTTGCATACTTGGGTGGGGTTAACCGTTTGCTGGTTATTATTTTTAGTTTTTTTTGCAGGTACTTTGAGCTTTTTCCGCCATGAAATATCACTGTGGCAGCAACCTGCTTTGCATTCCGTTTCGGTGCAAGCTATCACTCCTCAAACACAAGCTGAGCAGGTCGAATTTGCACTCTCTCGGTTCAATGAAATCGCACCCGTGGCAGATAATTGGCGCATCACTTTTCCTACCGAGCGAAAACCTGCTTTAGCCCTTACTTACCAAGCTGTGCGCGATGATAATAAACGAGGCAAGCGGACAACTGAATATGTTGATGCGACAAGCTTTGCACCTATTGAAGGTATTCGCGATACCAAAGGTGGCAATTTCTTCTATCGGTTGCATTTTGATTTGCATTATTTAGATCGGGGTCTGGCGCGCTGGATTGTCGGTTTTGCCAGTTTATTTATGTTGATTGCATTGATTTCTGGGGTGGTAATTCATAAACGTATTTTTAAAGATATGTTTAGTTTTAGGCGTAACAAAGGCACTCGTACTTGGCTTGATGCGCATAATCTCAGCTCTGTCGTCGCGCTCCCTTTTCATATTATGATTACTTACACAGGGATCGTGACACTTATTTTCATGTATTTCCCCTACCCGATCCTGACAGCCTACGATGGAGATTTTCAGGCATTTGCACAAGAGCAAAGTGCGACTCGGATCCATAATGAGCGCACGGCTGAGGCTGCTCAAATGGTGAGTGTGTCGTCAGTATGGCCAAATGTACAACAGCAATGGCCTAATGGGGTGTTATCGAGTATCACCGTTGAACATCCTCATGATAGCTCTGCACAATACATTTTTAGGCTAAATACCCAACAAACAATTCGTGATGATGCGCCTACATTGGTGTTTAGCGCCACCTCTGGTGAGTTGCTTGCTCAAAGTCACCCTGAACTTTCTGCCAGTGAAACCGTGTATGACTCAATGACCGCTTTACATACCGGTCGATTAGCATCGCCATTACTGCGATGGTTGTACTTTGTGTGTGGCATTGCTGGTTGTGTAATGATTGGCTCGGGTTGTGTCATGTGGGCCAAGCGCATTCGTGAAAAAAATAAACAAGCGACTCGCCCTTCGTTTGGTTTGAAGCTCGTTGAAGGGCTTAATTTAGCGACATTAATGGGGCTGCCATTGGCGACGGCGGGTTATTTTTATGCAAACCGATTACTGCCTTTAGGGCTTGCCGATCGCGCCAATCAAGAAGTGACGGTATTTTTCTTATTGTGGGGATTGGCCGCTATAGTCGCTATTTTTAAGCGCACTAGAGCAACTTGGTTTCAGTTTGCGATTGCCAATGCTGGCGTTTGGTTTTTATTACCTGTGGTAAATAGCTTAACGGTGACAGGCCACACTTTGGGTTACTTACTTGATCGGCAATGGGTGCTGTTTGGCTTTGATGTTATTTGCTGGGTTGTCGCTGCAGTGTGTAGCTACCAAGCGTATCACCTAAAAAACAGCTCAAGAAACAATGTGCGTTCTAATACGTTCTCAGGGGTTAATAAACCTAAGGTGCAGCATAATGGATAGCCTCATTTTTATCTTAACGCTGTTGAGTTTTACTGGGTTTGCATTAGCCAAAAACAGCCCATATAAAGAAGTGTTTGCAGTGCGTCCAACGCCGCGGATCAGTTTTATATTAACGTGCAGTAGTTGGATCATACTTTTACTAACATTTGGTTTGAGTCTTCACTTTTATGCTGGATATGGTGTGTTGCTATGGTGTGGCTTCATGGCGTTGTCGATTCTGATTGTGAGCTTTCTTCTTGCTGTAAAGCCCCTTTACATCAAATGGTTAGCGCCTATTTCGATGTTATTTATTGTTGGACTACTTGCTATTTAGTTCCTTGAAAGTGGATGGGGATCACTGTGTATCCCCATTTTATTCGCTGTAGTTAGTAAAAATTTGTTTTGTTATTTCAGCAGCACTATTTTTGAATCTCTCTTTCTGTTCATTTATTGTTTGCGGTCTGCACGTCACTTTTACTCAGTCATTTTCAATAGTGGGTTAATCGAAATCATGCCAACTATCTGGAAACAAAATTGTATTATTTAGCCTTATAAACACGGCAAACGGCATCTTCTAATCATCTGTTTTTACGCCATAAACACACTTTATTACACTCGAGATCTTCTTGTTGACACTTTGCTGATGTTCTGTTGATACGCAATGCTTGTCTTTGACTAAAATTAACGTGTTCATTTCGAACAGTCACTTGGAGGATGTATGAAATTTATCACTCGTTCAATTATCACACTTGCAGCCATTACTGCACCTTTATCGATTAGTCATGCCAAAATGGATACTCATTTGCATCAGGCGCTTGTCGAAACTTGTATTGCCGTTAAAAGCAATAAGCCGTTAAAACTGCGCACAGAGCTAAAAGAATATCGTTTAACTGTCGATACAATTCGCGAAAAGTTAGTCTGCAATGGTGAATCTGTGTATCAATTTGCATTGACTCATAATGCAAACCGCACCGCTGGAATGATTAATAAAGGGAATGTCTCTATTTCTGAAATGGCCAGTGTGACGCAACCTACTTATTCTGTATGGATAAACTAATTGGTCTATGTGAGGATGATTCGTTGATTTTAGATTGGTATATAATATGAGAATAACGTTTGACTTGCTTTTATCTGCAGCATAAGGGCTCATTTCATAATGAGCCCATTTTTATCCTTATTTAGCCCGCTAACTTTTTGCGCCCCAACGCGGTTAATTCATAATCAAACTCATCGGGATACACCACTAAGCCATCTTGATCCGGTACAGGGAAAACTGCGATAGCGAGTTCATCATCGGCTAATCCGTCAGTCCAATGGCTGTGCCATTTTTTGAGTGTTATCGCTTGTGGTTCACAATCTTGCCAGTCACCAGTGGCCCAAAGCTCGGCAAATTCTTTATTTGGCCAAATCGGCACGCAATCTTCTTCATCAGTACTGAGCATCACACAACCTTGCTCATCGGTTAAAATCCAAATTTCGCCAAGGTTGACGACCTCTTTTAATAAATACTTATAACGCTGTGCATTGTCATTACTTAAAATTGAGACTATGCGTTTTTTATCCATTTGTGTATCCATTATTAAGCCCTCGCTGTGTTGGCACTAACATGAGCATAAATCACATTTTGAATTGATAACAGAGTTAAGCGTGTTTTTCATGTAATCGTCACGTTTAGCATTTGCACTATCAGCAGCAAGGCACAATTCGCCAAAATCGAGCTAAACGACTATTTTTATTCCTTGGTAATCAATTTTTTGCAGGGAAGAATCAGTGAAAGTGTATACCGCACGTCAAGCTATCTTTAATCGTAAACAGCAAGTTGTTGCATATGAATTATTGTTTCGTGATGGCCAAAATAATGCTTTTCCCAACGTTGAAAGTAATCAAGCAACTGCCAAGTTGATGTTAGATAGTCAATTTAATCAAGGGTTGAAAGCCATTACTTCGGGCAAAAAGGCGCTAATAAATTTTCCTGAACAAGCTTTATTAGATCAACTCCCAAGCTTGCTTCCGGCAGATTTGGTGATTATTGAAATCTTAGAAGATGTGCGCCCATCTGAGCAGGTTTATCAGGCTTGTTTGTCCTTATTTCAACAAGGATACAAGCTCGCTTTGGATGATTTCGAATACCAAAGTGCATGGCAACCATTTTTAAAAATCTGTCGGTTGGTCAAAATTGATATTATGGCAACACCGCTCAATACCATCGGGCCATTAATCTTAAAACTAAAAGCTCTGCCAAAAATGAAAATTTTGGCAGAAAAAGTCGAAACTTACGAAGAGTTTGAACAAGCAAAAAAGATGGGGTTTGATTTTTTCCAAGGTTACTTTTTCTGTAAACCTGAGATTGTTGAGCAAAATGATATCGATAATAACCATTCAACGATTTTGGCGCTCTACAAGGAGGTGCTAAAAGCTGATCTCAATTACTGCACTATATCTGAGTATTTTGAGCATGATACTGCCCTAGCCTATAAATTATTGCGATTTATAAACAGTGGGTTATTTCCTTTGAATGATCCTATTGATTCACTCAAGCAAGCACTAATTTATTTAGGAGAAGAGCAAGTTAAAAAATTTGTTTGTTTGATTTTGACCGCCCATCTGGCTCAAAATAAACCCTCAGAGTTGACTGAATTATCGATTATTCGAGCGCGGTTTTGTGAGTTAGTGGCACTTAAAGTCGCACCCGCAAGTAGCGGCAGCGCGTTTTTACTTGGGTTGTTTTCACTCATTGATGCCATTTTGGATAAGCCAATGGACGATATTGCGCACTCTTTACCAATCAATGAAGACGTCCAAGCGGGATTATTAGCAAAACCTGGCGTACTGACCACTATCCTCAATTTAATTAAAGCTTATGAATCAGGAAGTTGGTGGGCCTCTAAAAAAGCATGCCAACAAGCGCGTTTAGCTGAAGACGCTTTGCCGCAGTATTATCAACAAGCCATTGCTTGGGCAGATGCTTACAAGCAATAAGACTGTTTTATCCACTCTTAAAACTGTAAACCCCCTTTACAGTGTCATAAAAATGCCATTATCTTTTTTTACTATGCGGCCTAACTTTTAGGAACGAGGATTAACAGGGTGGATAATCAAAATAATGCACATGTTTCAGAACATGAAGTCGAACTATTGAGCTTATTTAAATCATTGCAACAACTATCACATAACCAATTTGAAATTACGATTTCGAGTGAAAAAATGTTGGTAGATGATGAATACCGAAACTTGGTTTTTACAGAGTTGTATGAACTCAATCATCCTGAATTTACCGTTATCATTGACCGCTGCCGTGCGTTGTATAATCAAATCAATGCCGAAGCAGTGATGCACTCTTCGGCACAAGAGGTCATGGCGAAACAATCCTCCGTTGATAACAAATCGATTTTAATGATGGCCTCTGGAGTGATTTTATTATTACTCATGATGGTGTTTTATTTCTTTTTTTCTGAGCCGAGTACTTCGACTGAGAATATGGTGCCAACAACCTCCCCGACTCTCCAGCCTGTGGCGACAACAAGCGCACAAACCGCTCCTGCTTCGCAGCTATCTTTGCCTGTTGTCGCTGAGCCATCAGCTCAAGCGAAAACCGCTTTTACCTTACATGGCTCTAATACCATAGGTGAAAAACTAGCTCCGGCACTAATCGAAGCATACTTAACCACACTCGGTGCAAAAAATTTAGTGTGGAAGCAAGGTGACAACGCTGTTGAACGCGCGGTCGAGTACACCTTAAATGGGGAAGCATTAAAGATTAACTTACAAGCACATGGCTCAACGACAGCATTCAAAGGGCTTGCTGGCGGAATGGCCGATATCGGTATGGCTTCGCGCCGCGTGAAATCAACCGAAGTTGAATCCATGAAAGTGACTCTTGGAGATTTAAGCAAAGTCGGTAACGAGCATATTATCGGCTTAGATGGGCTCGCGGTAATAGTGAATCAAAATAACCCAATCAGTAAATTATCGACAGATACATTGGCAAAGATTTTTTCTGGCTCGATTACGAATTGGTCACAAATTGGCGGGCCTGATTTGGCTATAAATCTTTTTGCCCGAGATTTGAAATCTGGCACTTGGGATACATTTAAAAACTTAGTGCTCAAAAAGTTTAATTTGTCATTAGCTGACACGGCGACCCGATTAGAGTCGAGTACTGAACTCTCAACATTGGTATCACAAGACGAAGGAGCCATCGGTTTTATCGGCCTCAACTATATTCAGTATAATAAAGCGCTAGCGATATCAGAAGGTGCTGGTACAAGCGCGATCTTCCCTACTCGCTTTACAATCGGCACTGAAGATTATGCTTTAGCTCGTCGCTTGTATTTATATACTCCGACCGCCGCAAGTAACCAAGTGAAAGAATTTGCACAATTTGCAATTTCAACGCAAGGACAGGCGATTGTTGAACAAACCGGTCTTATTTCGCAAAATATTAAAGTTGAAAGTGTGTACCCGATGGAAGAAGCGCCAGCTGCTTATAATCGATATGCTGACTTAGGTAAGCGCTTATCGCTAAACTTTCGGTTCAACTATGGCGATCAAGATCTCGATAATAAAGGCAAACGTGATTTAGAGCGTTTAATTGAGTTTATGGAACAAAACCAAGGCCGCAGGCTCGTGTTAATGGGGTATTCAGATAGCATTGGTGCCAAAATAAAAAATACTCAATTATCACTAAACCGTGCTAAAGCGGTTGAAAAAGAGCTGCAAGCGCGAGGAATTCCGGTAATGGCAGTCGAAGGATTAGGCGAAGCCTTACCTGTGGCTAATAACGACAATGAGCAAGGTCGAGAGCGTAATCGTCGGGTTGAAGTATGGTTACTTTAAAACGTTAGCTTAGGGGCTGTTGATCTTTCGTGATGATTTTTGCAGCGAATTGTTGGGTATTGATACAAGGCAGCGCTTTTGTGGTGTAGCGAGCTACACGAAAAAGCGATAACGCAGTAGAAATACCCAACAAACGCTGCCCGAAGGGTTCGGCTAAAAGCGTATTTCTCTTTGTTGAGCAGTATTTGCTTAGAATGACTAGGCTACACACTGCTCGCCGAGATAAAAACGCTTTTATCTCGAACAAAATTTAACCACGAAAGATCAACATCCCCTAGTTTGGTCATTGAATAAAAAGGGACGGATGCGCCCTTTTTTCATTTTATTGTCATACAAAGCGCTTAATATGGACACAACAAGTTTAAGGAGCAAGAATGATGTTTAACGTAATTTCTGACAAAAATAATATTATGGCTGTGTTTCAATCTTACTCGATCACGCAGGCGTTAGAAGTTAAATATAACGTACAAACAGTACTTGCAAACTTAAACATCCCTTCGGCCGAATTACTGGCAAAAATGCAAGCAGAAGGCCTTTCGCTTGACGATTTTGATTCACAGTCAAAACGTGCAGATCAGCAAAATGCTGATTCGGTATTGCGCAGCCATCTAAAACCGTTATTTCTAGATTTTGCACATTTGAATGAGGTTATTTCGAGTTTAAGTATTAAACAAGCTATAGCCGTGCGAGATATTTTATCGGCGATGTTACCTCACTTAAAATTACCATCTGAAAGTTTACTCGCCGAAATGGAAAAAGAAGGGTTATCACTGCATAAGCTAGGCGTGAAAAATTCAGCGCCACAAGCAACCGTTTCAAATAGCAAAATTGCGCAAACTAAGTCACTCTTAGGCCAAGCATTGCAACAAGACTCTACAACATTGTCTTTGCAGCAACAGGTTGCGGCCGCAAAAGCTAAAATGCAAAGCCAGACAGATCAACAAGCCATCGCGCGTAAAAAAGCATTATTAGGGTCTGCGTTGGCTGAGCCAGCTTTAAGCTCTAATGTGACGCCGATAAAAGCAGCGTGTGAGCTGAGCTTAGTTAAATCAAATGAAGAACAAAGTAATCAGCACAGTAAAGCGTCACAACAAGAGGCGGCAGATAGTTCTCTTGCTTGCTAAGGCACTTTCAAATAACTTCTGATACCTGAGTGACTTAGCTTAGTATTATTACGCTATTTTATTTATATCGACTAGTCTTTATTCCTATGTATAACCAATGTGCGTCATTATGTTTGGCACAAATAGGATGTGGCTATGAGCTCAATTAAGGCGAAACTTCTTAGCGTCGTTTTAGGTGGTTTATTTACGATTGTAGTGGCAGGCTCGCTTGCTGTGTACAATTTCCATCTATTAATCCTCGATTTTGATTTAGTGATTAAGCAACAGCTTGATGCACGAAACCACACCAATAAAGTACTGAGCGAATTCAAAACACAGGTGCAAGAATGGAAAAATGTTTTAATACGCGGTCACGATGCCACGCAGTATGACAAATACCTCAAGCGGTTTATTAAAAATGAACAGTCTATTCAGCAGCAAATAGACGATTTACTCGCCCGGTCCTATTTATCAGCATCAAGTTTAGACATGCTGAGAGAATTTAAGCACGAACACGCAAAACTCGGAGGCCTTTACCGTCAGGGGCTTAAAGAATTTGAACAGGCTCAATTTAATACACAAGCGGGCGATAGCGCAGTAAAAGGCATCGATCGCGCTTCAGCAACATTGCTTAATACACTCAGTGAACAAATTGCTATTCAGGCTGATCAACAAGTGTCACACATCGAAGCTAAAGCTGAGCAATTGTTATATTACACCGTTATCGCAATATTGATTTTATTGTTAGTGACTACATCGGTTGTTATCTATTTTATTCAGCGGTTGATCACCACTCCGGTGAAAGAAGCAGCCCATGTCGCAAAAGAAATAGCGCAAGGGAATTTGCATAATCAGATCATTGTTAATAGCAATGATGAGATTGGCCGCTTATTGGGTGCATTAAATAGCATGCAAACAAATATTCGCGATATTCAAGCCGATTTAACTGTGCAGATGGAACAACAGAAACAAAAAGCAATTGAATCAGGGCGAATTAAGCAAGCTCTTGATAATGTCTCTGCCAATGTAATGGTGACTGACTCAAGTTATACCGTCATCTATACCAACCAGTCGATGAGTACAGTGTTTAACGCGATGCAAACTGAGCTGGCTCAGCAGTTTGGGCAATTTGATAGTCAGCAATTGCTAGGTCTTTCACTCACTCATATCTTCAATCATCAGCCACAGCAATCGCTGTTGTTATCGGCAGCAGAGCGTTCAATTGAAGTTGAAGTGACAATTGCCAAGCGAATTTTTAACTTAGTCGCTAGCCCTGTTCAAAATGATGCTAATCAGGTCATCGGTGTTGTTTGGGAGTGGGATGATTTAACCGAACAGCGCGAAGCTGAGCTTCAGGTATCGACCATTATTAATGCGGCAAAAAAGGGTAAGTTATCAACGCGTTTAGATACTAGCCGACTTGATGGCTTTATGGTGGTGCTAGCTAAGGGTATCAACGAAATGCTCGACGCAATTGTCGCACCCATTCAATTAACAGCAAGATATATTGACCAAATAGCGCAAGGGGAGATACCTAAAGATATTTCTACAGATTATCAAGGTGACTTCAATCAAATAAGAAATAGCTTTTTAACCTGTACAGAAGCCATTGGTTTATTGATTACTGATACCAATATGTTAGTTGACGCAACCAGTAAGGGATTGTTGAAGCAACGCGCTAAAGCCGAGTTTCATAAAGGTGACTATAAAACGATTATCAACGGCTTTAATCAAACTTTAGATGCGATTGTTAAACCCATCGAAACGACCAGTCATTATTTGAATCAGATTGCTCAAGGGCATATTCCAACTCAAGTCAGCGACGATTATCAAGGCGATTTTATCCAAGTTAAAGACAGCCTAACTGAGTGTGCTCGTGCTATCAATGCACTGATCAGTGATACCCAATATCTTGCGGACTCAGCAATTAAAGGGCAACTCAGTGTGCGTGTTGATAGCACGAATCATCAGGGGGATTTTGCCAGTATAGTGCAAGGCATTAATCACACTTTAGATGCGATTGTTCAACCGATTAATTTGACTGCTAATTATTTAAATGAAATATCACAAGGGATCATTCCTGAGCACATTAGCGAGCAATTTGAAGGGGAGTTTGCTCAGGTGCGGGCTAGTTTAGTCCGCTGTACGTCTGCTGTGCAGCAACTGCTTTCGGACTCATCTTTGTTAGCTGATGCGGCTGCCGCAGGCGATTTGTCTGTGCGTGCAGATCAAGCGCAGCATTTAGGTGAGTTTGCCAATATTATCAGTGGCTTTAATGCGACCCTTGATGCTATTACACAGCCTTTGAATGAATGCCAGCAAGTAATAGGCGCTCTGGCGCAAGGTAACCTGACAATGCGGGTCGAAGGGTCGTACAGTGGTCAATTTAAAGAGCTTCAGCAAAGTGTTAATTCAAGTGTGACTAACTTAGCGGCACTTGTTGGGCAAATCGATCAAACAGCGGTGAGCATAACAGCATCTTCAACCCAGATTTATCAAGGTGTCACTGAGCTCAGTCACCGCACAGAATCGCAAGCGAGTTCTATCGAGGAAACCACAGCATCGGTCAGTGAATTAACAGCGACTGTTAATTTAAATGCTAGCAATGCACAAAGCGCTAGTCAGTTAGCAATGCAGGCCAATACTCAAACTCAGCATGGTGAAGATTTATTAAATAAAACAGTTTCAGCAATGAAAGCGATTAGTCATAGCTCCGATGAGATTTCAAAGATAATTCAAGTCATCAATGAAATCGCTTTTCAAACTAATTTACTCGCTTTAAATGCGGCGGTTGAAGCCGCGCGTGCCGGTGATAAAGGCCGAGGGTTTGCGGTTGTTGCGGCAGAGGTTCGCCAACTAGCACAGCGTAGTGCTGAGGCATCTAAAAATATTGGGCTATTGATCAACGACAGTGTTGCCAGAGTGAAACATGGCATGGAATTGGTCGATGATTCGGGAGTCACGCTCAAAGGTATTTTAGGGGCTGTTCAAGAGCTGAGTGGCTTGATGAATAACATTGCCAGTGCCAGTAAAGAGCAGTCATCCGGAATTAATCAAATCAATGTTGCCATTAAACAAATCGAGAAAATGACCTATCAAAATAATGAGCTGGTTGAAAACGCGGGTTCTTCAAGTTCTGAGTTAGAACAACAAGCACTTGAGATGAAAACCCTGATGGGGCAATTTGTCGTCGCTTAAATAGAGCTTTTTAAATAGCCCGTTTTATAACGGGCTTTAACCCCCTTTACAAACCAAATTTTTACTAACCTCCTTTTACTTAGCCATGCACTTTAGTCATTGTTGCTGTGTACTTTTTCACGAAACCTAGAGTTAATTAACTCAAAAGCAAGAGATGCGAGTTACTATAATTTGCATGTTTGACATTGATGCTAACTATTTACTTAGTGAATAGTGATTCATACATTTTGGCCGATAAACAATGCAAACCGATTTTTTACTAACTATTTGAGGCTCGTTACATAACAGCGAGCCAAATTTTGTTAGCTCGCGGGTTAATAAAAGTGATGACTCTGCGGTTGGGTCTGGATGCTTGCTTGGACCAGGCTTGAAATGCGCTGAGCTTATTAGTCATATATCGGTATTCACTTAGTAAAATAGCGATCTGTATCTCGATAATCGCTGAACAGCTTAGTTAAAATATGATCCCAATCCTTAAGTTCGCGCTGTCTGTAATCAACCTATTGATGGTATTTTGTGCTGCATTGGCTTTAGTTAGTAAAAATCTGATCCCAACCACCCTTCTTAACGGCTAAATCCTAAATGAATGTAAAGCAACTGTTAACCACAGACGAGTAGTTTTAATTTATAAGTGATTAAAAATACTTCTAGTTAGTAAAAATATGATCTGACGGATCTTTGTAAATGAATAAACAGGGTTAGTAAAATAATGATCTATGTTTTTCCATTGTTGGTAAAATATTGATCCCATTTTAGAGGGTGTTTTAGCACTTGAAGTTATTATGTTTATAATCAGTTAGTTATGTGTGCTTTATTTCGCATTTCAAATCTGAAAAACTGGGAGCGTGCACTTATACACTTGGCCGAAATTACAAGTTAGTAATCGCGAGTGAGTGTCTGATCGATGGTTTTATGAAGGATAAAGTGTTTAGACCAAAGGTTAGTAAAAATCTGATCTGAGCGAATTTCGGGTATAAAAAAAGGCTGTTGCCAGCCTTTTAACACAGTTAGGAAATAACAGCTTTTACATCAATTAAAACTGATTCATTGTATTGGCTTCACCGCCCGCTTTTAGTGCGTTTTCACCTGAGAAGTATTCTTTATGTGTGTCACCAATGTTTGAGCCTGCTAAGTCTTGATGTTTAACAGACGCTTGCTCTCGGCGGATTTCCTGGCGTTGAACATCACGAACATAAGCCAGCATACCTAAGTCTCCAAAGTAGCCTTCAGCTAAAATATCAGTACTCAATGCAGCAGTATGATAAGTTGGTAAGGTGATCAAGTGGTGGAAAATCCCCGCTTCCATTGCACCATCACGCTGGAAGTTTTGCACCAATACATCGGCTTCTTTGGCGAGTTCTGTACTGTCCATCTCACTGGTCATCAGTGCTTTGGCATCAAGGCTTGGATCTGGGTAGCTAGTTAGATCTTTTCCTGCTTCTTGCCACTCTTGGTACACTTGCTCACGGAATTTAAGTGTCCAGTTAAATGATGGAGAGTTGTTATACACCAATTTTGCATTCGGAACGGTTTGTTTTATTTCATTCACTAATTCAGCTATTTGCTTCACATGTGGCTTTTCTGTTTCGATCCACAGTAAGTCAGCGCCAGATTGCAAGCTAGTAATGCAGTCAAGCACAACGCGCTGCTTTTCGGTTCCTTCTCTAAATTGATATAAACCATTATCTAAACGCACTGGTTTGACTAATTGGCCATCAAGTTTAATGGTCATGTCGCCTTCATTTAGGTCTTCAGGGCCATTTACTGGGCTCGTGTCTAAGAAGCTATTGTACTGGCTGGCTAAATCACCAGGTGTGCGAGAAACTGGGATTTTTTGTGTCAAGCTGGCACCTAAAGAATCCGTACGGGCAACAATGACACCGTCATCAACACCTAGCTCTAAAAATGCATAACGAACGGCGTTGATTTTAGCTAAGAAGTCTTCATGTGGAACGGTGACCTTTCCTGCTTGATGGCCACACTGTTTAGCATCAGATACTTGGTTTTCGATTTGAATACAACATGCACCTGCTTCAATCATTTTTTTAGCCAATAAATAAGTGGCTTCTTCATTACCAAAACCAGCATCGATATCGGCAATGATAGGCACAATGTGGGTTTCGAAATTATCAATTTTATTAATGACTGCATTTACATCACCGCCATTGGCACGAGTTTGATCTAACTCTTTGTAAAGATGATCTAATTCGCGGGCATCTGCTTGTTTTAAGAAGGTATAAATTTCTTCAATTAGGTTCGCAACCGCTGTTTTTTCATGCATGCTTTGGTCTGGAAGTGGGCCAAAATCAGAACGTAATGCTGCAACCATCCAACCACTCAAATACACGTAGCTTTTTTTCGTGGTTTTTTGATGGCGTTTTACAGCCATCATCATTTGTTGTGCCGTAAAACCATGCCAGCAACCTAAAGATTGAGTGTAGTTGCTATGGTCTTGATCGTAATCAGCCATGTCTTCACGCATTATTTTTGCGGTGTACTTCGCAATATCTAACCCAGTACGAAAACGATTCTGTAAGCGCATGCGACTGGCGTATTCAGGGTTGATTGCACTCCATGCTGAACCTTGGATTTGGCATAAGGTGCTGATATGGTCAATTTCTTGTTGATAGTTAGACATCATTTATTTCCTTCAAACGGGTAGTATTATTTTTCAGCGCATTTTGTGAGAGGCGCTTCACTTGTGTTAAATCAACACTAGGCTGTTTTGAAGTGATTTAGTTAATTTATACTTGTTATCATGAGTATTTCTTCTGTGAATGGTTTTTATGGGGCAAACTCGAGCTTTTTTGATTTATACGCGTTAGATTAAAACCATATAAAGCACTCAATGGAAAAAGGAGTTGGGTGTGGTCTCTCACAGCAAGATTTGAAGGTAGCGATTTATGAATGGCACACAACACACACCACCCTCTTCGCGTATTGAGCATGCAGGGTTGCAGATTGATCCCACTTTATACCAATTTATTAATCAAGAAGCCTTAGCGGGTTTACCTGTATCTATTGATGATTTCTGGCTGCGTTTTGCCAACATCATTAATGAATTAACCCCAATTAATCGTGGTTTGCTGGCTAAGCGTGATCAACTTCAATCGCAGATTGATGCCTATCATCAGCAACATCCGAGTTTGAATGCTGCGCACTACCAGGCTTTTTTAACTGACATCGGTTATCTAGCGCCGGCCGTTGCTCCTTTTGAAATTACCACCGCGAATGTTGAGCCCGAAATAGCTTCTCTCGCGGGTCCTCAGCTTGTAGTGCCGGTCAGTAATGCTCGGTTTGCACTTAATGCCGCTAATGCTAGGTGGGGCTCGCTCTACGATGCTTTGTATGGTACTGATGCAATTAGCCTCGATGATGGCGCCGAAAATTCAGGTATGTATAACCCGGTCCGTGGTAAAAAAGTGATCCGTTATGGTCGTGAATTTTTAGATTCAGCACTGCCGCTTTCAACTGGCTCACATGGCGATAGCACTAATTATTCAATTAATAACAATCAATTATTAGTAACACTTGAAGATAGTCGTCAAATTTCATTAGCTGAGCCAGATAAGTTATGCGGCTTTGTCGGTCAGGCGCAAAACCCCAGTATTTTATTATTCAAAAATAACGGGCTGCATTTTGAAATCCATCTAGATCACTCTAGTGCCATTGGTGGCTCCGATCCGGCTGGTATAAAGGACATCGTACTTGAAGCCGCTCTTACTACGATTATGGATTGTGAAGACTCAGTCGCAGCTGTTGATGCGGAAGATAAAGTGCAGGTCTATCGGAATTGGCTTGGTTTGATGAAAGGGACTTTAGTCGAGAAACTCGAAAAAAATGGCCATACCATTGAGCGTCAATTAGCATCAGATCGCGTTTATACTAACTTGGCTGGCGAGAGTTTTTCTTTAAAAGGTCGCAGCATGATGTTTGTTCGTAATGTCGGCCACTTGATGACAAACCCAGCTATTTTAGATGCTTCAGGTGATGAAGTATTCGAAGGAATAATGGATGCCATGATCACTTCATTGGCAGCCATGCACGATTTGAATGGGCTCAGTAAATTTAAAAACTCGACCGCTGCCAGTATAAATATCGTCAAACCCAAAATGCATGGACCTGATGAAGTGGCTTTTAGCCATACACTCTTTGGAAAAGTAGAAGAAGCGCTTGGTCTGCCCCGCTTCACCTTAAAAATGGGGATTATGGATGAAGAGCGCCGTACGACTGTCAACCTCCCACAATGTATTTATCAAGCCAAAGAGCGTGTTGTATTTATTAATACGGGCTTTTTAGATCGTACAGGTGACGAAATTCATACTTCAATGGAAGCGGGTGTGGTTGAGCCTAAAGCTGATATCAAAGCTGCCAAATGGATCCAAGCGTATGAAAATTGGAATGTTGATACTGGCTTGCGTTCAGGGCTAAGTCATAAAGCACAGATCGGCAAAGGCATGTGGCCTATTCCTGATCATATGGCTGCCATGATGCAGCAAAAAATTGCTCATCCACAATCAGGTGCTAATACAGCTTGGGTGCCCTCCCCTACCGCGGCCACTTTACATGCAATGCATTACCACCAAGTTGATGTATTCCGTCAGCAAGATATCCTCAAGGAGCGACCTTTAGCGTCTTTGGATGATATTTTAACCCCTCCCCTTTGTGCTGATGTCAATTCGCTTACGCCTGAGGTCATTCAAGCTGAGCTCGATAATAATGCCCAAGGGATCCTTGGTTATGTTGTCCGTTGGATAGATCAAGGCATCGGCTGTTCAAAAGTGCCTGATATTAACAATATTGGTTTGATGGAAGACAGAGCGACTTTACGGATTTCGAGTCAACATATGGCTAACTGGCTGCGTCACGGTGTGTGTTCAAAAGAACAAGTCATCGAGACGATGAAACGTATGGCTAAAGTTGTGGATCAACAAAATGCACAGGATCAGAATTATACTAACATGGCGGGTACAGATCAGGATTTTACTAACAATATCGCCTTCCAAGCTGCTTTAGAATTAGTGCTAGCTGGAGTATCACAACCTAATGGGTACACTGAGCCAGTTTTACATCGTTCACGACTTAAGTTGAAGCAAAAAATGAAACGTTAAGCCTTTATTTATTGGATGTTCAAAGCCATGACTAGTAATAGCATGGCTTTTTTAATGCCTGCTGTAATAATTTTGTAAAGGGGGTTTACAGTTGCTAAAACTCACGAGTAGCTGGTAAAAAGATGATCTGAATCTGGTTCCATTTTGAGGTCAGTTGATAAAAACATGATCTAAAAACTGACAAGTTAGTATTTATCTGGTTTGGGACTGATAAATTATCCCTCGAATGAAGTCGATTAAGGTGAACTTTCTTGAATTAACATGTTTTTAGAGCGTTTTTTGAACAAGTTAGGCTCAGATATGCTTGAAAAACAGGCGGAATTATTTGACTGGTATTGCTTAGTAAAAACCTGATCTGTTTGTTCTTTAGCTAGTTAAATCGTGATCCAAAAAAAGCCGAGTGAGACACTCGGCGTTTTAAATTGGTCATTAACCTAAGCTCAGGTTAATTATTAGTCTTTAATTATTGCATTGTGATACACATTTTGGACGTCATCACAATCTTCAAGCATCGCCATAAATTTTTCAAACACAGGAATATCATCCCCGGAGATTTCAGTGCTGACTTGTGGCACAAAGGTAATTTCGTCTATTTCAAATGTTGTATCAGGAAATGCATCAAGTAATGCTGTTTTGGTTTTGAAATACTCAGTGTGAGGAGCAAGTACAGATATCATATCGTCATCTTGCTCAACGTCAGTCACATCGACATCAGCCATCATCAGTGCTTCTAAAACAGCATCTTCATCATCGCCTTTAAAGCCCAAAATAGCTAAGTGATCAAATGAATGGGCCGCAGTACCTGGGCTACCAATTTTAGATTCTGTTTTAGTAAAGGCTAAACGCACATCTTTAATGGTACGGTTTGGGTTATCTGTTAAACAGTCAACAATCACCATGCAGCTGCCCGGGCCAAATCCTTCATAACGAGCAGGTGAATAATCTTCCCCCCCTACCCCTTGGCTTTTCTCAATGGCTTTTTCGATAACGTGAGTTGGGACTTGGTCTTTTTTGGCTTTATCAATCAAACGACGAAGAGTGAGGTTAGTATCAGGATCAGGGCCGCCACTTTTTGCTGCTACGTAGATTTCTTTACCATACTTTGAATTAACTTTGGTCTTAGCGGCCGCCGTTTTCATCATCGAACCTTTACGAACTTCAAATGCTCTACCCATCTTAATCACTCTTCATATTGGGAAAATTATAATGCCCCGATTTTACCAAGTGATTTAAATCAGAGCTAGTAGCACATTAAATTTAGCTGCATTTTTTATTTATCTAATATTTATGAAATTAAAAAAGCACCCTATTTAACATAATACAATTAACATGGAAAAATCATCACTTTTATATGCAGAAATAGCTTTAGATAGTATTGTTTTTTTATTCATAAATTGCAGGGTTGAAACTTCCCCTGCAAATGAATAAGTGGTGATTTAGAGTTGTTTAAATGCTTCAAATAGATTCGCTTCAAGTTTGATATCTTGTTGGATTGGTACAGATAATCTTAGATTATAACCATCAGGCACTTTAGAAACCTTGGTATAAATAAACGAACCGAGTTGATGATTGTTGGTAATTTTTTCAAGAGTTGATTGGGCTTGTGCTTCGTTATTGAAGTTTTGTGCCAGCACTGCGCAATACTCTTTATTGCAACCTGCATCATAAAAATAACCAATATCGTGTGTATACAAATCAAAGATACTCGTTAGAAATTGTGTTTTTTCTGTCGCGACTACGGAGCTGTTTCCTTGAAAATGAGTTATCCAGTCTAAGTCATCATTAATTTTGGCTAATTGAATCGGCGTTGCTAAGTAAGTGTTTTCTAAAGTCGTAATATTCACTTCTTCAGGCGTTAAATCATCCTTATTGCCCTGGATCACTAAATCCTGTGAGAATTGAGTAGGAGAGGGGGCGATCTTCAACTCATTTTTTTCTAAACCGATAGAACTTATAGCATCACTTAGCGCTGATTTTTTTGTATTTTCCGTAGGGTTATTTTTTATACTCTCTTTTTCATTAAAAAATGGCTGTTTTGTTATGAGTAAACACAACAAAAAACCGCTAAGAACATAACCTAATTCCTTTTTCATATTTACCTTTTTATTAATCCGTTAGTTCTATTTTTAGCTGGGTATCATAATTTTGTACCCAAAGAGAGTCAATTATTTAGAGCAAAAAGAAATGTTCATTGTTTTGTACTATTAAGGCTAATTTGCGGTGGAACTTTCAAAGTTTACATACATTTTTATTTTTTGAATAAACTGCTCAATGTCACTTCTATTAATATCTAAATGCAATACCAAACGCATTAGGTGGCTTGGGGTGATTAGAATATCGTGTTGTTTAAGTGTTGCGGCAAGGGCATGCACGTCAATACTTGGGTCTATTTTTACAAACACCATATTTGTTTCGATGTGATTGATATTGACTTCAAAACCTGCAATGCCGTTTAAACACTCCCCTAAATAACGCGCATTGGCATGATCATCGGCTAAGCGTGTAACGTTTTCTGTTAATGCTAAGTGGCCTGCAGCAGCTAATAAGCCAGCTTGGCGCATGCCGCCACCTAGCACTTTACGCCAGCGTCTGGCTTTGGCAATGAGCTGTTCATCCCCAAGTAATAAAGAACCGATTGGCGCACCTAAGCCTTTTGATAAACAAATACTGACTGAATCAAAATGCTGAGTGATTGCGGTGATATCAACATTTTGCGCAACAGCCGCATTATAAACACGGGCGCCATCAAGGTGCAGCTTAAGCTGATGTTGGTTAACAAACTCTCGTGCCTTGGCTAAATAACGAAGTGGTAGCACTTTGCCATTAATTGTATTTTCAAGGCTTAATAATTTTGTGCGGGCAAAATGCGGATCATTTGGTTTGATTGCTGCGGCAAGTTTTATAAAATCGAGTGTGCCATCTTTCTCGTTTTCAATTGGCTGTGGTTGAATTGAACCCAGTACCGCTGCACCACCACCTTCAAATTTATAGTTATGAGCTTGTTGACCACATAAGTATTCATCACCGCGCTCACAATGTGCCATGAGCGCGAGTAGATTAGCTTGGGTACCTGAACTACAAAAGAGTGCAGCAGCAAAACCATGACGCTGCGCTGCAAATTGCTCAAGATGATTAACGGTAGGATCGTCGCCATAGACATCATCTCCGACTAAGGCATTCGCAATCACTTTGCGCATGTTTTCAGTTGGGCGTGTTACGGTATCGGAACGAAAATCAATCATAATCTGGGATCCTAAAAATCAACAAGTTCAGTGATTATGACAGATAGTCGGCGCGATACAATCAGCTAAAATCGGTAAAATTAGTTCAGCTTATCAGTGAGTTGTTTAAAGTGATTGATCACTACATCGGCTTTATGTGCGTAATCAGGAAGGTCGCCCTCAACATATAAACAGCTGCGCATGTTGGCATTAATCGCCGCATCAATATCATAGAGATAATCCCCGACATAAATCAGCTCTTGGGTCGGAATTTGCCATTGTGAAGCCAGCTGTAACAAAGCGCTAGGATCGGGTTTGGCTGGGGCATCATCACGAGTAATGAGGGTATCTATCTTGATTTGATTGTTACGCATTTTGATTTGCGCTGCTTGGCGATAATTGCGCGTTACAATCGCGGTGGGCAGTCCTTTTTGCTCGAGTGATGTTAATAATTCAAGCACCCCGGGAAGTATCACGGCATCATGGGCGTCTTCGAGCTCATGTTTGTGAACATTTGCCAGTGCTGCGGCTTGTTGCTGTTGGCATTCAATATTGGCAATAAAAGTCAGTAAATCTTGATTGGCGGGGCAGGATATTTGTTTTTTGATTAATGAAAAATTGAGCTTTGAGCTGACGAGTGTGCCATCTAAATCGAAAATGAAACCGCGAATTTTACTAATGTCTATCATGTTTGGATATCGTTTTTAAGATTTGTTTGGCTATACGCTCAAGTATGGCAAATAGTTTGCCGCCAAGATAGATTCTTTTATCCAAACCAATGGCGATCGTGTAAAGGGGGTTTACATTTTATCTGTAAAGGGGGCTTACAGAATAAAAAAGCCATTTCACTGGGGGGAAATGGCTTAGGGTTATTACAGTTTGATTAAAAAGAGGCGCTGAGCCATTGATCTTCGCCAGTAAAGGTGAGGGTTTTAATCTCACCTTTGCCCTCAATGTTGACCATATTAACTTGTGCAGGCCAAAGCTCCCTTAATGCGCCATGGGACATTTTGAGTCCTTTGACATCTAGAGGGATCTGCATCTCTTGATAAACCCAAAAGAATTTACCATCGATTTGGTGCCCAACACTTTCAAGTGCAAGAGGGCGATCTGCTAGGCTTTTTAACTTAAATTGTTCCTTCACGTAGTCAGCAAATTGTTGCTGTGTCTGTGCGTCCTTATTTAAATCAGCCTGTTTGTTATAAAGGTGCTGCACCGCATGTTCGCTGTCATGCAAATAAAAACGATGCATGACTTCTAAATTATTGGTGCGTTGATTAAATAACACTGTGGTAATCGAAGACTTGAGCTGATGAGCACTAACTAAGCTACTCATCAGGATACACGCTACGCCAAGTATGCGTTTAATCATGCTTGTGGCTCTTGAGTTGTATCAGAGTCTTTTTTGTCTTCTTGCTCTTTTTTATCATCGTCTTTTTTTAGTTCAGTTTTAATGTCTTGCATGATGTCGCGGTTTACTTTCCCAGTACGTTTTTTAGCTTTAAAGACTTCAATACGTGATGGAATTATGCGACGTGGGTAGTGGTTATTTTCGATATCAACATCTGCCGTTTCCCAACTTGGATCCACAGTGACTTCTTTAAGCTCTTTGTTTTTGTCTGTGACAATCAGCTTTTGTACTTTTTTGTCATTGCGACGCCAAATCTCAGCAGGAATATACTGGTCTTCTGTGGTGCCATCGGTGTAAGTCAAGTGCAGTAAAATAGGCATGACGAGGCCGCCATGATTTGAAAACTCCATGACATAATAATTTTTATCTTCTTTTAACGCACGCTCTAAGGTTTTCTTTTCCCAAGGTTTTAGGCCTTTTAGGAATTTTTGATAGGCATTGCGTTCTTTATTTGTGACGGTAAACCGATCATTTTCATCATAAAAATCTGTAATGTCTTTGTTTTTGTCAATCCAAAGCTCTTTGCCTTCGTCGCGATTGCGTTTTACATGTAACGATAAAGGTTTGTTGAGCTCTTCTTCACGTAAGCGAGCAAAGTCAATATCAGGATTTTTGGTATCTAAACGCAATTTGTAGACTTTATCGATGGATAAATCGACGTGATCTGTGGTGTAAAACCAGCCATGCCAGAACCAATCTAAATCGACCCCTGAGGCTTCTTCCATAGAACGGAAAAAATCAGACGGAGTGGGGCGCTTGTATTTCCAACGCTGGGCATATTCTTTAAAAGCAAAATCAAACAGCTCTCGGCCTAAAATGACTTCACGCAAAATATTTAGAGCGGCTGCCGGTTTTGTATAGGCATTTGGCCCTAAACGTAAAACGCTATCAGATTGCGTCATAATTGGTACTTGGTTTTGTGACTTCATGTAGTCAACAATGTCGCGTGGTTCAACGCCCCAAGGGATCATTGGGTCCCACTCGCGACCAGCGACACCATCTAGGAAGCTGTTTAAACCCTCATCCATCCATGTCCATTGGCGCTCGTCTGAGTTGACGATCATTGGGAAGTAAATGTGACCGACTTCATGGATCACCACACCAATTAAAAAGCGTTTTTCGGCTTGCGTGTAAGTGCGAGTGCCATCTTTTTGTAACTCAGTGCGCGGTCCATTAAAGGTGATCATCGGGTATTCCATACCGCCGACAGGGCCGTTCACTGATTGAGCCACAGGGTAAGGATAGTCAAACGAGAAACGCGAATAAACTTCCATGGTATGGATCACTGACTCGGTGGAGTATTTTTTCCACAAATCGCCCCCTTCTTTAGGGTAAAAAGACATGGCCATTACTAATGGTTGCTCTTTGCCCCCTTGCTGATACCCTCTGGCATCCCACATAAACTTACGCGATGATGCAAAAGCAAAGTCTCGAACGTTTTTGGCTGAAAAATTCCACGTTTTGACTTGATCTGTGCCTTCTTTTTCGTTTTCGATGGCTTCTTCTTCTGTCACTATAAATACAGGACGCTTTGCTGTTTCGGCTTCTTTTAGGCGCTTAAGTTGTGTTTTGCTCAGTACTTTTTTAGCGTTGGTTAACTCTCCCGTCGCGGAAACTAAGTGGTCGGCAGGTACGGTAATTTCGACGTTATAATCACCAAATTCTAAGGTAAATTCGCCACTGCCAAGGAACTCTTTATTGGTCCACGCTTCGTAATCGGTATAAGCCGCTAAGCGCGGAAACCACTGAGCGAGTAAGAAGATATCATTGCCATCCTCTTCAAAATGCTCATAACCGTAACGGGTGCCAACAGCATCTTCTTCAGCAATATTAAATGCAAAATCTAGGGTAAACTCGGCGTCTTTCCCTGGTTTGAGTGGGCGGTTTAAGTCAATACGCATTAGGGTGCCGACTATCGTCGCTTTGAGCTCTTTACCTGATCCGTCAGTGACGTTACTTATGGTATAACCCATTTCGTTATCCGCTAGAAATTGCTGGCGGCGAAGCTCATTCAAGCCTAGTTTTGCAGGCTTTGAACTAGGCCCGCTTTCAAGGCTACTAGAAAATGTACGCGTGGTTTCTGAGATTGAATCAGCTTTATAGATATTTTGATCTAGCTGGAGCCATAAATACTTTAAGGTATCAGGTGAGTTATTTTGATATCGCACCGTTTGTTTACCGCTTAAACGGCGGTTTTTTTCATCAAGCTTTACGTCGATATCATAGTCGACTTGTTGTTGCCAATATTGGTGGCCTGGTTCACCTGCTGCATTACGGTATACATTTGGAGTGGGTAATATTTCATCAAGTTGACGAAATTTATCAACATAATTGCCTTTTGTTTGCTGAACGGCACTGGCGCTTACTGTACTGCAGAACACAATAGGGAGGACTATTGCTGCAACTTTTGATAGCTTAAAGTTCATGGAGGTTCCTGTATGCTAGATATTTTTTGCTTTTAAAGGTAAGTCACGCTTTATTAAAAGACCATTTCAAATTTGCAAAAACTTAGCAATTTTTTAGCGACTAGCAGCCGATTTTTACGATGGTTGTAAGATCAGTAGGTTAATGTCTAAATGTTGATTTATTAAACACTATTTTAGAGGTAGATATGATTGAGTTATATGGTACGCCCCGTTCGCGTTCATTGCGGGTTTCGTGGTTACTCGAAGAGTTGGCACTTGATTGGCAATATCGATTTATTGACTTTGGCCAAGGTGCACAACATGACGCGGATTTTCGTGCACTGAGCCCAGAAGGCAAAATTCCTGTACTGGTTGATAACGGAGAATCTGTTGCTGAATCATTGGCTATTTGTATTTTTATCGCTGAAAAATACGCCCCTGAGTCTTGGTTACCTATGCGCGGCAGCGCTTTAAGTGCCAAGCATTGGCAATGGTGTAGTTTTATAGTCAGTGAGCTAGAGCAAGGCTTATGGACGCTCGCAAAGCATAAGTTTGCTTTACCTGAACCCCAACGCTGCCCTGAAATAGCTAACACAGCTCGTTGGGAGTTTAATAAAGCAGCAAAGACTGCCTCACTTTTATTAGCGGATTCAGCTTATTGCTGTGGTGAACAGATCACTGTGGCTGATATTTTATTGGCGCATACATTAGGGTGGGCTTTAAAAAGTGACTGTGTGTTACCAGAAAATTTAGTGAAGTATTATCAACACATGTCAGCGCGCCCTGCTATGCGAAAAGCCTTACAAAAAGAAATTGATTTTGCTGAGCAACAAAAACATACAATGTGATTGAATAACACTCAGTATTAATGTGCGCACAGGTTCATTAATCTCGGCTCGCGACCGCCTTTGAGCATTATTTGCTAGAGGTGATTAAGGTCAAGAGTAGATGTAAGTAAGTAGATGTAAGTAAGTAGATGTAAGTAAGTAGATGTAAGTAAGTAGATGTAAGTAAAGATATCGGTAAATTTTCTCCTGGGTTCAATTTTATAAGGCTGACAATGATTGTCAGCTTTTTTTGTTGGCCCAAAATAGTTCAGGATTAGTTCAGGTTTTAGGCTCTAAGGTAATGCTAAGACTAAAAGCGCAGAGGTTAATCTGTTATGCATTACTATATTTTAGAGAAAGAACAACAATTGACAGCCATTACAGCCGATCATGCAATTTATCAACAATATTTAGCATCTGGCTATGGGTTTGTTGCAAAAATGAGTGCTTGGAGTGAAAAAACGGCACTGCAAAGTTTTAAAAAACAAAGTCAGCATGTGGCTCGTTCACCTAAAGTGTTAGTGAGCTTGTTTTTTCTTGCTTTAGGGTTTTTATACCTGCTTTAGACCTTTGTCTAGGGTGCATATTTGGCAAGCTGTAAAGGGGCTTTACAGCCAGATTTAGGGTGCTAGCTCTATATGGTTGTTTTTCACCTAAGCTTAGAACGAAATATTTGATAAAAAGGGTTGTAATTGGTCACTAATTGTAATTAAATTCGGCCCACTTTTTTGCAGTGAAGATTGCAATAATACTGATGTAATTTTGTTTCCCGCTTAGCGGTTAACAACTTAAAACAATCAAATAATAAAATAAATGGTGCGCAGATGGATTTTTATGTCCTTAAAAAAAATAACGAACTGACAGCTATTCCTGCAGATGAAGTTGTGTGCAAAAACTATTTAGAGTCAGGTTACTGTTATGTTGATAAAATTGCGGCATGCACCGAAGCTGCAGCAATTAGCAAACTCAAAAACCAAAAATTGAAAGTGATTAAATGGCCAGCAGCTGCTGTGTTTGTCACGATTTTTGTGGCCGTTGTTATTTGGTTGAACCAGTAAAGCAAGACAAGCCTTGCTTTACTGTGGTTATTTTTGCTTAAAACTGAACACTTACACCGACGTTTACGGTCGTTCCTAAACTTTTACTGTTGTATCCTTTATATGTATAAGCTTGTGAACGCGCCGAGTAGTAATCTTGGTTAAATAAGTTTTCAATACCGGCATAGAGTTGAAATGACTCAAAAGAGTATTGGCCACTTAAATTAACGACATGATAACTATCGATGGGCCCTTGGTCACCCACCCACAGACCTTTGTCATTTTTCTCAAAACGTTTACGATCCCCGACATAGAGATAATTAACTGCCAATGATGCGTTATCGAGAGCTTGCCAGCGCAGGTTAATCGTTCCTTTTGGTGCTGAAATTTGCCTTGCACCTAAATAAGTGTCTTTATCTGTGTCTTTACCTTCTACCCAACTATAGGTTGCATTGAGTGATAGTGAGTCAGTCCATTGATAATTGATTAGGCCTTCGTAACCCCAAATTTTTTGCGGAGCGCGAATGGGCTCATGAATACCTGTTTGCTCATTAAATTTACTGCCAGTACCAAATTCTGAGGTACTCCGATAAGCGGCAAATTCGAACCTTAACCGCTCAAATTCGGAGTTAAATCCAACTTCAACGTTATCGATAATGGAGGCTTGTGTATGAATGTCGGCAATATCATCGACTGTTGCTGAGCGAAGTAGGCGACCCGTATCAGAGATATCCGCTCCTTGCGAAAAACTGATAAATGGGCTGAACTCTGCAATTGCATTGTATTTTAATGCAAGGTTATACGTTGTGGCGTTGTAATTGAGCGTATCACCTTTGACATTTATGGCCACAGAGCATTGCTGCGCATTGCGACAGAGTTTTAAAGTTTGATAATCATCGACGAATAAGTCGATTTCTTCTTTACGTAAGCCTGCTTTTACGACCCAATCATCTTGAATAACCCACTTAGTCTGTAAAAAGCCTGCAAGGTTGTCCATTTCCATCTCTGGTACCCACATCCGCCCATCAAGAAGGGGTTGCGATGAGGTATCACTTAGCAAATCTAAACCGTAAATAAACGTCCCTTCAACTTGGTTGAAATCGACTTGTGTATTGGCGGTCATGCGAAGGCCTGTTTTGTCGGATTTTATCATCGACTGGCCACCGGTTAATCCTAAATCGGGATTGGCTAAGTTAGTCGAAAAGAAAAACACATTTTCGATTGTTTGCTTGTACAAATCGATACTGAGCTGAGTGTGATCGAGTAGGGCGAGATCAGTATAATTCAGCATGGCGTTATGGTTGCCCCGTGGGCCTTGTGGCGCGCCGATTTTATTTGCATCACCGGGTACTTTTACCGCATAGGTTTTCACGCCCGAATTGACGCTTCCGCTGATATCTACTAAATCTGAATCTTGTTGTGATTCATAATAGTTGTAGGTAAATTTTAGGGACTTATCTTGGTCAAAGTCATACGCTAATTTTGTAAATATGTTTTGTGTATTACTTTCAGAAAGCCCATACACTAAACCAAGCACATCACCTTGCGCATCGCGCTGTAAGCCGTTCTCTTCATAGGCACCTGTCACAACATAGCTAAATTGACCTCGTTGACCACTCACCGCGCCTTGGTAGCGCATGCCTGCAGAGTCTTCTAGCTTTACTGCGCTAAAGCGGGTCGAGATGCTTGCTGAGCCCGAAAATTCACGGTCAGTGACTGCTTTTTTAGTAATATAGTTAATGATCCCACCTGCAGCACCATTCCCATAAATACTGGTCGCCCCTTTGATGACTTCAATACGCTCAATGGCACTTGGGTCCAGAGATTTTATTCCTAATGATCCATTACGAAGGGGGGTCGATTGCGGCACACCATCAATCATGACCAATGGCGCTCGACCACGAAGAGTTTGTGATGAGTTACTTGATGTGCCTGTTGATGGCGCCATGCCTGGTACAAGCTGTGCGAGCATATTTTGTAACTCTGGGGTCACTTTTAGTTGCTCTTGGATTTCTTGTTGGCTAATGATAGTGATTGAAGCTGGGATTTCATCGATACTTTCAATGACTCGGCTTCCTGTCACAACCATGCGTTCGATATCTTGCTGCTCAGTAGATAAAGCATGTGGTGTAAAAAGAGTGGCGGATAATACAAGGGCAGTAAAGGGGATTGGGGTGTGTAACATTATTACATTCCATGGTAAAAAATTCCACGGAATGATATTGAGTATTATTATCAATATCAAACGATTGTTTTGTTTTTTACGTTCGTTAATTCTATGTGTAAATTTATGTCAGCGTTGTCATTGCGAAGATCACAATTAAAGGTTTGAAAATGGCTTTAGCGTATTTTTGTTACCATTTAAGTTAATTAATTGGTAAATAATTCCCATTTAACACGCTTTGTTGCGTTTTTATTGAGCAAAACAATGTTTTGTTGATTGTTTTTTGCTCATCAATAATTGCCGAAGTAATTTAATTTTGTTTATTTTCAATTGCTTATTTCGCGTTCTCGTCTTTTGTTTACAATCATTAACAATTGAGGTGTTAACTTTGTGTTAAGTTTTTGTTGTCGATGTTATTGTTTGTTCAGTCCTTTAGGGACAAAATGATATTCATCACGGGAAACATCTTATGCAAAACAAAAATAGTAAAAAAGTAACTAAGTTACTGATCACCGCAAGTACATTATCAATGGCGGTGTCTACCGCGCTATATGCAGCGCAGCCACAGGGTGTGCAAATTTCTGATGATTCAACTTTAGTTAAGCAAAATTCTCCTTTACCTAAGCGTTACATTGTTAAATATAAAAACAATATGGCAGCTGAGTTTGGCGTTCCTAGCCAATCAACTTCCAGTGCAATGAACGTGAAGTCAAAATTAGCCACTTTGGGTGCAAAAATTCGTACAGAACACCCAGCGCTAAACCTTTTATCAGCTGAATTAACAGCGCGAGATATTGCCGAACTTCGCATGGATAGCAACGTTGAATACGTTGAAGAAGATTTACCGCGTCGCTTAATGGCGCAAAATCTAACTTACGGCATCACTATGGTACAAGCCGATCAAGTTGATGACAGTGTTGCATCAGCAGCATTAGGCGGTAAAAAAATCTGTGTGATTGATTCTGGCTTAGAATTACCACATGAAGATATGGGTACTCGTAACGATACAGTTACGGGTACTAACGATAGCGGTACAGGTAACTGGTATGACAATGGCGGCCCACACGGGACTCACGTTGCAGGTACTATTGCGGCGTTGAATAACGGCATGGGTGTACGTGGTGTGATTGGTTCAAATCCGAACCTTCATATTGTAAAAGTATTTAATGCAGCAGGTTGGGGTTATTCTTCTGATCTAGTGAGCGCAATTAACGTGTGTAAAAATGCCGGCTCTGATGTTGTTAACATGAGCTTAGGTGGTTCAGGTTCAAATAACACTGAACGTAACGGTATTCAAGCAGCTTACGATAGTGGCATGTTACTGATTGCAGCGGCTGGTAACGACGGTGTTGCTACAAGCACGACTGATATCGAAAGCTTCCCTGCATCATACGACTCAGTCATGTCAGTTGCTGCCATTGATAGCAATAAAGCATTAGCTGATTTCTCGCAAAAAAATGGTCAAGTCGAAATCTCAGGCCCAGGTGTTGATGTGTATTCAACTTACCCAGAAGGGACTGGTTCAGTTGTTGAAGTCGCTGTTGCAGGCGCAGGTTATGCGGCTAACGCAATGGAAAACTCAGGTCAGGCAAGCGGTGCTTTATATGACCTAGCGACTGGCGAGAGCATTGATAACGGCGCGTCTGGCCGTATTTGTTTAATCCAACGTGGTAACATCTCTTTCCATGACAAAGTGAAAAACTGTCAAGATTCAGGTGGTGTAGGCGCGATTATCTATAACAATGCTGCTGGTTCATTTGGTGGTACATTAGGTGATACAAACGCAACAACTATCCCTGCAGTGACTGTGTCTGATACTGACGGCGCGGCAATGAAAGCCAATGCAGGCCTTTCTGCAAGCATCAACATCGGTACTGGTAACTACGGTAACATGAGCGGTACTTCAATGGCTTCTCCACACGTTGCTGGTGTTGCAGCATTGGTTTGGAGTCACCATCCGAGCTGTTCAAACGTAGAGATTCGTAACGTCCTTAATGCCACTGCACAAGATTTAGGTGCGGCAGGTCGTGATGTTAAGTTTGGTTTCGGTCTAGCGCAAACTAAAGATGCAATCGACTACATTACGAATAACGGCTGTGATGGCAATGGCGGCGGTACAACTCCACCACCACCTCCAACAGGCGACACAGTATTAGTAAATGGTACAGCTAAAACTGATTTATCAGCTGCGACAGGTGCAGAACTCGTCTTCACTATGGACGTACCAGCAGGCGCGTCAGCGATTAACTTTACAACTGCCGGTGGTTCAGGTGATGTTGATATGTATGTGAAATTTGGCTCTGCACCAACAGATAACACATATGATTGTCGCCCTTATGCAAATGGTAACAATGAGTCTTGTGATGTGACAGATACGGGCGGCACTTATTATGTACGCCTTAAAGCATACAGCGGTTTTGCTGGTGTTAGCTTAACAGGTTCATTCACAGCGGGTGATACTGGCGGTGGTAACCCTTCACTACCTGTTATCGATGAAACCATCAGCGATGTATCTGTAGCAAGAAGACAGTGGACGCGTTATACCATTGACTTAGCTGCGGGTTATTCAAGCTTTGATGTTGCATTATCAGGTGGTACAGGTGATGCCGATATGTATATCCGTCAAGGTGCGCAATCAACATCATCAACTTATGATTGTCGTCCATACGAAAATGGTAACAACGAATCATGTAGCTTTGCAGCCCCAGCTGCGGGTACTTGGTACATCGATATCTACGGATACCGTGCAGCATCTGGTATGACGCTGACAGTAAAAGCAAACCCATAAGAAACAAATACTCGTAAGAAAGTATATTTTGAGCAAAGGGCAACGAAAGTTGCCCTTTTTTATTGCTTTAAAGTGCATTGTAAAATAAACATGGCCACATTCTGTAAAGCCCCTTTACAGCTTTATTATTTTATATCAAACCCATTATTAAATTGTTTGCCTATACTTGTTGTTACTTTGCTTGCTAAACGATTTTGCATGATTAAACAGTTTCTTAAACCTACATTTCTCTTGCTGATGTCTGTTACTTATAACGTGTTTGCCGAACCCATTACGTTGCAGGTGGTGACAGAAGAATGGCCGCCCTTTAACTATACCAACGAACAAAGCCAAATCGTCGGTCGCTCCACCGATGTCATCAAAGCTGTCCTCGCCGAGGCGAAGATAGATTACACCCTCAATAGTTACCCTTGGGCCAGAGCGGTGCATATTACACAAACACAGCCCAATGTGATGATTTATTCTATTTACCGTAATGCTGAGCGAGAAAGCCAATATCAGTGGGTGTGTCCGCTTATTCCTGCGGTGAAAATTTTTGTTTATCGGCTACGAAGCCGCCCCGATATTGAGATAAAAAATATCAGTGAAGCCGTAAAATATCGCACAGGCAGCAATAAAAACGACAGTAGCCACAAATATTTAACGGATCATGGTTTTGAAGCGGGCGTCAATTTAGACTTAACTAATGATGCTGCAGCCACAATCCGTAAATTTGTTGCTGGTCGGCTCGATTTTGTAATGCAAACCGAGTATTCCATGATCTCACAGCTCAAGGCGTTAGGGCTTGAATACAATCATGTAGAAAAGCTGTTTCCTATCAAAGAATATGATTTTGGCGCTCCTTGTCTCGCGTTTAGTTTATCCACCCCAAAAGAGTTAGTCGAACGTGTTAAAACAATTTTGCAGTCCTATCCACATGATGAGCAAGGCACATTTTACTAAAAAATCTTTGCTTAAATTGCGCTGAATACGTATGCAAAAAGTCTGTTTTTTGCTGCTCTCAAGGTAATCTGAAGTCCCTCTCATCGAATAAGAATATTAAAATGCGACTGATTAGCTTAACGTTATTAGGCTTAAGTGCTGTGGCGCAGGCCGAAACTGTGACAGTGAGTTCACCGGATGGTCATTTGACTGTTAGCATCAACGATGATCATGCTTTGGTGCAATATCAAGTGACTTTAGATGGCCAAGTAATTATTGCCCCCTCTAATTTAGGCATGACTTTTAAAAAACAAGCACCGTTTGCGGATGGCTTTAAAATAAGCAAAGCCACCCCATCACACCACGATGAAACTTGGCAACAACCTTGGGGTGAGCAGCAAACCATTCGTGATCAGCATCATGCGGTGACGGTTCACTTTAAAAGCGATAATCAACAACAAGGTCGCTTTGCTGTCACGTTTAAAGTATTTAATGATGGCGTGGGTTTTCGTTATGAAGTGCCACAACAGCCGGGTTTTGAGCGCAGCGACATCACTGATGAGTTAACCGAATTCGCTATTGCGGATGCCAGCCAAAGTACGGCATGGTGGATCCCCGCACGCGGCTGGAACCGCTACGAATACGTGTATAACACCACGCCACTTGAACAAGCTGCCCATGTGCATACTCCATTTACCTTTAAAACCAAAAACAATGTCCATGTCAGTATTCATGAAGCTGCGCTGGTCGATTATGCAGCCATGACCCTTAATCAACGTCGCCCAGGCACTTTTAAAGCCGATTTAACGCCTTGGTCAGATGGCATTAAAGTGCGAAAACAAGGTGGTTTTACTACTCCGTGGCGCACCATTCAAATTGCGAAACAGGCAACAGGTTTACTTAATTCTCATTTGATTTTAAATCTGAACGAACCCAATAAACTCGGTGATGTATCGTGGGTCAATCCTGGAAAATACGTCGGGATTTGGTGGGGCATGCACATTAATGAAAACACTTGGGGCAGTGGCGATAAACACGGTGCAACCACCAAAAACACCCTCGAATACATGGATTTTTCTGCAAAATATGGCTTTGATGGTGTGCTTGTAGAAGGTTGGAATATCGGCTGGGACGGTGACTGGTTTTTTAATGGCGATGTGTTTAAGTTTGATCAAGCTTACCCTGACTTTGATATCAAAGCGATCAGCGAGTACGGTAAAAAAGTCGGTGTTAAGCTCATTGGCCACCATGAAACTTCCGGCAATGTCAGTAACTATCGTGACCAAATGCCCGCAGCATTTGCGCTTTATAATCAAGCCGGTGTGGAGCAAATCAAAACCGGTTATGTCGCCGATGGTGGCAATATCAAACGCATTGACGAACACGGTATCGCGCGCAAAGAGTGGCACGATGGCCAGTTTATGGTGAATGAGTACTTGTACAACGTTGAACTAGCCGCCAAGCATAAACTCAGTATCAATACGCACGAACCCATAAAAGACACGGGCTTGCGCCGTACTTACCCTAACTGGCTGGCTCGTGAAGGCGCACGCGGGCAAGAATTTAACGCGTGGGGCACACCGCCTAATCCGCCTGAGCACGTACCCATGCTTGCGTTTACGCGTATGCTTGCCGGTCCGATGGACTTTACCCCAGGTATCTTCGATATGGGTTTTAATGGCTTAGGTGATACAACCAATCGGCCACAAACAACGTTAGCCAAGCAGTTGGCATTATATGTGGTGCTTTACAGCCCAATCCAAATGGCAGCCGATTTACCTAAAAACTACTTGGCTAAACCGGATGCGTTTCAATTTATCCAAGATGTGCCGACCGATTGGCTGCAAAGTATTGCTCTGGCAGGTGAAGTTGGCGACTTTGTTGTCTTTGCTCGTAAAGCAAAAGGCACACAGCGCTACAGTGGCGATGATTGGTTTTTAGGGGCTGTAAGCGATGAGCAAGCTCGCGAAGTCACAGTAAAACTCGATTTCTTAGATGCTAACCGTACGTACGAAGCACAAATCTACCGCGATGGCGATAAGGCCGAATGGAAAAACAACCCTTACGATTTGGTGATTGAACAACGTAACGTAACAGCAAAAGACACGTTAACATTAAAGCTTGCCACCAGTGGTGGAACGGCTATTCGCTTTAAAGCGCTTTAATTGCCACGCTATTTTTAGTCAAAATTACTTGTCCAAAGCCCTGCAGGTAAAAAAGCAGGGCTTTTTTGTATCTATCGTATTTATCGGTTGTTTATCGCGATTGGGTGAGCTGTGGATCAAAATTCATTAGTATAACTAACCAGTTAGCCTCATTTTTTACTGGACACTTTATGACACTGCGCCGCGCTTATTTGTTTGTTGTTATTGCACTCACCCCCACGGCGATGATGGCAGATGAACTCGCTGATATCGAACGCATTACCACCACGGCCACTCGCAGCAGCACTGCCAACACACCGCGACCATTTGTGATTAGCACAGTATCGCAAACCGCGCTCAAATTGGTTGCGCCGACACACATCGAGCAAGTGCTCAAACACGTGGCGGGGGCAAATATCCAACATGGTAATGGTCAAGAATACTTACCTGCGCTGCGCTCGCCAGTGCTCTCTGGTGCGGGTGCGTGTGGGGGGATTTTAACCGCAGAAGATGGCATTGCGCTTCGCGCGGCAGGGTTTTGTAATATTAATGAGCTTTTTGAAGCCCATACCGAAATGGCCGAGCGCATTGAAGTCCTCAAAGGCCCCGGCTCTGCGTTATATGGTTCGAACGCCGTACATGGGGTGATCAACGTAATCACACCCGACAGCACACAAGCGCGCGGCTTTGCTTCGCTCGATTTAGGTTCGTTTGGTTACAAGCGAGCAAAGTTCCAACAAGGCCATGATATGGGCGACTCTGGCATAGGCATAAGTGCAAGTGTCACCCGTGACAGCGGTTACCGCGATGACGAAAGTGTCGCGCAAGAAAAGGTGAGCTTGAGGTATCGTCTTGAAACGGACAACGTGTCTGTGGTGTCGGGGCTCACGTTTTCCGACCTTGATCAGCATACAGCTGGGTTTATCGAAGGTTTTGAAAGCTACAAAGATCCAATCATTGCACAAAGCAATGCCTATACTGATGCCTTTCGTAAAGCGACAGCGCTTCGGGCTTGGTCACAATTTACCTGGCAAAATGAGCGAAGTACATTAGTGATCACCCCGTATTTACGTGATCAAGATATGAGGTTTTTTAAGCACTTTTTACCCGGTACCCCCCTTGAAGAAAACGGCCAAACCGGAGGTGGGGTTCAGTCCCTTTGGCATTATCAAGGCTTTGACAGTGTACAAGTTGAGCTTGGTTTTGATGGTGAATATACCCAAGCCAACATGTTGCAATACCAACAAAATCCAACCCAAGGCTCGGCGTTTTTAGTAGCCACTGTACCACAAGGCAAACATTATGATTACGATGTTGCCAGTACCTTGTATGCTCCATTTTTTAATCTGCAGTGGCAATGGCAAGCACTCCGTATTGACGCCGGAGCGCGTTACGAGCACTTAAATTATGATTACGACAACAATATGGCAGCAGGGCGCAATCGTGATGATGGCACGCCTTGTGGAATGGGCGGATGCCGCTACAGTCGCCCACCGAGCAGTGAAAACAGCTTTAGCACATGGTCACCCAAATTTGGGTTAAATTGGGCGCTCAGCGGCCAACACTTAATCTACGCTAACGTCTCGCAGGGCTACCGTGCCCCTCAAGCGGCTGAACTCTATCAATTACAACGCAATCAAACTGTCGCGGGCTTAGCTGTCGAAACCGCCAACAATCTTGAGCTGGGCATTAAAGGTGTGTTTAATGATGGTGAAAACCCATTGAACTATGTGTTTTCTGTGTATGGGATGGACAAAGACAATGTGATTTTCCGCGACAGTGACTTTTTTACTATTAACGACGGGAAGTCATCTCATCGGGGTGTTGAACTTGAGCTCGAATATGCATTCAATGCTGATTGGCAATTGCGCTTTGCAGGCACTCATGCCAAGCACCGTTATGAGTCAGAACAACAACTGGGTGACGTCAATATCAAAGGCAATGAAATGGACACCGCCCCGCGTAATATCGCCAATGTGCAGCTCAATTGGCAACCGCGCGACACCATCATGACCTCCGTCGAATGGCATCATGTTGGCCGTTATTTTACCGATGCCGAAAACCTTCATGAGTATGAGGGGCACCAGCTAGTGAATGTGCGCGCCAACTGGCAACCAACAGAGCAATTAAGCCTGACATTACGCATTAATAACTTGGCCAATACCGCCTATGCAGATCGCGCCGATTACACCAGTTTCAGTGGCGACCGTTATTTCCCGGGGAAACCCCGTCATTTAGCAATGACCCTACAATATAATTGGTAACGGTTTTATAGTTTTATTGCGCGATGCGCGTGTGTTTGCGAACTGTTGGTCGGGCTTTAGCCCGACAATT
Source organism: Pseudoalteromonas ulvae UL12 (assembly GCF_014925405.1). Lineage (NCBI taxonomy): Bacteria > Pseudomonadati > Pseudomonadota > Gammaproteobacteria > Alteromonadales > Pseudoalteromonadaceae > Pseudoalteromonas > Pseudoalteromonas ulvae. The sequence goes on from NZ_AQHJ01000035.1 coordinate 46,687, forward strand.
TTATTCACGCAGATGTGTTTTGTAGTAAGGATTTTACGTCGCGACTGGGTGTACTTGCCAACAGTCGGTCGGGCTTTATCCCGACGGTTATTTAAGATTTTTCCTTGTTTGTAAATTGGTTGTAGGTTGGGCTTTAGCCCAAAAGTTATTTAAAAGCGGTTTTTAAATAAACAACTGCTTTTCAAATTAGCACCCCTGTCGCGCTGGCGACGGCAGCCAAAGAGGGGCTAGCGCAGACCCCTCTCTGGACACTCTCAGCGCCACCGACATCACGCTTTATCCTGCGAATAATCAATTGATGTGAACGTCAGCGGCGAAGATAGGCCATCCATGACCAAGCTTCACCTTGCATTTCATCCATGAAATGCCTGACTCATCAATTACTTATTTTTCGGGCGTGATCACGGGGGAATTGGTGAGAATTTCGGTTTTTGTGTAGCAGCGACTTTACGTCGCGACTTGTTTGAGATGAATTTCAGGTCTGTTTTTCAAATTGTCGCGCTGGCGCTGACCCCTCTCTGGACTCACCCAGCGCCACCGACATCACGCTTTATCCTGCAAATAATCAATTGATGTGAACGCCAACGGCGAAGATAGGCCATCCATGGCCAAGCTTCACCATGTATTTCATCCATGAAATACATGGCTCATCAATCGTTTATTTTTAGGGCGTGATCACGGGGGGTATTGGTGTGAATTTCGGTTTTTGTGTAGCAGCGACTTTATGTCGCAATATGGTTTGTTTGTGATTTGTACAATCAATGATTTCTAAACAGAAGTTATTTAATCCATCACTAATTTTGATAGCGACTTTGTATTGATTTTCAATGAAAATTATTTAAAATCAATGAGATATTTATGGCTTTCATGTATTTATAGGTATTTCGTTCAATGAACTACGAAGGTGCAGCAATAATAAGCAGTTGCTTTGAAGTGTTAGGATGTCATGAGTTTACAACTGTCAGACTGAGCCTTATTTAGGGTTGCTTAGCCAAGTTAATCGCGATATCAAATCGCAGCTGTAAGCCAGTTACAAAAGATAAATTGCATGTTGCTAGGATTGCATTTCATAGAGTTATTAGTAATACATCTAATAACTCTATGAAATGCAATCCCTTATTTAAAAAACTTAACCGTTAAAAGCTTCTTATAGGGCAGGCATAATGGAGCTCACTAAGTGTTGTTTGCGCAGTCAAAAAAGTACCCCGCAAATTTATTTGTGCATATGCAGCATCTATGACGGTGTCCCTGAGAGCTGATGAGCTCCATAGGTTAGATTCTCTACTAAAGCATCCGCCAACATTGCTATTTTTGAGTTCCAACAATTCATCAAGTGATGGGAGGTACCAATCGCTGTAACCACCAAATTGGTATAAGTTGGCAGCGGCTGCAATATTATTCGAGCCACATAACTCGATGATTTGAAGTGTGTTGTTTTTTCCTTCGCCAATTGAGCTGAGGGTGTTGTTTTTTGCATTACTGCAGCCCCAAGCTGATGGCCCTAGAATATATTGTGAAGCCTCCAATCCCCTAGTGCCGTTATTAGTTACATAGAATACCACTCCACCGGCAGGACCTTTATCGCCAACTTGGTACGAGGTAACTGGGGAGTCGATCCTAATATAGGCTGCGTCGTGACAACCGTTACCTTGATAATTATAAATCGAAACAGACTGTCCCATTTCGATGGCGAGCAAGGCCGTCGAAAAGGCACGGTTAAATGTTCCAATATCACCAGCCGCCGTTGTCTTAAAGGTTATGGTTGAATCGGCGCATACTCCTTCTCCTCCGTTAACTCCGACAGTAAAACTATCGCTGTTCCAATTCGTATTAGCTAATTCAGTAATGACCGCATTTTTGACGATATACCCTGCCTGACAAATGGTTGGTATAGCAGAAATCATGATAGCAAGTAAGTATTTCATTTCTTTCTCCTTACTAATTAGCTGTTTGGCTATAGCTCATTTTTATATAAGCTGCATTTTCACAGATGTCGGAAGTATTGTAACTGTAAACGTCTACCGTGGCGTTGAGTTTGATAGCTAGCAAAGCTGTTTGATAAGCGCGATCGTGAACACCGGCATTAAAGGCAAAATCCACTGGGAAACTAATGGTTTGGTTTGAACAGAAACCACTGCCGCCTGCAATCCAAATAGTAAAAGTATCTAAATTACTTTTTGCGTTAGCGATTGAAATGATTTTTGCGTCCTTAATTGCCCATTCTCCGCTCATTACAGGAGAAGAGAGTAAAAGAGCTGATAGGGTTAGAATGTGAATTTTCATTAGGTATATCCTTTATGGTTGTAGATCCATGATTTAAAATCAACATAACATTAGGCGCTAAATACGATTATGCAAGCGGCGGGGGAGTCAGGGCGAGAGCGTGAACATTCTGTTAACGTAGAGAAATACATGACACACATCAATATCTCATTGAAAAGCCGATAAATTGAATTTAATAGTTAACCTATTAAAAAATCTTTCATGGAAAAACCACTATAATGGGCAATGCCATTCACTTAAGTTGAGCGGCATAACGTTGGTAAAATATAACAAGCGCCAGTAGGCTCCTCCGGTGAATTAGGCATTTGTGGGTTGAAGGTTGAGGTTCGCCGTAATCTAAAAAATGGAGATTAAATCTATGTCTTATGTTGATGGTTACGTAGTTGCTGTTCCGAGGAAGAGTAAGTCTGATTATATTCGGCTTGCTGAAGAAGCTGCTGCTGTGTTCAAAGATCATGGTGCACTATCAGTTGTTGAAAATTGGGCTGATGATGTGCCTGATGGTAAATTAACCTCATTGCCCATGGCTGTTAAATGTGAAGAAGGAGAGGACGTGGTTTTTTCATGGATTGTCTGGCCATCACGAGAAGCGCGTGATGCAGGCAATAAGGCCGCGATGGAAGATGACCGATTTAAGGATTGGGAGCCTAATAAAATGCCATTTGATGGTAAGAGAATGATATTTGGCGGTTTTACAACCATTGTGAATGTTTAGCTTTTCAACTAACCACATCACACATAAGAGCCAAACTCTCGTCAATATCTCATCGAAAAGCCGATAAATTGAATTTAATGGTTAACCTATGATTCCGTGTTTTTGGTGGCTCAGCTGGCGTAGCCCAGCTCTTTTTTCCCATTTAAGTAAACACTGCATCAGTCTATGTGTTCGAAGTACTTTGTTAGCGTGTTTTGATAAGTACTTAGGTCAAAACTTTGAACATGTGCGCGGGTGGTTAGTTGAGTGATTTATACGTTACTTTTCTTACGAGTGAAGTGTTTTGCAATTGATATGGCTGTGTATGCTGTGAAAAGGTTTACGTATTGAATTAGGTTGCGAACTTTGCTTATCTATACTGAGTGTACTTGCTTCATTGCCTAATCGGCCAATAATAACGGCCACTAAAAAAGTGAGAATTATTGGCGACAGAAGCGTTGAGGTCGGGGTCATTTATCGGATCAGATGCCATGTGGTTTGTCGGCCTGCTAAGTAGCGCACGTTTTTCCCATCGAACAGAGCGTCTTGTTCTAGTTTGATTTGCACCCATTGATTATCCCATTCGGGTACTTGTCTTTTTATATTGCCTTCAATAGCATACACCGTATTTGGATTGAGTATCCAATCGCCTTGAATGGGCGTGGGGGATTGGTTGTCCCACATACCAATTGTTGGGCCTGGAGCGTGGCCAACAAAACCAAGCGGGTGTGTATAGGTGCTACTGATGATGTTTTCAGCTTCACTTTGTTTGATGGTGTTGGCCAATATTTGATTACCGGTTAAACCTGTTTTGAAGTTATTGGTTAATATATCCTGCCAGCGATTGCCCAATTTCAATGCCTGTTTAAGGCCTTGCGGGACATCTGTTTCTTGGTGTTTTAATACATAAGCCATTTCTTGAGTATCAGTACACAGGTTTAAATAACAAATCCCGACGTCAGTATGAAGGACGTCACCAGGCAAAATAACTTGATTGGCCTGACCTAAAACAGCCGCGTCTTTGTCGGCTTTATCGCCTTGGCGCTGAACGTTTACATAAGGTTGAAACCATGGGCGCAGTTGCAGGGCTTCAAAACGTTCACGTAAATACCACGCAACGTCATCGGTAGTAGTCACTTTGGGTGTAATGACTTTATTTGAAAATGCTTCGGCTATTACACCGCGGGCAAGCGAGACTGCGGTGGGGTAAACTTGCAGTTCTTTTTCGCTGCGCGTTTCGAGCCAGCGGATCACTAAATCTTCTGCGCTGACTAAACGCTGTTGGTATTTGTTTGGTAACGATTTTACTAGTTGGTTATGCAGCCCGACACTTAAACCGTCAGCGAGCGCCCAATCTGCGCTCATGTTAATACCAATGCGTTTTGGGTCGCGCTCTGCGATGACTTCAGCTAAACGGTGCCATTGTTGCTCTGAGCTACCGCCTTGCCAGACTGTGGGATATAAATCGCCAATCGGGTAGCGGCTCACATTAAATCTATCTACCCGCCCATCAGGTTGCTTAGAAAAAACCAGTATTGAGGTGCGTCTTGCTGCAAAAGTGGGTTGAGGGACCAAGGTATAAAATAGTCTGTCTTCACCATACTCACGGTTAATAACCAGCCACATATCGAGTTCGGCTTCTTGCATGAGAGTTGGTAATAAGTTGTCGAGTCGGTCTTTGACCATGTCGTTAATTAGAGGGATTCGTTCTTTAAAAGATAAAACATCGGGCAGGGTTGTAATTTTAAGCCCTTGAGATGCATCTTGTGCGGCTAAGGGTAAACTTAAGCCACAAATTGCGACGAATAAAGCCAGTTTTTTAGACATAGTGATCACTTTTTAAATGCTTGAAATCTATTTTAAAAAAAATTTAACAATAATGAACATTGTTTACAATTGTTACTTTTGTGGTTGATAATGGAACTGCATTGAGTGCATTGAGTGCATTGAGTGCATTGAGTGCATTGAGTGCATTTTATTTTTAAGATTTATAAGGAAATGATATGAAAAACTTATTAACAGTGACTTTGATTTCAGTTTCACTTTTGGGTTGTGCATCAACAACAATGTCATCAAAAGAGCGAAATACTTCATATGCGCAATATGTGAAGGGTGAGAATTTATCTAGTAAAGATAAAATTACTAGTTTTAAATATGATGGCTGGAAGTCGCTCTCTGACAATTATTTAATTATTACTACTATTCAAAAAGATGATTACCTTATTGAAACTAAAGGAAAGTGTGTAAATTTAAATGATTCAATAAGCATCAAACTAAACCGTTCTTCTAATTCTTCTTTAGATAAGTTTGGCGATACGATAACGCCTATTAGTTCTTCAACTGAAGATTACATCACCACAAATTGTCATATTAAATCTATTTACCCAATTTCGGATAAGCAGGTTGATTATCTAGTTAATATTGGTCAATCAGTTCAAAAACAAAGTTAAGTATATTCTTTTCAATGGGCAGCGTTTGCCCATTATTTGCATGATAAATTCAGATATTGCTTACTCTATCGTTTGAATTTTCGATCGATTGTGGTTGATTGATGCTCTTCTGAGTGATAGTGCAAGTGAGCGTTTAAACTTAATGTTCATCAATTATCAAGGTATGTTTGAGACGGCATTCTCCAGCACTTTTAGTTGTATTAGTCTTTTTTGTTTGGCTTATGTCTATTAGAAAAATCCAGTCTTTTTCAATAAAAGTCTTTAAATTATAAAATTTTTTGAAAATTTTTTGGGTCAAATCTTGACTTCAGACATTACGAATTATCAATATCAGTGAGAGCGGGTTTGATGGTATCAAAGCCGCAGCATTTACTACTCTCAAGCAGCTGTCATTCAATACATTACGGTCTTTTATATTGATTTGTATTAATTTAAATGCTTTAAAATCAATTGTTTATATTTGTTTGTGAGATATCTACTATGTATTACCCTCATTTTATGTTGTGCCCAGAGAGTTGCTGTAAGCAAAATGTGCTTAAGATACATCTTTCCATCTTTTGATTACATCAAGTTACAGTTGTTGACTTATTGTTTTGCTACTCTGAGGTTTAATAACAAAAATAAAAATCAGGGTTGATTATGTATAAAAGCCGTTGCTTACTTATTTCGCTTACTTTTGTCTGTCTATCACTTATCGGTTGTGGCTCAGGTTCTAACGATCAGGATGATTTTGTACCCGAAAAACCATTTATCCCTATCTTTACTGAGCTTGGTTTAGCGGGCCATAAAATAGAAAAAATGTTGAAAGTGAATGATCAGCTTATAGCTTTGACTGACCAAGGAATTCATCGTTTTGGCGCTCAATGGCAGGCGTTGACTGATACCCGTTACCATGTTTTAGACATGGCTATCGTTAGTGATACTCACTGGATAGCAAGTGTTGAAAAAAATAGTCATGCATTTTTTATTGAGAGTCTGGATGCGGGGACTACTTGGCAATTGCTCGATGACAATTTTGGCGGTGATGATTCGCACGGCGACACAGATTTGCTTGAGGTCGCAAGAACCCTAGTGTATGACTCTGAAAACCAAAAGTTGTATGCAACAGGAAGGAACGTACTGGCGAGTTCGTCTGACTTTGCTCGTTCTTGGACTGTTGAAGAAGGTGCTTGGGGGGCAATGGCAAGTGGCTTAGGTGCACTGTTAGTACATCAACAAAAACCAGATGTATGGTATGGCGGGCAAAATGCCATTGAAAACCCTGTTTTAGATCAATTTAATACTGATTCCTTTGCGCTTACGATGCATGGGCAGGCTATTACTGAACACTTACCTAGCCCAAGTGTGATCTATCAAATTCTAGTGGACCCTAAAAATAGTGAACGGATTATTGCTAGCGGTGAGGGAGGGATTGTTCACAGCAATGATTATGGTGAAACTTGGTTGCCTTTACTCACAAATCAAAATTATCGCTTTCATTATTCACCCGTATTTGATCCAAATAATCCTAATACGCTTTATACCGCGGGTTGGAATAAAGGTGATGATTTTCAACCCCTCATTTTAGAGGTCAGTCAGGATAACGGTCAAAGCTGGCAAGCTTACCCTGATGAAAAGGATCGATTCGAAGGAGGTGTTAGAACTATGTTAGCTGTTGATGAATCTGGTAAAACAGTGCTTTACATTGGCTTATATCGAAATGGTGTCGTAAAAGTGAGCGTTGAATAGCTGCAAGTGGCTAGATTTATTTAAGTTGTTTTACTTTTGGCAAAGCTGCAAAAAACCATGCAGAAACACCAGACATCAATATCTCATTGAAAAACCACATTTGCCATATTTGCCACATGCGTTTAGTTTTTAGCGGTAATATCTCCTTACAAATCAGGGCTCTTTTATTCACTGACAGTCAGTATGTTTCGTGTTCTACTTTTTAAATGATTAATCGGAACAATGAACACATACAGGAGTGTAATGAATGGCTGTAAAGTGTAGCAAAGGATTGATTTTTGGGGCGCTGCTCTGTGCAACGACGGTGTCTTACGCTGAAAGCTCGGCCGTGTCGCCTGTTATCAGCGAAGAGCAGCAGCTTGTGGTTATTCACACTTTAACGCAGCACATAGAGCAGCGCAGTATTGTTCCAGAGGCTAGCAAACGGGTGGCTGAGCAATTAATTAAACACTATGACGGTTATAAATACTTAGGGTTTGATCAGCCTAGTGATTTTGCTGCGAAGTTAAGCGACGATATACAGGCTTTGTTAAAGGACTCGTCGTTTGTGGTGCATACGAACAATAACACGCGCGAGATTTTAGCCAGTGCTACGCAGCCCGCTAGCAATAAAATTAACCGCGTAAATGATGAAATTGCACTGATTGAACTCGATTTACACAGCACGCATGCTCAAATTGATACCTTATTTAGCCAAGTGAAAGACGCTGATGTATTAGTGTTTGATTTACGAAATAGCTATTCGCCCGCAGTAATCACTTCTGACTCGCTTCAGTATGTTGCCAGTTATTTATTCAATCAGCCTACGACACTTTATCAGCTTGAACAGCCCGCTAAACAGCAAACAAAACAAGTACGCACGTTAGATAAAGTCGCAGGTGAAAAGCGTGGCGAGGTGCCAGTTTATGTGCTGACAAGCGCACAAACGGGTATTGTCGCAGAGCGATTTTCATTGCTATTACAGCATTTACAACGGGCATATATTGTTGGTGAGCCTACCGCGGGGCGGGTCAATATCACAGAAAACATCGCACTGGATTCATCGTTAATGCTTACTTTACCAACAGCGATATTCACTGCAGGCAAACGTAGCGAGCCACAGCACAGTGATGCAGTACCAAGCCCAATGCCTTTACAACCAGATTTACTAGTGACCTCGTTTTTAGCGTTTACTGAAACCCAGCCATTAGCTGAGCAATCGGCTGTCGAATACCGTGTGTTGCAAGGGCGCGGCACACCACAAGAAACTTTCTCACAAAATAAAGGTGTTATTAGTTATTCAGATTGGCGTTTTTACGGCAATGATTGTGCGCTCGAATACCGCATGTCTGAGCCTATGTATAATGCCAACACTGAGCGTTACCAGTTTGCTTATCAGCTCAGATATTACGGCCACGGCAGCGCTAAAATGCGTTATTCATTGGGAAATGGTATTGAACAAATGACCCAACAAGCTAATTTTTCCGACAAAAGCGATCTTAAAAGTGCTATTAGTCGGGGTTTTAAATCGTTTGAGCCGATTAAGATGACGCAATGTAGCGTGCTTTAAAAACGGGGATGGGTCGGTTGAGATCGGATTTTTCTAAAAGAAGTATGCTTAGAGTGTAACTTGCTCTGGTGGGGGAAATTTGTTTAAATGCCCTTACTTCCTTTTTTGAGATTGACGCCGCCATGAACAACTAACTCCTGTTATCCAATGCTTATTTTATTTTTGGACCAACAGGGGGAGTGGGCGCAGCTCAATGCCAGTGTATTACTTTTGTTACGATTTAGCTTTATCGCTGTTTAAGTAGGGTTAAATTATCATATTCGCTTCGTACTGGCGCCAATTTTAGCTCGGTCACGACTCCTGTGTATTAACTTACAGGAGGCAGTTTATGCCATCATTTCATCTTCAAGATATTCACTTTCAATTACCGTGTGGGCGTACTTTATTTACTGATTTAAATTGGCATCACCACCATCATCGCTCGGCACTCATTGGCCGTAATGGTGTGGGGAAGTCACTTCTAGGGCAGATTATTACCGGTAAACAGAGTCCTTCATTAGGCTGTGTATCTCGGCCAAAAAGTTTGGGTTATTTTGCTCAAAACCATAAATTGATCCATGCACAGCGCACGATTGCTGATTATTTAGGGGTCGAAAAAGCATTAGTCGCACTTGAGCGTGTGGCCCAAGGGGAAATTGAGCAACATTGGTTTGATACCATTGCTGAGCGCTGGCAATTACATGAGGAGATCAGTGGGTTATTGTCTTGGTTGCGTTTGCCCTGTGATCCTTATTTGAAACTCTGTGAGCTCAGTGGTGGTCAGCTAGCAACATTAATGTTGTGGCGTTTATTCGATCAATTTAATCATGCTGACAGCCTACTCATATTAGATGAGCCATCGAATCACCTTGATCAAAGAGGCAAAGCATGGCTTGTGGAGCAAATGCACTGTTTTAAAGGCGCGATTTTAATCATCAGCCATGATCGGGTATTGCTTGATAAAACGGCACATATTTATGAGCTCGACAGTTTAGGTTTGCATCATTATTGCGGTAATTATAGGGCTTATTTACAGCAAAAAAATGCTGAGCAGCAAGCATTGGAACGCCAGCTGAACCATACTCGTCGCGAGCATCAATGTCGGTTAGATACTGCGCTTCAGGCTAAACAAAAAGCAGCACAACGCGCTCGGCAAGGGCAAAAAAGTGTACATCAAGGCAGTCAACCCAAAGTCACGCAAGACTTCAAAAAGAATAAAGCCGGATCCCAGTTATCACGTGCTGCCACACTGACACAAGGGCGTCTTTTGGCGTTAAAGCGCCAAGAACAAACACTCAAAAGCCGCCAAGCCACCCAAGAGCAAAATCGTTTATACATTCATGAATGTGCTGACTCTGCGCCAAAGCGAATGGTACTCAACCTTTTTGAGTGCCAATTGCCGTTTGGTCAGGCTGAGCCGATAACTATGTGTGTCAGGACAGGGCAAAAATGGCAAATCCAGGGCGATAATGGTGCCGGAAAATCGACCCTTTTTAAGGTAGTTCAAGGTGTTATTCAACCTGTTATGGGCGACGTATTGTGCCAACATGAGGTGATGTATTTAGATCAGCATGCCAGTATGTTGCAGCCGCATTTGAGTGTGTTGGAACAGTGTCGAGATGCCTGCGAGAATATTCATTTGAGCCAGATGCGCACATTACTCGCAGGAATTGGCTTACGGGGCGATGCAGTGCAACAAAAGGTTGCAACACTCAGCGGCGGTCAGAAAATGAAACTGGCCATGTTGATGGTCAGTCATCAAGTGGCATCGCCTTTGCTGTTGTTAGATGAGCCTGATAACCACTTGGATTTAGTGGCCAAACAGCAGTTAGCTGAGTTACTAAACGACTACTCAGGTACTTTTTTGTTAATCAGCCATGATGAAGAGTTTGTCAAAGCGTGCGGGGTGACTGAGCGTTTAAAGCTGTAAAGGGGGTTTACGTTAATTGTTAAAGACCGTATCGCTCGAACAATTGCTTAATTTTACCTTCATCAATTAAAGCTTTTAATTGTTCACTGATAGCCTCAACTTGTGGTAGATGCTTCGATTTTTTTGACATCACTAAGTAAGCATATTGCTTGGTGGGCAAACCTAGCTTTGAAGCACTGATCTTATTGAGAGGATCAAATTCTTTGAGTAAAGGCACGACGGTATCGTCGTAGTAAATAAAAGCATCGATGCGATTTTTTTCAAGTGCATCAAACATGCTTTGAATATCGACAAAGGCGATTTTAGTTATTGTATTGTCATTCTCAAATTGTTCATTGTAGGTTGAACCTCTGAGGGTGCCGATATTTAATGGGTATAAATCGGTGTAAGTGTTGATCGCAAGGTGACGTTTATTGGTGTAAAAGCGAAACTGATTCACTTCATTTCGGTCAATAAAGGGCGGGTCAATATAAATAAATACCTGCTCGCGAGATTGGGTGCGAGTTGCTCCCGGAAGCAGGTCAACAGCACCGCTCTCGACTAGTTTTAAACACCTTGCCCACGGGCATTGGATGTATTCAAAATCATAAGGCAATTGTGAACGCAGAGACTCCATCACATCAATAATGAGTCCTTTTGGTCGCCCTTTATCGTCAATAAAAGTGAACGGAGGTGCGTGGTCAATGGCAACGCTCATTATTGGTTTTTGAGCATGTGCAGTACCTTGATGCATGATTATTAAGATAACAATGACGATGAAAAATTTAAAACGATACATGGTGCAGCCCCTAACTGTGTATTGAACTCACTGTAAAATTGCCACAAGCGTTACGATCACAGTATGATTCTTATCATTGAGCATGCCTTGTTACAGTGATGATGTAAATATCCTATTGCTACGCATGCACGTTGCAAGCGCTTTTTGACAAAGTAAGCCCCCAAGTGCTAGCTTAATCCGATGATTTTCTATGTCTTTTTATCATTTTAAGGTCATTTAGCTACAAGTTATGTCTTTTAATTTTTTAGATGAGTGTCACTTTATGAAGCGATTTGCAATCTTGCTGAAAGCGAAAACGATTGGTTGGTCTTTTATTTTTGCGTTTTTATTATCGTTATTCTCGCCCCTTGCAGTGGCAAATGATCGCCAACAGACTTTAGTGTTGATTGGTGGGGCATTGACAACCTGCTCAAGTATGAGCGAGAAAAATTGTTTAGCTGATAGCGTGCCTAAAGGCAAAAAAAACAATCTGTACCAATTTTCAAAAACAGCCATCAAACAAATTGAACGCAATTGGCCATCAGATAATCAACATAATAAGGTACAAACCATTCGTGCGCTCAATCAGTTGGCCAGCGTGCAAAGTGCCAGCATCAGTAAACGTGATCTGCTATGGTTATGGCGTGATTTTAATGATGAACAGCTCTCGGGGTTAAGTGATCAAGAATACCATTTTGTCATTGATATGCTTGAACAACCTGTCACAGACAAGCAAGAAAAGCGCGTAAAAGAAACCGTCGCTGTTGCGAGTAATATCGAGCCTGCGAGCAATGAGATAGTGAACTTTATTGCCGCAAGTACAAAAGTTAAAACCACCACCCCTCATTTATTAGCGATAACGGCCTCAAGTCGTGATCCGTATGAAGCAGCTGATTTTTATGAGGGGCTACTCACGCTTGATGGCATCACCAGCGAATGGTTACCTTTAACCCCTGCGCTTGCCAAAGCAGTGGCGAAAAACCGCTGTGATTTACTTGCACAATTTCGCGAACAAGAAATGGCGGTTTTTAATCGCGAGCATATTTATCCCGACCGTATTCAAGCAGAGCATGCCTTGTGTGAAAAAGGCGCGGAGCATTTAGTGGCAATCATTGAAGCCAGTACTGGCGTAATGTTCAATGGTGGCGATCAAAGCCTGACTCGACAAGTTTTGTTTGATGAGCAAGGCCATCCTTACCCTTGGACTACAGCACTGCAAAATCGCCCGGTGTTAATCGGCACCAGTGCCGGCACTGCGCTGCAAAGCGGTGGGAGAAACTCTCAAGGAGCTGTGCCAATGATCAGTAATGGCACGAGTTTGTCGGCACTGCGTTTTGGTGCTTATGGGACTGATGCACCAAGTGAGCGTATAGCGAATGCAAATGGTGCTTCTCTTAACCAAGATAGCTTGACCTATCAAGCTTTAGGCGGGCTGGGAAGTTTCAATTATGGCGTCCTCGATACTCACTTTAGCGAACGAAACCGTACCGCTCGCTTGGCGACTTTACTCAAAGCAACTAATCAGACTCATGGTTTTGGCATTGACGAAACAACCGCCTAGTAGTGATCACCTCACCTAGTAGTCAGCTGATGACGGTTGTCGGAAAACATGGGGTAGTGCACTTAACACAGCGCACTGATCAGAGTGTTGGTTATTCCTATTGGCCTGCTGGGGCAGTGATAATGCCAACAGCGACGGGGTTTGCACTGAGTCAGCGTAGTATTGACAATGCGCTTTCGCCGATTGCTATTCCGGCTTTGCCTTCTGTGCGTTTCAACGATTTATTAACCGAGGGTAAACTGCGCTCTTTGACACAAGCGATGTGCTTAACGGCAGCCAATGCAGCGCAAGGCCAGCAAAATGAATTTCTAATTGATTTAAAAGCAACCCCAGAGACCGCCTACCATCGCTTAAATAGTGGCAAGTTTGGCTGTGCAATTGAGAAATTAACGGTTGAGTTTTCTTCCCCAACGAGTCGGTAGAGATAGAAAAATACAAGAACTTATTAAATGGTTTGAAAAAACGACCTATCGATACGCTTCGGTAGGTCGTTTTTTTAACATATCTAATAGGTTAAAAAGAAGGTTGAGTATGGTTTTCTTAGTCATGTATTTTCAATATTGAGAATCAGTAATTAGTTGGACTTGTACTTTTTTGTTTACACCTTATTCACAATAAAAGGATGGTAACAATAATGTAGGAGTCACTATTTTTAACCTGTTTTTCGTTATTTGTACCTATTTAGGTTGTGGTCGATGAGGTTCTTTGTTGTTGAATTTGCATTAAAGGACGGTGGAGTTTTTTTATCTTGATTGTTGGTGTTATGAGCAAACCACTCTAGTTTGTACATTGTACCTTTATTGGTACTTGTGTGAGTTTACTGACGTTGTAATGCTCACATTTAACATCAATCTATCAAAATCAATTCACTCAAGCAGGAGCTCAATATGAAACTACATCAATGCGTGCCGCTTATCGCACTCGCACTATATGGTCAGTATAGTCTCGCCGATGTCAATGAACTTACTATGTTGCAATACACTAGTGCCGCCAAAAAAACCACCATTGGTGAGCAAGCCAATACTCATTTAACACTCTCTGCGCAATTAAGTGTTGCCAGTGATCAAGGACAGGTGATCAGCCAGACCATCAGCCATTCTGGAGCTGATTATATCAAGGTACACTTCGCTCAGGTGCAATTAAATGGCAATGCTAAATTAGTGGTTCGTAATGAGAATAATACCGAGCGCTATGAATACAGTGCCGATAACATGAGTGCAGCTACGCAAGACTCAACAGCCGGCGATGATGGTGTGCATACATTTTCTGCTATGTCGGTGTCAAATGACAGCGTAATCATTGAGTATTACCCCGACCAAGCAGCCAGTTCTCAGCAAAGCGAATTTGGTATCATTGATAGTTATTTTTATGGCACTGAAAGTTCAACCAGTGCGGATCTGAATAGCAGTGATGATCTTGCCCCTTTATCGACTTGCGGTGTCAATGAACGTAAAGATGTGCAGTGCTGGGCCAATTCTCATCCGACTGAGTTTGAGCGCAGCCGCCCTGTAGCGCGACTTGTCATTGGCGGGCGTAGTTTATGTACCGGTTGGCGTGTTGGCAGTGACAATAAACTGTTTACCAATAACCATTGTGTTGAAACAGCCTCTGAATTGGCTTCAACAGAAGTATGGTTTAATTATCAGCATACTAGCTGTAACGGCAGCAGCCGTGAAACGGTTGTCAAAGTGACGGGGAAAGAGTTTTTTAAAACCGATTACACCCTTGATTACACCTTATTTAGCGTGAATGATTTTGCCAGTATCAGCCAGTTTGGTTATTTAGGATTAGATGTACGTAATGCGGTACAAGGTGAGCGTATCTATATTCCTCAGCATGGTGCTGGCAACCCAAAAGAGTTGGCCATCGAATCTGATCAAGACAGTAATGGCTTATGCCAAGTAAATGCGCCTTCGATTAACGGTCGTGGAAGCAATACTGACATTGGTTATAGCTGCGATACGATTGGTGGTTCGTCAGGTTCTCCGGTACTGGCCGCTTCAAGCAATAGTGTGATTGCGCTTCATCATCTGGGTGGTTGTTACAATAAAGGGGCTAAAATCAGTCAAATTTGGCCACAAGTAGCGAGTTATTTTAACGATGTTGTGCCTATTGGTGACAACAATGGTAATAATCCACCGCCGCCTACGGCCCGCTTTACCTATAATTGTGATCTCACTCAATGTCGTTTTGATGGCAGTGACTCCAGCTCAGGCGCGACCATTAACAGTTATAATTGGGATTTTGGTAACAGCCAAACGGACAGCGGCGTAACATCCGTTCATACCTTTGCCAGCGCGGGGACCTATGATGTGTCGTTGACTGTGCAAGATAGCAATAACCGCAGCAATACCCTCACCAAACAAGTGGAGGTATCCGATGGTATTCCAGCCGAGCAGGAACTTATCAAAGGGCAAGTTTTAAACGGGCTAAGTGGTTCTACTAATCAAGAGTCTTTTTATTACATCGACTTGCCTGATGGCGCAAGGGATCTAAAAGTGAGTCTGTCAGGCGGCAGCGGTGATGCCGATTTATACGTTAAAAAAGGCAGCAAACCAACAAGTTCTGATTATGATTGCCGCCCTTTTAAAAATGGTAACAATGAAAGCTGTACAGTCGATTTAGGTGCAGGGCGTTATTTTGCGATGCTAAAAGGTTACCGTGCTTATAGTGGGGTGAGTCTTGTTGCTGACTACAGCACTCAAACTACGCCTCCACCAACTGATGGCGACAGCACTGAAATCATCGACCGTGCTTATGGCTTTCCTGGTTTTTGGAACCGCTATAACTATACGGTTCCCGCGGGAAAAACCTCTATCACGGTAACGACGTCTGGTTCAATTGGCGATATAAGTCTATATGTCAAAGTAGATGGCAACGTAACAAATACACAGTTTGATTGTCAGTCGACCAATACAGGCAGCAATGAGAGTTGTACTGTGGCAGTTAGTGCAGGGCAAACGTTGCAAATAGGTTTGTTAGGGGTGCTTTCATACGACTGGGTCAAAGTGGTGGCTACCGCTAATTAGGCTCAAGCGATGAGCACACAGTAATATGCGCAGCGAGGTAAGACGCTGCGCATTTTTAATATTTATTTAGGCCGTGTTTATTTGCGAGCTTATTTACACGTCTGAATGTTCGTTTCATCTTATTTATCGTACATTTTTGGTTCTTAATCGCAAACAGTGGTTTTGCATTTTTAGTTGCGTAAACTAGAGGGGATTACAACAAGAGAAGCCCTTTAGGTATAAAAATGAAACTAATAAAATCAGCTATTGCGTTGGCTGTCGGTTTAGCCAGTGCGCAGGTCGTTGCAAATGATACGATCACCATTGAAGACATTCCAAAAATTCAATCTGTTGTTCAATCTGTAGTGAGCCCAGATGGTGAGCAGGTTGCGTTTACTCGCTCTGTACCACGAGAGTTATACGTTGATGAAAACGGCACTAATTTTACAGAATTATTTTTAGTTGATGAAGATGGCGTAGAGCGCCCTTTTATCACTGGAAAAGTCAATATTTCAAGTATTCAGTGGTCAGCAGATGGCGAGCATGTTTACTTTTTAACAAAAAAGAAAGATGACAAGTTCCGTACACTTTATCGTATTGCGGTCAGTGGTGGTGAAGCGCAAGCAGTGTTATCACTCAAAGGCACTTCAATTTCAAGCTATCAGCTCAGCCCTAACGGCGAGTCTGTGGCATTACTGGCAATGCCAGCACAAGAAAAGTCAGAAAAAGAGCTCAAAAAACTCGGTTTTATGGCTGAAGTATATGAGCTAGGTCTAAAAGATAAACAGTTATTTATTGTTGATTTAGTAGCATCTGATAAACCACTTTCACCAACCGAAATTGAGGTTGAAGGGTATGTGAGTGCGGTTAATTGGTCTGATGATGCTAAACAATTGTTAGTGAAAACTCAGCCGACAGCGTTGATTGATGATCAATACATGAAATCACAATGGCATGTGATGGATGTAGAAAGCAAAAAAATTACCACCAGTTTTAAAACCGAAGGCAAATTAGGCACCGCAGAATTCTCTCATGATGGCGAATATATTGCGATTTTAGGAGCTGAAGATAAGCATGATCCGGCCACAGGCCGTCTGTATATCGCCAATGCTAAAACCGGAAAAATCGAAGAGTGGATCCCTAACTTTATGGGCCACATTAGCGATTTTGAGTGGTTGAACCGTAAAAATGTGCTCAATTTTATTGGTAATGTCGGTGCAGAAAGCTTTGTCGCGCAAATAAAAGTCGGCTCTGCAAAATACAAAAAGTTAATTAGCGAAGGTGAGCTAATTGCTTCTAACTTATCGGTCTCTGATTCAGATAAAACCATTGCGTTAAAAGCCAATACAGCGAAGCACCCAAATGAAGTGTTTATGCTACGCGGCAAAAAATCGACCCGTCTTTCGGATTCAAACCCTTGGTTAAACGATAAGCGTTTTGCAAAACAAGAGAACATTACTTTCAAAGCCCGTGACGGTGTTGAGATTGGTGGTGTGCTTGTTTACCCATTGGATTATAAAGAAGGCACCCGTTACCCATTGATCATGAGTGTGCATGGGGGCCCTGAAAGTCATGACAAAGATGGTTGGGTGACTAATTATTCTCGCCCAGGACAAATGGGTGCAGCGCGCGGTTATGCAGTGTTTTACCCGAACTACCGTGGTTCAACGGGTAAAGGCGTTGATTATTCGAAACTGGGCCAAGGCGATTATGCCGGTAAAGAGTTTGATGATTTAGTCGACACTAAAAATCATTTAGTTGAAATGGGCCTTGTTGATACCAAGCGTGTGGGTATTACCGGTGGTTCATACGGTGGTTATGCGTCAGCTTGGGGGGCAACTAAGTTAACAGAGCATTTTGCTGCCAGCGTAATGTTTGTGGGGGTGACCAATCAATTATCGAAATTTGGTACGACCGATATTTCAAACGAAATGCATCTGGTACATGCGCGCTCATACCCGTGGGACAAATGGCAATGGTACCTAGAGCGCAGCCCAATTTACTGGGCGGGTCAATCTAAGACGCCATTACTCATCATGCACGGTAAAGACGACCCACGTGTTCACCCTGCGCAATCGATGGAACTATATCGTTATATGAAAGTACAAGGTAAAGAGGTACGTTTAGTGTATTACCCAGGCGAAGGACACGGTAATCGTAAAGTGGCAGCACAGTACGATTACAGCCTACGTTTAATGCGTTGGATGGATAACTACCTGATTGAAGGTAAAAAAGACATGCCAGCATATGAAATCGATCATGCTGCTAAGCTCAAAGCAGTCAAAGATGCTGATAAATAACGAATTAAATTCGGTTGAATAAGCCCTCTTTTGAGATAATGCAGTTCACTTAAGGTGAACTGCATTATCTACTTGGCTTTCTTTTCATCTGGCTCGGTATGGATGCTAACTAGAAATATTGACGTGATAGTGCATCATGGACTGAGTGGATCCCAAGTTGCAAGTCATCAATAAATTCATGCAATGACTCTTGTTTGAGGGTTTTCAGTTGCGCATGCGCTAACTCTTCATATAACTGCGATAGTTCATGAGTAATTTGTTCACTATTGGGTAAATCACTTAGGCAATATTCAACTTGCTTAAGTGTGTGTTTAAGAGCGCGAGGAAACTTTTCATCAAGCAATAAAAAGCTCAGCACATCTTTGCGGTTAATGCGCAAACGCATTTGTCTGCGATACATTTGATAGCCCGTGAGAGATTTCAATACACTCATCCATTGAATCGTTTCAAAGGGCGCGATGTCTTGATCTACATTGGGTAATAAAGTTGCCGTTCGGACATCAATGATCCGCGTGGTCATATCTGCGCGTTCTATGTTCCGTCCCATTCGTAGAAAGTCATACCCTTCATCATGAGTCATTGAACCTGCTAGTGTACCTGTAATGGCCTGGTTTGATTGAATTATTTTGTTTAGATTATCGTATCTATGCCTGTTGTTTTTTGGTTGAGATAGCTGTTCTTTGGCAACCAAATACAGGCTATTTATTTGCTCCCAAACTTCGCGGGGAATAATTTCGCGTATAGTACGAGCGTTTTCTCTGGCGGCCATCAATGAACTCAAAATCGAACTCGGGTTATTAGGCTCAGCCATCAAGAAATAGCTGACATTGAGCTCATTAACCTCTGTGTACATGGCTTTAAACGAATCAGAAGTTGAAGTGATTTCCAGTAACGGCTGCCACCCCAGTTTGATATATTTGGGTAAATCAAGAAGTAAGTTAGTGTTTACATTAATGATACGGGCTGTATTTTCAGCACGTTCAAGGTAACGGCCTAACCAATAAATATTACTAGCAACACGTGAGAGCATACTCATACCGACTCCATATCCACAATCCAAGTATCTTTACTACCTCCACCTTGTGATGAATTAACCACGGTTGAGCCTTTTATTAATGCAACCCGAGTCAAGCCTCCAGTTGTCACGGTAATATCTTTAGCGCTGAGAATAAAAGGGCGTAAATCAAGGTGGCGAGGCTCAACTTTTTGATCAACAAAGGTTGGGGCGGTCGATAAAATTAACATAGGCTGCGCGATATAATTCCGTGGGTCGGCTTGCACGAGTTTACGAAATTCAGCATGCTCTTTTGCTGTGGCATGAGGGCCAATTAACATTCCATAACCGCCAGATTCGTTTGCAGGTTTGACTACTAATTTTTCAATATTATTGATGACATAATCCAAGTCATCCGGGTTAATGCATTTATAGGTAGGGACGTTTGGTAAAATAGCTTTTTCACCAAGATAATACTCTATAATTTCAGGTACAAACGAATACACTACTTTATCATCTGCCACACCACATCCAGGGGCATTCGCTAAAGCCACATTGCCTGCTTGCCAAGCGCGCATCAGTCCAGGGACACCCAAAGTCGAGTCAGGCAAAAAAACCTCAGGGTCTAAATATAAATCATCAATGCGTCGGTAAATGACGTCAACCCTTGATAAACCTTCGATGGTTCGCATATAGACACAGTTATCGTCTTGAACAACTAAATCATCACCGACTACGAGTTCAGCGCCCATTTGTTGGGCTAAATACGCGTGCTCAAAATAAGCCGAGTTATAAATACCAGGGGTGAGTACCACGATTTCTGGTTCAGGGATATCACGCGGAGAAAGTGCGGCTAACATATCGTAAAGCTGTGAGGGGTAGTCATCTACCGGTAAAATATTATACTTTTCGAACATGTCAGGGAAAACACGCTTCATTACTTGCCGATTTTCAAGCATGTACGACACACCTGATGGGACACGTAAATTGTCTTCTAAGACATAAAATGTGCCGTCATTGTCTCGGACTAAATCGGAGCCGCAAATATGAGCCCAAATCCCTAAAGGTGGCGAAAAACCTTTACATTTAGGTAAGAAATTTTTGGATTTTTCAAGTAAATGGCTAGGAAAAATGCCATCTTTAATTATTTTTTGCTCGTTGTAGAGATCGTCAATAAATAAATTGAGCGCTTTGACGCGTTGCTTAAGGCCCAACTCAATAGTCTGCCATTGTTTTTTTTCAATTAAACGGGGAATAATATCAAAGGGCCAGGCTCTATCAATTGAGCCTTCTTCATCATTGTAAACGCGAAAAGTAATGCCCATTGTTTGTATCGCCAAATCAGAGGCCGCTTTAAACTCTTTAATATCGGCATCCGATAATAGAGATAAATAATCGGACAAATGTTGGGCGACAGGACGAGATTCATTGGGGGCTGAGATGAGCTCATCATAAAAATTTTCAACTTCATAATGGCTCCAATTAATGGTCATTAGTTACTCCTTGTTTAAATTAACCCTTATTAAAAGTAGATTAAAATTATTTAAAATCAATTATTTGATTCTATTTTGCATGTTTTATTATTTCATGAACAAAACGTAACTTGTTAAGCGCCGAAATAGAAATAACAAATGGGTAAGCTTCATCATGGCCCATACTTCGGTTAATTGCATTGAGAGTGCGCGTTAACTTGCACCAGTCATCAAAGAGTTGGGTGAAACTAATAGCCGTGTAAGCATCATCGACAATGGTACATTTTTGTAAGGGGTTTTTAATGTTTTGCTGAGCGATGCACATCTGAAAGTCATTTGCGGTTTCGAGGGTATCAACCATGTTTAAATAGTGGGCCCATGTCTCCGCCCAGTCTTCCCAAGGGTGCATACTAGCATAGGCACTAATCCAAACATTTTGCCATTGATCGGATGGTCCATTCTGATAATAACTATTAAGTGATTCGGTATAACACAGTCGCTCGTCGCCAAACAGTGCTCGGAATTCTTCGAGTTTTGGGGAGTTTTGAATAAGTCGATCCCAATAATAATGACCCGACTCGTGACGAAAGTGACCGATGAGAGTGCGATATTGTTCATTCATTTTTTCGCGCATTTCGACGCGGGAGCTATCTTGCGCTTCATTAAGGTTAAGAGTGATTAAACCTGCAGCATGACCTGTCACAACAAAATCTTTTATAGTGAGTTCGTTACCATACTCATCTTGTATCTGATCTTCTAAAAATGAAAATCCTAACCCTGTGTGTGGATCCTCAGCTCTGCTTGTAATCGGTAAGTTAAGTTTCAATAGCGTAAATAATAAGCGTCGTTTTGCAACTTCCATGTTGTACCATAATTTAATGTTACCCAGCTTTTGTAAGTTTGGGATTTCGACGTTCAAGCGACAAGAAAGGCAGTAATCATTCGGATCCTCTTCATTGACGAGCCAGTTACATACATCGTGTTGCCAATAATTCTTACATTGTCGATAACGTTGCTTGCTATTTGCGACAGTAAATAGTCCGTTTTTTTCAGGGGTAATTGCTTTGAGTTGCAACTCATCAGGCACAAACCCAAGTGCTGACGAACACTTTACACATTGCGTATTTATAAAATGAAGGGTATTACCACATTGGCAACTGAACGTTTTCATTTGAGGCTCCTCATATAAAACGATGTTAAAGCACTGCTAAATGAGTGCGGCAACTCTTGCACATTCATATCATTATAGTGCTTGGGTAGATAGCTTTATCGCTAAGTTTTGTCATTCAACTCGTGATAAGCGGCATTGAATTGTTGGGTGATGGCATGTACTGTCTGCGTTAGGACTATTTTGATAAAGTTATTAAGGAAGAACGATGATTAAGCAATTCATTTTTATAGGGGTGTTCATCTCTTTTTCGACGCTTGCTGGTGAGAATGATGTCTTAAAAGTTGAGCGTGTGGTCACTGAAGATCTAAAGATCGCTTTTCCAAACGAGAAAAATACCCGCGCGCAAGCGAGTGATTTCGAAATTAAAAATTATGTCATGATGAGTAACGAAAAAGGCGAGCGTTGGGCGGTTTTGACCTTAACAAATGAATCAACGGGCACACGTACACTCGAACAGTACCACTTATTAGCGACATTCGCTGATGGTGAACGGCGCAGCCCCAATGAGTTTAAGCTTAATTTTCAAGGCAGAGAGACTCAATCAGTCACGGTTAATTTTGGGGAGAACAAATTTCCTATTTTAACAATTCAAACAGAGCAGTAATACATTCACAGCAAACGTGCGATACACAGTGTTTATCACGAGGAGCAAACTATGATTTATACGACGACAGAGACGGTACCAGGGCGCGAGATCACGCAAATATTAGGTGTGGTCACTGGTAATGTGGTGCAAGCAAAACACATAGGTCGGGATATTATGGCGGGTTTAAAAAGCATTGTTGGTGGTGAAATTCGCGGTTATACCGAAATGCTGACTGAAGCGCGAAATATTGCTGTTGAGCGTTTAGTGCAAAATGCTCATGAAAAAGGCGCAGATGCGGTGGTGGGGATTCGTTTTACTACCAGTGCGATTATGGATGGTTCATCTGAAATTATGGTGTTTGGCACTGCTGTAAGGCTCGCGCCTTAAACACACTATGTGCGAAAAGAGACTTTTTTGCACTTACTGGTCTAATCAGTTATAAAGGGAAGCGGAAAACGGAGCGCTTCCTATATGAAAATACATACCATAGATGGGTTTATTCAATCGATTTACTTGGTTGAATACCCTGATAAATTAATGCTTTTAGATGGTTGTAGTCGTGTCGATCATGATATCGTAATCGACTACATCGAGCATACCCTCAAACGTAGCCGTTTCGACTTAGCGCTGATTTTGGTCACCCATATGCATCCTGATCATGCCGGTGGAGCTTATTTATTAGCAAAAAATTGCAGCGCAAAAATTGCCACCAGTAATGCACCTGGCCAATGGTACAGCGGCTTTGACGGCATGTTGATGCATTGGACTGATATGCTGTTGGCCGCGTATGTTGGCACTCGCAAAGGCAAGCGCTGGCAACTTCGTTACTACCCGCGTTATTTAAAGGCTGATCACTATTTGGCTGATGGCATGGCTGTGCCTGATTTTGCTGAGTGGCAAATTATGCATACTCCTGGGCACACAGATCGTGATATTGCCGTGTTTCATTTGCCCTCACAACGAATTTATGTGGCGGATTTAATGGTAAAAGTAAAAGGTAAATTGATTGCCCCATTTCCGCTTTTTTATCCAAAACGTTACTGCCATTCTTTATTGGCGATAAAATTACTTGCCCCTCGTTCGGTGCTGCTTGCCCATGAGGGTGAAATTCCATTTTCTGAGATTGATTTTGATGGCCTCATCGACAGTGCCCCCAAAGTTCCTGTCACTCATTGGCGCTCGATTAAGCATAAAGTCAAACACGTTATGGGTTTGCGTTGATTGAATCGATGCGCTCTTCAGTGATCCCCATCATGCACTTGAGCGATCATAGCTCTGGCCGATATTGCCATAACATCTCAAATTCATGCTCTGTTTCGCCCACTTTTTCAAAACCAAGATGTGAATATAAACGTTGCGCGGGGTTGGATTTAAATACTGTTAAATATACATCGGCGTGATCTGCTGTGGCTTGTTCAAGTAATTGACTGACTAATGTGCGGCCAATGGAGCGGTTTTGAAAATCAGGGTGTACTTGAACTTGCACCAAAAACCACTGGTTTTTCTCTGGCAAAAAGCAGGTTTTAAATAGCCCCGCGGCTTGGTTATCGACCATGATGATTTGTGCGCAATCAAAACGGTAGTTTACCCGATCAAGGTAGTCTTCTTCACTGGTTGGCAGGCCCATCGCTGCGATGTGCGGCCCCATGGTGAGTCCTCGCAATTGCAGTAAAAATGCCGTATCAGCGGGGGTTGCTTGTCTAAGCGTTATGTTCATTTTTGCCTCTGTTTGGGGGAATGATTATCTTGTTTTTCATCATATGGCTTTATACAACTTTACACTAAACCTTAACCTAGTCGTTTTAAAAGCGAGAATCACTTTCACATGGTTTGCCATCATGAACGCCACCCATAAAACAAGTCAACGGAGCAACTCTAAGCAAGCTGTCAGTGTTTGGTTTTAAAGTTTAGTCTGTTTAAACGTTGCCCCAGTTTATAAAATGTTTACTAACATTATCAGCACCGTATTGTCCGAATATAACAGAAAGTATTAGTAAAACAGACAATTAGTTATTTACTCGAAATAGAATAGATGTGAATATTGTAGGTACGCTTTTACGCCATTTAGGGGCGTAAGCTCACCCCTTTATCGGATATAAGCAAATAGCTATGTGTTATTTAATGGAGTTATAAATGATTCACGAAAAAGATATCGATCTTTATTTGAAGGCAAAACGGCAATTAAAAATAAGAAGAAATATTTTAATTATGTGTATTTTGATGTTAATTATTTGGATAGCCCTTAGGTTATTTGGCATCAATAACACAACTTTAGATATTGTCGCCGTTAGTATTTTCATGGGTGGGTTAGTTAACGCTGACGGCGGTTCATTTGTTCCTAAGTCTAAATTGCTAGAAATAATCGAGCGGCAAATAAATAGTGACCCAGAAGCGATAAAGTATGTCGGTAGCAAAACCCTACAATAATTTAATTAAAAAATTATAAAACAGTGAGTTGTGATTGTTTTTGCTAATTTTAGTTGCTACCTTGCGATGGTTAGGTAAGCGTGCGAGGGAATTATTAATAATGAGCAAATATGCTGATATAGCAACTTTAGCAGTAGAGCTAGTACAGTTCAGAAAAGTTCGTAGCCCAGTCGAAGCTTGGCAAGAAAGCGCTTTTAAGTTTTACCCGAATAGTGAGTCAGCAAGAAACAAAGGGTGTCCTATATCAGCTTTTTTAGGGCTCTGCGAAGAAGGTAAAGTAAAAGGTATTGCAGCGGGGTCTTACACAAACTCAAAAGATAATAAAAAATATGCGCTAGAAGCATTGGAGTTAATTAAAGCCAATCCTCAGCTAAGTGAAACAGAGTTATGGAAGAGTATTTCAAGCAAAGCATATAATCAGCAAATGCATGTTGTATTGGCACTTTATAAAAAGGGTTGGCTCAATTTTTAAATTTTTGCTGTGTAACACGACTCTGTAACACACATCAGTCTTAATTTTCATCAGTAGCCATTACTCATCTTGTTGGCCGCATAAGCGGTCAAATTTAAATCATTTAACACTCTTGTCTATTTGAAATAGTCGGGGGCATGACGACTAAACAATTGAATCAAAATAGGCACTCAGTTACCGTTTGTTAGTTAATAAATAAATTTTAAACGAGTCATTTTATAGGCTCGTGATGTATAAAGGATTATCACATGTCTCAAGTAGTCAATAAAAAACAAGTTCATTGGCCAAGTTTGTTCTGGTTTATTATTGCAATAACTAGTTTTATTTCAGGAATTTATCAATCAATACCATCTAGTGTTTTATTCGGTATTGCTTTTGGTTGTATGGGTTATGCGAGTATCCGCTTTCTTCCATCAAACTTTTTTACCCAAAAAGTGTCTTTTGCTGCGCCAGCTGAAAAACAGCACCGTAAACTAGACTTAATTGTCCAAATTATTGGTTTTGTATTTATTGTAGCTGGACTCGTAGTCCAATATTTTTATACCTAACAAGTGACGACTCTCAGGGGCATAAAAAAGCGGTGTCTGCGGGTGTTGTTTGTCTAAGCATAAAAAAGCTATCTGAGTGTGAAAAGTTGACTGCTACAGGTGATGTAGCAGTCAAAAAAGCAGTTAGAATGTATAGCTCAGGGTGATATCAACTGAGCGAGGTTCGCCTGGTTGCACCCAGATTTGAGTGTATGAGTTGGGGAAGTATGTACGGTCAAATAAATTATGAACCTGTAGTTTTACTTCAAATTGCTGCGTGACATCATATTTAGCAAACATATTGGCCACTGTGTAGGCTGGTAAGTAAAAATCAGAACCGCGTTGGCCTAAACGTTCATCGACATAATTCGCGCCAACACCAACGGTGAGTGGGCGCTCAAACACGGGTAGTTGTTTGCTAATTTGTACGCTTGCGCTGTTTTGTGGGATATTGAGTAGTTCATCGCCTTTTTTTAATGCTACCCCAAGGCCGGTATCTCTTGCGTCTTTATCTACTTGAGCCTCAATGTATGCATACGAGAACCACAGATCAAGGCCTCCCGGTAATTGCCCTGTTATATCAAGCTCAACCCCTGTGCTACTGGCTTGACCTATTGCAGTATGGAACCCAGGGTTTGCGGCATCAGCGACAATAATATTTTTTTGCGTACTATCAAAATACGCAACCGTCACACCTAGGTTGTTATCGAGTAAATTAAATTTAGTGCCGATTTCTCCTGAAGTGGTTTCATTCGGTTTAAAACCTTGGCCAGTTGCATCCGTACCAAAATTTAAGCGATACCCTTCGCCGTAGCTTGAGTATAAAGACCAACTATCACTTAATTGATAGACCACACCTGCTTGTGGACTAAAATGGGATTCCGATTGTTCTGCTGAGACGTTTCGAATCTGATCATCGAGGGTTTGTTTCAAACGGTCAATACGCCCGCCGACACGAACATGCAAATTATCCGTTAAATGCATCTGATCTTGCAGGTATAAGCCAGTCGCAATTTGTTTTTGCACTCGAACAATGGCTGGAACCGGAGTCGGTAATGCATGTTGGCCATAAACAGGTTGGTAAATATCAATCGCGTGCAACATTTCATTACTTGGATTAGTCGACAACGCAGGCGCGCGATAGACACGGTAATCGCGATCATAATCAAATAAATCGTAATCAATCCCGACGATTAACTCGTGCGCAATGGTACCAGTATCAAATTTCCCAGCTAGTTCAGAGCGAATGACAAACTGATCGGTGTCGTAATCACGTTGACGTCTTTGACGAGTGAGCGTACGGCCATTGTAGTAGAGTTTTTGTCGCGAAGGTGAGACCTCTGCATCACTTGATGTACCGGTTAACTGTGTTGAGCGATAGCTTAAGCCTGAATTGACTGCCCAATCATTAGAAAGCTCATATTGCCATTGCAATTGATGACCCAGCACTTCGGTTGTCGTCGGGCCATCGCCAGGTTCACCCAAAAAGCGCTCAATGGGCATCATATCAAAATCGCCGCCCAGGGCGAGAATTCCGCGGTCGAATGGAATTTCTTGCCGGGCTGCTTCTAATTCATATTGCCATACCGAACGCGTGCTTTGCTCAAATAATACCGAGGCCATGACGCCTTTTTTGTTGATGTCGATGGTATCGCGAAAGCTATCGCCCGTTTCGTAAAAACCAATCACACGTGCAGCTGTTTGTTCCGTTAAGCCACCGCTGAAGTCTGCCTCGAAACGGCGTTTATCGCGGCTACCCAATTCAAGGGCTATGCTACCTTGCTGCTCAAAGGTAGGTTGTTTGGTAATTAAGTTAATTGTGCCACCAGGCTCACCTCGGCCATAGAGTGCTGCTTTTGGCCCTTTTAGTACTTCAACACGTTCAATGCCCGACAAATCTCTTGGCCCTGAAAACCCCCGACCAGCATTAAAACCGTTAACTAAATAGCCGCTCGGGACATTTTCATCACCAAAAAAACCGCGTATCGCAAAGCTATCCCATAATCCGCCTAAACTGTTTTGGCGAGAGACGGAGGCCGATAAGTCAAGTGCTTGGGTTAAGCCAGTGACACCTGTATTAGCAATCAGCTGTTGGTTTATTTCTGATACGGCTTCAGGTGTTTTTAATGCGTCAAAATTACCGCGATAAGCTTGGCGCTTTGCCGTTACTTCAATTGTTTCGATTGATGGATCATTTTGAGCATAGCTGCCAGTTGAACATAAACTCAGTGCAACTGCGAGGTGAATAGTGCAAAGTTGAAATGAGCGAAGAGAGACGTGCATTGTAATTCCTTTAACAATATGAGGTTTTATTTTGGGTTTGTTATATCATAACACTTTGTTTGACTGTAATGTAAAGTGCTTATTGATAGGTTAGTTATTGAAATAACTAAAAATAGTGAGTTGGTTGCTCATTTCAACGGCACCATAAAACTCGCGCGGCCAATAAAAGCACCGGATTCAACGATTATTTTGGCATTTTTGTAATAGACTAAATCGTCTGATAATTTCTTTTTACACTGTTTAGGAAAGTAGCCTTCAAAACTGACTTGCTCGGTTTTATTGATGGTGCGTTTAAACTTAAGATCAATATCTCTTAAATAGACTTCACCCGCTTTTGTCGCCAATTGATTATCCCAACAGCCGTAAATGATCCCTAGTTGTGAAATCCAAATCATCGCGCTTTGTGCGCTAAAGTGGAACTCTCCATCGCCAGGCATTTGAAAATGTTTTACATCGATTAGACCTTTTATATAGCCCGATTCGAGTTGGACTGATGAAAACTCCATGACTTCTTGTTTCCAGCCTGTTTGTAAATAATCAGACATCAGTGCCTGTTGCTGCTGTGTATTTAATTGTTGCATCCGTTATCCTTTTAAATGTTGAGGGGAGGGAGTCTTTTCTGTGCTCATTGTTAAATATAAAAATGCCAGCGCGCTGGTTGAGCCTATCGCCGCAAATAAATACCAAGTTAAGCCCGGAATTGTTTGCTCTAAATCTAAGGTATAACCAGCTAAAACACTGCCAATGATTAATCCAACACCAGCAAACAAATAGAAAAAACCATAGTGGGTTGAGACTGTTCCTGATGGGGCCGAGTTGGCAATGTATTTCATAATAAGTGGCAAACTCATCGCCGTAGCGACACTAAAAAATAACGCTAGTAGCCCCAATTGAATTAGTAGCTGCCACTGATTCTGCGCTTCAAATAACATCACTAAAAAGCCAATGCCCATTAACGCAAGGCCTGTACAAATAAACATCGGATCGTTATTAATGCGTTCACTAAGCGCCGTAATGGGCAGCTGTACAATGATTGAAATCAGTGCGCACGCACACAGTAACCACGTAATGCTGTGCAGCGGCATGGCGAACTGCCCCAAAAAAATAGGCATAGCAAACGATATTTGGTTTATCAGCATAAAGTAGCCCATCATCACGGCGCAAAGCTGTAAAAAGGGTCGATTGCTTAAAACGGTTTGAATTAAATTGTGGGTTGAAAGCTCACTGCTTTTGGGGGCTTTTTTGGGAGCGTGTAAACCAAACATAAACACAACGGCAAAACAGAAAAAAGGTAATGCAGCAACACTGCACAGCAATGCAAAGCTCATTGAAATCAGTGCCAAGCCACACACAGGGCCAAGTAGCTCACCGGCATTTCTTGCCATGCCGACTAGTGCAAACATCTGGGCTTTACTGATGCCGCTGGCATTGGAAAAATAAGCTTGCGCGGCGGGTGTAAACAGTGCTCCTGCAAAGCCAGTTAAAAAGGCTGCTAAAAATAACACCTCAACCTGCTCAGCCCATAAAAACAATAAAAAGCCCACTGCACGTAACAGGCAGCCTGCAATGATTAATGGTTTAACGCCGAATTTATCAGCGAGCACGCCTCCGGCTAAAAACAAGCCTTGTTGGCAAAACGATCGCACTCCCATGACAACACCTATTAGTGTGGCGCTGAGCGCTAAGTGTTGAGCTAAATAATGACTGAGCAGCGGGATGAGCATGTAAAAACCTAAGTTAAATACAAAGGCAGCAAACAGCATCAATTTGTACTCAAAGGTTAAGCCTCGAAATGGTGCGAACATTTTCATCATTGCTCTGCAAGCGGCTTTTGCGCAATCAAAATAGAATGGAAGTTATCGCTATAGGTTTGAATCTTTAACTTAGGAATAAAGGGGGTTAGATCGCTAAATGTAATGCTTGGGTAAAGTAACTGACGTAAATTAAATGCGGTTCTGACGACAACAAAGCTGCCAGGACGCATATGGGTAAATAAATGCCCGAGTATCTGTTTTTTCACATCACTTGATCCTGCTAATGCAGCCAGCCACACCACATCAAACTGATCAAAGTCTTCAAACTGACAAATATCAGCACACTTAAATGACTGCTTTTGCGAAGGATAAACCTGCTGTTGCACTTGCTGCCCCACAGACAATGCATCGGAATCGATATCGAGATTGCTGACCGTCATGCCTTGCAAGCCAAGCAGCAAAGAGGTGATAGGCAACGGCCCACTGCCCGCCATTAAAACAGTTAAATTTTGTTTACCTGATAGCGCATAAATCGCATTTGATTCTAACCCCACTGCTCGCTGGTAATGGTTAAACCACGGATAATCGGAGGTTAACGTTGCTAGAGGATCGGCAGATTGCAGTAACGTTTGTGCCCAATAATGCTCATAACGCCCCGACACCGATGCAAAGAGTGAGGTGATGTCACGTTTAATGTTACTTAGACAAGGCTCAGCCAACACTTGGTTGGCAAATGTTTCATCTTGTTGGTTCGATAATAAGTCCATAAAACGGGTGTACAGCGCCATGTTTGGAGCGGTAAAAGAATCATGGCTGATGTTTTTAATTGACTGAAATACATCACAAATTTGTGAGGCATATTGAGTGGGAGAGAATACAGGAATCATATATACCTAATTTAGGAAAAATTGTTACACTTTACATTTTGAAAATGTTATAACATAACGAAATTAGGCGGTGCAAGTGTTTTGTTTTTTATTTGGGTACTTTGTAATGTTAACAGGAAGTAATATGTATGCTCGACAGGTTTGATGGCATCAAAGGGCGATGGTTTTTAACCCTCGCAATAGTTGGTTTAATGGTATTGGCGGGCTATTTTATCGTCCCTTCCGCCAAGGAGAAACATGGGAAAAGTAGTGATTTAATCAAGCCTTTACCTCTGATTAGCGTGACATCGGTGACGCCAACAGCCATGAATACGCAGCTGGAATTATCGGGCATTGTAAAGCCAATTGAAAACACCGATATCGCCTTTCAAGTGGCGGGTAAAGTGGCCTATTTACATCCTAGCTTTGTTGAAGGCGGCATAGTGCAAAAAGGCACAGTGCTGATCACATTGGACCCATTTGATTTAACGGCCGCAGTGACCCTTGCTAAGGCGAAAGTGGCCAAAGCAAACGCCGAATTAGAAGAAGAAAAAGCCAAAGCAAGTGTCGCCAAAGCAACACTCGCTTTGGCTAATACACCCTCAAGCAATCCACTTGCTAAGCGAGAGCCACAAGTGAATAGCGCGAACGCCTCGTTATTAGCCGCACAGACACAACTGCGCATTGCCCAAGAAAATCTTGCTCGAAGCCAATATCGCGCTCCATATGATGCACTGATTCAGCAGCGTAAAGTAGGTCTTGGGCAAGTGATTCATCAAGGGCAAACTCTTGGCCGTTTAGCTAACGTTGCTAAAGCTGATGTGCACGTTGCCATTGCTGATCATCAATTATCTTTGTTGCCAGAGTTACCAATCAGTAATGTCATCATTGATCATCATCAGGTTGTGCATACTGGGCGCTTAACACGCAGTATTGGGACACGTTCAACCGCGACGCGCAATGCCACGTTTATTGTAGAAATTACGGATCCATATGGATTACGCAAGCAAGGAAAACGCATTGAATTTGGTGAGTTTGTACACGTATCCGTGCCGACAAAGAACTTTAAAAACGCAGCTTTAATTGCACACCACATGGTGACAGAGGGGCGTATTTGGACCTTATCGGAGCAAAATACCTTGCGCTCGATGCCGGTTGAGATTGTGGGCAACCAAAAGCATGAGGTCATTATTGAGTTGCCGAGCCACCATCCAATTTTATTAGTCGATAAACGCCCAGAAATAGTGAGAGAAAACATGGCGGTCAATGTGGTTCAGTCGTCACTTGCACTCTCGCCTTTTGAAGGCCATTCATTATGAAGACAGTGCCTGAGCAAAAACGCCCTTATCAAAACAGTGTCATTACATTTTTTTGCCACCGTCCTTTAATTGCTAACTTATTGATGATTTTTATTATTGTGATGGGGTTGTTGAGCTTTAATAGTATTCAACGGCAAATGTTCCCAATTGCTAAAAGCCCTGAGATCCACATTCAGGTTAAGTACTTTGGTGCATCAGCCAAAGAACTCGAAGAGCAAGTCGTTAAAAAAATTGAATTTGCATTGAATAGTCAAACGGGTATTAAACGCATAGAAAGCGTGGTCAAACAACATAGTGCCAGGATAATAATTGCGTTAAATGCAGATGAATCGAGCGAGGAAAAACTTAATGAAATCAAATATAAACTCGATGCCATCGCTGATTTACCCAACGCCATGGAGCCGATTATTTTACAAAACAAACCTCAGTTACAAAATGCAGTGAGTTTAGTCCTCACTGGGCCTGATGATAAGCTTGCGTTAAAACGGTTTGGCGAACACATTAAAAGCGAGTTATTAGCGCGAGATGTGATCAGTCATGTACAGGCGACAAACTTGCCCGATGTTGAGTTTTCTATCGAAGTATCGCGTCATGCATTGCAACGTTATGGTGTGTCACTCGAAGATATCGCAACACTCATTCGTCAGCAATCGCAAAATATCAGTGCCGGTCAAATCGCCACCGACAATGGCAGAATTAATCTGCAAGTACCGGCTCGAAAAGACACCATTGCCAGCTTAAACTCTTTGCCTTTATTGACCACAGAGCAAGGTGAATTACTGACTCTGGGTAGTATTGCCAATGTCAAACAAGCGCTTACAGAGCAGCTACATCTCGCACAGCTAAACGGAAAAAATGCATTTTATATGCGTATTTTAGCCGATGAGTCGCAATCTATTACCGCTGTAGCGCAAAGTGTGAAAGCTTATTTAGACTATAAAACGCCTCTGTTGCCTGCCGGGTATTCGCTCTATCAATTAGTCGATACCACGTATTATTTAGAAGGGCGACTGAATATGATGCTCAGCAATTTAGCCCAAGGTGCTTTGCTGGTCTTTATCGTATTAAGTGTGTTTTTACGAGTACGTTTAGCGATGTGGGTTATGCTGGGTTTGCCAGTGAGCTTTTTAGGAGCGATTTGGTTAATGCCCTTTATTGGGGTCACACTCAATGTGGTCTCACTGTTTGCCTTTATTATGGTGTTAGGCATCGTTGTTGATGATGCAATAGTGATCAGTGAAAGTGCCGCCAATGAAGCTGCAAACAAAGGCCATAACGTTGAAAATATCATCATAGGGGCTAGTAAAGTGGTGGCTCCAGCCACATTTGGCGTGCTGACGACTATGGCTGTGTTTATGCCATTTATGTTTAGTACTGGCCCAAATTCCGGGCAGTTTATGGCGATTGCGGGCGTTGCACTGCTGTGTTTGTTGTTTAGTTTACTTGAATCTAAAATGATTTTACCCGCCCATCTTGCTCATAGCCCAATCAAACCTCTGCCTTCAACTCACTGGCGGACACGATTTGACGCTGCCTTTGCTTGTTGGTTAGCTGAGCGCTTTTTACCCCAGCTCAAACAGGTTATACATTTTAGGTATCCAGTTTTAATGCTGTTTATTGGCTTTTTAGTTGGGGCAGTTTTATTGGTTAAAACGGGTGTCATTGGTTTTACTGCGGTGCCCAAAGTGCCCCATGACTTCCCATCAATTCATATTCAAATGGATAACAATGCCTCTCATCAACAAACGATACAGGCGGTGAAACAGATTGAACAAATGGTGCTGCACGTTGAGCAACAAACCCAGCAAAGCACCGGTAAAAAGCTGGTAAAAGACACCTATATTTGGCTCGACAATGACACTGAAGGGGAGGTGCTGGCGCCGCTGGTTGATGAACAAAGTCGGCCATTTGATGCATTTGAATTGGCCCGGCGTTGGCAGGCCGCTATGCCGACGCTCCTTGGAGTGAAAGCCATCACCATTGAATCTGATGTGATTGATATTAATCAAAAACCTGAACTGAGTTATCAGTTATACAGCGATAATTTAAACTCATTAACGGCCGCTACTCATGACTTGAGTTCCGTATTGGCCGAGCATGAAGCCATTGCGCAACTTATATCCAACCTCAATACCAATCAACAAGAATGGCAAATCGAACTCACACCCAAAGGCATTCATCTCGGGTTGAGTTCCAGTGACGTTGCAAAGCAGGTCTTTGCTTATTTTTATGGAATAGAAGTGCAAAGAGTGGTCACGCAGCAACAAACGGTACGATTTATGGTTCGCGCGCCAATGAATGAGCGTCAATCTCTCTCATCATTGGATGCGTTGCCGATTCGTATTAATCAACATTCTCAAGTGTTGTTTTCAGATATCGCAACGCTCACTACGACTAACAGCAGCCATGAAATCCATACCGAACAAGGCAAGCGCACTTTTACTGTTGCGGCGTTTATTGTGCCCAGTCAAAAAGCGCAAGCGATGGCCATTCGTGCCGCGATTGATACACAAATATTACCCACCATTAAGGCGCGCTATCCAGATGTGGCGTTTGATTTAGGTGCGCACTTAAAAGAGCAACAACAAGAGCAAAGCCAAGTCACTGTATTTGCAATTATCGCGTTATTAACTGTGTATACTTTACTCGCCATTGCGCTTAAAAGTTACCGCCAACCGGTACTGGTCATTCTTGTCATCCCGTTTGCGACAGCGGGGGCTGTGTATGGCCATTTATTGTTAGGTTATCCATTAAGCATGATGTCGATTTTTGGCATGATTGCCGCCGCAGGTGTAGTGATTAACGATGCATTGGTATTAATCAGTCGTGTCAATCAGTTACGTGATGTTATGCCGCTAAATGAAGCAATTTACCAAGGAACGACAGCGCGATTTAAGGCCATTTTAATCACTTCTCTGACCACTTTTATCGGTTTATTACCTTTGATGTTTGAAAGCAGTTTGCAAGCGCAGTTTGTCATCCCGATGGCGGTTTCCCTTAGTTTTGCGATATTGTTTTCGATGTTTATATCATTGATTTTATTGCCTTGTTTACTCTTTATTGCGTATGAGTGGAAGGCTATGCTCAGATCATTGGTCAATGTCTTAACTTTAACGCGCTTAAAAGCTTCCCCTTAAAAAATAGCGCAGGCTTAGATATACATAATTAACGAACTCACACTTAAGAACATTGATGCAGGTTAGTGCGATTTTAGCCTAATAAACGTCCATTTATTTTATGTGGCGTATGTGTTTGCAGCAGGGTATCGCTCAGATGAACCGCTGCGAGGTGTTTTTTCACGCGACTTCCACAAAACTCCTTAATTGTTATAGTATCACATTAAGTTATGTTATATTGTATTGATATTGTCATTGAGGAATAAAATGGAGGTGTGTTTTTATGATTGAAATGAATAACGTAAGCAAATCGTTTGGTGCTCATAAAGCGCTAGATGCATTGAGCTTAACAGTGCCAAGTGGTCAGGTGACGTGTTTACTTGGTGCTAATGGGGCGGGTAAAAGTACCACCTTAAATTTACTGCTTAATTTTATCGAACCAGATAGCGGCGAGATCATTATTGATGGGCTGAATGTACAAGAGGAGCCTGAGCGAAGTAAACAAGCGCTGTTTTATCTACCAGAGCAAGTCAATTTATATGAAGAGTTTAATGCGCTAGAAAACCTGAGTTATTTAGCCAAGCTCAGTGGCGATGCCGTTACAGAGCAAACAATTCGCGACGCCCTCAATGAAACGGGTTTACAGCAAAGCGCGTGGCTTGAACCATTAAGCAGTTATTCAAAAGGCATGCGCCAAAAGGTCGGTATTGCCTTTGCTATTGTCCGTGGTGCAAAAGTCCTGCTGCTCGATGAACCGACTTCTGGGCTTGATCCTAGTGCGACACTTGAATTTATTCGTATTATCGAAACATTAGCCGCCCGCGGAGCCGCCATTTTAATGGTGACTCATGATCTTTATTGCGCCCATTGCTTATCAGATCAGATTGGCATTATGAAACAAGGCCAGCTCAAAGCGCTGCTTGTGAACCAAAATCTCAGCCTTGAGAACCTCGAAGCCCATTATCACCAACACATCAATGATCACGTCACTGCAACAGCAGACTCAGTATCACTTGCTCCGCAACTCGTTTAATTTAGGAAATTATCAGTAGTATGTTTATGTTTTCGCTCAATCCCCTTCGTCTGGCCGTATTAAGTGCGTGTGTCATGAGTTCTGTCGTTGTTGCAGATGAACAACAAAGTCAAGATTCCACTTTATTTATTGGTGATGTGATTGAAGTAACGGCAGCTAAAAATAGCGCCGCAGAAGCCCAGCTTGTCGGCTCTGTCGATATTTTAGGCCGTGATCAAATTAAAAACGAGCATGTTGATGTCACCATGGATTTGCTAAAAAAAATCCCCGGAGTGTACTTTTCGCGCTTTAACCAAGGCATTATTTCGACCGATATAGCCATTCGTGGTTTTAATGCTGAGGGGTCAATGCCTCATACCAAATTACTTATTGATGGCGTGCCGAGTAATTTGCATGTTGGTTTGAGTGAAATGGATGCGTTGTTTCCAATGGAACTAGATTGGGTTGAAGTCGTGAAAGGCAACCACGATGCACGTTATGGCCTGCACAACTTAGCGGGCAATATCAATATGCATAGCCGTCGTGATGAGGCAAAAGAAGTGGAAGTGTTGTTTGGCAGTTTTGATACGGTTGAAGCGCAAGGTTATTTTGGTGATGTGGATGATAACTTTTCACAGCACTATTTTGTCGGTGCGCGCACCACCAGTGGCTATCGTGATCATGGTGATTTAGACAAGCATACTTTTTCGGGTAAATGGTTTTATCAACCCAGTACTCAGACAGACATTGGTGTGATTGCGCGTTACTTTG
Organism: Pseudoalteromonas ulvae UL12; assembly: GCF_014925405.1. Lineage (NCBI taxonomy): Bacteria > Pseudomonadati > Pseudomonadota > Gammaproteobacteria > Alteromonadales > Pseudoalteromonadaceae > Pseudoalteromonas > Pseudoalteromonas ulvae. Next base: position 83,696 of record NZ_AQHJ01000035.1, read on the forward strand.
ACTATGAAGCCGATGCGCCGGGTTATTTAACTGAGCAAGAAGCTCAGCGCAATCCGCGTCAATCGGCCAGTTATGCTCAAGATGACTCCGGCGATAAACAAACCCGTCATGTCAGTGTGCACCTCGATCGCAGTGTGAACCAAGCGTTGGCTCTGAGTGTTAAGAGTTATTGGCAGCAATACGATCGTCATCGTTTTGTTCGTTATACCGCAGGCTCATCTCAACAAGAGCGGCTTGAAAAAGATCAGCAGTTTGGTGTGATAGCCACTATGAGTTATGTGCTGAGCCCTGATTGGTTATTGACCGCTGGCCTTGATTATCAAGGACAAGACAATAGCAACGAGCGCTTTGTCACCGAAGGCCAAAATCGATTAAAACAAAGCCGTTATTGGGATTTTGATTACAACAATTACGGTGGATTCACCCAAGCACAATACCGCGGCGATAAATTACTGATCAGCGGCGGGTTGCGCGTTGATGGTTTTGATGGCGATTTTACCAATCAATTATCTGGGCAACAAAAGCGCATTAACGATCCAGGACTCACCGTTCAGCCTAAATTCAATGTGCTGTATGAGCTGCAAGAGACACTCAATGTGTTTGCCAACTATGGTGTCAGCTTTCAGGCACCCACCGGCAGCGATGCGTATTTAGGTGACAATAACAACGACTACGATTTTTCTAAAAATTACGGCTACGAAGCGGGTATCAAATGGCAGCCTTTGGATTGGCTCGACACCCGTTTGTCTATTTGGCAACAAGAGGCCAAAGATGAGCTAACCCAAAAAACCGATGGCTCTGGCGATTTTGAGAACCTAGGCAGCACAAAACGTGATGGCTGGGATGCGGGTTTTAGCGCTTACATTAATCAACAATGGTCAGGGTTTGGTGCATATACTCGTCAAGAGGCTAAGCTCGTCGAGCCGGGTGAGTCGCAAGTAGCCAGTAAAGGCAATTGGTTGCGTGGTGTGCCTGAATACACTGCCACGTTGGGGGTGATTTATCAGCCGATAGATGTGCTTAAAGTGTCGGTATTTGGGCATTTCCAAGGTGATTATTATGTCAGTAATGTGCTTCAGACTAAGCGTTACGGAGATTACAGCATTATTGATTTGGCGTTCGATTATGACTTGGGCTGGGGTAATGCTGGCCTTCGCATTAACAATGTATTCGATAGTTATCACGAATATGTTTATTTAGTTGGCAGCGAAACCATTCATTCACCTAGCAGTGGCCGAGCAGTCAACTTGAGTGTGTCTTATCGTTTTTAAAAGGGATTCGTTATGATTAATTCAGTGAGCTTTAATGTCTGCCAGCATGAGCTGCGGTTAAAGCTAAAAAACAATAGCCTCTGGCTGTTGTTTGCGCTCATGCAACTGTTGCTCGCCGTGGCGCTGTGGACGAGCTGGCAGCAGTATCAACACAGTCAGCAATTGCAGCATACCTCGCAAGCGATGGTCGAAGAACAATGGAATGCCCAACCCGATCGTCACCCGCATCGGGTGGCGCATTTTGGTCATTTTGCATTTCGCCCGCCCAGTGCGTTGAGTTACTTTGATGTTGGCGTGAACAGTTGGGTTGGCCACAGTGTGTTTTTAGAAGCCCATAAACAAAATAGTGCTAATTTTGCCAGTGACAGTCACGGTAGTACGCTGCTGCGGTTTTCTGAACTGAGCGTGGCTAATTTATTGCTATTGGTTTGGCCTTTGTTGCTGATTGTAATGGCGTTTTCTTCCATTAGTGGCGAGCGTCAGGCTGGTACTCTCAAACAGCTGATATCGATTGGCGTGCAGTTTAAGCATATTCTTATCGGCAAAGGCTTTGCGTATTGGCTGTTATCAATGGGGTTTTTAGTGCCGGTGTTTGTTGCCACCATTTTGGTCGCACTCGCTGGCGATACCGCCTTTACTAGCGATGTGCTAACTCGTATAGCCTTATTGTTTATGAGTTATGCATTGTACTGCCTGTTTTGGGTGGTGTTAATTTTAGTTTGCTCGTGTTTAACCAGTGCACCAAAACAAAGCTTAAATGTGCTGATCACCATTTGGTTTGTATTGACCATTTTAACCCCTCGGGCGGTGGCCGATATTGCCGAGCACCTCTATCCCCATAAAAATGCCAATGACTTAGCGCTAGCGGTTAAGTTAGATGTGCGCAAAGTGGGCAATAGCCATAACCCAGATGATCCGCATTTTAATTCGTTCAAACAATCGGTTTTGGCACAATATGGTGTGAGCGATGTGGCAGACTTACCTATCAATTACCGTGGTTTGGTGATGCAAGAAGGGGAGCGGATCACCGCTGAAATCTATCAGCGTCATGCCGACACACAACTGGCCCAATTTGCCGCTCAACAGGCGTTTGTAGCACGGTTTTATTGGTTGAATCCGTATTTAGCCATTCGCGATTTTTCAATGGCCGTCAGCGCCAGCGATCAGCGACACTTTTTTGATTTCGAACGTCAAGCTGAGCAGCATCGGTACGAGCGCACGCAGCAGTTAAATAAGTTACATACCGAAGAAGTGCATTTTCATAATGATCGTGATCAGCGGGTATCGGCCAGTTTTTGGCAGCAGTTTTCAGCATTTGAATACACAAACCCAACGTTAGGGTGGTCTTTACAGGGATTATGGCTTGCTGTGTTAGCCCCTTTGTTATCGCTGATTGTGCTCATTTTTGTGCTGGCTCGTGGCCCATTACAACGTAAGGCGGTGGTGTATGCTTAAGTTTGAACTAAAACGATTATTTCAGGGAGCTGCAACCAAAATAAGTTTATTGGTTTTTATTCTCAGTGGTTTATTGGCCATTTATTTAGGTGCAAACAGTTATAAATCGTTACGCATTGATCAGGTGAAATCGAGTATTGTGTTTGAAAAAGAGCGCGAATACATCAAAAGCAAAGAGTCCATTCCTGAAATGGGATCGCTGGCTTATTATGCTTATGCGCCAACGGCTTGGCAGTTGTCGCCTTGGGCAGCATTATTTAATGGTCAAAGCCAAAATAATTTAGTGGCAATGAAAATCAATGCGCTGGCGCTACAAGGGCAAATTCACAATAAAGAGGCCATTAATCCAGCCAAACATCGTGCTGGCGGCTTTGATTTAGGCTTTGTCCTGGCTTATATGTTGCCAGTGCTCATTGGTGTGCTCAGTGTGAATTTACTCAGTGAAGAGCGTCAATCTGGACGCTGGCGAATGCTCAGTGCTTTTGCCAATCATACCGCTAAAAAATTGATCTTTAGGGCGATTTTATGGCGTTACATCTTGATCGTCTTGATGATAAGTGTGCTGTTTTTAGTCAGCGCGGTGTTGTTAAGCTTACCGTTAGATGGGCTGTTTTTTACTTTATATGGCCTCAGTTGTGCCTATGCCTTGCTGTGGTTTTTAATTGCCACAGTGATCATGAGTTTTAATCAGTCGTCACTGTTTAATAGTTTAGCGTTTATTAGCACCTGGTTGCTGTTTGCTGTGTTGGTTCCGGGTTTTATTCATCTGACGCTCAATAATCAGTTTGATAACACTGCGCCACTCAAAGCGGCGACATCGCAACGCTTAATTTTAAACGATGGTTGGGATCAAGATAAGCAAGCTGCACTGGCCGAATTTACTCAGCAGTACCCTGAATATGCAGATAAAACTGAGTATGAAGGGCGCTTTCATTGGAAGTGGTATTACGCTATGCATCAATTGAGTGATTTATCGGTACAAGATCAGTGGCAAGCGCATTTAGTGCAACAACAGCAAAGCCAACGTTGGTTAACGCAATTAAGCTTTTTGTCACCGACTTTGTTTTTTCAAAACCAGTTAAATCAACAAGCCGGTACAGATAATCAAGCTTATTGGCATTATTTAACCCAAGTGAGCGCTTATCATCAGCAGATAAGGGAGTTTATTTACCCGTATTTATTCAATGATACGCCAGTCACGCATGCTGATGTGGATGCCTTTCCTGAGTTTACTTATACTGATGAGTTAAACGAGCAGGGAGCCCCTTCTGGCTGGTTAATCTTGTTATTTATTATCGCGTTAGGGCTAGTGAGCCAAATACGATTTAAACAACATCAGTTTGTTTAGATTTGTTTAATGCTTGTAATCATTACTAAAGCACTCAAGCCAGTCAGATTAATGACTGGCTTTTTTTGTGATTTCGATAATTGCTTTGTCGAAATCATAAATTAAATTCGGAATATTGCGTTTGAAATAAATTAAAAACCATATAAAACAGGTGTTTAACTATTGGCATAACCTTTGATTGATAACATAGAGTCAATACAAAAAGAGATGCCCAATGGATATTTTAATAAACACTAAAAAGCGTCCTTCTTACTTTCTTATCGCAGGGAGTGTCACTGTGCTGATCATCGCTATCGTGTGGCTGATATTACAGCCCTCAGCACAACAACGAATTACTTTAGATGATTTATGGTCTGGCGAAGTCCAGCAAGGGGATTTACAGCTGCAGGTATCAGGGTATGGGCGGTTGAAATCTCGCTCTCCGCGTTTGTTAACCGCACACAGTAATGCCACCGTAGAAGAAGTGCTGTTAAAACCGGGAGCGCTCGTTGAACCTGATAGTGTTATTTTACGTTTGTCTGATCCACAAGTGAGCCAAGCTTTGTATGCAGCAGAGCAAGCGCTGACACAACGCACCAATCAATATCGCCAACTCGAAATAAATCAACAGCGAGAGTTGTTGGCGCAGCAAGCCGAACTGGAAATTCTTCGCTCAGCTCTTGAAAGTGCACAATTACAAGTCAATGCACAAAACCAACTGATTGCCAAAGGGATTGTTTCTAATATTGATTATCAGCGCTCAGTGTTGGAGTTGAGGCAACTGACTCGCCGCTTAGACATTGAGCAGCAACGCATTACACAATTGCGCCAACTGCACTTAGCTAATTTAGCCATTGCGCAATCAAACATAGATGCGCAAACCACCGCACTTGCACATGCCAAACACAGGTTCGACACATTAACGGTTACCGCGGGGATCACCGGTGTGGTGCAATCACTTGCTGTCGAGCTTGGTCAAAGCGTGAGTTTTGGCCAGCAATTAGCACTCGTTGGCAGTACGACCGATTTATACGCGTTGCTCAGTGTGCCGCAAGCCACCATGCAGCAAGTTGCACTGTCGCAATCTGTGCAAATCAATACCCGTAGTGGGTTTATTGCCGGCAAAGTGAGCCGAATTGATCCGATGATCAATAACGGCAGCGTGCAAGTGGAAGTCGTATTAAATGGAGCGCTCACCAACAATGCACGACCAGAACTCAATATTGAGGGAGTGATCAACACAGGGATCCGCCGCAATGTCTTGTATATCGACAAACCGATTAACGCGAGCCCTTTTAGCGACGCCACTGTCTTTCAACTTAACCAAGCACGGGATCGTGCCACTGCCAAACAATTACAGTTTGGTCATCAAACCAATGACAAAATCGAAATTGTTGCTGGTGCCAAGCTTGCCGAGCAGTTTATCCTATCGGATATGTCCCGCTGGCAAGCTTTTACAACACTGAATGTTATTTAACTCGCTGGATACAATAAAAATTAAGGACACATTATGAGCCATGTAAGCAAAATTAAACTGAGCAACATCACCAAAAAATTTGTCTCGTCTGAAATGGAAACCCATGCGTTACAAGGGGTTGACCTCGAAATTTTTTCGGGTGATTACGTCTCAATTTCGGGGCCTTCAGGCTGTGGTAAGTCAACCTTGCTGGCTATTTTAGGCTTGCTCGACACCGCAACGTCAGGTCAATACTTCATCGGCGAACGGGATGTGAGCCTGCTCAGTGTTAATCAGCGTGCTTCAGTCAGAAATGAACATCTTGGCTTTGTATTTCAATCGTTTAATTTAATCGATGAGCTGAGCGTGTTTGATAACGTTGCGTTGCCACTGCGTTATCGTCAGGTGCCTTTGTCTGATGCGCAAATAACGCAAAAAGTCAGCGCGTGCCTTGAAAAAGTGCAAATGAGCCACCGAGCTAATCACAAACCAAACCAGTTATCAGGCGGGCAGCAACAGCGCATTGCCATTGCTCGGGCGTTAGTGAACGACCCAGATGTGTTGTTAGTTGATGAGCCAACCGGCAACCTTGATTCGAAAAATGGCGATGCGGTGATGCAGATGCTGGGCGAGCTAAATAAACAAGGCACCGCCATTTGTATGGTGACTCACGATCCGCGTTATGCCGATATGGCCAAACGTAAGCTCTATTTACTCGACGGCGTGATGGCGGATGAGTTTAATTTGGAGCTTGCGGTATGAAATGGTTGAAACACTTTTTTAAACAGGACATGAAACTCGCGTGGGTGAATTTATCGACATTGCCCGGCTTTAGCATCACGGTGATCGCCACGCTTGCGGTCACGCTTGCTGCGTTGACTGTGGTACTCAATATTAACTATTTAGTACTTGGAAAATCATTACCTTATCCCAATGCTCAAACGCTTATCACCACAGATCAAAGCGAAACCATTAATGGCGAGACGCAGTATGGTTTTCAGATTATGTCGGCGCAATTTCATTTATACAATGACACCCGCTTTATCGACACCATGGCGATTATGAGCCTTTCGGGCGATCGCTTAAACGATTTAAAAGACAAGCCGTTTGTTGATGGAATGCGCGTGACTCCAGAGTATTTTAAATTACTTAATACGCCGATGCATTTAGGGCGGTATTTTAATGACGATGAAGGCATTAACGATAAACAAAGAGTGATGATTTTGAGCTTTGCTTACTGGCAAAAACATTTTGCAGCCAATGAACAAGTGATTGGCCAGTACACACAATTTGGCCAAAACCGTTATCAAATAATTGGCGTGACGGCTGCCCATTTTGAGTCGCCCGAAATCTTTGGCAGTTTTGCAATTGATGCCTTTTTTAGTTTTGCTGAGGAGATTTCACTTACATCACATTGGGACGATATTACCGGAGGCACCAATGGAATCGCCCGTTTAAAGCCGGGTGTGACGCTTGAGCAAGTCAATCAGGTGCTCGGCGAGCAAATCAATACCCTTTATCAAGGGCGCGAAAGCGTGGCGGTCAATACGGCCATTGGCGCACGCTTTATGCCATTAAAGCAAAAAATTATTGGTAACAGTACGGACATGGCTTTGCTGCTTTTAGCTGGGGTAAGCACTTTGTTATTGATTGCAATTACCAATATCACCAATCTATTTTTATCCCGTGCGGCGCAAAAACATCGTGAATTAGCCATTCAAGCCTCTCTTGGCGCCCATCCTAAGCACATTTTTATGAATTTGTTTGCAGAGAGTCTACTGCTTTGCTTAAGCGCTTGTGGATTGGGATTACTGATGGCTGGCTGGATCATGGTGTGGCTTGAGCAAGATTTACAATATTTATTTGCTCGCTTACAAAACTTAACGCTTGATCGTGTCACCGTCGGTGTCAGTGTGTTGATTAGTGTACTGATTGCTGCGGTCATGGCCGGAATATGCAGCCGAAAAATCAATTATGATCAGTTGATTATGCAGTTACAAACCAGTGGTAAAGGCACGGGAGCGCAAATTTCGCAGCTGACGCGCAATATTCTGATAGCGAGTCAAATCAGCCTTGCGACATTGTTACTAATTGGCGCAACATCGGTGCTTAGCCCTGCACTTGAGCGGTTAAATAAACCGGTCGGGTTTAATACTGACTCTGTGCATTACTTGCGGGTAGATACTGGTACGCTTGAGCCAGCGCAGTATTTGTTGTTGTCGAGTCAAATAAAAGAGGCGCTTAAACCGCTGCCACAGATAAACGATGTAGCCAGAACAGCCGTTACACCACTGCACATGGGCTGGGAAATTTATCTCTATGATGAGCTGAACACTATGCTTGGTATTGCCAGTGTTGGCTATTTTGATAGCAATAGTTTTGCATTGCTCGAGCACGAGTTTGTCAGCGGTCGTAGTTTTACTGATTTCAATGGTGAGCAAGGTGGCAGCGCCGAAATAATCATTAGCGAATCACTCGCAAAACGGGTGTTTAAAGGTGAACCAGCAGTGGGAAAAGTGCTGCAAAGCCGCCCGAATACGCCGCTCACTGTGGTGGGGGTGGTCAAGGATATTTATGTACCCGATAGAGGCGACACTTATGCTAAAGAGCGGTTTTACTTACCTTTTACGCCTGAACGACTGGGCTTTAAATTAAAACTAAATAGTCAACTCAGTAAAGCGCAGCTCAATGAGATCTTAAAAACAGTCGACCCTCAATTAACGGTGGCGCAGTATAATAGCTTAAATGAATTGATCAGCCTGCGCTTAAGAGAAACGCAGTTGGTTGCAGGGTTAACTGTGAGCCTTATTTTACTGGCGCTCAGCTTAGCCGCGGCGGGGATTTACGGAGTACTCAGTTACAGTGTCCAGATGCGCCGTTATGAGCTGGGTATTCATCTATCATTGGGGGCGCATACGCACACAGTGATTGCTTTGGTATTAAAGCAAAGTATGCGACCTGTGTTGTTGGGCTTGGTTGTGGGCTGTGTGTCGGCAGTGCTGTGTTACTTAATTGGCATGCGGGTATGGGATATGTCATTTACGGGCTCGTGGCTGAGTGTGTTACTGACGTTACCAGTGTTGTTAGTGATAGCAATGCTTGCATGTTATTTACCTGTTCGTAAAGTTGTGGCGCGAGATCCATTGCAGGCCTTGCGGGTTGAATAAGCAATCAAGCCAGTATTATCATCAACATAGCGCAATCTGTTAGACTGCGCTTTTTCGGTATTTTTTCAAGCCAAGAAATTCAAGCCAAGAAAACTGATGGATTCAAATAAGTAGGTAAATAGCGATGCAAACACAGACCCTTTTAATCGTCGACGATAAAGCCGATATTCGCTTAAGCCTAAAATTTTTATTTAAAAATCATGGGTTTTTGGTGCAAGAAGCCAGCGATTTAAACCAAGCGCGTGCGTTCCTCAACACACCTAATCACGCTATTGATTTAGTGCTGCTAGATATGAACTATGAATTTGATACCACTTCTGGTGAAGAAGGGCTTACTTTTTTAAAACAGATGCAGGGCACACAAGCACCGCCGATTATCGCCATGACGGCTTGGTCGAGTGTTAACTTGGCCGTAGAAGCCATGCAGGTGGGTGCGAAAGACTTTTTTGCCAAACCATGGGATAACCACGCTGTGTTAATGATGGTGAAAAAGCAGCTTGCGCTGGCAGATATTGAAAAAGCGTCGGCGACTTCACCCACACCTGCGAGCATGCCTGTCATTGATGGTTTACTGTGGCATAGCAGCGCAATGCAACAGTTAAAGCGGCAAATCGATCGCATTGCCAAAACCGATGCCACGGTTTTTTTACGGGGTGAAAACGGCACCGGTAAAACATGCATTGCGCAGTATCTTCATCAGCAGTCGTTGCGAAAAGGTGCCTTTGTAGGCGTAAATGTGGCGGCTATTCCGGAAAACTTATTTGAAAGTGAGCTATTTGGCCACAAAAAAGGCGCGTTTACCGATGCCAAACAAGACAGAGTCGGGCGCTTTGCCAAAGCTTCGGGCGGCACGTTATTTTTAGATGAAGTGGGCACACAGGGTTTAAACCAACAAGCCAAGTTACTGCGAGTGCTCGAATCTCAAGAATATGAATTAGTCGGAGACAACACCACTCAGGTGGCTGATTGCCGTGTGATCAGCGCCTCGAATGCGGACTTTGAGCAGCTAATGAGCACAGGTGCGTTTCGAACAGATTTGTATTTTCGTTTAAATACCATTGAGCTGGTGATCCCACCTTTGCGCGAACGCCTTGATGAAATTAACACCTTGGCAGAACACTTTTTAAAACTGCACAGTCAAAAATACCAGCTCGAGGCCCCCACTTTAACTGAGGAAGCACTTGAGCTTATGCACGCATATCATTGGCCAGGTAATGTGCGCGAGCTTAGCCACATGATGGCCCGAAGCGTCTTAATGAACGAACACGGCGCTATCACGATTGAAGACTTGGCGTGTTTGCAGCCGACCTCAGCTGAGCAAGCGCCGTCAAGCCCTTTACCCTTGATGACACTTGAAGAAGCTGAGCTTAAATTACTTAAAATGGCGATGGCGCAAAGCAATAATCAAGTCGAAGACGCGGCACTGTTATTGGGGATCAGTAAAAGTGCGATTTATCGCCGCCTCGATAAATTCAATATCAAAACGAAATAGAGCCCTGAGATGATGTTACCTAAGTCGCTTGAACATTTACTCGTGAGTTGTTTTGTTGGGTTTGCGCTGATTATAGGTGCGTTATTGGCGACCCTCTTTTATCTCACCGATACATCACTGTTGCTTATGTTAACCATTGTCGTGGTGGTATTGATCCCCATGATCATTGCGGCAACTGTCTGTTTTCGAGCCATGACGAAGCCATTTTATAATTTATCAGCCATGTTAGAAGCCATTCGACATGAAGATTATAGCTTGCGGGCCAACCCAAAATTTACCCAAGGCGCAGTCAAAACCCTCTCAGACGAAGTCACCCTAATGGCACAAGATTTACAAGCACGAAAACAACACTATGACCAACAAGCTGTGCTGGTATTAGGATTAATCGAACAACTGGCCACGCCTATTGCCTTATTTGATCAAGATGGCCGTTTGCAACATGCCAACGATGCGTTTTCGCTATGGTGTCATAAACCATGGCGAAACTTGAAATCGAGCCATGCGAGTCAACTCGGCCTCACATTTAACCAGCAATCGGCGCAGCTTGTTCACTGGACTTTTGCAGAGCCTTCTTTAGCTGCTAAGTGGCAACTAAGGCACAGTCAGCTGAGTATGCAAGGGTTACAGTATCAGCTCGTCGTGCTGACCAATATTGAACAAGTGGTGTATCAAACTGAGCAAACCGCTTGGCATAAAATGACCAAAGTGCTCAGTCATGAAATTAACAATTCGCTTGCGCCCATCAAGTCATTAGCGCAATCGCTCGAACAAATGCTCGCAGAGCACGAACCCGATGTGCTGGATGCGTTAAGTGTGATTGGAGCGCGCAGCGATGGCCTAATGAAATTCGTTAATCGTTATGCCAATTTAGCCACCGAATACGATGTGCACCTTACGCCTATCAATGTAGAGGAATGTGCCGAATCAGTGATGGGTTTATTTGATTACCCAATAGCAAAAGACATCAAAGTGGCATGGGTACTCGCAGATAAAGTATTACTCGAACAAGTGTTGGTGAATTTAGTTAAAAACGCGATAGAAGCGAGTAAAGATCGGGCAACGATCTTAATTAACGCCCATCAACAAGGTGAACAAGTGGTGATCTCGGTAGTGGATTCGGGCTCAGGCATCGCCAATCCTGATAACTTGTTTGTACCTTTTTACACCACTAAAATACAAGGTAAAGGGATTGGTTTAACCCTATGCCGTAATATGGTCGAACAGCAAGGCGGCAAACTGAGTGTGACTAATCGCCTGAACACTCAAGGTGTGATTGCAAGCGTGGTACTGGCCGCGGCCAACCGAGATGAATGACTATTTTGATATCCGTGCTTCTGAATTAAAAAGACACAAAAACAGTGATTATTGGATAAAATTTAAGTAAAACAAGATTTTAAATTGACCGAAAGCTTGTTTTTTTACGTCTTGATTGATCTCGCAACCAAAACGACTAAAGTTTAGTGGCCTCAGAACAAGTTAATAAATACGGTTCAACTAATTTGTCACTTTAATTGCAAACTGAGTAATCAAATTGCCAAATTGGTTTCACATATTATAGAAGCGTTAGCTGTTTAATGATATTTCACAATATTCTTCCAATTTAAGAGTAATTTAATGAAAACTGTTTACATCGTTGGAGCTGGATTTTCAGTCCAAGCTGGAGCACCTACACAAGCCAATTTATTGCCAGAAGCTATCCGCTTATATAGTGAAAATGCTGATAACTATAATATTCAGAGGTTTTCTATATTCAAAGATTTTTTAATTAATCAACTTGGCTATGCTGAAAATATGTTGGATCAAGTTGAGCTTGAAGATATTTTTACTCCACTCGATCGGTGCTTAACTGAGAGTTCTCAATTTAGAGGTATCGGATTGGATAAGATAATGGAAGTCCGCGAAGCGGTTTTTCATGTCGTAGGGCGTACAATTCAACTTGTTTTAAATGAGACTCAAAATTCCAAACAATACATCAATGATTTTGCTAATTACCTTACTAAGAAGTCATCGGTTAGAGCTAATAATAATTACAGGATTTCTGACCCTGTAAGTGTAATTAGTACGAACTGGGATATCCTATTAGATAATTCAATTCATAAATCGATTGTGCACAATAACCATGAGGCAGTTGTTGATTATTGTTGTTACATAAGCTCAAGAGATGAGATAGATGAGTCAATAAAACCTGGTTTAGAAAAACTAGGGCAAGGTGGCTTTAATGTTAAGTTGCTAAAACTTCATGGCTCCCTAAATTGGCTTCAATGTCCTAGATGCATGAGACTATATGCACGGTTTTCTAGGAAGGATGGGGTTCTTGATTATGAAAATAGAGAATCGTGCAGGCACTGTGATAAGAACTTTCCCGAAGAACAAAACAATCATTTACTAACTTCAAACTTAATAATGCCCACTTACATCAAGGATCTATCCAATCCACAATATAAAGTTATTTGGCAGAATGCAGGGATTGAAATAGCAGAAGCGGATAAACTAGTATTTATAGGTTATTCATTACCTAATGCTGACTTTGAAATGCGTCAATTGCTGTCTCGAATGACTCGGAAAACAGCTAAAATTGAAGTAGTTGATTACTGTAATAACTCTGATGATAAAAAGCTCGTTAAAAAGCACTGGTCGAAATTCTTTGGTGACAGAGAGTTATCATTCAGCTTTTCCGGTGCGCAAGGTTATATTGATGAACTTGTGCGAAACAACAGCTAGCAAGATATTTTAATGTAACTAAAACAGTTGAGTTGGTTCCGTTTCGCTCCACATTATAACCAACTTTTTAGTTCGCTTAAGCAGTCGTTAGCTATTCAATTAATCTCACATGGAAGTATCATGATTAAAGTACTATTACTCTCAATTTCTTTGTTTTCTTTTGCTTCATTAGCGGAAAATAAAGTTCTAATAGAAAATGTCACTATCGTTTCATCTCACTTGCAAGCCCCAAAAAGTCAGATGAATGTATTAATAAGTGATGGACGAATTACCGAAATAACGAGCAAAAAGATTACATCCTACGATCTTAAAATAAATGGTTTCGGTAAATTTTTAACGCCAGGTCTTATGGATAGCCATGCACACGTATCGTCAATCCCAGGTATGGGGTTTGGTGTTGAGCCAGTGGCGATTAAAAATCCGAAACTCGCACAAGCTTACTTTGAACAGCAACCAAGAAGCTTTTTATTTTATGGGGTGACTCAAATACTTGATCCGAACCCGGGAGTGAGTTTCGATTATTTTACTTCAGCGCCTCAACACCCTGATTATTTTCGTTGTGAGGTCTTAACATCAAAGAATACCTTTCCATATGTAGAGAAAGCAGACGATTTATCAAGATCAATGTTTACTTATTTAATTGATGAAAGTGCAGAAGCAACCGCAGAAAATTCAGTAGAAAGGTTAATTGGTAAAATTGCCGATTCAGGTGCTTCGTGTATAAAGCTTTATTTTGAAGACGGTTATGGTAATGCTAACCAATGGGAAACACTTTCAACTAACACTCTAAAACGAATTAAATTATCTGCTGAAAAGTATAATTTACTGATAGTCGCTCATGCTAATGCTTTAGATATGCAGCAATTAGCACTTGCCGCAGGTGTTGATGTAATTGCCCATGGTATGTGGAATTGGGGGCAATATAATCGCGAACAAAATATACCCAAAGAAATATCTAACACACTAGATAAAATGATCAATGACGAAGTCGCTTATATGCCAACACAAAGAGTGATTGCTGGCTTAGGTGAAGTAATGATCCCAACTATTGGTAATTCTCCTGAGTTTACATCTATTACCCCTAAGCCACTTATTGATTGGTATAAAACCACTGAAGCGCAATGGTTCAAAGAAGAGCTTAGAGCTGGCTTTGATAGAATGCCTGACCAATCAATTTCAGATGCATTTTTATATGGGCGAATAAGAAAAGGTAATAAAGTTATTCAATACCTAAAAAGTGCTGACCATCCTGTTTTATTGGCTTCGGACTTCCCTGGAAGCCCGAGTTTTGCCAATCAACCAGGACTGACAACCTACCAAGAAATGAAAGCTATGGTTACCGCAGGGCTATCGCTGGAAGAAGTACTGGCGGCGGCCACCATTAATAATGCTAAACAATTCAAAATTGAAAATGATTACGGTACGGTAGAAGTTGGTAAAGTTGCTAACCTTCTGCTGCTTAAAACTAATCCTTTAGACTTTATAGAATCGTGGAACCGTATAGAAACGATAATCCTGCATGGAGACCCCATAGCTAGAGAAAGTTTGGTAGTCAATAAATAGGAAAATATGAGGCAGCCATCAATATCTCCTTTTTAAATTAGCATCGTTGTTGCGCTGGCGACGGCAGCCCCTTCTCTGGACTCACCCAGCGCCCCAACATCACGCTGTATCCTGCAAATAATCAATTGATGTGAACGCAAGCGGTGAAGATAGGCCATCCATGGCCAAGCTTCACCTTGCATTTCATCCATGAAATGCCTGACTCATCAATTGTTTATTTTTAGGGCGTGTTCACGGGGGAAATTGGCAGCGGTGTGAGTTTTGAGAAAAGCTGATATGTGCGAGCTGTAGCAAGGATCTTATGTCGCGACTTGATTGATGTGTAAATTGTAGGTCGGGCTTTAGCCCGACAGCTTTATCAAAGCATTTGTTGTTATTAAATCAACACTCCCCTTAATCTTCATAAACCTGCTTTTCAAATTAACTCCGTTGTCGCACCGGCGACGGCAGCCAAAGAAGGGCTGGCGCTGAAGATAGGCCCTCCATGGCCAAGCTTCACCTTGCATTTCACCCATGAAATGCCTGACTCATCAATTACTTATTTTTCGGGCGTGATCACGGGGGAAATTGGCAGCGGTGTGAGTGTTGGTAGGTGTAGCTTGCTTGCGAAGGCGAGCGAAGCTCTGCAAAAAAGCCAAACCAAATTAGAGTGGATGTCTCTGTTATTTGCGTTATTTAAAAATGGCGATTGCGTTTTCATCAGTCTCCTCAAAAAAACAATTGTATATATGTATAACTATTACTTGAGTGCCCCTATAGTCAAGAAATCGACCCAATGGGTCGTTTTTGTCGGTTCATTAGTAAAATGTCAATTAGTTATCTATTTGATATAGAATAATAAAAGATATTTTGTTATTAATATGGGTAAGATACTATAGACCCAATATTGGGTAGAAAAACGACCCGTAGGGTCGATATTAAATTGTTCTGATGGAATTGGAAACCCTAGATATTATAGCGTACACAGGATTTTTTACTGTATATTTAATCAGTATAAAATGGCTTGTTTTAAGTGCTATAAAATCTAACAAAGAAACTTGACGGGACTATACTTTATTTCAATCCCTAAAGCTTAGCACTAATGCTGTTGAAACCAGCGGGGTTTACAAACAGACATTAGTGCTAAGCTTTAGGATATGAAGTCTCGCTCAAGTGCCATTTTCCTTCGAGTTTTCCAATCTACGCAGCCAAAACGACTAAAGTCTGGCTGCCACAGAACAAGTCAATGAAATACGACTCCGCAAGTTTTTCATTTTCTTTTGCAAACAACGCAAAGAAACTGCCAAACTTGCTGCACGTATTATTGAAGCGTTAGTGTGTTCATCAAGGATCGAGTGTTAAATTTATATGATTGAATCAATTGAGAAAGACGTTAAGTCATACGAAGCGAAAGCTGGTGCTATGCTTGGCGCGATTAATACCTCAATATTTTTTATCGTCTTGTTCTCTATCTATGTTTTAATGCCCGATTTTTTTCAATCAATTTGTGAGATTTTGTCTCGAACAATGTTGTCGTTGATTGATGAAGGATCGACCGAGCCGAATTCAGGTAATGGTTTGCGTGGTGCTTCAGAGATATTTCTTTCTCTATCAAAATCTCGTGATACGGTTGGTGATTTAAAAGGCGTTCTTACTACTATTCCTGTTTTATTTGCAGCAATATTTGCTGGTAGTTACGTAAATTACAGACTTATTTTTAATAAGCTGCATGAGCTTAATATGTTAAAGCATAAAGAAAATATTAAAAAAAATGAGCAGGAACACACTAACAAGTCAATTCAACAGGACAAATAACCGTTGGTTTTGCTCCTGCGTCGCTAATTTTAACCAACTATTATTTGCCTCTGATTGAGGCGTTGGTATTTTTTAACTTGGTCAGTTTATGAAAAATTTTCTAGTCATTATTGGAATGGCGACAGTTTTTATTTCGCTTTATATTGTTGTATCAAGTAAAAATTTTGAGGTGCTTTTAATTACTATTATTGGGGTTATTTTAAGTTTCATTAAAAGCATCGCTGCTTATTTGGGTGGAACAGAAGTTTTGGAAAGTATATCTGAAGAAGCTGCTAATGGAGCACTTGATATTATTATAAATGGACTTCCCAGACTTTGCTAGACACTTTTAACAGTTACAATGTAACTTCAAATAGAGGTGTTTATGAGCAAAGGCAAACGGTATACCGAAGAGTTTAAGATAGAAGCAGTCAAGCAAATTACTGAGCGTGGTTATTCAGTTCAGGAAGTTGCTGATCGGCTTGGTATTTCAACTAAATCCCTCTATCACTGGCGAAGCCAGTTAAGTGGCAATAAAGCCGTTCGCCAGTCATCTGATGATTCGGTTCGAATTGCTAAGTTAGAGGCAGAGTTGAAGCGGGTCACGGAGGAAAGGGACATCTTAAAAAAGGCCGCAAGGTACTTTGCAAGCCAGCTAGAGTAAAGTACGCCTTTATCCGAGATCACCAGAAGCAGTTCTCTGTGTTATCCATGTGCCGTGTATTAAAAATCAATCGCAGTGGCTTTTATGCATGGCTTAAACAGCCGTTGAGCACGAGAGCGATTGAAGATAATCGCCTGCTCAAGCGGATAAAAGAGTTCTATATTGCCAGCGGCGGAACATATGGTAGCCCTTGGATACATCGTGATCTTCGTGAAGCGGGCGAGTCTTGTAGCGTGCACCGTGTTGCTAAAATTATGCGACTGAACAACCTTAGAGCGCAGATTGGTTACAAGCGCAAATACATCAAAGGCGTTAAGCCATCACGGATTGCAGATAACGTATTGGAGCGTGATTTTGCCCCAGACTCACCTAATACTGCGTGGGTGAGTGACATCACGTATGTGCGAACGTATGAGGGTTTTCTGTACTTAGCGACAGTTATCGACTTGTTCTCACGACGCGTTGTCGGTTGGTCGATGGATAAAAACATGGATAAGCATTTGGTTATCCGGGCATTATTAATGGCCGTTTACCAACGTCGGCCAGAACAATCTGTGTTGGTACATAGCGATCAAGGCAGTCAGTATGGCAGTGCAGATTATTTAGCGTTTATGAAAGAGCATAATCTTATTCCTTCCATGAGCCGCAGAGGAAACTGTCATGATAATGCGGTTGCTGAGAGCTTTTTTGCTACGTTTAAAAAGCGCGTGATCAGAAAGAAGATATATTCGACCAGAGTCGAAGCGAAGACAGAGATATTTAACTTTATAGAAATGTTTTACAATCCAAAAAAACGCCACTCGCATACAGGCGGTATATCACCTGCTAAATTCGAAGAAGCGTATTTTTTGAAACAACAGACTGTCTAGTGAGAGCTGGGAAGTCCAAAAAGAAGATTTAAAGATTGCCGCAGAGTTAAATAAATTAGAGAACGAAAGCAAACTATTAAATCCAATAAAAGAACCAGTTAGTTTAAATCTATCTTCAAATACTGAAAGTGTGGGAGTCAATAAGACTTAAATTCCAAAGTATCATAAGCTAACAAGATGATTGGACTCCCAACCTCTAGATAATGTTGAACACCCTCAATATGACAGAATTAACTCGTGCCTTTTTACTATCGGTTTATACGCTCGGCGTATTACTCTTTCTTTGCAGTTTGAACGCGTTTGCTGAACAAACAAAGCCCATTCATATTCCTGCTGGCTTGTATCAAGGGATACAGGGCGAAACAGCCCGTTATACGCTGCTTGAATTTAAAGACAATGGCCAACACAGCTTAATAAACTTACACATAGCGACAAGTTTTCGTAAAGGAGAAATTCATCAGTTTACTAATGAGCAAGTGAACTGCTCGCCATTGCTGTGTCTGATAAATGTAGCCACCCAACAGGGGGAGCAGATAAATCTACATCTTGCGCCATATTTAGAAACAGGTTTTAACGTACTTGAAGTCATCGCAGGTAATAACGGTAAGGTACTGTTATCGAGTCATTACACATTGGTGCATAGGCAGGGCCAATCAACACCGCGTTCTTTTATGGAAAAATATAGTCAACAGTTGATGGCGCAAACACCGTTGGCAAGTAACTCGGTCTATGGTTTTTGGTTAGAAGGATAAACTAGACACCCATAAATATCTCACTGTTATCGAGTCATTACACATTGGTGCATAGGCAGGGCCAATCAACACCGCGTTCTTTTATGGAAAAATATAGTCAACAGTTGATGGCGCAAACACCGTTGGCAAGTAACTCGGTCTATGGTTTTTGGTTAGAAGGATAAACTAGACACCCATAAATATCTCACTGTTATCGAGTCATTACACATTGGTGCATAGGCAGGGCCAATCAACACCGCGTTCTTTTATGGAAAAATATAGTCAACAGTTGATGGCGCAAACACCGTTGGCAAGTAACTCGGTCTATGGTTTTTGGTTAGAAGGATAAACTAGACACCCATAAATATCTCACTGTTATCGAGTCATTACACATTGGTGCATAGGCAGGGCCAATCAACACCGCGTTCTTTTATGGAAAAATATAGTCAACAGTTGATGGCGCAAACACCGTTGGCAAGTAACTCGGTCTATGGTTTTTGGTTAGAAGGATAAACTAGACACCCATAAATATCTCATTGAAAAATCACAATAGAGGGTCTAATTTTAATTAATCACTTCATGTTTTGGTGGCTCACATGGCACAAGCAAGACGGTCGTTAATTGATTTAGACTCCACTCCTTACTATCACTGTATTAGTCGATGTGTTCGCAGGGCTTTTTTAGCGGGATTTGATAAGTATTCAGGTCAAAACTTTGAACACCGACGTGCGTGGTTAGTCGAGCGATTTAAGCGGCTATCGCAAGTGTTTGCCATTGATATTGCGGCCTATGCGGTGATGTCGAATCACTACCATTTGGTGCTGAACCCCCCGTGATCACGCCCGAAAAATAAACAATTGATGGCAGTTACACGATTTTGGTGGCTCACATGGCACAAGCAAGACGGTCGTTAATTGATTTAGACTCCACTCCTTACTATCACTGTATTAGTCGATGTGTTCGCAGGGCTTTTTTAGCGGGATTTGATAAGTATTCAGGTCAAAACTTTGAACACCGACGTGCGTGGTTAGTCGAGCGATTTAAGCGGCTATCGCAAGTGTTTGCCATTGATATTGCGGCCTATGCGGTGATGTCGAATCACTACCATTTGGTGCTGAAAGTGGATAGAAGTCGGGCATTAAATTGGTCAAAAGACGAGGTGATTGAACGCTGGTATCAACTGTATCACGGCACAATTTTGGTTGACCGCTACCGCAAGGGTGAGCAGCTAGATAAAGCCTATATGTACAGCGTTGATAAAACGATAGAAGTGTGGCGAAATCGACTTTACGACATCAGTTGGTACATGCGCAACTTGAATGAATTTATAGCCAGAGAAGCGAATAAAGAAGACCGCTGCACTGGCCGATTCTGGGAAGGACGTTTCAAATCTCAAGCGCTATTAGACGAGCAAGCTGTACTCAGTTGCATGATGTACGTCGATTTGAATCCCATCAGAGCCAAAATGGCGAAAAACCTGCAAGACAGCGACTTTACGTCAATTCAAGAGCGCATTCAGCATTACAAAAAGCAGTCCACGTTAGAAAAAACCGAACAAGTTACTCTGCAACCAAAGCAGCTTATGGCGTTTGGCAGTAACGCAAACAATCAAACCATTCCATTTAAGTTACTGGATTACCTGGAACTCGCTGATTGGAGTGGCCGACATTTTGACCCCAAAAAGCGCGGCGCTATCAGCAAAACCCAACCCAAGATATTAGTGGAATTGGGGATTGAAACTGCTGTGTGGCTTGAAGCAGTACAAAACTTCAGGCGGCAATATAGCAATTTCGCAGGCCAACCAAACACGCTCAGACAATGTGCCCATCAGCATCAGCAAAGCTGGTATCGCGGAGTCGGTTAAGTTTTAACAACCCTATTTTTATTTCACTTATAGGCAACGGCCTAGCTTTGTCATAACTGAAATTGTGATTATCAACCAATTTTTTATTGATATACCTCCATTAACCTTGTGAGTTACCAACATTAGCAAAGTCTAATCATTTCTACGTGCCGTGATGCACCCAAATGTCCTATTTCTCTTAGAAATTCTTTATTGTATTTTTATTTGTATTAATTAAAATCAATGAGATATTTATGAGTGTCACGTATCACGCGTATCACGTATTTGTTTACGTATTTGTTTTTTGTTCTGATAGGAGAGCTCGTTGTATCGAAATTTGTTAAAGATAATCGTAGTTTTGTTTTGCCTTTCAGGTTGCGCTGAGAGAGTCATAAATATTACTGATAACGAAGGAAAAATTGTGGGAGGCTGTAATGCTGGTTTTGATTGGCATTTTTATGGTCTTCAAGATTCTATTGATTATCTGCTTTATGAGTGTGCCAAAGATTCAATAGCAAAGGGGTTCACAATATCAGATGAAAGGCTTCTTACCCTTGATTTTACGTTACCACAACCACCTGAAGGTAAGTCGTGGAATAAAAAATTAGCGATGCATTACTTCCATAAAGGAAGTATCACAGAAAGAAAGCTCGGTTATATTCTTGCCGCTATAGAATACGAATATCAAAAGGTTATTTGGCAAGCTGAAGATGATTTAGCGAACGGCAAAATCACTCAAGTAGAATTTAATAAAATAATCAAAGATGCCAAATTTAAATGGCTTGGCAAATAAAATAGATTACAACAATTTAAAGCGGGACTGCTAGCAGTTTGCTCTGTTTCGCTCCGTCGCACAATTTAGCGAAAAAATTTTTAATCCCTCAACGTGGGCGCTGCAATACTGATAGGAGAGCTCGTTGTACCAATTATATTATTTCCCATTGAATGCCAGTATGGCTCCCCACTTCATGCTCGAAGAGCTAAAAGTAGATTTCGAATTAATAGCTGTAGATCGAAAAAGTAATGCACAAAAATCAGCCGAGTATCTAGCTTTAAACCCTGCAGGTCGGATTCCCACTTTGGTCGATAATGGTTTTGCTATTTTTGAGAGTCCCGCTATTTGTGTACATTTAGCTGAATCGCATCCATCTTCGAATTTAATCCCAAAAATTGGAGATAAAAATCGAGCATTATTCTTTCAATGGCTGATGTACTTAACAAATACAGTCCAAGCGGAACTGATGATCTACTTTTATCCTCAGAAACATACAACAGATGCTAGTAATGCTGAATACATTATTGAAGCACAAGAAAGCAGAATAACTGAGATGTTTGAACTTCTAGATCGTGAGCTTGAAAATAAAGACTTTCTTATTGGTAACTCTATCAGTGCCTGTGATTATTTTTTATTTATGCTGGCTGTTTGGGCTGATGAATTTAAAAAACCACCGTTATCGTTTAGTAACTTATCTAGGTATCTGCGTAAATTAGCTCAACGTGACGCAATCATTAATGTTTGCAAAAAAGAAAACTTGAGCCTTACAGATTATCAGTAAGTTGCTTACAACACATATGAGCCGAACTCTCGTCACTAGGCATTACTTATCTTTTTGGCCGCGTAAATGGCCAAAAAGATAAGACATTCTTCGATTGAGCAAATTTTGGCGCTATTCAAGAGTGCAGGTTTTATCATTGCGCAGGCCCATGTCACGACAATATCGCAATTTTCAGGCTAGCCCTATGCCCTATGCCCTATGCCCTATGCCCTATGCAATATGCACTATGGTAATACTATTTGAGATATTTATGACTGTTATGTATTTTTCCTACGCCAACAGGGAGTATCATGAAAGATTCAATATTCTTTACAATTTTGGCTGGGGTTGCAGTCTTTGTAACAGGTCAATTTATTCTAAAGCTTATTTTAGAGCCAATTGTTTCACTTAAAGAAAGTTTGGGTGAATTGTCTGCTTTTTGCCTAAGAAATAGAGCAAAAATAACGAATGCAAATGCAAATGCAAATGCAACGCTAGAAATGCAGCTGGAGTTTAAATTTTTAGGTTCGAAACTTATATCAAAAAGGCCGCTAGGTAAGAGTTGTCTTTTTGGAGGTATACATGTCAATTCCAAAACATTCTGAGTTGTTTGATTATGCCAAAGGGGCTTATTTCGCCGATAGTTTTTTACGCGAAATTCCTAACAATAATCAGACCGCACTTGATATCTATCTTGAAATTGTGAGACAAACGCCTGCGTGGGTTTCATTCTTAATGGCAACGAGAAATCGTATGGTATCAATGCTTGGTTTGAAGCACTTAGGCCGACTTCAGGATGCTATGTCAGCGGAAAATGCCGCAAGTATTCGCGTTGGTGAGAGAATCGGTATTTTCACGTTACACAGTAATCGTGATAATGAAATTGTCTTAGAGGACAGTGACAAACATCTGGATGTAAGAGTATCGTTTTTATTGGATGTAGTGGGCGATAAAATTACAGTGCATGCAACCACGGTGGTGCATGTACATAACATGTTTGGCAAGGTGTATATGTTTTTTGTTGCTCCAGTCCACAAGCTCATCGTTCCTAGTTCTTTGAAAACGTTGCCACAGGCATAACAATTAAGAATAGGTGTCGCGAAGCATAAAACTAATTTTATGTACTTGGTTTTTTCGATGAATTAAAAACACAAAAAAGGTACATATAAATTGTTTATTCACAGATTAAGTGTTAGCTTACTGCTATGAAAATATTATTTTTTATCTCTCAAATTTGTTGGTGGCGCTCTATTTAGAGCGGCACTTGAATCTATTTGTTCAATGGCTGCCGAAAGGTAACAGTTGAATGTCATACTATTTCTTTCGGTCGCTGTTTTAATTGAAGGAAATACACATGAACCACAAAATTTTAACCGGCGATAGACCTACAGGGCCACTGCATTTAGGTCATTATGTTGGCTCACTAAAAAACAGAATCGAATTACAAAATCAATATTCGCAAACGATATTAATAGCTGATCTGCAAGCTTTAACTGACAACAGCCATAATCCGAAAAAGGTGTCGGGTAATATTTTAAATGTATTAGCTGACTATCTTGCTGTCGGGATCTGTCCAACTAAAACGACAATTTGTTTGCAGTCTGCTTTACCTGCTTTATCCGAACTTTCTATGTTTTATGCCAACTTAGTCTCAGTGTCTCGTTTGGAGCGCAATCCAACCGTTAAGGCGGAAATTGAGAGTAAAGAGTTTGGTAGCTCAATTCCTGCTGGCTTTTTTAGCTACCCAATCAGTCAGGCTGCTGATATTACTGCATTTGATGCGACCTTAGTGCCAGTAGGCGATGACCAACTTCCTATGATAGAAATTACTAATGAAATTGTTAGAAAATTAAATAACATTGCGCAAAAAAACATTCTAACTCAAGCGAAACCATTATTAAGTGATACACCGAGGTTACCTGGCGTTGATGGGAAAGCTAAAATGTCAAAATCCTTAGGTAATGTTATTACTTTTGGTAGTACTGACGACATGATTGTAAAGGCTGTTCGAGCCATGTATACCGATCCAAATCATTTGAGAGTGGATGATCCTGGGCAAGTTGAAGGTAATGTCGTCTTTACGTATCTAGATGCCTTTTATGATGACAAAGCGTTTGTTACGCAATTGAAAAATCATTATTCAGGAGGTGGGTTGGGGGATAGTAAACTTAAAGGCATTCTGGCTGATTGTTTAATTAACTTGATTACGCCGATAAGGGCTAGACGAGAGCGTTTTTTAGCCGATCAAGGTGAGCTGATCGCAATTTTAAAATCAGGTACTGAGGTGGCAAATCAACAAACTCAAGCTGTAGCGCAGCGTGTTAAGTCATCTTTTGGATTAAATTTATTTTGAACGAGTTGTTTGGTAAAAAACAGCCATTAGAAGTATTTTACTTTTAATGGCTGTTAGCCCTCATTCCCACACAGAGTGTTATTGATTTAACAGCTCTGGTTTGAATATTTCTTTATCTATCTTAAAGGTATTAAAATTAGGAAAGTCTCTAACGGATGCACATATGTTTGGATCTCCGGTGATCATACGTACCAGATGATTGGTTTCTTTTATAAAATAATATGTAGCAGGACCTTTGTTATCAGGCCGTTGGAAACACCATTTTTCAGCTTGATGCCCTAACACTGTTTCAATGCCCATATATTGTGCATTACATGTAATTAAAACATCTTGAGTGAGTATTAATTCATGGCATGGATCGATTTCATCAGTTAAAACTTGGGCTGAAAATTCTGAGGTACTTTTCATATCGTCACGTGTATAAGCGACTTTTGATTTAAACGATTCGTCCGTATTTGGATGCATAATTTCTGACATCCATAATCTGTTACCCATCTTTATCTCTGACCAAGGATTGAATATTCCGTCAATACGGCATACATTTTTTGTGTAATCGAACCAACAATAACCTGAAGTAATGTCATCATCAGGCTGCATTGGCATCCAATATGAGATATAGCTACTGCTCCATTGCTCAGGTAATAAAGGCGGTGTTTTTGTTAGTTGACCCAGTTGCATTTATTGCACTCCTCTCGATAAAGCTTTTTCGAGAGCTTGTCCAAGTGCTGGCGGCAAAGGTGGCAATTGATCTCTACGTGTAGCAAAACTCTTTGCTAACTCTGTAGTAGATAAATGCATGCGATCTTCCACACTTTCAAACCATAACCGACTGGTACTTGCGTGCTGATCAAACAATTGCATAATTGGCATGACATTTTGGTTGAAGTCTTCTAACGCCTTAGTAATGTTTTTTGCATGGTCATGCACTGATTTAACCAACAGTTGAGCACCAACTACAGCCATGGTTGTGCCATGCCCTATAGAAAAGTGTCCAGATTGTAATGCATCACCAATCAGTACTATGTTATCGCTATAGGCTTTTTCATGACTCAATGTCATAAAATTACGCCATTTTAATCCTTGAGGAGTAATAACGTTATGGCCATCGAGCTCATCCTGAAAGACTGATGCAATAAAGGCTTCTGCATCTTGAGTCGACATTTCATCTAAACCCGATTTTTGATAGGTTTCATCACTGCATTCAACAACAAAAGTACTCATATTGCTGGAGTATTTATAACTGTGAGCAACAAAAATACCATTCGCTTTGGTTTTGAAAATTAAGTTCATCTCATCAAACTTTTTAGTTGTTCCATACCACATATAGCGATTTTTACCGAATTCAACCGTCGGTTTTAATGTGTCTTTATAGTAGGTCGATGTTTGATTAATGCCGTTTGATACCACGACTAAATCATATTTATCGCATTCTAAATCATTCAGCTCTAATGCAGGCTTTTCATATTGGATGTGTATGCCTAAACCAATACATAATTGTCTGAGTTCACGCACCATTGATTTTCGTTCTGCACCACATAATGTAACGCCCGTTTTTGTTAAGGCGGAATCATTTTGGTGAGTGAGTTTAAATTGCTCTAAATATTGTGCATCTAATGACTCATGATTTGATAAATATGACAGAGGATTTGCAGGATGCTGCTGCGCTCTCCCTGGTAGCACAACCCCCCAACCAACACTTTCTTCTTGGTGGTTTTTTTCAATAATATTGATGTTCCAATCCGGGTTTAATTTTTTTATTTGACTAGAAAACATCAATCCTGCCGGTCCAGCTCCGATCACAAGAATATTCATTAATTTAATCTTCCTATTTTGTACCAAACATTTTGTTTTTGTTGAAAGTGTCTAATTTGGCTGTATTTCATTGAGGTGAAATATAATTTTTCAGCCATATCAGGAGGGTAAAGTGTGGGGAACTTTTTCCCCATATAACGCAAATACCTGGCTCGTAAAAAGAAAATGGGATTTGAGCAACTTAATACTTGATAGTTAGCGCGTGCCATATCTTGCATTGCATCGGCTTCTACTTTTCGTAAGCTTGTAAACTCAGGTAAAATATCCGTTAAATTGCAATCGTATTTATCAAATAATTCAGCTAGAACGTAGGCATCTTCTAATGCCATATTCATACCTTGGCCTAAAAATGGCGCGGTAGCGTGCGCAGAGTCGCCTATCAATAAGGCTTTATCTTTGTAGTGGAAGGTTGAAGATCTGACATTGATTAAATCGTTACTCGGTTTCACCATAAATTGTTCAAGTAATTCAGTGCGTATCTCTGGAGGGAGCATGGCGTAATAACGCTCAAAAAACTCACGCATTGCTTCTTTATCATCTGTATGCAAACTGACTTTGCCGGTAAATGGTAAACACACAGCAAAACTGATGCTGCCATCAGGGATCGTCGCTGCTCTTCCTGCAAATTGACCATTCGAGTCCATGCCGAAAAAGTGTAATAAATCAGGTGCTAGCCCAACGGTTTTTGCATCAGGGATCACTAACGTTTTATAACCATGTTTGAAAAATGATTGCTCAAATTCAAAGCGACGACAATGGGATTGCATGGCCTCTCTCACACTCGAACGCGCACCATCAGCACCAATTAATAAGTCACCTTGGTGCTCAATAAACTGGTTATGCTCATCTTTGGTTAATAAATGACATTTATCTAAATTAACTTCTATGCAGCGTTGGTGGAAATGGTAATTCACACCGGCTTTTTCGGCATATTTGTTGAGTAATAACTGGAAATCACTGCGACTTAGGGAAAGTGGTTTTAATTTATCTAATGGAGGCAACTCGCGTATTTTATTTTTTCCAGCAACAAATAAAGACATGCCAGAGACTTCAACACCGCAATCTTGCAGCTCATTGAGGGGAATGCCAGCTTCAACAACAGCCTTTATACCACGCACTGTCATGCTGACACCTATCGCTCTTGAGCTGACTTGATCGATATAATCATTTTGATCGAGTAATGGGTTACCTCGTTTTTCAATGACATGTACTTCAAGTCCTTTATTTGCCAAAAAAATTGCTGTTAGGCTGCCTGCTAGGCCACCACCAACAATGATTACTTTTTTCATTATTAACCCTCCCTTGATAATTGATTGGTTGCGAGCTCGATCATTTGGTTATGATAAAAATCGAGAAGTTCTATTTGCGTTTCTGGCGGTGTCCCTGAGACTGTTCTGGCCATGTGTGCGAGGTGTTTACATTCTTGTGCGAGTGCAAAACAACCTTTGTGATAATCATCGATCGCTTTAAAGTTAATAGCTCGCGGTAAAGGTGGCCCGGCATTTCTACCAGCAATACCTGAAGGTAAAGTCATTAAATGCACCGATAGTGGTCTTAAAATACCCGTCATTAAATCAATGGCGGCATTCATTAAGCGAGATCGCCTCATGCTTCCTTGTGTTGTTTGGGCAAAATGTTGCATCATCATTTTGAACATAAGTTCATGACACCCTTGATATAAGGCCATTAACGCTTTGCTATGCGGATCTGTGACGACATTACAGCCCGTGCGTTCGCTCATCACTGGGTTTTTCAAAACCGGATATGCTGGCTCAAAAGGAATATCACTCAATGTGAGTTTTTTAGATATTGACCTTAAACGATTGAAATGACTTAATTCGAATTGAGGTGAGTCTGCACTGGCGCCTTCACCCTGTTCTGTTACAAAATCGATAGCAAACAGTGCTGTTTCTTTATCGTACACTTCAAATTGATAATTTGGATAAGCACGATTTATGAGCTCATTTAAAAACAAATGATGCTCGCCGCCTCTTTTGCTTATTTCACTGGTGTATAAATTAGGAATTTCATTGATTGCGATACGAATTTCAGAATAAAAGTCAGCAATTGATTGACCTACTGAAGCAAAAAAATGCGGCCATTCAAAACGGACAAACTTAGCGATAATATGTTCTGAAAATGGTTCAAAAGAAAACTCCGTATCTAACCCAAATTTATCTTTTGCTGCTTGGCCAAAAATAGGTTCACCAGGGTAAAAAGGTTCGCCTAAAGACATTAAAATATTATTAACTACTAAGTAATGAATCATTTCTTCATGCGCGATTTCTAAAATTGCACCTCGCCAACCGCTATCTCTGCGCCTGTCTTTAGTTCCATTCACTAAAGCTAATTGCTCTTGAGTCCAGCGGCCTGAATCGACCAATTGCTCTGCGGCTGCATAGGTTGGCAAAGAATAGGCGCTGTATAGATATTGCAGCATAATTGAAAGTTCGAGATCGACAGCATCACGAAGCTTTGCGATTAGTTGTGCTTTATTTTTAATGTCACCTTTTACTTTTATGGGCTGATGCAAATCTGGCAGGAGTTTTGGAATGGCCGATTGTTCAACATTACTTAAGTATTTAAGAAAGAGGTGTGATTTAACAGACGACATTTCTCTAGTGCTGGGCATGTAATAACTTTTATTGCGATTCTTTGGGTCACACATTTGCCACATCAAGCGGGCGTAAGTTTCACATTTACATTTATCGGCCATGCTAAACACTTTGTCAGCCATAAATGGGTAAAGCAATTCGTAATATCCCATCACATTGTGATAAAGAAAATCATAATCGACATATTCGTCTGGCACATTGAGTAAGTGCCAATCATCACTGAGAATACGCACTTGAATGGGGCTCGCTTGCTCGCCTAAAAAGAGCTCTCCACTTCCTGCTGCTAAACTCTCAATGGTTAGTTTTCCTTTTCCTTGATGGTCAGTTTCAATAAATGCATCACAATTAATGGTTTTCGGTGTTGCTATAAAAGGCACTAGACGGTTAATCGAACTGGGTTTGCCGCGCAAATAACTGAAAATCTCAATTTCGTTAGTACTTTTACTCTCCTCGTTAGGGTTGGACGATTCGATCGCGATAATGTTTTGTTCTGCTTGTATCTGCCAATCGGATTCGTGCCAAGTATGCTGGTTGGACGCTAAGCTAAGAGACAGTTCATCCAATGCCGTATTGCTTATTTTTAATGGGATATCAAAAACATGATTGTTATCTGAATGTTGATAAAGTGACTCAGGTAAAATCGCAATAACTTCACCATTACTTGATTTTAGAACTAAATCTCCTAACGAGACTTTATTCGCTAGCTTGGGAGGCATGCCATTTTTTACAGGTAGCGACTCTAAATACGCTTGATGTGGAATGCTAATAGGCATATTCAAACTTGCCCAACCATCCTGAATTTTAACTGTAATAGGTGAATACTGAGCGGGGTTATCTGGTTGTAAAATTCGGCCTGTTGGGTTAGTAGCCATTTCATGCTTACGCCATAGACCGATTGTTCCATGCAGGTCACAAAAAACAGGTGTATCGGGTTGTTGAGGAGGAGAAAGATTCGATACACAATATTGTACTGTTAAGCCAAGTACATCGGGGTCTTCAAGTGCGGCTTTTAGTTGCGCTAAAAAGGGAGAATCGATATTTAACTGGTTAAATAAAAAGTTCTGATTCTTTTTACAAACAGAAAATTGAAATAACCGAGCTTCTGCCATTTCACTGCATAAAAAATGGTTGGGCTGTTCGACTATGTATCCAGGGTTTAGCCAACGAACACCATGTGTGCAATCTATATCGGAAGAAAATATATGTGCTGTATTTGCCGACGCATTTGCATCACTAATTGTCAGTTGACCAGCATATATTAAAGCTGAGTCTCGCCTTGTTGGATCATTATCAACCCAGCGAGCGCGATTAAAGGATGTTCTTAAATATTCGTTATAATGCCCCCATAAACCCAATTTACTGCCGACTAAGGGATCGGTCGTTTGATTGTGTCCAGGATGCAGTTGCACTGATGTAATGTAGGTATTTTCCCAAGAAAAATGGTTATTCCCTATCATGTTATATCCCGCTACATGATTAAAATCGCCCTTTGGATCTTCTTGACCTAAATGATTAAATTTGGGTGTAAAAGACTTTAAATATTCATGGTATTTACTGGGATGTTGTTTTAAGTCAAATTCAGAACCATGTTGGAAGACTGTATTAGTCGCGATATCAAGCGTATTTTTGATATTTCTGTTTGCTGTGGGCACGTTAACACGCGCCGCACCCTTAAAATGAACTCGGGGAAAATCGAGAATACTCATTTTATGTCATTTCCTATATTGATCATTGCTTGATATTTTTATTAAAGGTTATCTGTTTGATGCTCTTCTTCAGCCTCAATGCGTTTGAGCAACTTAAGTGCTGCGCTTTTTCCTGCCATCACACCGCCTTCCATCCAGCCACAGTGGGGGGTATAAGCATCCGAGGCTGAGATGATTTGACTTTTCTTATGGACAAAACTAAGTGGGTGACTAGGGCTACATTCTTTTGAAAACTCAACGCCATGAATCCAATATTTATGTGTTTGTTCAATCGGATCGGGTATTTGATCTACATCGCATTGAATGGCATCAGCCATAAGTTCTTTGACTGTTTTCAAATAATGGGCTTCACCATGTTGACTCGTTTCTTGCCAGAAATTAGCGAAATCACTATCTGTGTAAAAAAAGATATAGCGATTATCTTTAAAGTAGAGTTTTCTGATCGGGTTATTGGTAATAATCACATGATCTGTCAAAGATAAGTTTTGCCACCAAGGGTTATCATAAAAAAGAAAACCTTTAAAAAGTGGGATTGAGCCATAGGTATAATGCGTCCAATCTTGTGGAAAATTACAA
Organism: Pseudoalteromonas ulvae UL12; assembly: GCF_014925405.1. NCBI lineage: Bacteria > Pseudomonadati > Pseudomonadota > Gammaproteobacteria > Alteromonadales > Pseudoalteromonadaceae > Pseudoalteromonas > Pseudoalteromonas ulvae. Next base: position 114,625 of record NZ_AQHJ01000035.1, read on the forward strand.
TTGAGTCTGCTCATGGCTGAAGGAGGTAATGTGACGATCATGTCCCCTTGAGTGATGCGCACAATATCGTCATTACTGTTTTTTAAGGTTAAGGCAGGTGTTTTTGCATGGTTATCAATTGTTATGAGTTCATAATCGAAATGAAATTCAACACCTAATTCGACTGCACGGTCATATAATATTTGTGGAAGTGTGCAAAACCCTTCTTTTAGGTTGCGCCAGGTATAGCCTGCATTGTCAGAAAAACCTTGGATCTCTGGGTGTTTTTCTATTATGTCGTATGCAATGTTAGGGGTAATAAAGGGAAGTGATAAAGAGTCATATCCAAGCGCGTTAATGATGTCCTTACTTTTATCTTCACCTAAATAAGCAGTTAGAAAGTTTAAGAATGAGTCATTTTTATGCTCATCACACATAGGCTTTAATTTGTTTAAGATTTCTTTTAACTGACTATGCAGCTCTTGTGGCCTAGTCAATTGGGTAAAGGGAAAACTTTCATTTTCAATATTAAAGTGTGCAACCAGTTCATTAATATTTTTATGAAGCTGTGGTGAAAACCGGCCAGCGCCAAGATCAATAAATTGTTCTTGAATTTTTATTGCATGGGCTCTGCCACCAACACGTTTTTTATGCTCAAAAACACGAATTGTTTTTTTGCTACCTAAATGAAAATTAGCGAGCGTCAGTGCACACATAATTCCCGACACTCCAGCCCCTACAATGGATATAATATTTTCTTGATTCGACATCTGTCATATTCCCTGAAAGATAATAAATGGCCTAACGTTCACTCGTCACACCCAAAATAGGTACTTGTGTAAACGAATGTAAATTACCATATGTTCCTCAAATAGGGAATAGCGAATAGGTATTTAGTCTTAGTTGTGTATTTTGAAGTGGGTATTTTTTTATAATTATTAAAAAAGATCGTTATAAAAACAGGTTTTTTTAAAGAGAGTTCTTTGACGTTCACTTATCGGGACTTGATAATTATCAGTTTGCAACTCTCTGTTTTTTTGGTCTTTTTTATGCTTTGTTATTGTTGTAGATAAAAAACCAATAACGTAATTTCACTCATTAAATAGTTTGATCCATTACGTTATTGTTATTAATCATCGAATATGAATATTTTATTAATTTTCGTGTTTGATTAATCTATTGAGGTGAATAAGAGAATAAGTGAATGCAAACAATCCACCGCTGATATCAGCGATAGGAAATGCAAACCACAATCCTGTGGGCCCAATCAGGCTGGGTAAAAAGTACATGAGTGGTAAAAGTAAAACATACGTTCTTGCTGCATCTAATAAGGTAGCAGGCAATGCTTTTCCTAAGCCTTGAAATAATCCGCTGGACATCATACAAAAGCTCGCTGTTATGAAGCCTGAAAAGCAAATAGGTGCAAAGCTCGCTCCGAGATTTATGATGTTCGTATCACTTGTAAACATCGCTAATAATATATCTGAATAGAAACACAGTATGATTGAAACCACGATCCCCCAAGTTGCACTTATGGCAATGGCAACAAGGTAGGCTTGTTTGACTCTTTGATATTTTTTTGCGCCGTAGTTATAGCCAGATAAGGTTTGTAACGCGACCATCATGCCTATAATAGGTAAAAATAAAAACATGAAACACCTGACTAATATGCCATGAGCTGCGATTAACGGCTCTGATACATCCAGATAGACGGTCGAAATTGAATAAACGGTCACAGCTAGGGTAATAGAAAAACCACCATGAGAAAGTAAAACAGGTAAACCAAGACTTAAAATTTTAAAGTGGAGTTTTATTGGGCTAATCAAGTGATTGAATGAAAACGAAACAGCACTTTCTCCTTTTTTTTGTAACCCAATAGCCATCATTAGACCTAAACTTACCGCAATGATTGTGGCCCAAGCTGCACCGGCAACACCCCATTCAAATACAAATATAAAAAGTGCATCTAAAATGATGTTTAAAATTGAAGCAGTCGAAAGCACTTGCATCATCGCTTTTGGATTGCCTGATGCCCTAAACCCTTCTGTCAGTTGATTACTAATAAAGCCTATTATCCAAAAAATGATGATTGGCGTAATGTAACTACTCGCTTGGTCGCGCAATGTTAATGGGACAGCGAGTAATTCATAGATATGATCTAAAGCTAAAAAGGTGAAAAGGCAAAATATAAATGCACAAATGATTGATAATAAAAATGAAGTTGAAAATACAATATCAGCATCGAGTTGCCTTTTTGCGCCAAGGTAACGTGCAACCAGTGAAGCCATGCCACTGCCGAGCATGGTACTGATTGAAATTAAAAACATTTGAATAGGAAAGACGGCTGACACCGCAGCCATCGCATTGGCGCCGATGCCTTGGGATATAAATAATGCATCTACAAAGCTGTACATACCGTTTATTAGCATGCCTAAAATAGCTGGTAATGCTAGAAATCCGAATTGTTTGAAAATAGAGCTGGTTATTAAAGGCGAGTGTGTATCTTCTGGTGATACTTCTAACTCGAGTGTATTTGTGGTCACGCCCTGTACCTAATATGAGTAATTTTAGTTAGTGTACTCATAAAATTTTATTGTGTAAAATTCAAAATCGCTCAATATACACATCAGTTCGCGATTCGTTTGTTAAAGGGTATAGGTATGGGCCAAAAAGTCTAATGGGTTCGCCCATTGGAAAGTTTCGGTCAAGTAGACAGCTGTGTTTTCTTGTTAAGCCAAACTCTTGCCAATAGGTATTACTCATCTTTATTGTCGGGTATTGGTCTAGGGTATGGCTTTAATAAAACGGTTGCAATCTCTCTCGACCTTGAAAAAACTGAAATAGCAGATATATCAACTCAAAGCCTCGGATTAACTGTTTTTTTGCGGTTTTAATGTAAACGCAAAAAATTAGACACAACCAGACAGATCCGATTTGTAAGCGGAGTCTGTCTGGATATTTCAATCTGCGCGGATTTATCCCAACACCTCACTTTTCGAGATGTGTTATTTAATGTTTTCATTTAAAATCAGATGGATACTCTTAACATCAAATATCTCAGGCCATTGTTAGCTTGGCGCTAATTTCTGTTTTTTTTGTTGATACATCTTTTTATCGGCGATTGATAAACAGTCAGAAGGGCTTTGGCCATCCTCGTTGCTAACGATACCAAAACTTATCCCCGCTTCTTGCCATGTCTGTTTAATCTGTGCGTTTACTTTGTTGAGGGATTCAGAATAGGTTTGTTTTAGTTGATTAATATTGTCGGTTGATTCATCTGTAATAATACAAATGAATTCATCGCCACCCACACGAAAAACCTTACCGAAAGGGGTCACTGATTTTTCGATAAGTTTGGCGCCAGATCGAATTAATTTATCACCTTCGTTATGCCCAAACTTGTCATTGATTATTTTTAACCCATCAAAATCTAAATAAATAAAAATGTATTGTTTGCAAAGATGACTGATTGTGTCATCGAGTGCATAGCGATTGCCTAGCTGGGTTAATGGATCGATGCGTGACATATAAAAGTGATGGTTGTATTCATTTTGTTTTAATTTAAACCATTCAGAGAGTGACAAAACGATGCAAATACAATCAATTGATAGCGCCATGACCACCATTAGCTCTGGGTACTCCAGCTGACCAAATTGTTTACTGTGTGAGGCCATATAATAAATTAATGAGGCGCTATAGAGCAGGTTGCCGACGAGGAAATATTTAGCCCGAAAATCATTTTCTTTTAGCATGTAAATACCAACAAACAAGGTTAATGCTATCCAAGTCATGGCTAAGAGGTGAGAGCTGTAAAACGCCAACTTAAATGGTAAAAACAACATGGTTACACCTAAGAAAAGACCAACAAGCGTAACCGTATTTAATGTTTGGCATAACTTTTTGAATTTCGACTTACACTGAAATAAATCAGCCACAAACTGACTTGCGCAGGCTATCGCAAAAGGAAAGATATAAATAGCGCTGTAGCTTAAATTGACCTCGGGGGAAATCGAAAAATCTTCTACTAAACCTGCGGCCATTGCCCAACCGATACCATGTAAACCCACATAACCTGCACAGGTAATGGCGATCCGTTCACCAGTGCGGGTATAGATTAAAAAGGTGAGAACGCTTAATAACAACATGGTGCTAATTGCTGCCAAAGAGATGGAATTATTTATGCTTTGGAAACGGTAAAAGCTCAATTCATCATAAATTGTTAAAGAAAGCGGGCTTGCAAAATGTTTGGCTGAAATATATAGCCAGAGTGTGCCACTTTCAGCAGGCTTGAATTGTAATGGAACAGACTGAAAATGAAGCAACTGAGGTGTGAGTGTGGCGGTTGGCTGCGAAAAATCCCTTACTTTTATTGCATCGTGATTTATCGGTTGCCAATAAGCCAACCCTAAATCAACGAAATTAGCATTGGGTACCAAAAACCAGGTTTTTCGATCATGGTTGTTTATTGCCAATTTGGTGATAAACACGCCAGACTGACCAACAAGGGTTGCAGATGGTTGTGATGAACTTTGCCAAATCTGTAGCGGATTATGAAAATCATTGCGAGTGTCTGGTACTTTTCGCCACAAATATTCATCTTTAATAAAAAGTGAGGACTGATTTTTGAGCTCTAAAGAGTGATTTGCTAATAATTGCGAAGAAAAAAGCATGAATAAAAATGGGACTAGCAATTGATACACTGACAAGTATTTAGCGTTCAAATTGCATACCTTTATTTAACCTTTGAGCATAAAACAAACAACTTCATTTTAAACATGCCTTTATCACATACCTTATGGATAATGGTAGTCATCAGATATGTTATTGCCAAAGCGGGGGTATAAAAATACCCCATTATTTTCTAAATTTTATCTGCATTCAGTGTGGTGCTTTTAGTTTCGCGAGTTTCTTTTTGTCGCTTACGTGCAAATATGACTATTTTGGCTTGCTCACTTTCATAGCAAGTTATTGATTTTATTAATAGCTATAATGCTCGTTACTCTAGGTTAATTCTTTACATGCTTTATTAAAGCGACCAAAGTCAATTTGTGTTTTTATTTAACTAAAGGTGAATTTTCGCACCTATTGAGGCCATGACTAAGTGCATAGTCATTGTTTAATTGAGCTAAAAAATAGCATCATCTGGTTTTTAGAATAAAAAGGTCAAGAAAACACTGCGGCCTGCTTGAGCGGAATGTTCTCTGGGTGACCCTTTTACTTTTAAAAGTTTAACGAGATACCGATTGAAGGCAGCGGCATGTCAGGAAATTGGTAATCTTTTTCAAAATCAGTGTAATCTACGTTGTATTCAAGTTCTTGCACTGTTTTTGAACCGTAGACGTTAAGTATTTCGATATAAATCGTTGAATCGAGGCCAAATAATTGGGTTTGATAATCTGCTCGTATATCAAGCCTGTGATAGTTCCCCCACTGTTCAGCATTAAACTCGCCGTATTTTGGGATATAAAACAGTGGTTGATTACCCGTTTCAATGTAGGGGGTCGCAGATTGCACCTGAGTATAACGTCGCCCGCTTTGAAAACGCCATTTGGCACCCAATTGCCAATTTTCGCTCCATTTATAATCCAGCACTAAGTTTGCAACCCAAGGTAAATCAAACTCGGAGTTAAACTGCTGATTGGTTAATGGGTTATCCCGCTCTGTTTTGCTGTAGGCTATGCTTGCCCAGCCATACCAATCTTCAGTTAACTGCTTATTGAGCAGCAACTCTATCCCGTATGATTTTCCACTGGCGACATCATCAAACGTTGGGATCCCCGTCACATGTTGTGTTAAGCGTCGCTTTTGTGCCTCCGGGTTAGCAACGATTAAATTATCGAGCGTTTTGTAAAATAGCTCCGTTTTTAATCCGAGTCCTTTGCCAAGGTTTGAATCTAAGCTCAAGGTATAATGAGTCGATTCACTGGCTTCAAGTGTGGATTCGCCATATTGAGGGATTAAATATTGGTAATCATCAATAAACGTATGGTGGACACCGTAGTTAAGGCTTAATTTTTGTGTATCTGTCACATCAAAGCCAATGCGTACTCTGGGCTCTAAATAATGTTGTGAATTGTTATCTGTTCCGACGTACGCGAGGCCAAAATTGTAATCCCAGCTAGCTGAAATGTTCCCAATGAGCGATACATAAGCATGATAATCGTTCACGCTAAGTGAGCCTTGTTGTGAAAATGTAGGGCTAAAATAGCTGGGTGGGCACACTTCAAACTCAGTATTACAGGGCAACAACCGGCCACTACTTAGGTAATCAACATCACTTTGCTTAAGTTGAATACCAAAATCAAGCGTGAACGAATCTGCAATATATTGATTATCTGATCGTACAATTAATTTGCTGATATCTGCATCCCATCGAAAGATATCACCTTCTCGTTCTTGCTGATTTTGCGTTAACACGTTAACACTGGTCATTGACTCGAGGTCATCACCGCTGTATTGCCAACTGATTGCTTGGCTATGAAAATAACTTTGGTAACGTTCGCCAGACGCCAAATCAGGGTTTTTACCAATGTCTCGGCCATCTTCATCAAATTCAATTTCAATGTAATCTTTTGCTCCACTTGCCGTCACCCTGATCACATTCTTGTTATCAATATCCCAGATTAATTTCGCTTGATAATCACGGTTACGCGGAGGCACAGAAAATGAAAAATCTTCGTCTTCGATAAAGTTATCAACGTAGGTGTGTACTAAGCTCTCTCTAAATGAAATGTAAAACGCGGCATCTTGCGAAATCGCTTGTTCGTATAAAAAGCCGCTGCGAAAAAAGCTCAAATCAACCACATTAGTTGGTGTGTCAGGGTTAGGATCTCGTAATTGCGTTAATATGACCCCGCCATTTGCATTGGCATATTTGCTTGACCATGCACCTGTTTTTAACTCAAAGCTTTCAATGAGATGTGGGTTATAAATGCTTAAACCATCGTTGTGAAAAATATACCCCATTTCTAACCCATCTGTTAGGTAAAGGTTGTCGTTAGTAGAACTGCCGCGAATCGCTGGTTGTGCAACTGGGCCACCGGTATTGGGGGTTGCTAAAACAACCCCTGGAAGCGCTTCTAAGCCTTTGAGTGGATCGTTACCAGTACCCGGAAGAGTCAATAATTTATTCGAACTAATTTTAATACCGTCAGGCTGGGGAGCGACCACGGTAATACTTTCAATCTCGTTTTTACTGTTATCTGTTTGAGCCCAAGATGGTGCGCATATTGCGCTTACAATCACTGCGATTATCGATTTAGAAAATGTCATTTTAGCATCCTTTATATGCGTTATTTCATAACAATAATTTACGGATGAAATGAATTCTGGTCTAATTAACACATTGATTTATGTATGAATGGGCAGTTTTTTGTATGAATGGGCAGTTTCAGATTGGTTCTATCAGTCCATGGCGCTACTTCCTGTGTATTGCTTTTTTTTAGCGTGTATTTTGAGTGTCACAGATGATGACAAGGTACTGCCTTTTTGGTTAAATTTTATTGTTTGGCAAGGGCAGGTTTTCTTAGCGCTTGGTTTTTTTATTGCGACACATACGTTAATGAGAGGGGTACTCAGCAAACAAAATAACCTCGTTAAGCTGGTGATTAGCGCATTTATTGCAGTGACACTTTATGTACCAATCTCACTACTTTTTGATGTGTATATAGAGCAAGAAACAAATTACAGCGTTGCCGCCTTAATTGATGAGTGGCAAAACATGGTTCCCCCTGCACTGATATCATGGATTGCGATTAATTTACCTTGGGTGTTTGGGTTTAAAATTGAGTCGAGCACAAAACAACCTGAAGTGATACAACAACAAAACACGCCAAATACGACTATCGTGATGCAGCAGCCTGAAACAATAGGGTCACATCAAGAAAAACACCGCGCCAATACTGATGAAATGACACAACCACTGGCCACCGATTTAATAAATGACGATGCCATTAACCTATCAACAGATGAAGGCACACAAAGCCGAGCCCAACAATTTTTACAATTGGCAAACATAAGCGCCATTTCTGAGCTTATCTACCTGAAAGCTGAATTACATTATCTCAAAGTGGTGATGGTGTCAGGAAATCACTTAATTTTATATAACCTCAAAGATGCGATAGACGATATTCGCTCACTTTCGCCAGAGCTTGCAGGTGGACAGACTCACCGAAGCTATTGGGTAAACACAACGCATATTCAATCCTTGGAAAAAAAGAACAGGGAAGGGGCATTGAAAATGTCGAATCAAGAGTTCGTGCCAGTCAGTCGCGCGCAAATGAGCAAAGCCAGATCGTGGCTTGAAAAACCCAAAAACTAAACCTGTTTAAAAGCCTGGCTTGTTTTCAAATTAGCCATAGTGTTTAGTTTAATAATTGCTTTGTGAATGAGCATTGTTGTCGAGCTGGCGACAGCAGCCAAAGAGGGGCTGGCGCTGACCCCTCTTTGGACTCACCCAGCGTACCCTCAATCAAACTGATCTTCAAAAATATATTTGATGTGAACATAACCGGCATGGTTCGGCTCGCTAATACCTTCTTGTACGCTTTGTAGTTCGGCCGTCCAAGGCCTCTCGTTTAAAGCGGTGTTTTTCACCCATGCCTCAGTATGGCTAGCTCGACTTCCTGTCGCGACAGAGTTTATTTGTGATTTTTACAATCAACGGTTTATAAATAGAAGTTATTCAGTCCATCACTAACCTTGATGCTGAGTTTGTACTTTTTAATACACACTATTTAAAATCAATGAGATATTGATGAGCTTCATGCTTTCCCTCAAAAAAATAAACTAAAACATAGGTTTAAAATATCAACTCGAAACTGACGAAACGATTGAATCAAAATAGGAACTCAGTTATAGTTCGTTGTTTAATAAGAACAAATTAAAAACGAGTAAATCTACAGGCTCGTTAGTGTAGTCGTTACAATAAAATATGGGGTAGTAAATGAAGTTTAAGGCATTAGTATTAGGTATAATTTCTATTGGAATGTCTGCGTGTGTTTCAATACCTCAAAGCACAATACCAGATAAAGAATTGATATCTAATAATGAATTAAAAATAAATAATAAAATATTGGATAAAAAAATAGTTCCTACGCATTCGTATCCAGTTGCAGATACAGGCTTTCAGCTAGTGCAAACTAAAGGAGGAAGCGTTTTCTTAGGTCCAATTCTTGGTTCAATGAATATATCGAAGAATTCTAAAGAAATGGCTAGTAAAAGTGAGTCAGACTTTTTCAATATTGTTCCATACGATCTATCAAAAATCGCTCTTTTAGATAATGGGTATAAAGAGAGGTCAAGCGCTAGGCTGGAAGTAACACCATTTTCCTTTCTGCAAAAGTGTGATGACAACTCTTATCGCTTATCTTTGGTATACCACGTAGAAGATAAAAAAAGTAAATGGTTTGGAAGATACACTTATCATATTGAAAAGCCAATAAAAATAAAAGAATTCCCTTCAGCTTTAAATAGTAAATACTATCAACAAGAGTTTACTTTAGGTGCTGACAAACTAGCGAAAATAATGAAACGTGATTTTTCCGGGGAGTTACCAATGGACGGAAAAAAGTATAACGTTGGTAGTTTAAATTTAGTTGGTGAAAAAATGGGTGGAATGGGCATATATACTCAGCCAGAAGAGTTGTTTTTTGCAAATGTACCTGTTATTGAAGAAACAGACTCATCTGTAATACTACGAATACAAGGGCATTTGCAAGCAGATCCTGCGTTTGGGGGGCTGGCTTTTGGTGTGCACTATTTTAAAAAATCGCTCCTTCATAAATTTGAGCTAACAGATAAATCTTAACTTAAAATATAATTACACATATGAACCAAACTCTGGTCAATAGACATTACTCATATTTTTGGCCGCGCAAGCGGTCAAAGTCAAATTAATCAACAAATTCAACAAATTCATCTTCTCCGTCTACTTAGTCTGTCGGTTAGCAGTAAAATCGTCGTGCTTTTTTAATAACAGCATACAAACACATATAGGGGCTTTTTTAGTACGATCTTATCGCTGCCTGACGCTTTTCTTTCTTTTGAAATATCAGAGGCATTACCACTGAATAAATTTCGGGCTTATATCATGCTGCGCACCACCTAAAACTTTAAAACCTGTTAATCGCAGTTTAAGCATCTCAGAGCGTGAATAGCCTGACTTCGATAATTTATTTTGTGTTTTTTGTATGTGGTGCACATTATTTGCACATTTGTGGTTCATCTTCAGGGTAAGGTTACTGTTGGAGAACGACGATGAGCATGATGAATCAACTTGGTATGGTAGGGTTAGTGTCTACTTTACTGATCAGTGGGCACAGTGTAGGTAAAGAGAGCCACACGGCAACCAAGCCACCCCCTCCCGTTTTAGCGCCGCCGCCCCCTTTGCTGAGTCAGCTTGACGTTCAGCTGGATGAGGTTATTCGCAATTTTGGGCTCACAGGTGTGGTAGTAGAGGCGCAGCAACAACCGGATATTCACGATCCGCTGGCGCAATTGGGCATGAAACTATTTTTCACCAAAGGGTTAGGGGGCGAACAATCTGTTGCGTGTGCCAGTTGTCATCACCCTAGTTTAGGCGGTGCAGATGGCTTATCGCTTGCGGTAGGGGTGAATGCTGAGCGAGAAAATGTAATTGGCCCAGGGCGGGTTCCCGCTGACAATGTAATTGATATCCCAAGAAACTCACCGACTATTTTTAATACTGGTTTGGCTAATAACGCTTTGTTTTGGGATGGTCGCATTCAGCGCGTGAATGCTGTGCAACCTGATGGTTCTATCATTGAAGGTGTCAGTACCCCGGATTCTGGCTTTGGGGTGATTGATAACGCCGTGCCGAATAACTTAGTCGATGCATTGGCTCGTTTTCCGGTGACATCCACAGAAGAAATGCGTGGCGAAGGATTTGTCACAGCGACCAATAACCGTGAAATACGCCATCATATTGCCCAGCGCATTGGTGATTATGGTGATGAAGAAGGCAATTTGGCGACCAATGACTGGCTTGAGGAGTTTAGAGCTGCTTTTAATTCAACAGAGGATGCCTCGTCGCTGATCACCTTTGACAGTATTGCGATGGCCCTTGGGGTGTATCAGCAATCAGTGACCTTGGTAGATACCAATTGGCATCGTTATGTGCGAGGTGATAAACGTTCGCTCAGTGATGAGCAAAAGCGTGGTGCGATTTTATTTTTTACACCACAAGATCAGGGCGGTGCAGGGTGTGTGGGGTGTCACAGTGGTGAACGTTTTACCAATGAAGGATTTTTCAATTTGGCGTTTCCACAGTTAGGTCCAGGTAAGCTCTCTGATCACAGCGATCCGGGGCGTGGTGCTGTAACAGGCGATCCGCGCGAGCAATTTGCGTTTAAAATACCTAGTTTAATTAATGTTTCGTTAAGTGCGCCTTATGGCCATGCGGGGGCGTATCAAAATTTGGCTGAGGTGGTGCGTCATTATGTGAACCCAGCCGCGAGTGTTGCTGGCTTTTTTGACCGAGGTGGTGCGTGTGGATTACGTCAGTTTGAGCGCTTTGCTGATTGTGAATCGTTGAATCAAGGAGCGGCTGAGCACAGTGAACTTGCGCTGCAGTTATTAGGGCAATCACCGTTTCAGGCGGCGCGACTCAATGGTGCTGAGCAGCAAGACTTAGTGGCCTTTTTGTTGTCATTGACCGATAATTGCGCGAAAGAGAGTCAGTGCATGGCAAAATTTATGCCTAGTAATCAACATACTAATCCTGATAATTTAAGATTAATCGCAACCGATAGACGAGGCAAACCACTTTAAGATGTTCAACTCGATTCGTGCCAAATTATTAATGATGATTTTAATCGCCAATACGCTGGTCGTATTGGCGATTTTTGTCGCCAATCAACTTGCGTTTGAAAAGAGTTTTAGTCAATACGTGGCAGATACGACTCGGTTATCCCTGACTCCTGTGATTGAGGCGATGGTGACAGAAATAAAACGCCAGCCTCATTTTGATTGGCTACGACCGAATAATGCGGCCTTTCAAGATATCGTTGCGATTTATCGGTTACGGGATGACGCCTTTGCTGCACCGAAATCGGCACCGACTCCCCGATTGCAGCGACCTCCTCCACGTGAAGAGGGCCTGCGGCCACCACCGCACATGCAGGGTGACAGGCAGCGTCCTCGGTTATCTGGACAACCGCCCTCGAATCGACCTAACCTTGGTGAAGATGCACAGCGGTTGATGTTTAAATCCGCCTCGGGCGAGCTGATTTTAGGCGCCCCGTCTATGGCTAAAGCTGCGCTGTGGTTAGCGTTAAAGTCAGGAGATGATGCACCGAGTACGGCAGGAACTGGCGAATTATTGGGCTACTTAGGTATTGAAAATGGTTCGCGCATGAATGCAAAATTTGATGCGTTATTTGCACAGCAACAGTCCCGTCAGTTTAGTTATATCGCGGTGATCGTATTAGTGCTGTCTTTTGTCATGGCCTTGCCGTTTAGTCGGTTTTTAGTGAAGCCAATTTTAATTTTGCGAGCCAAAGCGCGTGATTTAGCCAATGGTCATTATGATTTTCAGTTAACCGCTAAAAACAGCGATGAAATTGGTGAATTAGTCAAAGACATCAATCGTTTGGCGCAAACACTTAATGCTAATCGCCGTTCGCAACGCCAGTGGATAGCCGATATCTCCCATGAATTACGCACGCCCATTGCGGTGATCCGCGCTGAACTTGAAGGCATGATGGATGGCATTATTGCCCTCGATGCTGCTGCGATCGCCTCTTTGCATGAAGAAATGGCACGATTAACGCGGTTAGTCGATGATTTACATCAGCTTTCTTTGGCTGACAAAGGCGCGTTAACCTATACCTTTAAGTCGGTCAACTTGTTGACTTTGCTCAATAAAGTGCTTGCCAAACATCAAGGTGGACTCACTAAACAAGGATTTGCAGTAACGCCATTAACAGGGGCTGGCAGCAATATTCAAGGGGATCCTGAGCGCCTGATGCAATTGTTTGATAATTTGATGCAAAATACATTGCGTTATACTGACTCAACCCCCGCCTCGCCCGGCCAGCTTGCAATCAGCGTGCATGAAAGCTCACAAAGTATCACAGTGCTGTGGCAAGACAGTGCCCCGACAGTGGCGGCAGAAAAGTTGCCACAATTGTTTGAGCGTTTATACCGCATTGAGGACGACCGAAACCGTGCAACAGGCGGTTCTGGGTTAGGGTTGGCGATTTGTCGCAGTATTGTCTGCGCACATCAAGGTCGTATTCAGGCCGAGCCAAGTGATTTGGGTGGTGTGACAATTAAGGTAGAGTTTGCAAAGGAGTAGGTCTAGTGCAATCGCGTATTTTGATTATTGAAGATGAAGTGAAACTAGCTGATATTTTAGCTAAATACTTAATGCAAAGTGACTATGTTGTTGAGGTGGTCCATGATGGCGCGGATGCCATGGCCATGTTTGAACGCTTTAAACCCGATCTCATTCTACTGGATTTGATGTTGCCTCATGTTGATGGAATCGCGATTTGTCAGCAAGTGAGGGCTCACTCAATCGTTCCCATCGTGATGACTACAGCAAAAGTTGAAGAAGTCGACCGGTTATTGGGCCTTGAAATAGGCGCTGACGATTATATTTGCAAACCTTATAGTCCCCGAGAAGTGGTGGCTCGGGTCAAAGCATTACTGCGCAGAGTGGCATTTATGCAATCGAGTGATATCAGCATACAACAAAGGGCTGGGTTATCGTTAGATGAGCATACACTGAGCGCGTGTTATGGCGATCACAAAGTGAGTTTTACCGCCGTTGAGTTTCAGTTGTTTTATAAGCTGTTTTCACAGCCGGGGCGAATTTATAACCGTGAACAGCTGATGGATAGCATTTACGATGATGCGCGTATCGTCAGTGATCGCACCATCGATAGCCATATCAAAAAAGTGCGTAAGAAATTGGCTGCTATTGCCCCAAACGCAGAGTGTATTCACTCAATTTATGGCGTGGGTTATAAGTTTGAACAGACTGCGGTGTAATGTGCACATTCTGAACGCCGCGACCAATCTTGTTTGTCTTACGTCATGCCAGGATTTTGTCTCAATTTAAGTGCTTAACCTTTTTTATTTGGCAGCCCCTAATGTGTATATGCCGCAAATTGAAATTAAATGTCTATCAATTAGGTCTAATTGATTCAGTAGACTAAGCTTTTGCTCAGCTATTCCTTATTTTTATTCATCAACAATGTACCGACAGCAAGGAAAATTATGGCTTTTTCATTCAAATCGATTCGCATAAAAATATTCCTCGGCTATGCCGCTATTCTTCTGACAACACTCGTAGCTGCACTCTTTTTAAGTCAAAACAATGCATCTATTGAACAAAAAGTAGAAGGGTTTATTGGTCAATCGTTGCCAACATTGCGGGTGATTAATTCGCTGCAAAGTACTTCAAAAGACTTAGTCTTGATAGGGTTTTCGTTATATGGCACCACGCTTTCAGCCAATGAGTTTTCGCAACAGCGAGAGGCGCTAGAGCAACAATTAAATGCCCAATATAAGCAGCTTCAAGAGCTTGTATCACAGCAGCGGACTATTAAAACAGATAAGCTTAAGAGTGATTTGGACCGTTTATTTGCTGTAATGAATCGCCAAAGCGTTGATTGGGATAAAGCCAGAGATGAGCTCAATAACCTGAACAACTCGGCTAAAAAATTATCAGAACAGTTAAGTCAATTATCAGATAGCACTACGGCCCAAGCGGGTATTTCATCGAGTAATATTCAGGCAGACTTGAGCAATAATATGACGCTCGTTTACACACTTGTATCATTGATGATCGCAGTGGCCATTATTGCCTTTATTTTTGCCAAAAAACAAATTGCAGATCCAATTAATTCATTATCAAAGCAGTTGACGCTCTTGTCGAACAATCATGATTTAACCCAGCAACTTGATAATAATAGTTCATCCGAAATTAACAATGTGGCAGGCAGTGTCAATGAGTTATTAACTGTGTTTCGTTCGGGGTTAATTAAGGTGCACTCGGCCATTGAAACAATCGAACAAGCCATTTCGCAACTCACTGTGAGCAGAACCGCATCGAGTGAATCTGTCAACCATTTGCAAAGTACTATTGACTCACTTGCAACTGTGATGACTTCACTCGAGCATCATATCGAGCACAGTGTGCAGCAATCTGAAATGGCGGCGGAGTCAGCGCAAAGTGGTGCACAAACTATGGTTGCCGGTAAAACCAGCGTGGTCAAAACCGCTGACAGCATTGCGAGCTTAGCCAGCGATATGGAAACCACTTCAGACATGCTTCAGTCGCTCCAATCGGCGGGAGATCAAGTATCAGGGGTGGTTAATACCATTACTGATATTGCATCACAAACGAACTTGCTGGCACTCAATGCTGCAATTGAAGCAGCAAGAGCAGGTGAATCGGGTCGAGGTTTTGCAGTTGTGGCTGATGAAGTAAGAACTTTAGCGGTACGGACCCATCAAGCGACGATGGAAATTAATACTATGTTAGAAAAAATCGTCGAGTCCATTCAACAAGCTGTTGTAAACATGGCTTCGAATCGCGAAAAAGCCAAGCAATCGGTTGATTTAGTGGCGGAATTAGTCGATACCCTCGAAGAGGGGCGGCAAACGATTTTATCTTTGGCTCAAGTCAGTAAAGATGTGGCGAGCTTAGCTTCAGATTCACAGCAACAAGCGAGCATTGTAAAACAACAAGTAATCGACTTTAAGCAGTTGGGTGACACGGTTTCTGAGGGTAATCAACAGATTTTAGCTGCCAATATTTTACTGACAGATCAAGCGACTGTGTTAGCTCAAACCGTTAAACAATTTAAAACCTAACAACCCACTTATCCATTGACTGGCATCAGTAAGTGATGGTGAATGAGATAGAAAACTCATTGATAATGTTAATAATAACGGGCCGAAAAGGGCCCGTTTTTTGTTGGGAGAGCCTTAGGGCTTATCGAGTAATCGTCATCAGCTGATTGTTGCTCTTATTGTTAAGTAACAAAACTGATTGCCCCGCAGCAATGATTTCGAGATTGGTAAATTCCTGCCAACTTTTATCTGACAAAAGTCGCTTAGTATTGTTTAGTGTCCCGTCGCTGATCCAAACTTCGCTTTGTTCTTCAATGTAAAAAAGTAATAACCCATATTTGATGCTAATCGAGCTAAATGCCGTAGGGTCTGTTTGTAGCGCGATAATCGCGGGCGATGACCAATTAAAGGCGTTATTTAAAGCAGTGTGATTGAGCTCTGTTTGACCATGATAAAGAGTATGGATCTGTGCTTGTGACTGAGAGAGTGTGGTCGCTGTGACTAATAGTTGCTTGTGCGCACCAACTAAGTCTGCGCTGGTTGCTTGGTAAGGTTGCCAGCTCATGGATTGGTTTTCGATTGTAAAGGTGGTCAGTGAACCGCCTTCAATCATCAGTAATTGATTGGTTGTAGCGTCTTTTTGCCAAAGCGCAAATTGTTTGTATTGATCTAAGGTTTGGATCACTTGATTAACAGTGTTAGCCATCAGTTCAACAGCGGTTAATAACCATTGATTTTGCTGATTTTTAGCCAGCCACATCACGCCGTTGTCAATGGATAATGCCCCATGATCCGATGCTTGACTGATTTGTTGATCGGCGGTTGTTGTGGATTTATTGGCATTATTAACCCATCTATCGAGCAGCAGCGCGTCATTCATTTGAGTTAGCCATGATAAGGTCTCGCCCGAAGCAAAGAGTGCAGAGGCAAGCGGGCGAGTGATAGGTCTAAGTTGTTGCCACGTGTTGAGTGCCTCAGAATATCGATATAAGCCATCGTTGGCTAATCCATATAGTGCCTGCTGATGTTGCGTTAGGCTGACAAATTGTCCAGTTAAAGCTGTCAGGTTAATTGAGGCGTTTTGACCGACTTGTAATGAATAAATCGTCGAGCCTAACAAGAAATACTGGCTCCCTGCTTGGTGAATTAGCGTGATGTTTTGTCCTTCAGCAGGACCGGTAATTGCCAACTGTATTCTTTCTGTCGGCGTGGTTAAAACTACATCTGTATGGGTGCTATTGGCTACGGGTTCGGTGGCAATTAAGAACTCATCACATTTCAATCGCCAATGGGCACTTTGCGCGCTGTCTGGGTTTAAATTGCACAGTAATGGGCCATCGGTTTGAACTATGGTGGGGGTGTCTGAGGTGATGATCTCAGTCGCAAGGCTTTGCTCTTTAATCGTAAAAATATCGTCGTTCAGTTTTATATCTACGGCATAAGGTAAAGGTGAGTCGATTAAGATTGAAAAAGCCTGCTCAACGGCTTTTTTTTCGCATGAGATGAGCCAGTTATAATCGGTATCATTGGCTTTATTTAATGTTGATGTGCATTGGTGAGTATCGGCAAAAGTTAACTCAGTCGGGGCGGAGTAACTCACTGCTGTGACGCTCACGGTCTGGCTGGTACTAATTGAATAGGACTGACCTAGCCAACGAAATGAGACGCCGCTATCAGATAGTCCCGACAAGGTGATTGCTAAGTTAAATTGCGTATTGTCAGGTGTGGTGACTGGGGTCGAAGGCGTCGATTCAGAGCTGCCGCATGCCACGTTCAGTAAGCTAAAGATGGCAATGGCCGCTAACTTCCATGTTTTTTTCACTGTTGTTTCCTATTTGTAATTAATGAGTTGTTCCTGATAATGGTAACAGGGTTTGCCTGCCTCTTAAAGCCTCTTTAATCATGCCGTTGAAATAGGCGCTGATAAAAGACTCAGTCAACGGGCGCGTGTATAAAGCCGTTATGATCTTGTTGATGTTGTTTTGCAAAGTATGTTTTGAGCTCTGAGAGCACTTTTTTCACTTTAAACGGTGCATGATGGCTGGTGGTCAGGGCATAAATTGGATGAGGCGCAATGTGCCAATTAGGCAGTACTTTTACAAGCTCCCCACGTGCTCGCTGGGCTTTAATTTCGAGCTCTGGTAGCACGGCGAGTCCAAGCCCTTGTGTTACATGGCTAATAAGCGAGTTTAAATCATTAAACTCCATTTGCAGTGTGGGCTTGATGTTTGCGCGAGTGTGTTCTTCGCAGGTTAAACTCACGCCACTGAGCACGCCTTTAAACCCTAAACCTAACCAAGTGTGTTGGAGCAAATCATCAGGGTGGGTGGGGTAGCCTCTGCGCGCCAAATACAAAGGACTGGCATAAATATGTTTGCCACTTTGGCCAAGTGGATAGAAATATAATTGTGAATCTTTAGGGGTGCCGACATTAATGACAATATCAATGCGCTCAGCAATTGGATCAATGGTTTCGTCTGTGGCAAACATTCTAATTTTGAGATCTGGGTTGTCGATAATTAATGAACTAAGCGCTTGTGCGATAGGTTCGGTCGAGAGGCCGACAGGTAAAGCAAGGCGTAATGTGCCAGCCAATGAGTGTTTGATTTCGTGCACTGCATTTTCGGCCGCTTTAGCGGCTTCAAGTGCGGTTTTACCTTTGGCGTAATAACGCTCCCCAGCTTCGGAGAGGTTGAGCTTGCGGGTAGTTCGGTTAAGTAATGTCATGCCGAGCTCAGTCTCGAGCCGTGAGATATGTTGGCTCACTGCCGAAGTCGTCATCCCTAGAGACTGCGCCGCTTTGCCCATTGAACCACAATCGACTACCTGACAAAAAATACCATTGAGTTTTAGCCGTGCTAAAAAATGCCCGTCCATGATTTCCCTATTGATTGTTAAGTGCTGCTAAAAAGTATTGTAAGTAATGTGTGTCTATTCGCGCACAGTCAAACTCTATACCATACGCGCATTCTGATTTGGTAATGATAATCACTATCATTATCGATGTCTTGTTAAATTAATAGGAATGACTTAATGAAATTCAAATATTCGGCAATTGTATTGGCGCTATTGGCTAGCAATACCCTGCAAGCGAATGAAGTAAAACAACTTGAAATGAGTAAGGTCGAAGCGATTGACGAACAAGCGTCAATAGAAGTGTCGGGTAAGGTACTTGAATTAAAGCAGGTGAATGACTTAAAAGGCGCGCTTAATAATCTTGCTGGTGTCTCAGTGAGTAACGGCTCGCGTTATGGTCAAAAAACCTATTTGCGTGGTGTTGAAGAGCACTCTGCCAATATCACCATTGATGGTGTGCGCCAAGATGGTCAATTATTTCATCACTCAGGAAATCAAGTGCTCGACACCAGTATGTTTAAAGCGGTTTCGGTAGAGCTAGGTGCTGCGTCTGTCTTAAGTGGTTACGGCGCGATTACTGGGGCAATTAAGTATCAAACTAAAAATCCGAGCGACTTACTCGCACCAGGTGACACCTTTGGTGCCAATGGCGCTTTGGGTATGGATACGGCGACGGAATTTAGGCAAGTGAGTATCAATGGCTATGGCCGAATCAATGAACAATTGAGTTTACTTACGATGATTACCGCAAACGAAAATGGTGATATTGACACCCCAAATGCGGATCCGATTGTTAATAAACACAGCGAGCTACAAAGTGGTTTAGTGAAAGCTGTGTACGATTTTGATCGTGCTCAAACGCTAACACTTAACCTGCAATCAGTCAAAGATGGCGGTAATCGTGCATTTTCTGGTGAAAAACCAGGCATGAGTGAGCTCGAAAAAGAAGAGCTTTATAACGGCTATCAGCGTGATACATACAGCCTGATGTATATTAACGACAGCGCAGATCCTCTGCTCGATTTATACATAAATGCGTATTTTAATGAAAAGTCGATGAATCGTGAGCAATCAACGGGTGCAAATTGGATCAGAGACGATCAAGGTCAGTGGCAAGAAGATGGCACCGCTTTTTATCCTGAGCGAGATTACTTTTATCAGACAACTGGTTTAGATATCCGCAATACCTCGTTAGTCAATGGTTTGGCATGGACATATGGTCTTGAGTCATTTAAATCAGAGCAACGAATTGAGGCCAAAGGATTACAAAAAACCACCACAGCACAAGGTGAAGTCAGCACTCGTGATTTATCGGTGGCTAATGGACCTACGGCGCGTTTAATTGGTGCGTATATTCAAACAGAAGTCAGTGTAGGTGAGCTAATAATTACGCCTGGGATCCGTTACGACTCTTATCAGCTGGGTGGGGCGTATGATTTATCATTTAACAAACTGTCACCTAAATTATTGGCTAGTTGGCAAGCGAATCAAGATTTAAATCTGACTTTAGGTTACGGCCAAACCTTTAAAGGCCCGGGCTTGCCAGAAGTATTAATGATTAACAACCAAACGAGCCAAGGTGAGGGGGTTGAAGCCGAGGGGGGCGATTATTTAGAGCTTAAGGGTAAATATGATTTGGCTGGCACTTTGGATCTGCAAAGTGCGTTGGTGTATGCCAATGTTTACCAGTTCACAATTGATGATAGTTTTCATCCAACCAAAAATACCACTTTAACCCGTGGCCGCTTTGATCTTAAAAACACTGGGGCAGAAGCGGGGTTTCGTTTTAGTCATCAGCAGCTAAGTGGTTATATTAATTACAGTTATAACGATGGTGAACGTGATTACAGCGACTATAAAACCGATGATTTATATTCAGGCACACATGAAGTCAATATTGGTTTAACTTATCAAGCAAGCGATGAATGGTTACTCGGCTGGGATAACTCGTTAGTTGATAACGCGGCATTGAGTGATACCTACATTAACCGCCAAGGTGAATTAGTGACAGAAGTTGTCGAAAAAGTAGGGTATGGTGTGGCGAATTTATGGGTTTCGTACGAACCAAAATCGGTGGCTGGGCTACGTATCAATGTCGCGATGGATAATGTGTTTGATAAAGCTTACCAACATCATAAGAGCTTTGGCATGTATTGGGGCAATGCCGAGTATAATGATAATGAAGTGGGCCGTAATATCAAAGCGTCTGTGAGTTATCAATTCTAGCGCCATTGTTTTTAAGTGAATGGGCAGTAATTTAAGGTTACTGTCCTTTTTCGTTTAAGAGATGAAAAGTTGGCTAGTGACCCAATCTTGGAGTAACACCACATATCAACATCGCTTTGATATACGAAATATGTAGCAGTCAAAATAAAAATAGTGGGAGCGTTTGCTCCCATATTTATTGAATCTTAACGGCTCTGCTCTAAGGTAAGTGCTGCGTCCGATGTGCCTTCGTTTAGGTCAGCAATAAACCAAATGCTGTTGGGTTCGCCCTGATAAGCACGTTGAGTTACTTTGCGTTGGCCATAAAATGCGATCACAGCAAACAAAACAGCAATCAATTCAACATACCAAGCGTGCCCTTGTAGGGTTAACCAAGGCGAAGGCAGGATGAATGCTGTCAATGTACTTGTTATCGGAATAAGAACACAGATAAGCGTGATCAAGCCTAAAAAATGAATGGCCGCTTTGGCTGCCCCTTGCCAAAAGGCATAACCTAACGCGGCTAAAAAGACGCCATAATAAACCCACATATACAGTTCATTGACATTAAGTAATGCAATTGTTGCCCATTTAGTGATGAGCATTGCAGCCATCACTCCTGCAACGGATCCTAAGCAGACACCGACAGTCAGCGAGGCCATACGGGTGTAGCTTTTACTTTGTTCGGCCGAGTGTTTGTTGCGTTTTTTTTCTAACCAAAGCAGATTGCCAGTGTAAAAAAGAGCTGCGCCTGCTAAGCCAAGAGCAAAATAAACCCAGCGCACCCATTCGCCCCCAAAGCTGCCAAAATGCAAGGCAAAAAAGCTTGCGACTATTCGGCTCCAAACCCCTTCGTTACCTGGGTTAAAAGTTGAGCCGCTGATTTCGAACGTATAAGGGTTCATAAATAAATAATCATACAAGGGGCCGCGCATCACTTCGTGTTCATTTAATAATGTAAAGATTGCAAACGGTGTGGTGGTATCAAGGCCTGTAAAACTGATGGTTTGAACTTGGTAGCCACTGACATACGCTTCGGCTGCGCGAATATGTTCATGGATGCTCGGTAACGTGTCCATTTGAAAAGCCGTTGCGGCAGGGAGAGCTCGTGCAAATAAGGGAATATCACCATAGATAAGAAACAAACCCGCATAAAAAAAATCATGAAAAGCAAACACCACGGCAGTGAGCGCGATGACAACATGAAACGGAAAGCTGGTGATCCCCAGCAAATTGTGACTGTCTAGCCAAAAACGGCTCGCGCCTTTATTAGTGCGCAGTGCAAAAAAGCTTTTAGTGAGTGTAGGCAGTAAAAATATCAACCCAGAAATCAGGGCAATAAAGTAGAGTATGGCGGCAATACCGACTAAATAGCCACCCACGAGGTGATGACCTATTTCGCCAGGGATCCCAGCACTTTGGTGCAAATAATCAATTAAAGTGCCGAGCCGATTGGGGGTTTGCATCACACTTTGCAGTTGCTCGTTTTGATCTAAAGTCGCATGGCGAACGCTGTCATTTAGGCCGGGCTCGCGATCACTTCCAGACTCATACCACGTGAGTGGACTGTGGTCGGGATTTAAATCGAGGATAAACCCTTTTTTCATGTCAGGAAATTGCGCCGCAGCTTGCTCTATTAAGCGATCATAATGAGAGGGGTCTGGGTGACTTAATGTGGCCTCTGGCGGTGATGACCACGCATCAATCGGGGCTTTAAACATGGTCAAAGCGCCAGCAAAAAAGCCGATAAATAAAAATAAACCAGCAATGATACCTGTCCAGGTATGCAGACCTTGGTAGGTTCTTAAAATAGGGCTTGGGATTCTCATTGCAGGCTCCAGAGTAAAAAATACACCGAATAAACGACGCCATTTGCGCCACAAAAGTACACAAAAGCGTTGCGACGATTTGAAAATAAATACACAAGACTTAAAAAAGTCAGCCACAGCGGCGATACGATCCACATGTTAAATTGCACTTTATCTTGACCTTCGATGCCATGAGGGCCAAACCAAGCAAAATTTGCAACAAAACCGTAGGCTAATAACAAACCGAGAAAAACGCCGATCAGGGTTTTGCTCCACCAATGTGGTTTAAATTCAGCATTAACTTTCACTTGTGGCTCCTTTGAATAGTAATGCAAAAAAAGGCAGCATCGCGCCAATTAGCATTATCACGACGATAACCGAGTAAACACTCGCGAGGAGGCTCATGGTCACCAGTAAGCTCAAGGTTGATAGCAGTATCAAACTGTATGCCCATTTTCGGTATTTTTTTTGCGCAGGCTTGAGTGTGAGGTATTGATATTTATTGGTCAGGTACAACACGCTGACGGCAAAAAATGCCAGTAAAATAGCCAGTAATTCAAACACAATAATTTCGACTCCATGAAAAATTTTAATATGCAATGTATCGATAAACGTAAAATGACAAGGATCATCTAGGCTCGCCCGAATGTTGTATGAAAACAGGAACGGCAGGCGTCATTTAATCGATAAAAAGCAGTGCATTATGATTAAATTAAAAATAAAACTCAAACACAAATGATAATAATTATCGTTTGAGTTAACGTGGTTGTTTTGATACATTAACGCCGATTTTATTCTTACCCTACTTTAATCCTAAGTCTCACTTTGGCTTTTATTTGTTTTTTACAGAGGAATGTATGGCGACAAATGTATTTCGGTTAAGTGCCTTGGCACTGTCAGTTGTTTCGGTTTTATCCAGTAGTTATGTATGGGCAGACGATGCCGCGGACGATCCTATTTCGTCTATTGAAAAAATTACAGTGATGGGTGAAAAAACAGAACGTTCTTTAAAAGATACCACTTCGTCAGTGTCGGTGATTAGCGCTGAGCAACTTGCCAGCGGTCAATATTTATCAGTATCAAGTGCAATAGCAGAAATCCCCAACGTGGTGGTGCTTTCTGGCGCGGTGCCTGATATTCGAGGTGTATCGGGGAACGGTGCGGCAACAGGCTTCAACTCGTTCACTGGCGGTGCAAAAGCCCGTGTTTCAACCATTGTTGATGGTGTAATTGAACCGTTTGTCGCAGATTTAACCGGTGATACTGGTTTGTGGGATATCGCGCAAATCGAAGTGTTTCGTGGGCCTCAATCGACCAGTAATGGCCGTAACAGCATTGCCGGCTCGCTATTTATTAAAACCAATGACCCAAGTTTTGATTGGGATGGCGCTGCACGCTTAGGTTATCGTAATCAATCTAACTTTGTTGACAGCGCTATCATGTTAACGGGGCCGATTTTAGACGAGCAACTGGCTTTTCGTATTACGGCGCAAAATGTTGATGGCGACACCTACAATAAAGGCCTGAATCATGAGACTAATCCTGCGACGTATGATTTAAATGAGCTTAAAACCCAGCGTTTTAGAAGCAAGTTTTTATGGCAGCCGAATCAAAATGATGACTTACAAATTATGTATAGTTATGCCTTTAATAAAGAAACCGGTGACACGGGCCGTAAATATTTTGAGGGTCAAGATCCTTGGGCTTATATTCCGGTTTTCCAGCGTGATATGACCACAGAATCGGGCACACACTCAGTTAAGGTTGATTATCAATTAGATAACAGCAGTTCTATCGACTTAGTTGTCGCAATTATGGGTTATGACTGGGGTTTTGACAGTTATGAACCGCTTCCTGAATATCAATCTAGCGTCAGAATGGACGACGATAGCTCCATGATTGATGCAAAATATAACTTTGGGCTCGATGCGCCTGGCCTAAAAGGGTTTATTGGTTTTGCTCATTTCCAACGGACTCAAGATTTTGGCAGCCAAGGTGCCACCGTGTATTCGGGTGATGATCGCAGCGACTCTGATGCCATTTATGGTGAAGTAAGTGTGGATGTCGGCGCACAATATCGTGTGATTGCCGGTGGTCGAGTCGAAAAAGAAAAACAACGTCGTGATTTTGCGATGCAATCACGTACTGGTTTAGTCGGCGATAAACTCAATACTGATAAAACCATCGTGCTACCAAAATTGGTACTGCAATATTTATACTCAGATAATACGACTATTTCGGCCAGTGCACGTCGCGGTTATAACTCTGCCGGTGGCGCGATGTCTCGAGAAAATGAATATTATTATTTCGATGAAGAATCAGTTAATACCTACGAATTAACCCTTAGAAGCAGCCTAGATAGCGGTAATGTAAATATTAGCGCCAATGCGTTTCACAATAATTATGATGGTTACCAGTCTTCAAATAAACAACGCCGTATCACCAATATTGATGAAGTGGTCACCAGTGGTATTGAATTTGAACTCTACACTATGCTGAGCGCTGATCTGCAACTTAAAGGCGGATTTGGTTTATTAAAGTCAGAAATAAAAGAAGCTGATCCGTCATTTGGTGACGTGAAAGGCAATGAACTCAATAGCGCGCCAGCCGTCACGGCCAATGTTGCGTTGACGTATTGGTTCCACGAAGATTTAAGTATGGGTTTAAGCAGCAACTATGTAGACGATTATTATGCTGACTTTGAAAACAGCGCAGATCGTATCGCAGGGGATTACATGTTGACGCGAATCAACGCTGATTATGAAAATGAACAGTGGCGGATCAGTGCTTATGTCAATAACCTGTTTGATGAAAAAGCAGTCACAGTCAAAGAGCCGCCAGGTTGGTATCCAACTGGCTATGCTGGGGTGGCTGATCCTCGTACCGTGGGAGTGTCGGTGACGTACTTCTTCTAATTGTTATTGATGAGTGTTAATTTTCGGCCGGTAAACTGACAGTTTACCGGCCTTTTTTATGTGTTGACAGACAGGCGAATTACGCTAAAAAATCAATGTAAATACATAAACGAGGATCATGACCTTTAAATTCAGGTGAGGCGGAAATCAACGCATGCACTTCTTGATCTATCCAATTGGTGCCTTTATAGACAGCTATATCTCCTTCACAAAAATGATTAATCACAGCAGGTTCGGGTTGCTTGATACGATGGCGGGTATCTGTTGCTTGCATCGGTAAAAAAGTGGCATCTTGATGAGTGATCCATTGCTCGCCAGTACCGCCTAATGTGGACGCCATGCGCACGATCATTTGGTTTTGATGAAAGGCTGGGCTGTGAGCGTGGTCACAACTTAAAATTCGCAGGCCAATTTCTTTGGGTTCAAATAAAGTGTTAAACATATCGAGCATCAACATCACGTGATTGGTGATCAAGTTACCATGGGTACTCGTTTGAAATAGCTCGTCTATCTGTTTGGCTAAGTCATTATCTACTTTGCCCTGATAGCGCAGTATCTCACCTGTTTGCGCAGTGGCCACCTTTTTTGCTGCTTGTGAGAGTGCCCAATTTGCAGGGCAGCAGTAACAAGCAAGAGCAGCGTTACTTTGGTATATTTCACTTAAAATATGCGCGTTATTATCTATGGGGTAGCAAGCCTGATGAGTGGCTGAAGTTAACTGTGGGGAGAACATGAAAAATGACACTTAATGTTATGTGATAATGTATCAAAAGTATCATTTTCCATGTTAAATTTCAAAAAGTTTATTCACCAAAAGCTAGCTGTGTAGCGAGGTGCGATTGAGAGCTCAATAATTTTAGCAATAAAGGACTATGAGTTAATAAAGCTGGTGAAAAAACACGATTTAAGAAGCTGGTGTTGATAGTTTTTCAGTTGGTTTGTCCGCTTTTAAAGCTAAGATGGCAAGGAAAATCAGTCCTAAAGGCAGAAAAAAGGTGCTGATAAATCCCACAAAACCACATATAAAAGGTGAGTCTGTTTTACGTTTTCCTAAATAAAAACACAGTGGCCCCATAATTAAAATAGCCACAGCAAAAAGGGCTGCGAATAATTCGCCAAACAATGTGGCATTAATGTTCATCTTTCTATCCTTAGAGTTTTAAATAATAGTTATAGGTACATCTTGATTATATTGCAGGGCACATTTTTTAGCAATAAAGTGGCACGCTAAACAGAAGACTATCAAATAGTTAACCCTTGAATGTCATTTGTAGTCTTGTGGAATAGGGCTCGCTAATGATCGCTGCTTTGTTAGCTTGTGAAAAGGTGTAATCAGCTTTTGGTAGGTTTACATTAGGTTCTTTGTTTGTTTTTGACTGACCGCCACAACCCGATAGGAGAGCTAAAAAATCAGAGTGAGGCCAGTGAGTGGTTTTAAACGCATGTTTAGTTTTTATTAATGATGTGCTGTTTTAAGTCATGCTTTGACTGTATTCGTGAGCTTAGCAAGTTGTGCTCGTTTACCAATAAATGATCCCATCGCTCTAAATAGTGACTTTTGGCACTGTCGAGGCGTGTCAATCAAATGAATAATGCCACCACTGAAACAACAACACTGAAACAACAACACTGAGGTTGAACGTGGCAACATTATTCACAGCTGTTTTTATGGCGCATATTGCTTTTGGTATATGTGCGCTCACTTTGTTCTGGTTTCCTGCCTTTACGCGTAAAGGCTCAATGCGACATCGTCAGTTTGGCGTGTGGTATTCGAATGCGATGTATGGCGTGGTAGCAAGCGCTGTAATAATGGCCAGCCTTTCGATTACGATACCTGAATTGGTCAAGCCTGAGGCGTTTGCCAATGCGTTAGATCCTCAAAAACTGCGAGCATCTATGATGCGTTTTTCGATTCTGTTACTGCACCTTGCATTACTGACCTTAGTGTCGATTCGTTATGGTCAACTGGTATTGAAGGCCAAAAAAGACCGAACGATTTTAAAGCAGCCCTTGCAGATGTTGATTACCGTGGGGTTATTACTTAGTGGCCTAATGATTTTGAAAACAGGTTTGGCGACGAATCATATTTTAATGTTGATCTTCGGGCCACTTGGGATCTTTATTGCAGTCACCAATTTGATTTTTACGTTCAAACCCAGTGTTAAACCGAATGCTTGGCTCAAAGAGCATATCGGTGCTTATATTGGCTCTGGTATTGGCGCATACACGGCTTTTATTTCATTCGGTGGACGGCAAATTTTTGAAACCTCTGGTCATTTACAGATCACTTTATGGGTTGCACCTGGGGTGATTGGCACTGTGTTTATCTTTTTCTTATCACGAAAATACGCAAACTAATCAAGTTGGAGTATTGTTATGAAATTTATTATCGCGCTCGTGGTTAGTGTTGCTATCGTGTTTTGCGAACACGCAGCTGCCCAAGATCATGGCTCAACAAAAGCCCAACAGGCTTTGTCATTGATTGACGTTGATTTAGATAGCGCAGAGGAGATGATTATTGAAGCTATCAGTGACAACCCTCATTCTGCGAAAGATCATTTTTATTGCGGTCGAATCATGGGAAGACAAGCCAGTGATGCATTTTTTAGCGCCTTAAGTTATGCCAAGAAGTCGCTTGCTTGTTTGCAAAAAGCCGTTGCGCTAGCACCGAAGAATGTTGATTATCGAAAAGGACTGATTAACTTCTATTTAGGCGCCCCCAGTATTGCTGGTGGTGATAAACAAGCCGCATTAGAACAAGTTAATGTAATCAAGCAATTAGATAGCTCTCAAGGGGTGGTGGTTGAGCTTGACTACTACCGAAAAATCAAGGAGTTGCTGACGTTAGAAAAGAGATTAGCTCACGCGTTAACCGCTGATCCTCAATCTGCGATTGTGCACTATCAATATGGACTGCTGTTGCAACAAACTGGTGATTATAATCGAGCACAGTCGCACTTTGTTTTGGCATCTGAGCAAGGCGAAAATAGAGAAATCGCCTATGAAGCGCTGTATCAACTCGGCCGTAATGCTGTATTTGCACAGGATTTTATCTCACAAGGGACCGCCGCATTACAGCACTATTTAACCATCGAAAATAGCACAGTGATGCCTAGCAAGTCATGGGCTCACTATCGTTTATCGCAGCTTTATACCTTGCATTCGGATAATACACTGGCCCAAAAGCATCGCCTGCTTGCTGCTGATACGGACGATAAGGTTCTGCTTAACCTGTTGGAAAACTAGCGTGTATTTTTTAGGTGACTTGCAGCCGCCGGTTGTGCTTAACTGGGACTGAGCGCTCATCGCTTGGCAATGTGGTTGCTTAATCCTGATAAGAGCACAGAATGAGTCATCGAGCTTGTTATGTTTTATCTATATATGTTAAACAGTTAAATCGTAGTACGCATACCTGCGCTGTTATCCATACTTACTATTGTGTCAACAACAGGAGAGGCTGATGAACGAACACCATCATCATATTAATTACATTGAGTTACCCGCCCAACAATTAGCGGCGACCAAAGCGTTTTTTCAACAGGTTTTTAATTGGCAGTTTACTGACTATGGCCCTGAATATTCTGCATTTAGTCACTCAGGTGTGATGGGCGGTTTTTTTCAATCAGATAAAGCCAGCAATACCGATAATGGCGGGGCGTTAGTGGTTTTGTACAGTAGCGATTTAGAAGGCTCTCAAGCTAAGGTTGAAGCCGCAGGTGGTCAAATTAAACAGCCTATCTTTAGTTTTCCAGGTGGGCGTCGGTTTCATTTTGTTGAACCCAGTGGTAATGAGCTGGCGGTGTGGTCAGATAAATAAACAACATAAAAAACGCCCTCAAATTAGGGCGTTTTTTATGCGCGTTACTCAAACGGATTAATTACCTTTAAATTGAATATTATCAATCCAAGCTGCGTCTTCATTGTCTGAAACACTATCATCTTTACTATACCGCCAAGTAATCGTGTTTTCTCCAGACTGAAGTTCAATTGTGTAAGTCTGCCACTGTCTTTCAGTTATCGTTAAGATTTCTTCATTATTAACGTCGATGACTAATTTATCGCAGCAACTTTCACTGCTCACCATTGCATCAAAGCTCAAGGTACCGCTGGCAAATAACCCAGACAGTGATATCTCACTTTGTTGTCTATCTCCAATTTCACCAGATCGGATACTTTGATTCCCTTGTGATGCAAATTCAGTTGAAAGTCCCCAATTGGCATGTGACGTTGCAGGGTGTTTAAACATAGCGGGTACTTCATTGGTTTCAAACAGTTCGTTCAGTTCAGTGATTGCTTCTGGTTTTGAATTGCTGTCATTAGGGTCTGTTTGATAACGATTGACTTCATCGCCATCACTAAAGCCATCATTATCAGTATCGACTACCAGGGGTAATGTGCCATAAGTATTGACTTCATCACCATCAGAGAGGCCATCTGAATCTGTATCTAACCGGGTTGGATTGGTCAAATGTATATTGACTTCATCGCCATCAGTTAAGTTATCTTGGTCAGTATCTGCGTTATTGGGTTGGGTTTTACGCTCAAACTCTTGTAAGTTAGTTAGCCCATCATTATCGGTATCTTGCTGCGCATCTGATGCATTGAGGGGATCTAAACCATACAATGTTTCCCAGTAATTGGGTAGGCCATCATTATCATCATCACCATCGACATTAAATGCCACAATGGTTTGACGTTGAGCCACATATAAAATTCCGTCACTGAGGGTGAGCAGGCCTCCTGCATTTAGGGTTATGGCGTTTTGCGATGCGCTGTCAATGAGGTAGGTGTTTTCAGAGTTGGCCACTATTACTTTATTACGCGTAACCACAATATTTGAACTTAAGCTTTCAGGTGCCTCAAATGACCAAAGCAGCTCGCCAGTGAATTCATTTATCGCTTTTAGTACCCCAGACTCAATCACATAGACTTTGCCATAACCGGCAGAAGCTTGTAGATATGCGCTTGAAATTGACCATGTTACTTTTTTGCTGCCTAAATCATAACGGCTTGTCATGCTATTGTTGGTCGCGATTAACGCATTATTTGATAAAACAGCTGCTGTGTGTGTTGCACAGCCATGCCAATTTTCATCTTCGATAGTTTCGACTAATTCACCATTCGTTCTGTCTAAAATTGATGTAACTGCATTATTTAAACAGGCATAGAGATGCTGTTCATCCACTGCGGGTGTCCAACTATCTTCTTGCGCTAGGGAAGTAAAAAATTGCTCAACGCCCGTTTCAGTAAATCCATAGGTTCCGCCATAAGAACCACCGGCAATATAAATATGATTACCATAAGGCGTTGGTTCCAAATAGCGACTCCACTGATTTCCATAGCTACTGGCAAAGACTAATTCACCTGTTTGAGCATTGAGGCTTCTTAGAAAAGAATTACTGTGTCCACCGCTTTGAAAATAAACATGACCATTACTGTATGCTGGCGAATTAATTGAATCAACGTCGAACTCTTTACTCCAAAGTATTGAGCCTGACGATGCATCTATCCCTTTGATTGATTTTCCTGAACGAACAAAAGCTTGCCCATTTGCAGCTGTCAGCGTAGTGACAAACGAAGGTAATTCTATCCGCCAAAGCTCATTGATATTTTCATCATTTATATGCTGCAAGATAAAGCCATCATGTTTGGCGTTGGCTTGGTAAGTGACCCAAGGTTGCGCGTGCTTAAAATCAGCTGAGTTATTTGGATCTGTATGTAAATAAAACTCTTCTAAGTTTGAAAATGAGTCATTATCGCTATCTTGATTGGCATCGCTGTTATCTAAAGGAGACAAGCCATAGGTTATCTCCCAGCCATCAGGCATACCGTCGTTATCAGAATCAGGATTGGTCGGTTGTGTTAAATGAAGATGAACCTCATCACCATCACTGAGTCCATCGTTATCGGTATCAGCAACCTTGGGGTTAGTATTGGCTGAAAACTCATCAAGGTTATTCAGACCATCATTATCAATATCGTCAGCGGCATCGTTTTCATTAATCTTTAATTGATAAGTCGCTTCAAATAAATCTGACATGCCATCATTATCAGAGTCACTCAGATTAGGGTTACTCTGATGAGTATTAATTTCGATATAATCATTAAGGCCGTCATTATCGCTATCGGCTAATAACGGATTGGTTTGATGGGTTAAAATTTCATCGCCATCGCTAAGTCCATCTTTGTCGCTATCGCTTTCAGTTGGGTTAGTTTGGTAAGTGTTAACTTCATCACCATCGTTGAGACCATCTTGGTCTGTATCGCTCACTTGGGGATTGGTTGTTGCCAAAAACTCATTGAAATTGCTTAGGCCGTCATTATCAGTATCTAAATTAGCATCTGATGCGTCGTTGATGTCTAAATTATAGCTCTGTTCCCACCAATCAGGCATGCCATCGGCATCGGTATCCCCCGAAATTGAAAAAGCCACCACTTCATTGTCTGAAGCAATAAATAACGCCCCTTCATTACTGATAGATAAGTGACCTGTGATGTCTGTTTGCCAAACAGCTTGTTGGGTTGTTAAATCAATGGCATAGGTTGCTGATGAAGTACCAACAAAAGCATGTTTTCGGGTGAGAACGATATTACTATTGAGTGACTGGTTAGAATCAGGTTCCCAACTCCATAATAGCTCCCCGCTGCGCTCATCAAACACGTTTAATAGACCGTTGTTAATCATATAAACTTGGCCATAGGCGACAGAAAATTGATTGCGATTATTCGACGTTAATGGCTGTTGCCAAGCTACTTGCTGTATTGTGAGATCAAAATAAGTCAACTTATCATTGCTCACGCTAATGATATTGTTGTCAGAGCCAAATACGGGCGCTTGATAAGCACTTTGATTGTAATAGTTGGTTTCTTCACCTATTACAGTGTATAAACTGCCATCGGTGAGGTTATAAATCGCCAAACCATTCGTGGGGACATAAAGATATTGCTCATCCATCGCGATGTTTGATCGGTTCCCAAGACCAGAAATACTCCAGAGTAATGCACCATTTTGTTTATTGTGTGCATTGAGTGAACTAGAGTGATTATTCATTACCAGATTATCATTAACCGTGACCTGATAAACACCCGATGAATAACTTGAACTGTTTAATCGATACTTTAATGTACCCGAGGTGCGATTAAACGCGCGTATGTAGTTCTGAGTCTTCAGATAAACATGGTTATCATCGAGTGTGGGCACTCTTAAATATTCACCATTAAAGGTTTTCTCTAAAGTTAGCTGGCCGCTCACTGCATTCAATACAGACAATTTATTATTACTAGCAATAAACACTTGGCCATCAGACGCGCTCACTTGTTGAGTTCCAGAATTACTAACGAAGCGCCAGCGTTCAGAAATACTCGCAGGGTCTACGAGTGTTGCAATGAAACCTGAACGCTTTGCGTTACCTTGATACGTAGTCCAAGCTTGCGCTGTTGGCACGGAATTAATATCGGTCGGATCC
Source organism: Pseudoalteromonas ulvae UL12 (assembly GCF_014925405.1). Taxonomy (NCBI): domain Bacteria; kingdom Pseudomonadati; phylum Pseudomonadota; class Gammaproteobacteria; order Alteromonadales; family Pseudoalteromonadaceae; genus Pseudoalteromonas; species Pseudoalteromonas ulvae. The sequence continues at coordinate 147,679 of NZ_AQHJ01000035.1, forward strand.
GTTTTAAGGAAAAACTCTTCAAGATTATTAAATGTATCGTTGTCATTATCGAGGTTGGCATCGCTGGCTGATAATGGGTTGAGTGCAAATTGCACTTCAAAACCATCGAACATGCGATCGTTGTCAGAATCTTTATTCGTTGGTTGCGTATTATGGATATGGACTTCATCTCCATCCGATAAACCATCTAAGTCAGTGTCTGCCATGTATGGGTTAGTTTGATACGTAAATTCATCCATATTTATCAGTGAATCATTATCAGAATCTATTTGTGCGTCATTTGTATTTGGATTTAACTGATAGGTCACTTCCCATAAATCACTCATGCCGTCATTATCGGAATCTTCAGCTAATGGATTTGTTTGGTAGGTAATGACTTCATCAAAATCAGTAAGGCCATCATTATCTGAATCCCGTTGATTCGGATTGGTTAAATACGTATTGACTTCTTCACCATCGGTTAAGCCATCCTCATCAGAGTCAGCTATTAATGGGTTTGTTTGTGTTTCATTCACCTCTTGGCCATCATTGAGTCCATCATTGTCAGTGTCGCCAAGGGTTGGATTGGTTTGAAGATTATATTCAGTTAAGTTCGTTAAGCCGTCAGCGTCGGTATCTAAAGCTGCATCACCACTGTTATTATCATCAAGGCCATTTAGGGCTTCCCACCACCCAGGTAAACCATCTTGATCTGAATCGGCTACTTCGAAGAAATGAAAACTAAAGCCGTTATCGCTTTGCGTGAGGATAAAAATATCGCCCGCATAGGGAATGATTGAAAGCGGGTTACTATCGAGGTTAATTTGGGCGCCTTTATCGAGAGTTACAGCACGCCAAAATTCAAGTTGTGTACCATTTTTTGCTGATAGGTTGATGAGAGTAGTTGGTAACCATAACGTGTCTTTTGCAGCCCAGTTTAAATCAGTCTTAAACGTCAGGTCATTACTTTGATAGATACGGCCACTCGCGAGCAATACTGACTCGCCATCATCACTGACTCTGATAGGAATTGAGTTTGAGTTGCCGCCTGAACCATATGCTTGATTTTGTGCCTGAAAGGTCCCTGTTTGCTGGTCGATTTCTTTGCCGATTAATTCTCCAGGATAAGCGTAAAGGGTGTTATTTAAGGCATTCCAAGTATAATCCAGAGAGTATTCTTGCCAATCAGCTGATTGTGTAACGACACCATCTTTATTGAACAGGTAATTGGTGTTCCAAGCGCCACTTATATCTTGTGCAAACATAAATTGACCGACTGATACTAATGCCCGTACTGATTTTGCGAGGGTTAACTGATGGATGAAACCAGCCTCAAAATTTGCTAAATCAACGGCATAAATGCTGCCATCTTGATGGCCGGTGTAAATACGTTCGTGCTCGCTAGAATAAGCTACTTTTGTAATTGCACTGGCGCCTTTTGGGATAATAAGAGGGTTTAAAAATAACTCTGTTTCAGCTGACCATCGGTATATCTTATTGTCATCTTTATTGAGTAAATAGACTGTACCTGAATTGTCAGTAAGGATTTGTTCAGGTGTGAAAATGGGCATAGTACTGCTGTAATTACACACGCTATTCTCCCCATGACTGGCGAGCCAGCATGCGGCATCATTTGGAAAGGCATCAAGAACTAAACCTGTCGTGCTATCAGCTTCAGTGAATCCAGGGTTCCACTCATTAGGGTAACCATCAAAATCAGTATCTACAGATGCTGCAATATCAAGAGGGAAAGCATCATCAGTGTTGTTTACACCATCGTTGTCGCTATCATTGTTTGGGATATAAGTTTGCAGTTCAAAGTGACTGCCTCTATTTATAACCATCAGATAATCGGCATCGACCGTTAATAAGGCTTTGACCTCACCGTTAAAGACAATTCGTTCAAGTACTTTTTTATCTGCATTTAGACGTGAAAGTTCATCTACTGCATTGTTCTTAGCTATTGTGATAAGTTCATTATCCAATGACCAAGCAGCAAACTCGAATTGATACCCTAACGAACCTTTATAAACTAAGGTATCGGCATCATAATAATCACCACTGCCGAGATTAATCGTTTGTCCATCAGGAGAAACTAAAATTGGGCCTTTAATTAGGTAATCACCGTGATAGGGAGAGTCTTTCTCATCAGATAATACGCCAGTTGCTTGATCTATTTTTTCAGAGATTAAATCATTAGGTGATGTACCATCTCTAAAATGGTAAAGACGCTCGTTTGTTTGATTAAATGCATAATGGTTAGAGTAATTTCGCCACTCTTTGGAGTCCTGTAACTCGCCAGTGGTGTCAAAAGATGAAAGTGTTCCCCATGCGCCAGAATCATCATAGCTTATTAAATAATTACCCGCGCTAGTTAAACGACTGACACGAGAGTTAATTTTCGAAAATTCAGCTAATTGGTACTCTTGGTCAAAGTACCGAATGAGACCCGCTTGATCACCGACATATAAACGTTGATGATTCTTATGATAATAGAGTGCGCTAATATCAAGTGAGGTGATGTGACGTTCAAAATGTTGATTATCGATATTTTGAATTAGGATATCGGAAAGTCCATCAGGTGCTTTAACGTGATAAGCAACTTGACTATTCCCTAAAAGTTGAACAGATTGAAACGAGATAGATTCAGAGGCCATCCACGTTAAATAACATTGACTGCCGTTACCATCTGATTCGATATCACACTGACCGTCATTAGGGTAAAAATCAGTATTGTCGCCGACACCGTCTTCATCAGAGTCTTTTGATTCTGAGGCATCGAGTGGGAAAGCATCGTTTTCGTCAGGAATGCCGTCATTATCGTCATCAGTATCGGCATTGTTGCCGATGCCATCTAAATCAGTATCAACAGACTCCGTGGCATCAAGCGGAAAAGCATCGTTTTCGTCTGGTACGCCATCGTTATCATCATCAGTATCGGCATTGTTGCCTATGCCATCTAAATCGGTATCGACTGACTCTGTAGCGTCAAGTGGAAAAGCATCGTTTTCGTCTGGTACGCCATCGTTATCATCATCAGTATCGGCGTTGTTGCCTAGGCCATCTGAATCAGTATCAACCGACTCATTTTTATCAAGAGGAAAAGCATCGTTTTCGTCTGGTACCCCATCGTTATCATCATCAGTATCGGCATTGTTACCTATGCCATCTAAGTCAGTATCGGCTGACTCCGTGGCATCAAGTGGAAAAGCATCGTTTTCGTCGGGCACACCATCGTTATCATCATCAGTATCTGCATTATTGCCGATGCCATCTGAATCAGTATCAACCGACTCATTTTTATCAAGGGGAAAAGCATCGTTCTCGTCTGATACGCCGTCGTTATCATCATCAGTATCGAGATTGTTACTAATGCCATCTAAATCAGTATCTTGGACGACAGGAGTCGGGGTGGTTTCTCCCCCACCTCCACAAGCTGATAGAGTTAATAGTGAGAGTAAAAGAGGTGCTACAAATTTGGCCGACGCCATTGATACCTTCCCTGTAAAATAAAAATAGGGACGAATACTAAGGGTTTACTACTTTGAGTTCAACGCATTATATAAATGATTGTAAATGGATAAGGAGAACAAGAACGTTCTGAGTCGCAGAAACGTTCTCGATTTAAATATTTCAGAGCGAGCTATAAAAACTTCTCGTTGATTTGCGGTGGGGTATTACGCTGTTCAATAATTGATGGCCATGACCATGGGCTGATTTCTATGATGGTATCGCTGTCTGTTGGGCCATTGGCGCATACATCGGCTTGGCCTATAACGCGTACTGGTAACTGATCTTTGTACGATGTTTTGAGTAACTCATATTGATAATCAGCGATGGGTGAATTGAGGTCTAAAAACCAGGTGATACTTGCAGGTGATTGCGCGCAAGCTGCGCTACTGGTTGCATCGCCTGAGATATCAAAACGCACATAGACTGCGTGGTCTTGCTGGGCTGAATTTGATCTATGGTGGATTTCACTGACAGTTCCGTACACATCGTTTGCAGCCACGCTGTGTAGTGAAATAACGCTTAATCCCGCGAACAAAATAAGGTTTTTTAACATCCTGTTTCCCTTGTTTTTATTATTATTTTAGGTACGTTATCCTAAATAGCGCATAAGCGCAAAGAGTAAATTGATTATTTTAATTATAGTGGATTGATTTTCGATCTTACATTTTCGCTGATGAGAAAAATGATCCTGGTGCCTATTTAGCGCCGAACCAAACAACCTTGATTTTTAATCATTAATACTGAATTTTGGTTGAGTAGCAAAGCAGGGCTTAACTACTCGTATTCTTCTATCCATGCCATTTGAATTGCTTCTAAAATACGTTCACCACAATGATTAGGGTCATCAGAAAAATCATCAAGGCTTAGGATCCAGTCACGTAAATCAACAAAGTTGACTGTCTTTGGGTCGATTGATGGGTAATGCTCATTTAAAGCAATGGCAATTGCATATGAATCTGTCCAAGTAAGTGCCATGTCGGTTCCTTAAACATTATGTCTTCATTGCAGTATAGAAGTCTTGTGGGAAAACAGATAATTGGCTTGCTGACCCATCGGCAGTGTTAAAATGGCTGCACATTATCATTTCCTAACGGGCATTAAGCTAAAAAGTAAATGAGGCGCTTAAAACAAAGTTCCGACCCACCTGAGGGATTTGGGAATTATACCAACCTTGTGAACGCTGACTGAAATCATTACCTGAACTAGCCGCTTCCACACCTGAATGGTAATGTTGTTTATCAAAGATATTATTTATTTTAAAATTTATTGACCACAGTGCAAATTGATAACTCATATTGGCGTCTAGAGTGAAATAACTCGCATTTTCTTGGTGTTGGGCTCTAAGTGGGTTGCGCACATATAATTTTTTACGCGACACCCAATTCGCAGCAAGGTTTAAATTAAGAGCCTCGCTGATTGGTAAATTAAGGTTGGCATTGATTTTATGAGGTGCAATGTCTCCGATATCGATATTGTAATCTCGACAGGAGCCATCATTTTCTGTTGTCAGTTGGTTGCATTGCTCAATGCCATCACCGACCCAAGCGGCTAATTGATGGTCATAACTTACGCTACTAAGCGCTTTGATATACGTATAATATACATGCCCACTTAAGGATGTGTTTGGCAACCACGGATGTTGGTATTTGAACTGGCCGCGGTATTCGAGGCCATAATTGCGTCTATGCCCGGCATTTTCAGCTTCTTCTTTGATGACATGGTCATAACGAGCGCTGAACAGTGAAAAATCATGCAGCCAATTTGCTTGCTGATACATATAAATAAATTCAAGATTTTTGACTTGTTCTGGTTGTAATTGTTCGTTAGCGTCTCGGCCGTTCCATCCACCCCAAAGTTGGGCTGCAGAGGGCTCTTGAAACGCCTCACCATAAATTAATTTTACTGTACTTGAATCGGTTAAAAAATGTATCGCAGATAGGCGAGGGTTAAATGTCCCGCCATAAATACTGTTGCGATCGTAACGAGCACCTGCATTGATCCGCCATGTATCGAGTTGCCAAATACCTTGAAGATACAGTCCTTTATCTTTGATATGAATGAGATTGTTACTTGCCATCTCTTTGGCAGGTGTAGTGGGCTGTGGAATGGTTTGCTCTGTGCTCAGCACCACACCTGGCTCAGTAGATGTACTACAAAATGATCCTTCCCAGTAGCCACAAACTTCGTACGCTTTAGTCAGTGATTTATGTTGATATTTAATGCCTGCGCTGAGCGTTAATTGTTGATCAAATTGCCACTCGTAATCTTGTTGCAGTAACCAGCTGTCATTAATGGAATTCCATTTAGATAAACTGACCGAAGATAAAACCTGCTGATTGTTGAGATTAGGGTTGACCGGATAGGCTTCTGCCCAATCGCCCCATTGTCTATTTTCGCGATATAACGCCAGCGTTTTGATTTTGAGGTCGCTTGTAAACTGGCTGTGATGTTTGAGGTAGAATTGCTCTGAGCTTCTTTGCCAAGCACTACCTGGTTGGCCTCGATCATTGGGGTAATACACACCATAGCCGTTAGTCAGCTGCCATAAAATCAGACCTGCAGTGAGATTACCATAACTTGCATCAGCCAATATTCCCCAGTTTTTGCTTGCATCGTGATATTGACCATAACTATTTTTGTAACCTTGGTGTGGGCAGCGATCATTAGCACATTCATTCGCCAATGCTTGGTCTGCGACTATGGGTCCCCATATAGCCTGATTACTTAATAAAGCATTATCAAGGTATCCCCAAGGAGCAAAATCATCAATATCGGGTTCGTCGCTCTTAAACACACTGCCGCTGATGTTATATTGCCACTGTTCACTGGCGCCTGAAAGTGAGGCTTCGATGCGATTGCTATTATAACTGCCTTTGCTGATTGTGACGCTTTGACTATGTCCATTGCCCAGTGTTTTTGTTGCCTGTTTAGTAATAATATTGATGACACCAGAGAATGCGTTGGCGCCATAAACTGCACTGGCAGGTCCATACAGCACTTCGATTCGTTCAATATTATTCAGAGGATAGGTACTAGTCAGTGACGCTTCTTGTGTCCAAAGGTGATTATCGACAATGCCATTGATCATGATGAGAGTGCGTTGTGTGTAAGGGGTACGGTAGCCTCGTTGATAGCTTGTGATATTTCCATTGCCATAGGTCATTGAATTATCAAAGCTGGGCAAGTTCATTATCACATCTTCAAGAGAGCGATAACCGCGTTGTTTGATTTCTTTTTCGCTGACTACGACCATAGCCGCAGGGGCGTTGCGAAGAGTTTCGTTGAGCCCAGAGGCTGAAGATACGGTGACATTGAGAAATTCTTCAATGTTGATATCACCAAATAAATCGATATCTAATTCATTGCATTTCGCTGGCGAAATGACGCTATGAGCAAAGAAGATTACAATCACATATTTTACAAATCGAAATGACTGAAGCACTTAATTTCAATGTGATGACAGGATGGTGTAATAACTATAGTAAATCATCAAAAAAGGGCAAAAAAGGCGAGACAATTTATTTGTTGAGCAGCCAATCTTAGCTGCCCAACATTCTGTAGCAAACCGCTTAATAAATTGCAGACACCAAATAATCCATTACGTTAGGAGGTGTTGATGGGACAATTTTAAGAGGGAATAAACTTTGTGGTTTTGGCATAAACCCGCGCTCGACCATTTCGTTAAGTAAGGTAAAATCGCTGATCCCTGTTTTGCCCACTAACAATACTGATAAATCCTGTTGATCGCTCAAGTTGAGCATGTCACGGAAACCTTTAAGGTACAGGTAATCTTTGGTAAAGCCACCACCTCGATAAACGCGGGTAGTGAGGGTGAAGGCATCGTTATCACTTAATTCAAATCGTTCCTGTAGGGTATTAAATGTCAGTGAAAAATCACGCTGAGTAAGCATTAACTTAACTGCTATCACGCGCATAGCAAGTGTCTGCAAGCGGCGTAATGTTAAATTACCTGAACTATACTCACTTAAAATCGCCAGTCCTTCTTGAGTGTGTGTATCACCAATTAAACCCAAAGACATGACTTTTAGCGGCTGTTTTTTTGCATTTAACGTAGTGACCATGTGAATGCCTAACTCATGGTGAGCAAATGCATCGAGCTCTTGATCCGAAAAGAGGGTATCTTTGTTGATATATAAAATATGCTTTTCGTTATTGACCATGGCTTTAGCAACGAGTTTAGCGGATTTTTCAATTTTACAGACTAATCCCCACTCTTTTGCACGTTGCTCAAAATAGGCCACCGCGGCATCGGCATCATGTACAAGCGGCCCTTCTTGATTGACTATGGCGGGCGCACGTAATAAAAACTCGGCATTGGCAATATCATTGTTACTAGGCTCGCCATAATACTTTAATGAGTTATAGATAAAGTCGTCAGTGCCAATGGAAGTGAGCAGCTCAATTTTGGTTGCGAGGTGATCGATAAAGCGACGGTAAAATAATTGCAAATCTGCATCAAGAATATCTTCAACCGGTAGCTTATACAGTTGCTCGCGAAATTGATGCGGGTTGATATTCAGTTGCTTATATTTAAACTGCGGCGTGTAACGTGTTTTTTGAGCGAAAAACTTTTTACGTTCGCTGGCTAAGTTAACCGGATTGATAAAGTTCAACGTGCCGACATTTTTACACAATGCAAACAGCTTTTTATCAAGTGCTAAGACTTCTTTTGGAATCGCAGAAGATAGAATATCACCGCGACGGGTTTTACGGCTGTCGCTAAAGCGGCGCATAAAGAAAGCCGCCGTTTCCGAAACCGCTTGCTTCAAGCCAACTTTTAACTCATCTAAAACAAGATGATATAACTCATGATTATCTTCATTTAAAAATACTTTTTTCACCGTTAGGGGGAGGGCTAAGGTGTTATCAAAATGAGCATAGATATGGGTGCATAAATAATTGACGCTGCCAGGCTGAGTTGCGCTATCTGTGGTAATCGCTAAGTTAGGCAAGCTAATTTTATTGAGTTGACGTTCAAAATGCTGGTTCACTTTACCCCAACGAGCCGCATCAATTTGGTCGGTATCTATGGTAAACGTGCTTTGCTGTGCTTGGTTACTTTGGCTTTGTAATGCAAACACGAGACTATGTTGAAATTGCTTTTCTAACCGTGCGACTAATGTTTTTAACACATTATAAAAGGCGTCATGTTTTTGCTGACTTAACGTACGTTGTTTAGCTGACCACGCTTTAGGCCATACTTTATTCTCAAATCGTTCTGGTTGACTTCCCACTCGAGATTTGACTTGGCTTAAGTCATATTCGAAATGGCTGTCATGGGCAATTAACGTGATCGGAAAAGATGAGATGAGTTCATCGCAATACAGGCTAGAATCTTGGTGGCGCGTAGCAAAATCAAGGCTAATTGATTTGGCTAACTCAGCACGCAATTGCTGACCGCTGTGTAAGGATGTACACACTAACGGGCTGTATTGATCTATTTTTAATGAAAAAGCACCTTCAATGAGGGCATGAAAACAGCGCCCTTGATTGATGTGTGCAATCGCTTCTTGTTCAGTTAATATGAGCATCTTGGATCGCTTGTTTAAATTCAGACTTACGTTGGCTTATTGCTTCACGTGCATTGATGACACTTTCAACAAAATCAATTACTTTTCTTTGTAATTTGGTGTTGTTAAGTTTATTGATACGCACAATCCCACCTGGGCTTTGTACGTTTACTTCAATCAGTTTTTCGTTAATCACGTCGATGCCGACAAACAATAAGCCATCGCGTACTAACTTAGGGCCGATATGCTTACACAGCGCTTTTTCTTGTTTGCTCAGCACATGTTTGACAACACTGCCGCCAGCATGAACATTTGAGCGCACATCACCATCGGCAGGAATGCGTTTCATTGCACCAATCGGTTCACCGTTGAGCATTAAAATACGCACATCACCCTGCTCGGCGCCTTCAACATATTCTTGTAAAATGACGTAATTGCCACCATCACCGCTATTGATATAAAACTCAAGTAATGAGTGAAAGCTTTTTTGAGCATGCTTTTCGACCAAAATCACCCCTTGGCCACCAAAGCCATCTAAAGGCTTCATAATCATTTTGTCGCTGGGTGAATCTCGCAATACTTCTTCTAAATACGCCGGTGACTTAGATACATGTGTCACAGGAATAAAGGTGTTGTTGACGTCATTAAATGAGGCGGTGTAGAGCTTGTTGTTTGCAACGCGCAGGCCATCGATATCATTAAAAATAAATACATCATCACGCACCGAATCTAAAAAGTTCAGAGCGATAACATCCAACGGTGGATTAACACGCATTATAATCGTGTCAAAGCCCGCAAGCGGTAAGCGAGCCTGTGAGAACTGTGCTTTTTTATAAAAGCTGACGATATTACTTGGCACGGTATCTTTTTTAAAAATTTGGCAAAACGCGCTGGCTTCGGTGTCACGCATGGTCAAATTACTTGTAGTTGCAATGGCCACTGTATGACCGCGACTGACACATTCGTGGATCAAGCGCAGGGTTGAATCCGTCTCGGGCTCAACGCGATCCCATGGGTACATTAAAAAAAGAATATTCATGCCAAAAAAGCCTTAAAAATATGCAATTTATTGATTTTAATAATTAAATTTTAAATTTCATTTGAACGAAAACACAGTTTTCGCGATTGTAGTCTGATTTTCTCTGATTAGGTATAAAAATATGGCCTTGCAGAGAAAATAACCTTTGTTATCGGTTGTCGCTTTTGCCTCAAAATACCATCCGTCATTGTTTTTGTGACTATTGACTGAAGCTCTTCCCTAAGGGCGCAGCTTCAAAGCCCAATTGGTCATGATGGTTTTCGCGTGAAAAATCCTTTTTATTTCAATTTAATCATCGATGAATTTAATGATGTATAACTGTTTAATTTATATATGAAATTTTATCAATCAATTGCACCGTTTACGTTGTAAAACAGGCATGGTTTGACTACATTTTGAGAACAGGAAAAATCAATGCTCATCGGTTTAAACCGCGGCAAGTAACAAGGATGATGTTTTTATGTATATCGATAAAAAAAGTAACGTTAATATTGCTTTTGGCCAAGACGCCCACCCTTGGATCAGTCAAATCCCCGAATTAGCTTATAGCCTCAATGGTGAGTTGTTAGTAAGCCCCCCAAGTGCTGATCCTGTCAAAGTGTACCAAGATCAAAACCATTACTTTTTTCATCAATTAAATGCCCTCAAAGAAGTGTCTATGCAATTGCCTGCAATGGGGCTTCAGCATCAACAAGGGGTAAATCAACAACAAGTGTTGGATTATTTAACACAACAAAAAGCACATTTTTTGGGTTATCAAATTGTTGTCAACACCGACTATAGCGATATTTTTCCTGTAGTGAATACCATGGTGAATAATTTAGGCGATCCTTTCACCAATGGCTTTTTTACCCTCAATAGCAAAGCGGCAGAGCGGGCGGTACTGGATTTTTATGCGTCGGTTTGGCGAGCTGATTGGCCTGCGCAGCGTTCAGGTCACCCTGATAGTTATTGGGGATATGTCATGAGTATGGGCAGCACAGAAGGCAACTTATACGCAATATTAAATGCCCGAGATTATTTATCGGGTAATCGTTTAGTGGTTGATCAGCATGATCATCACTTAGTGAAATCGACAACGCGCAATAGCAACCCAAACTACTACAAACCCATCGCCTTTTTCTCTGAAGATACCCATTACTCAATCTCAAAAGCGATTCATGCCATGAATGTGGCGTCATTTTATGAAGTGGGCGTGGAACTGTATCCTCATGAATGTCCATTAGGTGGTGAGTGGCCAAGGCAAGTTCCCTCAGAGCAGCCGACTCAATTAGGCCAAGGGCACTTAGGTTCGGGTCGGATAGACATTGAAAAACTCGCATTGCTGGTGGAGTTTTTTGCTAAAAAAGAGCATCCAATTCTGATTGTGCTGAACTATGGAACCACATTTAAAGGGGCGTATGATGATATACCCGGTGTTTACAAAGCGCTCAAAGGTATCTTTATCAAATATGGCTTAGTCAACCGAGAAGTGTGCTTTGGGGATAACCAAGGGGAGGTTGATATTCGCCAGGGATATTGGATCCATGTTGATGGTGCTTTAGGCGCCTCTTTTATGCCATTTATTAATATGGCGATGAAATCAGGGGCACTGAATCAAGAAAATTTTGCCGAGTTTGGGGCCAAGTTCCCTGAATTTGACTTTAATTTGCCCTATATCAGTTCAATCGTCACCAGTGGCCATAAGTTTTTAGGCGCGCCAACTCCTTGTGGGATTTATATGAGTAAGCAAAAGTACTTAGCGACCATGAATAATCCGCAATATACAGGAGCAGCTGATTCAACTTTAGCGGGCTCTCGCAATGGATTTGCGGCGTTAACGCTTTGGTCTTTATTGGGTAAGTCGGGTTATGCGCAATTACAATCCAAAGCAATAAAGTCGTTGATGATGGCTATTTCTCTTCATAATCAGATGTCTGAAATTGCACAAATGATTGCTAAACGCGATGGACTGGATATATGGTTACACCGCTCTGAATTCTCATTATGTTTAGTGTTTCGCCGGACCAATGCGGCTATTTGTTTTAAATATTCATTATGTGAAGCACAAGAACAAGTGAAAGTTGGATCAGAATGGGTCAATCGTCATTATGTACATTTGTACTGTTTATGGGATAGAAAAAATAGTACATTACAGGCGTTTTTACATGATATTGCGCAACCAGGCGCGTTTGATGTGGACGCTGAGTATGGTATCAAATGAGGACTTTTGGCTTGCAGCATTGTCCATCGAACAAAGGAGTAATCACACTCCTTTGTTAAGGTTGCCAACAGACTCGGTTTCGCCCTTGGGCTTTAGCTTGATATAAAAATTGATCAACCTGTTTTATAAACCCTTCGTGACTTGTCTGATCTTTCGGGGTAATGGTCGCCCCACCAATACTGACAGTGACATAATGTGAAACAGCAGAAGAACAATGGGCAAGCTGTAACTGTTCGACCGATAAACAAATCTCAGTCATGATACGCTGGGCATCTTCGCGCTGCGTGTCTGGCAGCAAGACTACAAACTCTTCACCACCATAACGCGCAATCACATCGTGGGGTCGTTTGAGCTGTTGTTTAATATGTTGCGCCACTATTTTTAGCGCATCATCGCCACTTAAGTGACCATATTCATCGTTATAACTTTTGAAAAAATCAATATCGATTAGCGCAACAGAAAGCGGCATTTCCTCGCGGCGGCTCGCACTCCATAGTTTTCGTACATCGAGTTCATAAAAGCGGCGATTATAAATTTCGGTGAGGCTATCGACCAACGCGAGTTGTTCTAATAGCTTTTTGTTGCGTTGTTCACGCAGCACATTTTTGACCCGCGCTTTCACAATTGCCGGGTGAAAGGGTTTACTGATGTAATCAACAGCCCCCAAATCAAGGCCATATTTTTCATCATCAGCAGAGATTTTGGCAGAAATGAAGATGACGGGAATATGCATGGTGCGATCATCGCTTTTTAAAGAGCGGATCACTTGATGGCCACTGATCCCTGGCATCATCACATCGAGTAAAATTAAATCTGGAATATGTTTTAATGCAAGGCTAAGCCCTTGTGCACCATCTTTGGCAAGAATAATCTTTCTCTGTGGCATTAATAGCTCAGATAACATAGTGCGATTATCCTTGGCGTCATCAATGATTAGAATTTTCTCAGGCTCGTTGCCCATAAAGGCAAAGGGATCTTTGGTATCATCAATCTTGATATCGGGTTCATCACAGGGCTGTGATGCATTTTGATTTGCTGGCTGTTTCATCCTGTCACCCATATTTATACCTCAGATTCCTTTAAATTACTGGTTAGCTCTTGCAAGTGTTCACTGGCAGCTTGGTAGTCAATATCCTGAATACTTAAAATAATTTTGTTAATAATGGCCTGATGTTGATGGGCAGCACTGGTGTTGTGTAATTCATCAACCAGTCGCTCTGCAGCAGCATCGTCATTATTTAAAAAGTGATTAAGTTGGGTAATGATTTGTTGAATATCGGGCTTGCTGTCAGTGTCCGATGGACTTGAGGTTGCTTGGCGTTGAGGGATAGAAGTCAAGACATCAAGTGCATGATTAAATTGCTTACAAAAATCAGCGAGAGTGTGATTAAATTGCTCAAAATTACATTCATCGGTAGCTTCTATAAACGACAAACATTGGCTCTCTAATCGTGCCGCTTGTTCACTTAATGTTAATTCACCTAAGCTGGCCGCTGATGATTTTACGGTATGAAAAAAGCGGTTGAGCGACTCGTAATCTTGCTTTTTAAGCAAGTCATCAATAAGCAGCATGTAGTGGCGATATTCGTTATAGAACATGTTGAGCATCTTGAGATATAACTCAATTTTATGTTGGTGTTTTTCAAGTCCAAATTGGGTATCAAATCCTGATAATTGAATTGGACACGTATTGGTTGGTTGCACTATAGGATCGGTGGTTATTTTGTCGCTGTAAGAGGAGAACTCAATTGGTGCGTCAGCTGCCAGAGGGCTAATTGTTGCACTGGCATCTATCCAGCGTGTAATCGTTAAATAAAGGAGCTGATGATCGATGGGTTTATTTAAGTGATCATTCATACCTGCATCTAAACTGCGTTTGTAATCATCTGGCGAGGCATGAGCCGTCATGGCAATGATAGGTAAATGAGCTAAATGTGGTTGTTTGCGAATCTCTTGAGTGGCACTTAAGCCATCCATCACTGGCATTTGCACATCCATGAGTACCAAATCAAACGTTTGTTTTAAAACGTTTTCCAGCGCTTCAACGCCATTATTGGCGGTGGTGACAATAATACCGACGTCAGTCAGAAATTCGGTGGCGACTTCTCGATTTAAAATGCTGTCATCGACTATCAACACTTGTTTGCCTCGTAGTGCACTTAAGTCGAGGTTAGATTTCAAATTAAGTTCGCGGTTTTCAAGTGGTGTACGAGGGGCTTTTTCTTGAAAGAAAATTTCCATCAATGAATCATGAATGGATGACGCGTCAACGGGCTTGGCAATGATTTTTTTGATATTCGCTTCATGCGCATCAGATTCAAATTTATCGACATCATAGGCCGTCACCATCAGCATGGCCGCGGGTAATATGATATTGGGATTATTCGCAATGCGCACTGCTGTTTCGACCCCATTAAGACCGGGAATATTCCAATCTAAAAACACCGCATCGTAAGGCGAACCTTGTCGGCTGGCTTTTTCCAATTCATCGAGAGCGGCATACCCATCAGGGACCCGTGTGACGTTTAAACTTAATGCGTCGAGAATATCGGCGAGTACTTCGCGGGCCATGGCGTTGTCATCAACAATTAGTGCGCGTTTTCCTTTAAGTCGATTTTGTTTTGGCCAAATCTGAATTTGCTCACTTTCACTGAGGGTTAGTTTGCAGGTAAAGTGGAATTGGCTGCCGACATTGAGTTTGCTTTCGAGCCAAATTCGCCCGCCCATCAATTCAGTCAATTGACGACAGATTGCTAAGCCTAAGCCTGTGCCGCCATATTTGCGGGTGATGCTCGAGTCCATTTGAATAAAGGGAGAAAAGAGCTGATCAATGCGTTCTTTATCAATGCCAATACCTGTGTCGATGACACTAAAACGCAGAGTATGTTGTTGATCTTGTTGTGCAATGAGTTTAACGCGAATAATGACTTCACCTTGCTCAGTAAATTTGACTGCATTACTGGCAAGGTTTATCAATATTTGTCCGAGCCGAATGGGATCCCCAATCCATAAAAATGGCACTTTTTTATCGATATCGAGTAATAACTCGACTCCCTTACATTGTGCTTTGTAAGCACTAATATTGGTGACTCGGCGTAGCACATCGCGTAAATCAAAGGGCACATATTCAAGGGTGAGTTTATTGGCTTCTATTTTTGAATAATCTAATACATCATTAAGAGTGTTGAGCAATACATCAGACGAGGAGAGTACTTTTTCCATAAAGTCTCGTTGGCGTTTATTGAGTTTCGTTTTGAGCATTAACTGACTCAGGCCAATGATAGCGTTCATGGGGGTGCGAACTTCATGGCTCATGTGGGCAAGAAAATTGGATTTTGCTTTACTGGCCGATTCGGCTTTTTTGCGAGATTCGACTAATTCGGTCGTTCGTTCTGCAACTTTGTGCTCTAGAGTATTGTGATAATCAAATAATCTCGTGGCCATTTCTTTAAAGGCATTGGCTAAAATGCCGACTTCATCTTTGCGATCACTGGGCAATTGCAGCTGTCCATTAGCGACAAGTTGATAATTAGCTTTACCAATTTCAGACGACGCTTCACCGAGCATTTTGAGTGGCCTGACAACTTTATTGAGTGTGACTAAATACAGCATAAGCATTTCTACCACTAAAGAGATTAGCCCAATAATGAGCACAAATCGCGCGGTTGAACGCGCAGCTTGCATCACTAAATCTTCTGGGTAGACAGTAACCAGCAACCAATCTGGGCCTTTTATGGGAGCAATCGCAAGCCAAGCTTTGAGTGATTGATTAAAAATGATGGCATGATCGCCGGTAAATTCTTGCTCGATAGCTTTTATTGCATCACCAAGCGCTCCTGATGGATTGAGCTTTGAAGCGTAGTCGGTATGGTTGTTTTTGAGAGATTCTTCGATATCTGGGTGAACGATAAGCTGGCCACTTTTATTAATCATGAAATTATAAGTGCCTTCAAGCTTTTCATGAATGATCCGATTGAGTAAGTCTTGCAATAAAATGTCATGGCCAATATTGATGAGGTTTTCACCATCGAGGTCGACAGGGGTTTCCAGTGACACCATCCAATCTTTTGCTGTTGAGTCATAATAGAGGTCAGTCCAAACAGGAACGCGCTCAGGATTATTTTCAGGCATCACTATGGTGTACCACGGTTCTTGACTGACTTCGAGTGTGGCAGGTGTATTAATCGCCCAAGGTAAACCAGGCCAGTAGATGATGACCACGTTTTCAGGCATGGTGATATAGACGCTTTCAAAGCGGTTGACCCAAGCTGGGCCATATTGCGCCATTAAATGATAAGCAATATTAAGTTTATTACGAAAAGCCTGTTCACCGATAGGCGCATCAGGACCGACAAATCCAGTGAGATACTCTAACTTATCGCCATAATTATACATTAGCCCGTGATAAGCCTCTGGTAACAAACGAGTGGTGCCATCATCTTGTTTGATAAAGTATTTCGAAAATTCAGTATCAGTAACGTTTTGGCCACTTTGGTATGCGTTCAAAAAACGTTGTTTGATTGTGGTGTGGTTTTCGGCTGCGAGTTGAAAAATCGCGCTTTCTTTTTCGCTGCGTTCTTTAATGTATTTGTCGAGCGTTTCAACAACCTGACCTTCATAAATTGTGGTGATGTGCCAATAGGTCGCAGCAGATACGAGCACGACAATTAATGTGAGACGAATCGACATTTGCAGCAACATGGCCGACGTTAAGCGATCTTTGAATTTTATCGAATTAAAATCAGTGTGAAGATCGATTTCTGGAGTGGTCCTTTTTGGCATACGCTTCCTAGCAAAATTAATGTGTGAGACATCGAACTAGAATAATGATTCGTTTGTACCTTTTATTCTTATACTTCAAGGTTAGTGTAGAAAAGAAGGAAAACAAGTAATTGGTAATAGTGTGTAATAAGTCTATAAATGCACGATGTGAAGAAGGATTATTAATAATTAACCCCATTCAAGTAGGTGCTGCGTTTATAACTATAACCTTTGATTAAATTGAGTTTATGAAATGATAAACAATCACACATTTTTTATTAAAAAAACGCCGCTCAGCCCCACACGTATTGCCATGGCCTTGTTATTGACTTTGGTATCAGGATGTAATCGCAGTATTGAGCCCACGCAAGTAGAGACTGAATCCAGCGAAAACAAAACCCAAGTAGCAAAGCCTGCAACTGATCCGACTCACGTTCAAGAGCAAACAGAACAATCAGCCGACCTTGCTATTCAACGTTTAGAGTATCGCCATGCTCTCGATGGGCAGCTATTGGCCCCAACCTTGGTCGCACCTGCTCCAAATACCTTGCAAACACGTAAACGGGTCGGTGCGCTTCATCCTCCTATGCCGATCCCCATTCATCCTGGGCCCATACTTCCTAAGCTAATAATGCCACCGATTTTGACGCACCCTACAGATCAAGAAAATTACTTACCGTCATCATCAAACCCGGTGCAACAAGTAAGCACAGCGCCGGTGTCTACTTTTTCTATCGATGTGGATACAGGTAGCTACAGCAATAGTCGACGCATGTTAAAGATGGGCCAACTCCCGCCAAGCGATGCCGTCCGTGAAGAGGCGTTTATAAATTACTTTGATTATCAATATCGCGCACCTACATCAACCGCTGTACCATTTAATGTCCACAGTGAAATAGCGCCTGCACCTTGGGATCATCACCGTCAGTTGCTGAAAATTGGCATTAAGGGATTTGAGGTAGATAAAGCGCAGCTCAAAGCGGCGAATTTGGTTTTTTTACTGGATGTATCAGGGTCAATGAACGCGCCTGATAAACTGCCGCTACTAAAAAAAAGCTTAACAATGCTGACCAAGCAACTCGGTAGTGATGATTCGGTGGCAATCGTTGTTTATGCCGGGGCTGCTGGCATGGTGCTTGATGCAACAGCGGGGAATGATCACCACGCGATTATTAATGCACTGGATAAACTCAGCGCAGGAGGCTCAACCAATGGTGGGCAAGGGATTGAATTAGCCTATCAAATTGCTCAAAAACAGTTTATTCAAGGGGGCATTAACCGCGTGATATTGGCCACTGACGGTGACTTTAATGTTGGTATGCAATCGATTGATAAATTAAAACAGCTCGTTGCAGCTAAGCGAAAAACTGGCATTGCATTAACCACTTTGGGTTTTGGTCAAGGCAATTATAATGATGGATTGATGGAACAATTAGCGAATATTGGCAATGGTCAGCATGCGTATATCGATACCATTCAAGAAGCCCGAAAAGTGCTGGTGGATGAACTCAGCAGCAGTATGCAAATCATCGCTAAAGATGTGAAAATCCAAGTTGAATTTAACCCTAAGTGGGTGGCAGAGTACCGCTTAATTGGCTACCAAAACCGACTATTGGCAACAGAAGACTTTAATAATGATCAAGTCGATGCCGCGGAGTTAGGCGCAGGTCATACAGTAACGGCGTTGTATGAAATTACACTTGCCAATTCAACAGCTAAACAGATTGATGATTTACGTTATCAAGCAAGCGCGCCTAAAGCAACTGAACCCAAAACAACAGAGCACGATGAGACAGAGCTCGCGTTTGTCAAATTACGTTATAAGCAGCCCGATACCGATCAGAGTCTCATGGTGCAGCAAGCCATTAGTGCATCGAGTCGAATGGATACGCTTGAAAGTGCGAGTCAAGATTTTCAATTTGCTGCAGCTGTCGCTGGGTTTGCTCAGTTATTAAAAGGTGCAAAATATACAGGTCAATGGCAGTATCAAGCGTGTATCGAATTGGCTCAAGCTAATAAAGGGGCAGATCCTTTTGGCTATCGCAGTGAGTTTATTCAATTAGTGCAAAATGCAGCGACTTTGCAATAATCATATGACAGGAAACATATATACAATGACGTCCTCGCAATCAGACGAAACACTGATGTTGCAATATGCTAAAGGTGACATGGCAGCGTTTGAGCAGCTTTATCGACGCCACAAAAATAGCTTGTTTCGTTTTTTTGCGCGTCAATGCGACGATCATCATTTGGCTGAAGAGCTCTTTCAAGAGTTATGGAATAAAATCATCAAAGCTCGCAGCACCTATCAAGCATCAGCCAAGTTTACTACTTGGCTGTATCAGTTAGCCCGCCATGTCCTGATTGATGCCATGCGCCGTAAACAAGTACGTACCCAACATTTGGTGCAAACTGAACCCGAAATACCAACGAGCAACGTGATTGAATTGGTTGCTTTTGACCCCTCGATAAGCAAACGAGTGGAAACCGCTCAACAAGTCGAGCTCCTCAAAGGGTGTTTAGCGTTATTGCCATTAGAGCAAAAAGAGGCTTTTTTATTACGCCATGAAGCGCAGCTAAGTGTCAGTGAAATAGCGCAAGTTATTGGCGAATTGCCTGAAAATATTAAAAGTCGCATTCGCTACGCGATGAGTAAATTGAAGCGTTGTTTGGTCAATAAACTAGGAGCGGATCATGAGCAATAAATTAACGGATGACACCATTACGGCTTTATATCAACAAGGTGCAACACAAACACCTTCGCCAGAGCTTGATCAGGCTATTTTACAGCAAGCAGCCACTGAGCTTAACAGTGCCACCACTGAACAACATGCCGATAAACCTTTTCGCTTACTGTCTCGGTCTTGGTTTGCCCCTGTTTCCGCTGTCGCTTCAATGATTTGTGTGGCGCTGTTATATTGGCAAAATGCTCAAGTATTTCATCAAGTTCCTCAAGTGGTTAACAATGATGTTTCTAAAGAGTTGCCGCAAGCGAGTAAACGCTCAGCGCAACCACCACAGTCTGATGCTGAGCAAACCGAAGCGGCGAATATAACGTTAGAAACCCTGCAATTGGATGCCCCTTCACGCAGCATCGACGAACCATTGATGCTCATAAAAGAACAAGCGCTGCGCCCCGCATCGAATGTTCAAGCGCGTCAAGGCGCACAAAGCCCTGCTGTTGATGTATTGAGTCTTTCTTCTGACGATGCTCAGTCTCTTGTTGAAGTCGATGCGTTATTGGCACAAAATAAGCCAATACAAGCGGCAGAGCGATTAAAAGCTTTGCTCAAAGATGCCCCATACCTAAAAGCACACTTATCCGCACAGCAAAAACAATTGCTTAATGATGCAAAGAGGCCTTAAGCCTTTTTGCATCATTGCAGTGGACTTGGTTATTGTTGCGCATGGACAGTACGTTCAAAACGTGATGCTAGGCTTTGACCTGAGATTGATTCGAAACTCCCCATTTTTTCAAAGAGTTGCTGTAAGCGTTCATCGGCGGTAGGGTGAGTTTGGTACAGTAACGCTAAGGCTGAGTCATCAGGGGCGATTGCGGCAAGGCGCTGTAAATTCGCCAGCATAGCAAACGGATCGTACCCTGCTTTGACAACTAAATTCAGTGCTTGTTGATCAGCAAAAAACTCATCTTCGCGGCTTAGTCCTTGGGTATAAAGTTCATGGGCTGAGTCGGTAATTGTTTTTGCCCATTGTCGATACTGCTGCTTTGAGGCCGAGGCGCCAGTATTACTTTGATAAGCGTGCGCCGAAACAAAGACCGTTTCAGTTAATGCATTTCGCAGTGCGTGATCTTGTAAGTGTTTTAGGTGATGCATCGCCGTGACATGAATGATTTCATGGGCTAATACCGCCGCCAGCTCAGCTTCATCATTGAGTTCAGTCAACATCGCGGTTGTAATAAATACATAGCCGCCAGGTGCCGCAAATGCATTAATCGCACTTGAATTGATCACGCCAAACCGCCAAGGTAAGTGAGGGCGCTCAGAATGACTAGCGAGCAAGAGGCCCACTTGGTTGACGTAAATATTCAGTTCGCGGTTATCAGACAAAGGGCGCGTGCCAAGTAACGCGGCAGACATATTTTGACCCAACTGAATTTCTTGAGGTTCATCAATCTGGTTAGCATCCCAAAGTGCCGTGCCGCTATCCACTAACGCCCCGACATCTAGGCTGCCAATTTTAAGTCCGGTAGTATTACAGCCGCTCAGTAGCAAGCTTGTCACTATCAGTGCAAGGGGGATCAAGTGTTTCATGGTGTTGCTCCATTTAATTGACCTTGTTTTATAAAGGCTTGCTGCTGTGTGGGAGTGGTCACAAACCCATCAAGGAGTAACACTGCAGCTGGGTTAGGCACTGAATTGCTTAGTGATTCGGCATCAAAGCCTCGGATCCCAGTCGATTCTGTCGAACGCCCGCCAGAGACTGATTGCAATAATTGCCCAATTCCGACTTCACCTGCTCGTTTTGGGCTGGTAGCAAATCGCACGTTAAGCATTTTGACCCAACCGCTGAGCGTGTTTTGCTGTGAAATTTGATACCAAGCTCGGTGGCGCTGCATGATGGCAATGGCGGTGTCTGCAGGTAAACGTTCAATAACGGCGCTGCTGATTTGGGCTGTTTGATGAACGGGTGTTTCTTTGACCGTGTCAGCTTGTTGTTGCTGGGCGAAAAGGGACAAGCTGCACAGATACAAACAGGCAGCCATCACAGGGGATATTGTCATGGTAAACTCCTAATTGGTGTGTAGAGTTTGACTGTCTCATGGCGGCCTTTGACGCTGAATTCACCTTGATATTCAAATGTAAACTCGCTTTGGGCTAGCAGCATGATCGGCTCAGATACTAAAATCCGATTATGCTCTTTGGTGAGCCCTTCAATGCGACTTGCCAAATTGACGTTGTCACCAAGCACAGTATAGTCAACGCGCTGCTCAGTGCCGATAAAACCAACAATAGCATCACCACAATGAATGCCAATGCCAATCTCAAGTTGTTGAAACGCAGCGGGTTGTGATGCTCGAAATGCCAATAAATTTCGCTCCATGGCTAAGGCGGTTCGAACGGCATGGATTGCATGAAGAGGGTCGTCAATCGGCGCGCCCCAAAAGGCCATCACACAGTCACCTATAAATTTATCCAGAGTCCCGTGCTGATCAAAAATGACATCAACTTGAGATTTAAAATACTGATTGAGTAAGTTTAATATGGTGTTGGCATCATGCATTTCCGATAACGTCGTAAAGTTACGAATATCTGAAAACAAAATACTGACCTGTTTTTTTTGATTGAGTTGTTCCACATTAAATTTACCCTCATCTAATAGTTGTTTCACCACATTAGGATCTAAAAAACGACCAAACAATTGCTGTGCTTTTGAACGGCTAAGGTATTCCATATAACCAAACACCATACAAAATAGGATCAAGGTCAATACTGTATTGGCCATCACAGTGCCAAAAGCCACATAAACACTGAGTTTGAGTAACCACAGTGAAGCATAAAAGCCTATCGTTAAAATCAGAAAAACCAATAAACAGGCGTGGACTATTTGTTGCGAATAGGCGGTATGATAAGCGTAAATGAGCGCTATCATGAAGATAACGCCGATACATAACGCGGCAATCCAATACACAGATATTGGCTGGTAATAATGTTGATGGCTGATATTGTCGAGCACTGTCGCTAAAATATAAATACCCGGTAAGTTATCATTGACGGCGACATGACGGGCGTCGTACAAACCTGCCGAAGTGGTGCCAATGAGAATCGTTTTACCACTAAATTGTTGTAAAAAAGCTTCATCTTGAGCAGAGATTGCTTGGTATACCGTACTGTAATGAAACGTTTTATAAGGAGTATCAGCAGCGCCTCGCCATTGAAGTCGGAGGGTTTTTTCTGGTGGTAAGTCAATATTCAGATAGGTCAAGATGGCCGCTGGCAACGAGGTAACTTGCCAATGATCCAGCTGATGAAATAGTGCGTAATGACGCGCGACCCCATCCTTATCTTTCAATAAGTTGATTGCGCCTAAGCGCTGTTTATTAACGTTGAAATGACTAGGCCAAAGCAAAGTATGATTGCTGGAGTCGGTCGATGGCAACGCTGAAAAAAGAGGCAAGTTGCTAGCAAGCTCGTGTAAAGGTTTATCCAAAGGGCTATGATTTTCAAGGGCTAAAATGGGCAGAAATACATGTGGGCTTTGTTGTAATACCTCATAAAAGTATTGATCGTCGTCCGGGCGGTAAATATCAGGTTCAATAAATAAAATATCAAACGCTATGGCTTGAACCGAGTAGGGTTGCAGCCCTTCTATCAGTTCAGCATGAACACTTCGTGGCCAAACCCAGCGCCCAGCAATGGGGGTCATGGCGTTTAAACTCATGTCATCAATCGCAATGACCACAATATTATCATCGCTTTTTAAATCTGCTTGGATCACTGAACTTTGCCAATCAAACAGCGCGTTATCGAGGGCATTAAACCAATTAAAATACATGCTCAGTGAACTTAAGAGGCAAAGTGCTGCACTGAGACTAATAATAACAAGTTGTTTTTGCTGATGAGATTTCATGCTTACTCGTGCGATTATTCTTGTAATTAAGTGTAGGCGGCACTTTTATAAAAAGCGTTTTTTCAACGCTGACATCCTTTTTACACTCTCTAACAATTACCTACAGATTACTGACAGTTTAAATCCTCAACCTTACTTACACTGCCTGCATTACATTACTTTTTACATAACTAGGGATGATGAAGATGTTTAAAAGAGCGTTGATTGGTGTGGCTATTTTGCTGCTTGGCACAAGCGCACATGCCAAAATGGATAACAAAACCCCACACAGTTTAGGCGGCTCGATTTCAGTGGGGGCTGCAGAGTTTAACGGATCAAAAAATGATGGTGACGGTGTAGTGGCTGTCTATGGTTTTTATCGATATCAATGGATGCCTGAACTGGCACTCGAAGCTGGGATAAAAACAGGCATGGAAGCGGATGATTGGGAATGCGATCGGATCAATGATCACCGCTACGAATGCAATCAAAGCAATGACTTGTTGTTTAATTTAGATGCCAATCAGTTGGATTATCAAAACTATGCGCTTTCTGTGCGAGGTCAGTATCCGCTCACTGAGCGCAACAGTGTGTTTTTGCGCATAGGTGGACACTTTTATGATTACGAGATTGCTAAATCTGGCACGAAAGTCGTGTCACAAGACGGTGTTGGTTTAATCTCACAAGTAGGCTGGCAATATCAGTGGGATTCGGGTGTTGCGCTACAAGCCAGTTATGAATACACCGGCATGGGAGATTTAGAGACCTTTACGCTTTCATCAGGCATTGCGTATCGTTTCTAAGCACTGTTCAAAAGACGGTTTTACTGAATTACAGATGATAAGGTGAGGCGACATGGACGCATGACGTCTCACCTTTTTTGTTCATTATTTACGAATAAGTTTGTTCTAGCGCAATAAAAACGTCGTGATTGTCTTTTACACTGGCGCCATTCTTAGTCTGCAATGCCACAGCATTCAGGTTAATCCTCTATTGAATTTTTAAAGGAATAAGTAAATGGCCTCTCAAAGTCAGCATCGTGTTTATATCCCAAGCAACGCGCGTTCTAATCAATACATTTTGGCTGAGTTTCGCCTTGATGAACTGTTTCATAGCCATTTTTCAAGCCCAACAGAGGCATATCAAAAAATTTCTGACACATTGTTTACCTTGTGTGAAGAAAACTCACTCCACAATGTCCATGTCTTAGCTAACGATAAACTGCCGATTGTCCGTTTTAATGAAGAGTCTTACTGTTTACAAACTAAAAAGCAGGTGTTGTTTTTTTATAACCCGAAACATCATGAGTCACATACTTGTTTATCAGAGCCTGGGCATCAAGCGCGCAAAATTCGCATTGTATTTTTAGCAACGGGTGATGAACTTCGCGCACATGCCGCTGATTTTCATCGCAGGGTCACGAAAGTGATCGGCTTGTTTAAAGCCTATCTCGCGCATTGTCCAACGGTGATCAAAATTCGCGATCATCAGCATTTAACTTATGATTTATTTGCCAATGCAAAAGGTAACAAAGAAAGCTACGGCTACAAACTACGTAGTTTAGCGCCACGTTATCAAGCCAGAGCATGTGACTTACCCAGTACTCATAGCGAAATGACGTATGTCACTGTTGGGATCCCACTCACCCGCAATATTAAAACAAGATTTTTAAAAGAGTCAGATACCGGGTACGCAAAATTATACCGTTATATCGAAGATTCATTTTTAACTGCTTGCGGTGCAAAAAACCTTAGCCGCATTGCGATGGTGGCCAATGACCATATTCCATTGGTCAGAAACAGTCAGGTTGACCGCAATGATCAAAATAGTGAATTGCAAAAAATTAGTTTTGACCCAGCCAACCATGACAGCCAGTATTTTGGTTATTGGCATGAAGATAAACTAGTCCAGACCATTTATTTTATTATTGCCGCAGGGGATGAAGATAAAAATGATATCGGCTATGGCAAGTTTATGAATAGCGTCGAGGGGGCGCTGCGCGGACTGGCCGATAAACTTGAAATCCCAGCCACGCAACAAAATGTCACCGTGCGTTTTTACCAACATGTGAGTTATCACGCGTAACATTTCAATACCATCAATAAAAAAAACAGGCAGTCAAAGTACTGCCTGTTTGCTTCTGGTTCAAGGGTAAACCAAACAGTTCGGGTTGATTGCTTATGCGGCAATCGCATCTTGATAACGACGATTGACTTCTTGCCAATCAATCACGTTATAAAAGGCATTAATATATTCAGGTCGGCGGTTTTGGTATTGTAAATAGTAAGCATGTTCCCACACATCCAAGGCTAAAATAGGTGTATTGCCATGCATAAGCGGACTGTCTTGGTTGAGTGAACTTTCAACCACTAAGGTTTTTTGTGGTGTGACCGATAACCATGCCCAGCCACTGCCAAAACGTTTAAGCGCTGCAGCTGTAAATGCTTCTTTAAAGCTGCTAAACCCACCTAATTCTTTATCGATGGCGATCGCAATGTCATCCATCGGGATCCCACCCCCTTGAGGTGACATAATTTGCCAAAATAAACTGTGATTGGCATGACCACCACCGTGATCGCGGACCACAGGTTTTAGTTGATCGGGTACTGAGGCAAAGTTAAGTAAAATGGTCTCGATTTTTTGCGTTTCATACTCAGTGCCAGCCAACGCCGCATTGATATTATTCACATAGGTGTTGTGATGCAGCGTATGGTGAATTTCCATGGTGCGGGCGTCAATATGGGGTTCGAGAGCATCGTACTGATACGTTAATGTGGGGAGTTGGTAAGCCATAATCGTCCTTTTTAATGTAAAACGGTGTGCATGTTAGGCGCAGGGAATGAAGACGCTTTTGCTTGATTACCGCCGTGCAAGAGCCATTGCTGATAACAGCGACGACTCTGACGCCTTGCAATTTCAGCAATATCAGTATTGCGGTGCAGTGTGAGGCGCATCATCGCTTCATACGCGTGATAAAGTTGCTGGATACTGTGTTCGGTGTTTTTTTGGGCATTGAGGCAATCGGCAATGTTATGCATGGTGACAACCCAAGCCGCCGCGCAATGGGCAAAGGTATCAATGCTCGATTCATCTAATGGTTGGCTCAGTAGCATGCTCATTTGATTGGCGCTGGCCAATTCTGCACTTTGATAGGTCGCCAATGCTTGCTCGTAGTGCTGTTCAATAAAGGCTCTATTGGCTGTTTGCATTAATTGCTGCCAATCAAGTAAACGTTGCTGATGTGCTTGCAGTTGTGTTGATAACTGGGATTGCATAACCACTCCATTTGATAATGATTCTCAATTGCGTAGACAATACCTTACTTTAATCTAAATGAGAACCATTTTCTTTTGTGGCGGGTGTTTTTATTTGCTAAGTAATTAGCCGCGCCCTTTTTTACTCCTGAACAGCAGGGCGCGAGCGTCATTATAATGAGCGGTGTGAAAATCGAAAACTAGGTTCATTAACCAACGCACCCGAGCCATCTCTGGGGGTCGAGTAAAAATGAACCACTAATTCATCCGCTTGATTATCAATTTCAATATGGGCAAATCCCCATGTGAAGCTTTTTGACCAGAGCAGTTCATATTGAGGGTAACGCTTGGCTTGTTGCTCTGCAAAAGGAGTGTGTTTACCGCGCATTTTGGCGGCCGCGCCGCTGATAATGAGTGGCAATTTAGGGCGTGTTATCTGCGGTGTGGCCACTGAGCAGTCATCGGTTAAAAGTTCTAAATCATGCTCATGGCCAGCAATATAGGCATCTGCGTACTGGCATAAACTAGGTAAAAGAAGCTTTTTGAGCACGTGGGCTTCGGCGTATTTGGTACCACCAATGGACCATAAAACATGATGGCCATAGACGATTTTCCATTTGGCGGTCGAGGTTTTAAGCCCCTCTTTGAGCCAGTTGAGCTGTTGGAGATCTTCACCATGATGCGGGACTTCATGTCTTTTATGTTGCTCTAATTGCGCTGAATCATTGGCCAGCGCATCGACTAAGTTTTGCTCACTGCCATCAGGCAATAAAGGTAACTCATAAAAATGCTGACCCGATAACAGTAAATTTGTATCCAACACAAAAAACTCAACATCGTTGCCCGGCTCACCTTGGTGATAGCGGTAATAACCGCGGTCTTCGAGATGAAAATTAGGCTGTTGCTGCATCCAACTGATTTGCTTTGCGACCCCGGTACGAGATGATTTCCAGTCATGATTGCCAAGCGCGGAATACACAGTTAACTCAGGGTGCTCGTCAAATAACGGTTGTAGTGGCGCTAAGATCAGATCATTCATGCGTTGGGTATCATCTTTACCATCGTTGGCATCGGCTCCATCGGGGTAAATGTTATCGCCAAGTTGAATGGCAAAATCACAGCTTTTTTGGCGACATAATTGTGTCATCGCGAGCCCCACAGCTTGGGCTCCACCTTGCTCAGTTGTAATGTCTGTGCCGGGGTAGACGTACAAAGGGGCGTGATCAAATTCGGCAATAGGGCGATGATCCTCGAGCCAATCTTGTTTTTCTTTTTCAATAAACGCGTCCCGCGATAGAGGATGATCAATATGCTTCTTTTTAGGGTAGTCGACATGATAACCCCCATCACCAAAGGCTAAAAACCCCAAATTGGCCGAGTGCTCGCGAGGCGTCTGGGGACTTTTGCCACTGCATGCCACTAACGCCAGCGTAGCAGCGCACAAAGAGACGGTTAAATACGTGTGATTCATACTATTGCCTAGCAACTTAACGTTGCTAGGCCCTACAAATTAAAGAGAATTAAAAGTAAAACCTAACTCAAACGAGCGGCCATAACGTTCGTATTGATAGTTATAACTGCCGGCTTCGTGATACAAATAAAAGGGCTCGTCAGAGAGGTTAATACCATTGAAATAAACATGCGTTTGTTCGTTGAGGTAATATTTGGCGCTAAAATCAACTTGAGTATGACTGGCTTGCATCACACGGCGGTCATTTTCTTCAAATTGAAAGCTTTCGCTTTGATACGTTGCGCTGAGGCGTGCACTGATCTGCGAATTTTCATATCCAAGCATCAAATTGGCCACGGTATCAGATTGATTCGGTAAGGCATCATCCGCCTCAATAAAGGTGGCGTTAGAGGCAAACAACCACCCAGAATCAAACTGTTTATTCCACGCCAGTTCAATACCCGTTAACGATGCAGCCCCGCCATTGACCGCTTGGATCACTTGCTTAAACCCATCCCACTGGCCGTGGTCTTGAACTTCTTGCTGACTAATAAAGTTATCAATGTCTTTATAAAAGATCCCAGCAGAGAGCACGCCCACTCGGGTAGGATAATATTCAAGTGCTAAATCTAAATTGTTTGATTTATACGGATCTAAATTTGGGTTACCGACTTCGGCTTTACGCTCAGTGCTGATTTGGTCGTCATCAAGGGTGGTTTCACTTTCGATCAGTTGAAAGGCTGCAGAATCAGAAAAGCTTGGTCTGGCAATGGTTTGTGTAGCAGCAAAGCGACTAATTAGCTTTTCAGAGTACTGATAGCGGACATTAATGCTCGGCAACCAATGATCATACTCTTTACTTTGTTGCCAAGGAGTGATGCTTACTTGCTCCGAGTCTGTGGTGTCATCCACTATCAATTCGACTTTATGGCCTTGGGTGGTAAAGTCAGTGCCTTCAAAACGAACGCCAGCAATCACATCGAGCTGGTCAAAATCAAAATTAAACATGGCATAAGCGGCCAAGATATCTTCATCGGACTGAAAACTTTGTCCTTGGCTTTCAATGTCAGATTCATTTTGATTGATTGCAAAGCTTGCTTGATTGGTGCGAAAAAACTGCTGCAAACCCGCACGATCAAGCCCTGGGCCAAATTGACCTAATGTATAATCTGGCGCGGCGGTGGCAAAACGTGATGCCATGACGTCGTCAAACCCGCCATCAAAAATTTGCGCCTTCACCGCATTGGTTTTTTCTCGGCTAGCGTATTTAGCGCCAAATTTAAACTGGCTATTGTAACCGTACCAAACAAAGTCTTTGCTTAAATCAAACTGCGCGCTCAATGATTCATCTTGGGCGATGTTATTGGCGGTGGCTATTTCGTCTAATTCAAAGTGAGTGAGATCGTGCGCCGCAGCCGATTGAGTTAACTGTGGCACTTGACCTGCTTGGTAACCGAGCTCCAGTCCTTTGGCTGCAAAACTGACGTCTAAGCGACCGAGTTCTTTTTCGTTCGATTTAGAATAGCCGAGATTGTATTCTAAAAACCAATCACTGAATTGCTGCTGTGCACCGGCGACCACAGACAAAATTTGCTGCACTTCGTGACGATCTTTAGTGTCTCGATCCATGTTGGCATCACTAAACTGCGCTGATGTAGCGGTGAGTGTGTCTGTGTGGATCTGCCCTTTTGCAAATTTATATTCGTTGCGTAAGCGCATCTCATCATCAGAAAAATCGCTCCACAGAGTACGCAGGTAGAACTTATCGTGATTATTGGCGTGCAAGTCTAAATTTAACGCAGCACCGAGGCGCTCTCGGGTAATCAAATAATGGCGTTGCTCAATTTCTTCGGCGCCAAAATAGTCAATATCGTCACCTGATTGGCTGTCTTGGGCTTCAAAATCGCCCCATCCACCGTCTGTTTCGATGTTTAGCGAACCAAAATCACGTTTAAACCATGAAACAGCAGTCGCCAAACCTAAGGTGTAATGATTATTGAGTTCGTAGACATCACTAAAGCTGCCTGATAATTTTGGGCTTGAGGCTGAGACAAGTTGATTGTACGCGCCTTGGGCCGTTAAGCTGAAGCTTTGCCCTTGGCGGTCAAAGGCTGAAAGGCTTTTGACATCAATTGAGCCGCCCACAGCACTGGCATCCATATCTGGGGTGACCGTTTTGCTGACTTCTAAACTTTGGATTAACTCACTGGGGATGACGTCCATCGCAACACTGCGCACTCCGGCCTCAGGAGAGGGGACATTCACACCATTAATACTGACGTTGTTTAAGTTCGGGTCGATACCTCGAATACCAACAAAACGGCCTTCACCTTGGTCGCGGGCAATAAAAATCCCTGGTAAATGTTGTAATGCTTCAGCGGCATTTTGATCGGGTAATTGGCCAATACTGTCGCTACTGACGATAGTCTTGATAGTGGCGGCATTTTTTTGTCGGTTGAGTGCGCCCATTTGCCCAGCACGTTGCCCTAAAACTAAGATGTCATCTATGGTCTTGGTTTTACTGACCAATTGGATCCGTTGCTCAGTGATGTGATCATCGACAATCTCAACAATCTGCTCAATTGGCGCAGCACCTAAATAGGTCACTTGTAAGGTATAGGTGCCAGCAGGTAGCTGATTAAACCGAAACGAGCCATCACGTTGACTCACCGTTGTTTTGCGAAGTTCGACTAGTTCTATTTTTGCACCTTCAAAATGTGCCTTTTGCTGCGCGTCACTGACTGTGCCCGTTAATGTATTGGCCATTAAGGTCGGGGTCATGAATAAGCTGGCCACCGCGATTGCGATTGGCGTTTTTTTTCGTGGATTTGCGGGGATCAAAACCTTCATTGTTGTTCTCTACCAAGTAATTTTAAAACACAGCAATACGCTGTGCTGACGGTGGGCACACGCTACCGACTAAAAATGAATAAAATATGTCAGTGATACTAATGAGCTCTTTTTAAAGGGGATTTACGGCGATTTTGTTTCTAAAAAAGGCTGTGTTGAGCTGTTTTGACCCCCTCTCAAATTTGCGGCTTTTGAGGGGAGGGTGGTCAATATAAGCCTGATAATCGCAGGTAACGCGATGTACTATGGCGCAGGGGGTGAGCTATTTTTAGCGATGCTGGATGTGTGATGGCAGTGGGTTAAACAGTTAATGCCCAGTGGTGTGGTTAAAAAAACTGTCACTTAGTTGAGCTATTGTGACCCTTTGCACACAGTGAACGCACTTTATGATAGGTGTCACTTGCCTTTATTTAGGATTTTTTATGAATCGTCGCTTTGCGATGTTACATCGCCCTTTTTTTGTCATTTTAGCGTGCAGCATTAGCGCTACTCTCGCGCTCAGTGCCTTTTTGGGGCAAGCCAAACCGGTTGATCATTTTGATTGGATTGATGTGTTAGGCGAAGGGGGCATGACAGTGGTGACACTCCTTTGGTTGGTGGCGACCTTGTTCAGCCGTTTAAAAGGGCGCGTGACAACGTTATTGTTTTTTGGTTTATTGGCGATGCATTTATCTATGTTACTGGATTTGTTAGATGAATTTTGGCTGTATCCGAGTAATGCTTGGATCACCACATTTGAATCTATCCCCGCAACATTGGGCATGGTGATCATGAGTGTGGCTTTGTATCAGTGGCATTTAGAACAAGTAAATGTGAATGAGCAATTACAACAAAGAGAGCGATTCTATCGCGATCATAGTCTCAGTGATTTTGTCACCGGTTTACACAGTGGTGTGTACATGAAGCAGCAACTTAGCCGAGAAGTTGCACTGAGTGAATACAGTCACCAGCCTTTTAGTGTCTTGATGCTTGATTTGAAAAAGTTCGATCGCCTCCATCAGCGCATCGGTTTAGTGGCCTCTGATCAGGTGCTCCGAGAAGTGGCGCAATGCATTGAGTTTAATGCCCGCCAACAGGATTTAACGTGCCGCTTTGCCAGTGATCGTTTTATTGTGCTGCTACCTAATACCCAACAACCAGCAGCCAATGTGATGTTGCGACACATCATACACAGTATTGAACACTGCACGCGCTCTTTGCCACGAGATGTATCTGTACAAGCATATGGTGCCGCAGTTACGTGGTCTATCGGTCAAAGTAGTGAGCAATTGATCACCCAGCTATGTCAGCAGATTGAACAACAAAAACAATCGGTTAGTGTTGCGGCATAATGCGTCTGTTAGAAGAGCATCATAAGTCCCTCAGTGGTCAACAATTTGCTGTGCAGCTGATTGATATTGCGACCTCTCGGGGTGTCCATGTTGATAAGTTACTCAAAGGCACGCAGCTGTTTTATCAAGATTTACTTCAACATGATGTGTTGATCAGTTTTGCACAGTTGTCGCGGCTGATAGATAACACCCAAAAACTGGCGAAAGGGGATGACATCAGTTTTTTGTGCGGTCGTCATGCCCATCAAGCTGTTGCACATCCGCTGGATCAGGCGCTTAGTCATAGCCAAGATTTCGCAGAGCAATTGAATATCAGCGCTCGCTACCAGTTTCAACTGTGCCCAATGTTGTTTATGCACCACAGGCAACAAAACGAGCTGAGTCATTGTCTGTTTAACTTTGCGATTGCAAAACCGAGCCTTGCTGGGCAGATTTTTTGGTATGAATATTTAGCCTCTGCACTGCTTACCAATATGAGGCTGCACTTAGGTTATCTGCCAGCCATCACCATTAAATTTCCGTATCCTAAACCCTGTTATTTCGAGCAATACCAGACACATATTGCAGTGACATGTGAGTTTGATTTCCCCTTCTTTATGATTTCAATGCCAAAAAAGCTGCTAAAAGAAAAGTTTGTTCACTCAAGTGTGACGCGTAAACGGTTCGCTCTTTGCCAGTTACAACAGCAACAACGTCGCAACACTCCTGTGGGTCTGGAGCAGGTGATGGTGCAGCACTTACAAAGCAATATGCAGCTCAATTTAGAACAAGCAGCGCAACAACTGCAAATGAGCCCTGCCACCTTAAAACGTAAACTGAAACTTCATCGCACTCAATTTAGTGAATTAAAAGATCAAGTGCGCCAGCAAAGGGCGATTTTTGCCATGCTTGAACAAGGCTATTCAAATGAAAAAGTAGCCGATGCCTTGCAGTTTTCTGATTTAACGAACTTTAGACGCACATTTAAACGCTGGACTGGCATGACCCCGAGTCAACTACGTGCTCAGTTTGGCTGTTAAGCCCTTTTATCTGCACCACGATGCCTGTTAGAGCCAAGCAGCTCATTGCCATGTAAAATTCATATCTAGTCAGGTCAATTTTGTTACAATGCTGCCCGCTAAATCCCCTCAGATAATTTGAAAATACAAGGTACAGGATGACCAAGTTTGACCAACACCAGCTGGATCTCGACAATCAGCAAGCCCGCGCGGATATTCGCAGCGATAGTGCTATCCAAAATTTACTTGAACGCATGCCCAAAGACGTACAAGACAGTTTCACTGAGTCACAGTTGGCTCATTTGCGCGTTGCACTCGGTGCCCGTAGTTGGGGGAATCATAAAGTTGATCTTCGCAGCACCTTCAAGTTTTTTAAATATCGTTATTATTATGTGTTTGTTGCAGGGCGTAACCGCCGAGAACTTTCGCGCCAAGAAAAACAATTTGCACTAATGGTACAAGCGTTGTTTGTTTCCGGATTTATTATATTTAGTGCTTTGTTCGGTATCTTTGTGTTGTACATCATTAAATCAGCTTTAGGCATTGATATATTCCCTAACTTTTCGTTTGGCGTATGGAGCTGGTTTAAAGAAACGTTTTTAGGCTAAGCTCTGCACTCTTCACAGGATGCTGCCAGTAAATTATCTGAAACGACCTATGTTCACATTGAGCAATGTGAAGGCAATGTTTAGATTTAAACATTCATGCATCCTATCTTGTCCAGATTTTGGCTTAATTACACTTTTGCATATCTTAGTTACAAATCCTTGCAACTTGGCACCAAGGGGAGAGGTACACTTATTTCTATCCTTTTCAAATGATGCAATTGAATGAAAACTCAAGCGTTAGTATTTATGACTGTGCTGACATTACTCACAGGCTGCGAAGAACAGACTTATCAGGCGAACGTGCGAGCGGTCAATTTAGCCAACGATGAACTCACCGTGCGCTGGCATGATGATAACCGCAGCGCTAAGGTTGCGCTGACCAAAGATGGCAATGCTTTACTGTACGGACATGCGAGTGATGGGTTTACATTCACCAATCAGGCAGCCCAAGGTAATGTGTTTACATTTGATAGCCAAACGTATTTAGCTGAGCCTGTAGTGGCACCAACAAGTTTTGCTTTTACTGATACTGAATCTTATTTGATCTTCACCTACGGTGATCCGGATAGTCTCGGTGAACAAAAAGCTGAAATGGGCGCGATTTACCTCTATCAAGAGGATATCAGCGACGAAAAGTACCGTTTTAACGTATTACATACTTATTTTCCGATGATGGCTGATGTTGATGTGTATCTCAATGGGGTATTAATAGAAGAAGATCTCAGTTATGGGGATGGCGCTGGTTTTTTCACTGTATCTATCGATAAAACACAGTTAGTTGTCGTTAAAGCCAATTACCCTGTAAATAGCCCTAATCCACTGCTCAGCAAAACCTTAGAGCCGGACAGTGGTAAGTTACAAGTGGTGTTTATTGCACCAAAAGAAAGTGATCATGCAGAATTCTCTGCTGAGGCATTTATTGTCAAAACCCCCTGAATGCCCAACCTGATTAACACCTTTTCCCTGTGTTATGTTGGCCAAGTTGCAATGCAGCTTGGCTTTTTTTGATCTTTTTTCACTGACTTGATTTGCCTGTCACACAATTAAGTACCACATGTTTTGGCCTTTTTATCTGGAACTGCCGTTGAAACACCCAAAGTGGTGGCCAGCAAACCACAGCTTGCAGCAGAGTTTAAACCCAAAGCCCTGGATAAATACCCTGTTCAGTAGCTTCTTAACCTTAACCGTGGGGATAAACGTGCCAGAGGCCTGCGATTGTTGGATCAATTTGCTTTGTTATCCCAGCCAATTTTCGAAGGTAAGGGTGAGAAGCTTTTATATAAATAAAATCAATACATTAGGAAACCACTAAAACAGAGAACCAGTTAAATATCAAAACCTATTGGATATTGTATACATTTTAATGTATAACGTTTGTATCTCAAATGATAATTAAATGTAAATTAGTTTGAGTGACGTAATGGATTCGATTGGGCCTGCTTTGTTAATCCCTTTTTTAGAAGCAGTAAAGGACATTCATTCTCGGTTTCGCAGTGTGAATTAAACCCTAGTAACATTCCAATAAAGTGGATGACTATGAAACTAACAACCAGAAAATCATTCCTCGCCAGTGCGATATTTGTTTCGCTTAACATGAGCTCAGCTTACGCTGTTGCGTTGTGCGGTGACAAAACATTGCCTCGTCAAGGTGAAGTGCCAGCTAATCAAACACAGTGTATTACTGACTACGGCCATTATTTATATGTCACCGTCCCTTACGACAATAGCGATGTGACCATCACAACAAGTGGTGGCACATTCAATGGCTCTGATGCCACGCTCATTCTGTACGATGGAGATGATTGGAGTGGCAACGAACAAATTCGCAGCGCCAATGCCGGCACCAATGATGAAACCATCAGTTTTGTGTCTCGTGCGGGCAAACGTCACTTTGCAATTAATGGCAACATTGCGCAAACATCCCTATTAGTGACCGTTAGTGGTGGTGATGTGCCACCGCCGATGGGGGATTACATCGTCTTTGATACTAACATTAATGTCTCGGTCACCAGCCCAGTCATTAACTCAAAAAGCCAATACGGGGCGATCATTCCAACAATTTTAACAGCGGTATATGCCGACTTCGAAGGCCTCGCCAGTGCTGAAAATGATCCGCTCACCGATGTGACTCAGGCCGTTCATTATTTAGCGAGCGCCGATAACATTAGCGATCCTGATTTAAACCAATTGTTGTATTTTTTAGGCTCATACAAATTTTATGCGCCAGCAATGACCGCAGATGAAGCGCAAGCATTGAGTAACGCCTTTGTGGCCGTAGCCAAAATGAGTGACTTTTTAACCGACAAAGGCGGCGTCATTCAAGAAGGGTTTGCCAAAGCGCTGAATAATTTTGAACGTGGTGCAGGCGCGCAGCATTATCAAGACTTACTGCCACATGCACTTGCTGCGTTACAATATCACTCTTTACAAGCGAACCCATTTGCAGCCAATAATGCCGGCGATGCCACCATGGCGCTGTTAAGTGCTTTGGGCTCTGCAGCCTATTATGGTGATGCCGCAACTAAAGCAGCATTTAATAATCGCATGCTTGATGTGCTCTCAGTACTGCGCTCGTTTGCTCATTTAGGCGAAACCGCCGTTGATTTACGCTGGACAACCGAAGCGGATCGCAAATGGATTGTGCCACATAGCTTTATTGCACTGGGTAAAATTGCCAGTATTGCCACCGATGAAGCTAAGGCCCGCTTTGATAGTACAGTGCGTGAAGCACAAACCACGTTGCAAAACTCGCTCAGCCTTGAAACGATTGAAACCATAACCACTAAAAACTACTTAGAATCAGCAGGCCGAGAATGCGCCGAGGGTGATGCACTGTTTGGCTATTGTGTTGTGCCACCAAAAGAAAGCGATATTCTGACGGTGAGCCACCAATGTAATGAGTTTATTACTATTCGCGCACAAAGCTCGATTAGCCAAGCAACACTTTCGCAGTCGTGCGCCGACATGGCGACACAAGAATCTGAATTTCATGCTTTTTTCAATACGGCAGGCAACCCAGTCACTGGGGATCAAAATGCCCACTTAGAAGTCATTGCGTTTGCCAGCCCTGATGAGTACAAAAAATATGCCCCTGAATTTTACGGTATCGATACCGATAACGGCGGCATGTATTTAGAAGGCACGCCTGAAAACGAAGGCAATCAAGCGCGTTTTATTGCCATGCAGTGCCCTGATGATTGGGTCGGAGGCTCGTGCCAATACGAAGACCAAATTTATAACCTGCGCCATGAATACGTGCATTACTTAGATGGGCGTTATATCAAAGCGGGGTCTTTTGGTTATTTTGATTACAACGTCTCGTGGTCTGAAGGGATGGCTGAATACATGGCCAATGGCAGTGATCATTCCCGTACCCTCGAATCGTTAAAAGGCCAAGTGATCCCACCTTTATATAACTTGTTGTTTATGGCGTATGGCTATGATGAGTTGTATCCGTGGAGTTATTTTGCAATGCGTTACCTTGCCGAGGAGCATAATGATGATGTTCATTTACTCACCGCAGCAATGCGCGCAGGTAATAAAGCCGAGTATGTCAGTAAGCTTAAAGCGGTCGAAGCGCGCACCCAAGCTGGCTTTGAAGCCTTTGTATTAGCCAACTCTGAAGCAATAGCGCCACAAGCTGCAACGTTGCCAGCAGCTGATACTATCGGTAGCTGCAATTTAGCCCAGCAATACGTGCGTAAAGTTGATGCAGCGAAAACCAACTTTACCATTAGTAATACCACCAACACACCAATCTCGCTGTTTTGGGTCAACAATAATACTGGTAAAGCAAACTTTGCTAAGAATTACAAAACCCTCAACCAAGGTGACAGTTACACGGGTACAAATTGGAGCGAAGCCGATCGGTTAATGCTGACCGATGGCAACTTGAACTGCGTTGGCATGGCGGTGATGGGCGCACAAAATAATACTTTCACAATCGATCAGCCACTAGTGAAAGACGTTGTGCCAGAAGTGATACCAGCACAAGATCAAATGGGCAGTTGCGCATTGGTACAACCCCATGTTATTAAAGATAAATCACATGGGTTTAGCATTACCAACACCACAAATACCCCAGTGCGTTTGTTCCGTATCGATAATTTAACTGGCAAACCAATGTACGCCAGTGCGGCAACAGGGTTTGATTTTGGCTACGGCACGTTAGCACAAGGTGAAACTTACAGCTCAGATGTTTGGTATGGCGATCGTCGTATTATGGTGACTGATGCGCGTTTGAATTGCTTAAGTGTTGGAGTGCTTAATAACGAAACTGCCGCGTTTACAATCGATCAAAGTATGGTTGCGACCGCTGAGCCTGCCGAAATCATTCCAGCCGCCAATACCTTAGGCAGCTGTGACTTGATGCAAAAACACTTAACGGGCCCATTTGAAGCCGATTTTGCTTTTACCAATAGCAGTAATACACCGGTGCGAATTTACCGTGTTGATAACGAAACGGGCGAACTCAGTGCAAGCTTTGGTTTTAAAACCTTAAACACAGGCGAAACCTATGACAGTGCGACTAGCTGGAAATGGTTTGGTAATCGCCGTGCCGCCATCACTACCGAAACAGGCCAATGTTTAGCGGTTGCAGTTATGAGCGAAGAAAACAGCATCAACACTTATGACATCACCAATGAAATTGTTGGTGGCACTTCGCCAGTGGATAGCGACGGTGATGGGGTGATTGATTCTGAGGATGCGTTCCCATTTGATCCAAACGAAAGCAAAGACAGTGATGGTGATGGTGTCGGCGATAATGGCGATGCTTTCCCACATGACGCCACTGAAAGTAAAGACAGCGATGGCGATGGTTATGGCGATAACAGCGATGCTTTTCCAAATGATGCCAGCGAATGGATGGATACCGACGGCGATGGCCAAGGTGACAACAGCGATCCGTATCCAAATGATCCTGATAACGGCGGCGGTACCGTCAGCCATTGTGGCGAAGCAACAATTAGCTCTGGGCGTTTAACCCTAGCCAATACTGAATGCGTTGCTGGTGGACGTGGGTCGTTTTATGTCTGGGTTGAAAATGACAATACTGACTTAGTGATTGCAACAGCAGGTGGTGAAGGGGATGTAGGTATTTACTTCAACGCTGATACGTGGGCGACACAAAGTAATGCTCAAGCGCAATCTGGTAACAGTGGCACAGCGCAAACTTTGTCAGTGACGGCAAATCGCGGTTGGCGCTATATCAGCCTTGAAACCAGTGGTCAGTATCAAGGTGTGAGCCTAACAGTCACAGAAGGCCAAGCTGATGGCGGTGATAACGGCGGTGGTACTTTTCCGCCTGTTGATGCAGCCATTGGCAATGCGTGTGCAACACTAAGCCCATTTACTTACGGTGGAGTTGAGTCAGGCAAAGCCATTTGTACAGGCCAAGGCCACAATAGTTATTATATTTACTTCACGGGAAGCGAAAGTGAAGTCACCATTCAAACTGCACATGGCGCAGGCGAAGTGAAGTTATACTCAGATACCTCGTGGGCGAGCGCCACGCAGTATCAGTATAAATCCACCATAGCAGGCACAACCGTGCAACGTATTACTGTCAGTAATCCAACTGTAGGTTGGTACTACATTACGGCCGATACCACAGGCAGCAATGTCGCACTGCAAGTGGATATCAAATAACCTGACTGAGTACAGTTAAACCCCGCCGCGCAAAGCGCGCGGCACATTTTCCTATACAACAATGCCAAGCAGCACCGCCCCAGTGCTGCTTTTTTGTGGGCGTAAACATGCCTGCAGGTTAGAGCTGTTATGTTGTGTGAAACTTTAGGGTGTGACTGGGGTTGGGTGTGAATTAAGGGCTGGGCTTTAGCCTGAGGGTTATTTAAAAGCATTCCTTGCCAACCGTAAATCGCGCTTTAGCTCGACAGCTACTTAAACATTTCCCTCTTTTTCAAATTAACCATAGTGTTTAGCTTAAAAACCGCTTTGCAAATAATCAATTGATATGAACGCAAGCGGTGAAGATAGGACATCCATGGCTAAGCTTTACCTTGCATTCATCCATGAAATGCTGATATGTGCGAGCTGTAGCAGCGACTTTATGTCGCGACAGGGGTTTACTTTGTGTAAAAGTCAATACTCCCAAATAGAGGTTGCTCAAGTCCTTACTTGATTCGACAGTGATTTACGTATTGTTTTTTATTGCAAACTATTTAAAATCAATGAGATATTTATGACTGTCACATATTTTCTAACCTAATCTTGGCACTATTTAAGGCCGCTGGTTTCATCATTGTGAACCAGTGAGTTTCAGGCTCAAGTCAGGTGTAAGTAACTTTGTTTTTTGTTTTTCGTACAATATTACAAACAGTGATTTTATATTTTGGCTAAGGTGTGGACCTTCCGTGGGACGTTTTGTTCAAATTTGTATTCCAGCAAAGCAATATAACGATCAACCAGCAGCAATGCCTCGCGAAACCCCTCTTCTTTGATCAATTGGGTTAAATGATGTAACGACAACCAATGACTTAAAAAACTAAAAGGGGTTAAAAAACCAATTTGGTTAATTTTAGGATGGCGAACCAGTAATTCATTCCAATGATACATAGGTGTAATCACTAAATTATTTTCACCAATATCCAATAATGTACACTGCACTTGTTTGCATAACTCAAAAATAAGTTCTTTACGCTTTTTGACTTCGACTAACTGATTTGTGCCCAGTGACGTGCAATGATTGTCGAGAAGTTTATCTAAATCGCAATCGACATAACTAAACAACTCTTTTTGATAAGGCTGCCATACGTCTAAAAACTGCTTAAGGCATGTATCCATATTCACTTCCTTGTAAGGTTGACTCTGATATTGCGGTTAATAAAAATAACGTTGGCATTAGCATACAAGTCAAATGTGGATACAAAATGAAAAT
Organism: Pseudoalteromonas ulvae UL12; assembly: GCF_014925405.1. Taxonomy (NCBI): domain Bacteria; kingdom Pseudomonadati; phylum Pseudomonadota; class Gammaproteobacteria; order Alteromonadales; family Pseudoalteromonadaceae; genus Pseudoalteromonas; species Pseudoalteromonas ulvae. Next base: position 188,664 of record NZ_AQHJ01000035.1, read on the forward strand.
ATCAGGGTGTAACCATTATGTTTTCAGGGAAGGGACGCGGTATCGCGTTCACCTCATCCAAAAGGATTATGCTAGCACTCAGATAATAAACGATTTAAAGATTTAAATGGTCTGATCTGTACCTGAAAACTGTATTTGGTATGAGCAAACCTGAAAATAAGCCCTTGAAAATTAAAATGAGATATTTTTGGGTGTCATATATCTTTGTTTTATCCATGAAATGCCTGACTCATCAATTGTTTATTTTTCGGGCGTGATCACGGGGGAGATTGGCATCGGTGTTGTTTTTAGGCTGTTTGTGTAAACGACTTTATATAGCGACAGAGTTTGTTTGTGATTTGTACAATCAATGATTTATAAATAGAAGTTATTCAATCTATCACTAATTTTGATACCGATTTTGTATTGTTTTTTAATGCAAACTATTTAAAATCAATAAGATATTTATGGGTGTCATGTATTTATGCGCAAACGTTGGGTTTTGTAGGTCGAGTTTTAAGTATTCGTCTACCTGATGGATTTGATTTCTAAGTAATGGAAATAGCTCAGCTGCCAAGGTGACTATTCTGTGTTTGTTACCTTTGCCGTTCCAAACACGGACACACTTATAGTCAAAATCAATATCTTGAACCCTAAGCTGGACAGCTTTCATCACTCGTAAACCACTACCATACATTAATCCTGCAATTAAATAATAGCGTTTGCCCAAATGCGACATAAGCAGTTTGACCTCTTCGGGTGTCATCACGATCGGAAGTTTTGACTGACGTTTACTCCTCACAAAGTTCAACGAGCAATTGAGCTCTTGTTTAATAATGTGTTTATACACGCGCATTATTCATCAAATGGATTTTTTCAGGTTTGATTTAAGGGAAAATTTATTGGCATCGGTGTTCTTTCTTTATATAGCGACAGAGTCTGTTTGTGATTCGTACAATCAATGATTTCTAAACAGAAGTTACTCAATTCCTCACTAATTTTGGTACCGACTTTGTATTATTTATAATATAAGCTATTGAAAATTAACAGTGTATTTATATTTTTTTAAGTATTTTTCTATGTATGCGTGTATATACAGTGTTGGTGAGTTTCTCGTATAGTCAAGAAAACGAGCGATTGGGTCGTTTTCACCCCAAAGCAATTTTAGCCTTAGAGGTAGAAAGCTTTACTGGACGCCCATCTCGGCGCTTGTTTTTGCATAGGCTTCGCCATTTTATGCAAAAACAATCACCAAGCTGTGCGCCGTTTAGCTTAGCGTTCTGATGGAATTGGAAACCCTAGATATTATAGCGTACACAGGATTTTTTACTGTATATTTAATCAGTATAAAATGGCTTGTTTTAAGTGCTATAAAATCTAACAAAGAAACTTGACGGGACTATACTTTATTTCAATCCCTAAAGCTTAGCACTAATGCTGTTGAAACCAGCGGGGTTTACAAACAGACATTAGTGCTAAGCTTTAGGATATGAAGTCTCGCTCAAGTGCCATTTTCCTTCGAGTTTTCCAATCTACGCAGCCAAAACGACTAAAGTCTGGCTGCCACAGAACAAGTCAATGAAATACGACTCCGCAAGTTTTTCATTTTCTTTTGCAAACAACGCAAAGAAACTGCCAAACTTGCTGCACGTATTATTGAAGCGTTATATGTTTAAGGAAGATTTGTGGCTCCTCCATTTAAGAAATTTCTTATAGTTATATTTGTTTTAGGCGTTGTGATGTATTTTTGGAGTTCGGAGTGTGAAGACTGTACGAAGTCAACTCAATCTATTATAACGGCATACAACCTTACCCAAGATGAAGTTAAATATATATCTACAAATATGTTTGACGAGGTATTTTTAAATAGCTTGAAAGAAAAGTATCCGAAATATGCAAAGGGCTTAAAAGACGACCGAATTGCATATAACATTAGAACCAAAATTAACACTACTGATAATACTTCGGTTACGAAGTTTTCAATTGGATTTAAATACTCGGGATTAGAGGGTAAAAATGATCCTGAGATAGTCAAAGATGCAGAGGCAATATCTAAAATACTAGGTGATCGACTATTCACTATAGTAAAACCATATGAAGGTCGAGAGAGCTTAAACATAAATTAGAGTAACTAAACATATAACAAGTTACTCAAAAGGACGCCAAACGCTTGGCTTGCGCTCCTTCGTCGGTAATTTTAGCCAAGCATTTTTGCGCCCATTAGTAAGGCGTTATGTGTAAAGAGAGTATCGAGAATGGATTTTCAAACTATACCAATAATTAGAATATTTGATGAAGAGAGGGCCAAAGAATTTTATTTGGGTTTTTTGGGTATGACCTTAGATTGGGAGCACCGATTTGAGCAGGACTACCCAATTTATATTCAGGCTTCAAAAGGAAATCTCGTTCTTCATCTTAGTGAGCATTCTGGTGATTGTACGCCGGGCAGCAAAGTCTTTGTAAATGTCAGCGATCTTGATGCATTGTTCCAAGAAATAACTTCACGGCCTTATAAATACAGCAAGCCCTCAATTGAGCAGGCACCTTGGGGTGGTCGTTGTTTTACGGTCATTGATCCATTTTCAAACAAAGTATTGTTCAATGAGCAGAAAAACACATAACAATACGCTCAAACATCGTTCCGGCCTTCGGCCTCCACTGGACGCCCATCTCGGCGCTTGTTTTTGCATAGGCTTCGCCATTTTATGCAAAAACAATCACCAAGCTGTGCGCCGTTTAGCTTAGCGTTAGGTTTTCATGAGAGTCAGCATACTAATTTCACTTCTAATTTTGCTATGTAGTTGTGGTGAAGGGCGTAAAACACCTGAAGGTTATATTGAAGAATGCTATGGAGGTGATTTCTCTAGAAATATGATTGGGAAAACTCCAAACTATTCAGCTGTTCTTGATCTAGAAACATCTAAATGGGAAGAGTTAAGAAACACCTTAAAAAACTTTGCGAATGAAAATAGGCTGCGTTTCTTTGAGGATATAAGACAAAACGATTCGTTAAATATGTTTAATGTTTCCTTATGTTCAAAAGATGGTTTATGGATAAATGCAGACAAAAGGATTTGGACAGTTGGTGATTCACCTGAACATATTCCAATGCCCTTAATGATAAGAGTTCAGGTGTATAAAAATACCGAAAAATGGGCTTCAATATCCGATAGCTTAAATAGTATTCTTGTTAAAAATTGGCCCAATGATTTAAATACAGAACATGGATATACATCTAGTTATAAAAATTCACTGTATTGAAAACCTAACAAGAGACTATGGCGTCAATAGCTAATTTTAAACTTTTGGCGCTTCCCACATCACCCCGTCTCTGAGCATCGAATTTAAGATCACAATCATCTTCCTGACACACGCAATAAGCGCTACTTTTTTTGGTTTCCCAGCAGCAACTAATCGCTGATAAGTTGATTTAAAAACAGGGTTTGATTGGATGGCTGACATCATCGCCATGTATAAAACGGTGCGCACTTGATGTCGCCCACCTTGAATTTTCCGAAGCCCTTTATAGCGGCCACTTTCACGATTCATAGGTGCAACGCCAACCAATGCACCGGCTTCTTTATTCGACATATAGCCAAGCTCAGGTAAGTTGCTGATGATGGAAGCAGCGGCAATTTTACCAATGCCTTTCATGCTTTGCAGAATCGTGTTTTTGGCTGAATATTCAGGGCATGATTCAATGAGTTTTAGAATTTTATTTTCAATTTTTTCAATCTGATTTTTAAAGGCTGTTAAAATAGGTTTGATGGTTGAAATCAGCTCTTTTGGTAAAATTTGCAGGCGGTTTTTTTCCATCGTTTGCATGACTAACAGCTGATTTCTTCTGGCAACCAAATCACTCATAATCTGCATGATGTCAGGCTTTAGGGTGGAGAGTGTGGGTTTAATTGCTTCGCCATAATGTGCAATCAACTGTGCATCTAGCTTGTCGGTTTTAGCGCGTTGACCAATGGCGCCAGCAAAGCGTTTTATGTGTATTGGGTTGGCAATGACAAAGGGTAAATTGGCCTTTGCACATGCAATAATAAAGGGCATTTCAAGGCGGCCAGTGGCTTCAATAATGATACGTTTTGGAGAGTGAATTTTGATTTTTTTAATTGCCTCAGCAATCCCTTTTTCATCGTTCTTAACGGTGAAATAGATATCAAGAGGGCGAATATAAATATCGAGTTGAAATTTGCCGGTATCGACACCGACATTAATGTTTTGATTAGTATTTGTTTTCATAATAAGCTAACTCTTGCTTGCATAATGCGGGTTCGAGACCCAGTAGACTATTCGAGTGTGATGCTTGGAGTCTTTTGTGGCGTTCATTCTTGTTATCGGTCTCTCAACAGAGGATCCATCGCTTAATCGAACTACCACAAAAGAGAGCTTTAGTTGCAGCTAAAGCCTGGGTCTCACATTACCCGAACTTGGTTTAAAAGAATAATTAGATGGGTTTATTATCCATACAAGCGCATTAAGGCTCGTGAACTCGCTCGGACAATTAACAATGGGTTATTGTCGCTGCGCTCAATAAGTGTAACCCATTGTCAATTTGCCGCTTATGCGGGCGTTGGTATTTTTAGAGTACAGCTCCACACCAAGAAGGAAAATTAGGAAACTATGGAATCAAATAAAGAAAAAGAATTAGCTACAGTAAAAACTGCAATGACAGTTTTGGGTTATGTTATCAGTGCTATTTTCATTGTTTTAGGACTGCCTTTAGTATTAGAGCTAATTGAACCTAACTCCGCATATGGCGTAAGAACAGCTCAAGCTTTATCGGATGAACATGCTTGGTATCACCTTAACTCAATAGGTGGGTGGGGAATGATTGTTTCTGGTTTAATAAGCTTTATTACAATCCGAACATTAAAAAACAATGAAAACCTAGAATTAGTAAAATCTATCGTTGCGATCAGTTGTGCGCCAGCCTTATTTCCAATAGTTATTTTAGGTTGTACGTACTTATTCATGATGTAACAGGTAGCAGAAAATACATACAAGGTGGTCAAACATCGTTCCGCTTCGCTTTACTGGGCAGTATATCTGAAGTCCACATCATGCAGTTCAGGGTGGAATGTGAAATAATTACCATCTTGATTGAGCGAAAAAAATCAATTTATGAGTGTTTTTTAGTTTAATTTCAATAGATTATAACCAAGTATTATAAATGTTGGTTTTTCATTGATTCATTTGTGCATGCTTAACAAACTCTGAGTAAATGCTGTCTTTAATTAACCTGTCGGGGGTGAAGGCATAGTAATGTTGAAACGCGTTATCGATGGTGCCAATGAAGTGCACATCATAATGACGCTCGATTTCAGCTTTAACCAGTATGGGCGCTGGAAAAATACCAAACCCTTGTTCGCCGAGTGCTTTCATTAAGGCGCTGTCATCAACGTGACCTGCTACCGAGATCTCGATATCTAATTCTTGTAACCAATAATAAATAGCGCGGCTAACCGGGCTGCCTTTTGCTGGAAGAACCACAGGCTGATTGTGTAAGGATGAGGGAAAATTGGGGCTCAGTTGTTGATGCCACTCCTTGTTGCCAAAAAAAGCGAGCTGACTTTTACCAATTTCATGACAAAACGCTTTAAAGGGCAACGAGTTATCAAGGGGTTTGTCTGCAAGTACCAAATCGAGTTTATGGGTCGCCATTTGAGCTAATAGTTCATCTTGTTGGCCATCAATGCAATGCAAGTTACTGATGCGTTCGTTGTCGATTAACGGTGCTAACCACTTAGAAACCAGTGATTTTGGTAAGACGTCAGAAATGCCTACTTTGAGGGTTTTGGATAGGTGACTGAGATCACCTTGGGTGGTTTCGAGCCATTCTTCGGCAATCGCAAACATATCGTTGGCATACTGTTGGGTGATTTGGCCAAATTCGGTTAAGTGCATGCCGCGACCTTGTCGAATAAATAAAGGTTTACCTAAGCGTTGCTCTAACTGACTGATTTGGGCACTGATGGTTTGTGGTGTTAAGTGCAGTACTTTGCTGGCTGCAGCAATGCCGCCACAACGGCTCACTTGCCAAAAATAATACAGATGATTGTAGTTGATATTGGTAACCATTCGAAAATACCTGCCCTTTGGTCAGAAATAATCAGCTTTTATCTTGCCTATTACGTTAGTAGATTAGCACTAAGCCTGCAAGACAGGTGCGACTAATAGGTGGTAATAGTATGAAGCTGAAACTGATAATCAAAGACAGGCTGATCCATTCGGGTATGAAGGCCTCACTTGCTAAGTTACTCAACAATACATTAGCCAAATACGCTTTGCATATTCGCAAAGTGGATATCCATGTTGATGACATCCCAACCAGTCAGCATGGTCCTTTAAAAGAATGCAAAATTAATATGTTGTTACCAGGTCTGCCCAATATTGTGGTCAAGGCGAAAGGTAAAAATATTGTGCATGCCATTCAACGCGCCTTAAAAAGTTTGCAATATGTTCTATTACAAAAGTATCAGTTAAAACAGTTAAACCCTTAATTTTGTATTGATTGATCATACGTAGCAGGAGGTGAGCGCACGTATCGTTTTATTTGATTGGTTAATATGACGGTTAGCCAATCTTTAATGTTCATCCCAAAAAACTTGCATTAGCATGGAAGCTTGCGGTTGAAGCCCACAAAATAGCCCATTCACAGTGGGCTATTTTTTTGTGCTGATTTTGAATGTATGGTTACGTTAAGTATTTTTTGTTGTGAGTTGAGTAAATAGCCACAGTGGGATCGGGCGAATAAAATGGTACGTGACATAAGCCATAGCCGCAAATATAAAGCCACCTAAAGTTGGAATAAAGGCCCCAAATCCAGCGCTTGAGACCACCACGTACGCCAATAAAAAAGGCGCTTGATAGACTGGAAAAAACAACGCAACAAACAAAATAAACGGCACGGCCAGTAAACTGACTAACGTCATGTAACCGGCGTAAAATAGTAGTGTCATGATCAGGGCGTACAGGCCCGCAGCCCCTAATTGCAGCCACACTTTTTTGGGGTAACACAGACCATATTTTTTATTGATGAGTGTGGTTAAACACCATGTGGCCAGCGGTAAAATAAGCAACCCCCACCAATTTGATATTGCAGGTAGTTCTGGATCGTGTAATAGGTGATGGGCTGGTACCCCAGTAGTGCTATGTTGCCAAAGTAAAAACGCCACAATATAAAGTGAAACAAGTGCTGTAAGCAGTAAGCGTGATTGTGTGAATATGCGTGTCATTGTTATGCCCATTGAGGAGAGGTGACTCAATATAATAGCGGACTAAAAAGCATGCGAGCGATAGTTTGTAACAAAGGATCAAAACACGATACACATCGATACAAGTGATAGGTTGATGTATAGCAGAGTTGAACGTCAACATCGCGCTTAAAGCGCGATGTTGACGAAGTTAAATTATCAATTGTTAGTGATTAATCGAGTCAGATAAGTACTTCATTTCAACATTGTCATCATCACTTTTGGCTTTGATGACATCAATTGTTACTGTTGCTGGGGCTGATTCATTCCCTTTTTCATCAATAGCGATGACGTCGAGATAAATGGTCTTCAAGTTAATTTGTGAGTTAAGAAACACATTATTGGTTAACACCACTTCGCCATATTGGTTCACCTCTATACCCATTAAAGTTTGTCCGGTGATCAAATACTCAGTGATAGCTAAATCTAGGTTTGATTGGGTTACGCTCAACTTTCCAATCACGGTGTCGTTCGGTGCATTGCTTACGACGCTAAAAAATGCATTTTCAAGTTCAGGAGCGAGGCTCTCAGGGAATGTAGCAAGTGTATCGAGTGGAATCACTTGCAAAACATCATGTGAAGCGCTCAAAGCAAAGCTCTGCGTTGCATTAATGATGGCTAGTTGCCCTGGCTCTAAAACAGAGATGGGTTGTTTATTTTGAGGTTCAGTCAACGAGACACCCGTCATGGTTGCAAATTTTGCAGTTCCTAATACGCTGTCGGTTGTTTCATAAATACCAAGTTGGTAACTAGGATACCCCACCGAGGCTTCGATTGTTAATTCACTTCCTAGCTCTGTGGCTGATAAGCCAATTAAATCACTACACGCAGAAAGTGTAATTGTATCAGAGCCATACGAATGATACATCGGTGATAGATATGCCCAATTTGGGGTGCCATCTTTCATAGCGCCAGAAACCGTTCTGACTCGGCCTTTAACTTGAGCGTATTGACCCACATCATTATAATTTGACAATGCATAGTCATAGTGATTGTCGTTATCAATATCAACATTTAACATGACGCCAATTTGACGAAGGTGATTGATTTGATCTCTTAGTTTTATAGAGGCCGTAATGAGCAAGCCAGAATTACAGTTACTGGCTTCAATCGTATTAAACGTCGTAGCGAGTATATTAAATGGTTTGTCATCTTCGGATGCTTTCTCACCTTGAGCTACAAGCTGCTCTGGAACAAGAATGTGTGATGTTGAGCTCGTATTGGTTACTGCCCAATGTTTAACGTCTTCAATACTGGTGCTATTAAGAGTTAACGAAGGTTTTGCTTTAGGTAAAATGTGGTAAACCAAATGCAGGTCATTGTCTTGTTCTGTAGACAGATCATTAAAAATAAGGGCACCATCAAACTCTGCCAAGGTTAGTGCATTTGACTGTGCATTAGCTTGCTCTAACGTGAAAGGGTTTTCTAATAACCAATTTGGGAGTTTTGTTGGATCAACTCTTAAACCGACATCAAAGTTGATAGTTCGCCCTGGGGGCACTGTGATGCTCTCAGGTAAATCCCAAGTTAATGCGTTGGTCGCTTGGTCGTTATCGTATCGAGAGGAGATACTCAAATTATAAATTATCTCTTCTGTCGAGAAGTTTTTGATTGTTACTGTTTTATTAAAGGTCGATACCTCATCGAACACTTGTAGACCATACGATAACGCAGCTTGGTTTGTGTTGTATTGTTTATCATGCACCCAAGCGGCAACAGGCAAATTAATCGCTTTTTCTACATCAACTAAACCTGCGCCAATTAAACTGATAGGAGCAAGCTCTGTGTCTGGATGAGTGGCTAAAGGCTCATTTGTGACCATAAGGTTGGCCGAGTTCATTAAGGTTGCTTTAATTTCAAGCGCATTTCTTTGTGGCAGCGCTTCTCTAACGAGTGCAACAGCCCCTGAAACTAAAGGCGCAGCAAAAGAAGTACCTGTTTGTGGCGATAGTTGATTAAGGCTCCCCATTTCAGCTAATAAGATATCGGTGCCCGGTGCTGTGATCTCTGGTTTTAAAAGTCCCTCCATTGATGGACCTCGAGATGAAAATGAGCCTACTGCGCCATCTGTTTTTTTCATGATAGCAGCGAAGCTAAAGGAGGGACGTTTATTATTAGCTAACTGTTGCTTTAGGTAGAGACTATCATTAAGTGATACCGATATTGTTCTTATTGTGATGACATCAGCATGATTTCCTGCGGACATAGCTGGTGGTGCACCATCTCTATTGTTGGCAATAATAACCAGTTTAGCCCCACGTTGTTGCGCGCGAAGCACTTTATCAGAAAAGCTACAAGTCCCTCTATCAATCAGTACGGCTTTACCAGTAAAATCAATTGATTGATCGTAGTCTACACACGCTTGCTTATTCAAATTAGGATAAACAAGTTCGATATCGTCGTTATTGAGCTCAAATGCCCCTTGTAATCCAAAAGACGCTAACCCAATTGTCGTTTCTTCACCGCCAATAATCGCACTTGGGCTTGAAACCATGGCTGTAGGATGGGTCATCGCACCAACAGAAAGTACGTTGGGAGTTGAACTTGGTCCAGAAACTATAAATGGGTAATGACCACTATTACCAGCAGAAGCAACCACGTTAACGCCTAACTTTACCGCTCTTTGGAGAAGATACTGTACACCACTGATGCTTTGTGGTTGACCAAATTCATCACCGAAAGAAAGATTAATAACATCAACGCGATCAGCAATACTTCCATCCCCATTGGGATCCATCGCAGCTTCTAAGGCCAACGCTTGAGCATAACCAGAACACCCTCTTGCGCACACGGAATATGCGAGAAGTGATACATCAGGTGCTACACCATTAATGGCATGAGCGACCGCTGTACCATGAGATGTTCTGTCGCTGTTGGGGTCAGTGTTAGGGGTGGTAGGATCATTTTCAATCGGGTCTTCATCATGTCTGATAAAATCTGCGCCACCAATGACTTGACCTTGCGGCCATGCAACACTTGAAGGATCCGATTGTGCTTCATCATATGCTGCTTGAGTGCCCTCGCCACCAAAAGCTGTGTGTGTGTAATCAATGCCTGTGTCCAGAACTGCGACACGTTGTGTTTTTCCGGTTGCAATGTGATTGTTTACTACAGCAGCCGCATTGATGTAATGTGCCGAAGCATCAATATGTAACTCGTTATCATATAAAGGTAAAATACGATCAACCAGAGGGTTGCTTTCAAGTTTTATTAAAGCTTGTGGTTTAGTGTGCACGATTAAGCTTGGTGCCAATAACGAGGTTTGGCCAAAAATAGTGGTCTTTGCATCTTGTTTGAATAACTCGTCACTCAACAATGATTGAGAATGCCTAATTATCGCGAGCTGTTGATCTTTTTGTTGCGTACTTGCTGCACTTTGTGTCATGACATCGTTTGATGTGTCCACCTTTAAAAGAATCATATACGCCGATGGTGTTTGCTCTTTAATTAAGTCATTAATGACAGTGACCTGATAATCATTGGGCATACTGAAGGTGGGTTTTGTTGCGTTAACAAGTGGGCTGTTAAATAAAGCCGCCGCGACAACGACTGACAATGCCGATTTTTTTAATCCGTTTAGGTACATCCTAGCTCCCATTTTTTATTATTTTAATCGCTATGAATACAAAGAGTTGCAGCAATATATATTAGGGGGACAAAATACAGGAGAGTTGAGATAGGTACAATACAAAAGATGTTTTCTTCGATATTTTTATCGGAAAACATGATCAATTTAATCTCAGTTTTGGTTAATACTCTATTTCAAGCATTTATTTTCAACCTAAACATGTAGAGGTAATGTCGGAGTAATGTGAGATAGGTAGGCTGGTTATTGAGGTGTGAATCGGCCTTGTAACCTTGAGCACCTTTAGCAAAACAAAGCAGGTTAGATGTTTGCTTTTTCTTTAATATGTTGGTTGATTTCTTATCCAGCGCTTTGGAAAATTGCTCCTCTTAGCCTAATTAAGTGACTGTTACTCTAGTTTAGAATGGTGATGCTTATCCTACGAAAATGTTGCAGGGGGATAGTGCTTACCTTTGTGAGTGTGTTAACGTTAAAAGAGTTGATTATTGAAAATCACTATTGTGTATCAAGGATAGCGGCAATTATTGTTTAAAGTTTGCATTAAGAAATGTTCCTTTTATGATTACTCTACATTCATCTCAGCGCCACTGTTCAGGCTTTACCTTAATAGAGCTTATTATTGTGATTGTTATTCTTGGTGTGCTCGCGATAACGGCCGCACCGAAATTTCTTAATATACAAGCTGATGCGCATATTTCAGCCATTAAAGGGGCTGAAGGGGCGATCAATACCGCGGCCTCCCTTTTTAAGGCAAAAAGTTTAACCTCAGGGCAAGGTTTTGCGACAGTCGTTGAGTTTGAAGGTGTAAAAGGTAGTCATCATCAGCCTTATGCTGCATCTGGAACATCAGGCGGTTTTACAGCTGATTATTCATCACCTCCAGAAATATTTGAAGCGGCAGGACTGAACGCGCTGGATTGGTCATATCGTATTTTTGTCGAAAGCGGCAGTTATGCGGTGGTCGCGGCACCTAAAGGTGTGCTTAATCTCGCCCAGCCTACTGATGCACAAGTGAAAGCCACACAGTGTTATTTTCAATATCATTGGAAAAATAGTGGTCGCCCAGAAGTCACAGTTTTAACCACCGGATGTTAAGGTTTTTGATTAATCGCGCGGCTTAATTATCCGCACGACTTAATCATTATGGTTAGCGGGCGACTGTGAGCGTTTTTTGTGGGGCTAGAGGGGTCTTTAAACGTACTTTTTCGCCATCGCGCAGGTTTTCGGCTCCGCGTATTACCACTTGTTGGCCGACTTGTAGATCTCCGCTGACCTCGATGTAATCATAAAATCCGCTACCAGGAATGACCGTGACTTGCTTATTGTTGAGCTCATTGTCAATCACATTCACGTACACTTTATCTTGGCGCAAAATGAGCGCATCGCGATGTACAGTGAGTGCTTGATGGCTTTCACTGCTGGCAATAGACACTCTGACAGCACTGCCAATTGGCAAGGTATGATCTGCTAAATCAACGCGAACTTCCATGGTGCGACTGCGTTCATCCCCAACCGGGATTAAGGCACGAATGGTCGAATGGATTTGATTGCTTTTTTGCCAAATGACCACTTCATCACCAATGTGATTAAATTGATTATGCTCAAGAGGCGCATTGGCTTTGACTTCTAAATCTTGCAAGCTGACTAACCGCAGAGCCACAGTGCTTGATTGGCTAAACTCGCCTACTTGTTTAAAGCGCTCGACAACGGTGCCATTGAAGGGCGCGCGTAAACTGGTTTTAGCCAGTTGTAGTTCAATGCGCTGTAGGCTGATTTGTGCTTGGAGCAAGTCTTGTTCGGCCATGGCTAAATCGGCTTCTTTAGCATCAAGTGAATCTTGCGCTGCATTTTTACCTAGTTTTTCAAGGCGTTGTTGCTGGCGTTTCAATAGCGCGACCCGTGTTTTTAATTGACTGACAGTGGCATCGGCTTGTTGTTGTTCAAGCTGTAAAAACGCATCGTCTAGTTTTAAAATGACGTCGCCTTTGCTGACTTTGTCACCTACTTGCGCGACCCATTTAATGACTCCAGAGACCTCTGTCGTTAGGCGTGAATCAAAGCGGCTGACCACAGTGCCTGGGATCCAAGTTTGTTCTGCAATCTGTTCTTGCTCAACGTCACTGACCACCACTAACGTTGCTGGAGGGGGCGCGTCGGCCGCAATCGTGCTGACACTGGTGATACATAAGCCTAATAAAATAGAGTTTAATAATAGTTTCATTGTTCGCTCCTAAACATGTGATGCACGTTGGGGTGGTTGCGTTTCACTTTGGGTTCGCGCGACCGCCTGAGGGCTAAATTGTTTTAACAGTGCTGGCAAGAGCACTAAGGTAAATAGGGTAGAGAACAGCATGCCCCCGACGATCACCGCCGCGAGTCCTCGATAAATAACACTGCCTTCACCGGGCATAATCAGCAGCGGAAGCATGCCAAATATGCTGGTTAAGGTGCTCATAAAAATGGGGCGCAACCGCAGCAATAGTGCTTGCTCAACCGCTTGGTCACGACAAAGCCCTTCGCGCTCACCTTGGCGGGTTTGGTCGACTAACAAAATTGCATTGTTGACCACTAAACCTAACAAAATGATGAAGCCAATCATGGTGAGTAAATCAAGAGGTTGAAAATGAATAAGATTCATAAACTGTAAGGCGAGTACGCCGCCAACAGTGGCCAGTGGAATCGATAACGTCACCATTAAACTGTCTTTGAGTGATTTAAACAAACCGGCCATCAACACAAATAATAACCCCAAAGCGAGCACAAAATTTTGCCCCATAGTTGAGATAGATTGTTTGAGGCTATCGGCGCTGCCGCCATAATTAATCGAACCATCGGCGGGCATCATGGCTTTTATTTGTGGCTCAATTTCCGTTTCGATGATGGTCATGGCTTGTTGCAAAGACATATTTTCTGGTGGATTAACAAAGACAGTGATAGTACGACGACGGTCGATACGTTGAATACGTGATGGCCCGACCGTGCGGGTCACATCGACTAATTCACCTAGCTGAACCACATCACCACTTGGCGTACTGATTGGGATGGCGGCGAGTTCTTCTGGATTTTGCCAGCCTTGCGCTTTAAAAATCATATCAAGGCGTTTATTGCCATCAAAGTATTCACCAACAAATAAGCCCGTGCCCATAGCGCGGGTAATTTGTGCCAGATCACTTCGGGTAAAACCGACTTCCATCATGCGGCGATCATTGGGGATTAAGCGCAGTTCTGGCTCGGCATCTTGTGTTCCTGGGTTAACATTGATGTTACTGCCAGCAAAACGTTTTTCTAAGATATCACGGGTTTTTTCAGCTACATCAGCCATGGCGCGGGTATCTTTACTTTGTAGGTGAATGGCCACACTGCGCCCAGAGCCGAGCCCACCAAATAAGTTACCTTGCTGAGAAAATACACGGGTATCAGGCAAATCGATAAGCACTTCTTCGCGCATCACCCGTTCAAGCTCTTTGACTTGTGATTGATCTTTGGCACGTACGCCAAGGTTAGCATTGCCCGGAAAACTCAAAATATAGTAGTTTTTTAACGCCGGCTCTTTGCTGCCATCCATATAAGGCTGAAGGCGCTCAACAATTGGCTTGATGTATTCTTGCTCAACAAATTGTTGATTGGAGCCTGTAGGTAAGTTGACAAATGCATCGACGGCATCGCGTTTAACTGGCGGCAAATAATCAAGGGGCGGCAATAACCAAACAGTCACAGCGACAGGGGCAGCCATCAGTGAAATAATCGTTATTAAGCGTTTTTTGCTGGTATTGGTTAACGTCATGATATGGGTAGCAATACGGTGCCAAAAGCCCGCAAGTCGATCAGTTTGTTCAGTATCATTGAGCCATTTTTTGGCGGCAACAGGTAACACGGCTAAAGCGACTAACATCGATATGAAAACTGCAATGGCTATGGTCAGAGCCAAGTCTGCAAAAAACTGCCCTGCGACATCTTTTAAGAAAATCACCGGTATAAAAATCGCAATGGTGGTTGCTGTTGAGGCCATCAAAGCGCCAGCGACGAGTTGCGTGCCTTGCTTGGCGGCTTTATCCGTTGGCAGCCCTTTGGTTTTGAGGCGCACTATATTTTCGAGCACGACAATGGCGGCATCGAGCACCATGCCCGTGGCAAAGGCCAATCCAGCCAGTGAAATCACATTGAGCGAACGCCCGGTGAGACTCAAGACAATAAAGGTGGTCATAATGGAAATCGGAATGGCCATGGCAACAATCAGGGTGGCGCGGCGCTGGCGTAAAAACCACCACAACACACCCACAGCCAGCAAAATACCCAGCACTAAGTTACTGGTAACTAAATTAATCGCGCGATAGATAAACACTGATGCGTCGAAGGATTGCTCCATGGTGAGCTGTTCGGGGGCGAGAACTTGGCGGCGAATGTCGGCGACTTCGGCTTTTACACGCTCTAATGTGGCGAGCACATTGGCGCCACTTTCGCGGTCAATTCGGATGGACATCGCTGGGTTGCCATTTTGAACCGCACTGCCATTAGATTGGTCTCGTGCAATCGAGATAGTGGCAATATCATTGAGTTTGATGGGCTTACCATCGCGCCATTCGAGGACTAACTCGCCTAATTGAACAGGATCAAACCGCCCAGCAAAACGCAGGGTATAACGACGGCGGCCAATATCGGCGTAGCCGCCAGATGCATCGTTTGCGGCTCCGATTAAGCGGCTCACGCCTGTGACATTAATTCCCAACTCTGCGGCGCGATAAGCATCAAACTCGATTTGTAATTGTTCATTGGTGTTGCCTGTTTGCAGTTGCACCCGCGCTACACCAGGAATACTTTCGATACGAGGGCGAATGTTGTCATCGAAAAAGCTCGCGTACTCTGAAATGGGTTTGTCATTGCCTGGTAGTGCCTGTAAAAAGAAATAAGTCAGAGCTGGGGCGCCGCCATTAAACCCACCTAAGCTGATCACCGGCGGATTGACATCGCGGGGCAGAGGCGGCAAGCGATTCATGCGGCTGATCACTTCAATCAGGGTTTTATCCATGTCGGCTTCAAGTGAGAATTCAAGGTTAATGAATGAGCTGCCAGAGTTTGCAAAGGTGACCAGATTGGTTAATCCGGGTAGGCCTTGCAGCACATCTTCTTGTGGTTCAAGAATTTCAGATTCCATTTCACTGGGAGAGGCCTGACGCCAATTGGTGAAAATGGTAATTTGCGGCCGTTCAATGTCTGGAAAAAGCTGGATAGGCAGTTTGTTAAAGCTGACCCAACCTAACACCAAACAGAGGGTCACAATAATGGCGACACCGGCGGGATTTTTAAGTGCTGTTGTTGTTATGTTCATTTGGTTTCCTTGTTGGGTGAAGTCATATCAACACACTGACTATAGAATTAAGTGAGTCGCAAATTGTTGGGAAATAGTTTAACGCGCAGATAAATAGGATGGGCTGCAAACAAGCAGTTTTGCGTAACAAAGTATGTATTTTCACCACTTTCAGACACACAAGGTTAACTAGTTGTAACTACTTAGTTGCAAAGCTGTATTTGTATGATCGGGTTGAGATTTAAAGGGGAATTTTGCGGTCATTAGACGCTTTTTTACTCAGACACGATCGTTAACACTTTCTTCAAATTGCTTTCAAAAAAGGTGAAAACAGTCAGCTATGACAAGTTGTGGCTTATTCTTTAAGAGATGATTTGAGTCGACGGATTAACTGCTTTTTATGCGTCATAATAAGGCGTTGAGTATGAGCTCGTGATGCTTTAATGGTGTTCTACTTTGCTGCTCACTGAGAACCCACAACAAAAAATAGAATCATGTGTACAGATAAAACCCAAGGTGAAGAATAAATCAAGCCACCCTTGTTTTAAATTTAATTAAATAATTGAATTTTAAGTGTTATTTATATCGTTGTTTATTTCAAATTGTTTAAAAGTCACTCTTAAATGAGCACTTTGTAGCTGTGCTAAGTCATGATTGAATCAATTTTTAACCATTTTTACCTTGTGTTATGGTGTGCTGGTGATGTATAACACATGTATTGCTTTTAGCATTCAACAAGGAAAAGAGGTTATGACACTCCAGTGGGATACAGAAAAACCTATCTATTTACAGCTCTACCAACAAGTCGTGGCGCGTATTTTAGATGGGCATATCAAAGAAGGTGAGGCACTGCCTTCGGTTCGAACTGTTGCTGCTCAGTATCAAGTTAATCCGATCACTATCTCGAAGGCTTATCAAATGCTGCAAGACGAAGGCATCGTAGAAAAGCAACGTGGAAAAGGATTATTTGTGATGGCAGGCGCACAAGATCACATGTTAACGCGTGAGCGAGAAAGCTTTTTGACTCAGCAATGGCCTGAAGTTGTTAAGCAAATCACACGATTAAAGCTGTCAGTAGAACAGTTGTTACAACAGAGCAAGGAAACATCACTATGAATCCATTGATAACGATTCGTGATTTGAATAAATCATATGGCAGTAAACAGGTGCTATCAGACATCAATTTAACCTGCCAAGCAGGGCAGATCATTGGCTTAGTGGGGCCAAATGGCGCAGGTAAAACCACGTGTTTACAAGCGCTGTTAGGATTGACGGACTTTAGTGGCGAGATTGATGTACTGGGTCATCACCCGCAAAAAGATCGGGTCGCAATGCTCGAAGATGTCGCCTATATTGCCGATGTGGCCATTTTGCCTCGTTGGTTAAAAGTATCGCAAGCGCTCAGTTACATGAATGATATTCATAAAAACTTTAATTTAGAAAAAGCGCAGGCATTTTTGGCTAAAACTAACATCAAAACCAGCGATAAAGTTAAAGCTTTGTCAAAGGGCATGATTACCCAGCTGCATTTAGCGCTCATATTAGCCATTGATGCCAAAGTGTTAGTGCTCGACGAGCCAACGTTAGGACTCGATATTTTAACTCGGCGCCAATTTTACACCCATTTATTGGAAGAGTTTTACACTGATGAGAAGTGCATCATTATTACCACCCATCAGATAGAAGAAATCGATCACATTTTAACAGACGTGGCGTTTATTCAAGATGGCCAAATTGTGCTGGCACAAAACACAGATGAGATCCGCGAGCGTTTTTGTTTGCTTGCTGTGAGCAACGAGCAACTAGAGCAGATCACACCGTTGAAACCATTATATAAAAATAGCCTGTTAGGGCTGACAAGTGTACTAATCGACCAGACACAATTAGATGACGATCAACGTGCACATTTGCCAACACTCGGTGACATTGGGGTACCCAGTTTGGCGGATATTTTTGTCGGTGTGATGAGTAAGGAGGCATGCTAATGCAACATTCAATCATTAAAGCTTCAATTAAAAAAGAATTCTGGGAATTCAAAGGGGTACTGACATGGGTACCAGTTGCGATAATCGGTTTATTGCTTGCGATTCCGTTATTGGCAATGGCGCTAAATGGCCTAGATGGCGAAAAATTCTTAAAAGGGATGTCACAACTTAACGAATTTGCCCAAACGCCGGAGCTACAGGGCTTTTTCTTTACGTCTATTGTGTCGCTGTTTGCACCTTTTATCCTGATCGGTTTTATTGTGCAGTGCTATTACTTCATTAATTGTTTGTTTGACGAACGACGTGATCGCTCAGTGATATTTTGGCGCTCATTACCTGTGTCTGATCGGATCACGATTGGTAGCAAGTTGTTCACCGGTGCTGTAGTGATCCCCGCTATTTTCGCCTCTGCGGCCACAATGTTATTTATGTTAGGCGCAGTACTGAGCTTGATTTGCGCACTTGTACTGAATGTGTTTTATGATATTTCACTTTGGGCGTTTTTAGCACAATTAAACGTATTGTCGACGATTAGCGCCATCTGGTTGAGTCTGATTGTCATTGCGCTGTGGTTGTTGCCTTTGTACAGTTGGCTCTTATTAACTTCGATTTACGCAAAAAAAGCCCCGTTTTTATGGGCGGTGTTACCGATAGTCGCGTTATTGCTTGTTGAAGGGATGGTTGTGCATTATTTCCAGCTTTCACAGCCTTGGCTAGCACTCGCGTTAAAAGACTATTTATCGTTAAAGCCGATGATCGAAACCAATAACAACGATTTATTACTGCCATTTGAAGCCTTTAAATTATTAGTTAACCAAATCAGCATCAGCACCTTTGTTGTTTCGGGTGTGTTTATTTACGCCACTTACTGGTTAAGAGTGAATAAAAAAGACGTCGACTAGCCATTTAAAGCTCACATTCCTATGACTTGAATGTGAGCTGCTACTCTCAAACAATAAAAAATGCCGCTGGTTTTTCGCTGCGGCTTTTTTAATTCTCACCGTGACTCCTCACGCTATTTCAAAGCATTCATTACAGATCCGCAATTGTTTCTTGCTCTAGCCTGCTCACAAGAGGATTTTTAACAACGATGTTATTTGTGCTGGGAAGTTTTAGCGACATAGTGTCGCAAAGGGATTTTGCACTGTAAAATCAATGTTTTCTAAGCAGAAGTTATTCGTCACATGACTGTATTTGATAACGATTATTGCGAATTTTTACAAGAGACTTTGCTAGCAAGAGGTACAAAAATTTGATACTAATACGACGCGCAAAAAAAACGAGCATTGCTGCCGCAAAAAAACGACCCAATCGCTCGTTATTAAATATTAGCTGTCAAATCATCGTCAAAAATTTGGTTTAATTCGAAACTGAGTGGTAATTATGCAAAAAGCACGAGTGGTTAATAATTCGTTTGAACATTGGCAACCTATACTTGAGAGCTGGCTTGAAGAGCTAGGGATTGCGTCTTTATACTCTGAGGGCTCAGATGCTGCTTATTTACATCTAGAACAAGGTAACACGCACTTGTTGTCTGTTTCAGCTGCAAAGTCAGGCTATGCTACTATGCAAGAAGTAATTGGTAAGCCTAAAGATGGTCTCACAAAACGCAGATTAGACCTTTGCATCTTCGACGAAAGTCACTTAGAGCTAGTTGAGGCTAAGTGGTATGAGTTTCTCGGTTCTAAAATAAATAAATCTGATCACAACTACCAAATGAAGCTTGCTCTCAATGATGTAGATAATTATCGCAATGATTCAAAGTTATTTTTACGTAAACATGCTAAAACAGGTGTGGTGTACTGCACACCCTATTTTCATGTTGTTCCGTCTGAGGAAGAACTTAAAAGTTTAGTTGAACATTTAGTGAGCGAAATTGAAATCGACGCTTGGGCATTTTCTTTTATCCCAAAAGATCGAAAACTTAACTACCATTGTGAAGGCAGGATCTATCCTGGAGTCATAATATTGATTAAAGGCTTGCGTGAAAGCAGCTAACACATATCAGTCGATCTCTCGTTAATTAGGCATTACTCATTTTCTTGGCCGCGCTAGTGGTCAAATCCAAATCAAACAAATTAGTCTATTTCGTCTGTCAATGTGGCTAGGAGGTAGGGTGACGCATGAAACTAAAGCGAAACATTCATTGGTTAACCTCATCATTGTGCTCCAGTTAATATCAGACTCAAATCAGGTGGCTTAGGTTTATAGGGAGAGATTTATAGTGTTGTATTTTTACTTATATTAATTAAAATCAATGAGATATTTATGGTTATTAAGTATTTTAACGTACTTTTTCTTTATTCTGTTTTTACAATTATTTTTTAACAAAAAGGAATTTTATGGAGCGTTACAATCACTCTCAGTTTGGAGTCCCTTTAGCTATTATAATCGGGGGTGTTGCTGTTCTTGTGTTGGCGGGCTTATACCTAAATAAAGAGGGTTTTGAGGTTGTCGGGGTTGTATTTTTGATCATGGCGTTGATACTTTCATTATTTTATAAGCTAACAATCAAGGTTGAAAACGACATTATAAGATGGGCCTTTGGTATCGGTTTAATTAATAAGCAACTAGCTATATCAGAAATTAAATCTACCCAAATCGTCGAGAACCCATGGTACTGTGGCTGGGGGATCCGCATGATGAGTGAGGGGACTTTGTATAATATTTCAGGTTTTCAAGCTGTTAATTTAGAGCTCAAAGATGGCACTCATATCAGACTTGGCACAGATGACCCACACCAACTGAAAGTAGTTATTGATACCTACATGTCCGAAAAGTGATTAGAACTTCATGGGAAAACTTTGGGCGTGGGTCAAAAAACCTGATACATATGGACAATACTGTAGTGCAGTCTTGATGAATACAAGTTGCTCAAGTCTTTTCATAAATCCACAGAGAGAATTAACAGTTGGCTTGGCGCTTTATGCAAGTTTAGCCAACAGTCCATTGCCCTTTAGCAAAGCGTTGAATAATCGGAAATCTACCATTGTTGTACTTAAGAAAGCCTGTTGTAGAGGATGAGGCTGAAATCAAATCACTTTATGAAAGAAGTGGTTCTCTACATCGTCCCTGGTCGTACCCGCCGAAAGACTACCATTCATACCTTTCGGATTATGGTAGGTATTTTCTTTGTCTTGAGGAAACGGGTGATATTGTTGGCACTTTCAATGTTTCGGGTGTTGTAAGAGGGTATTTTCAATCTGCCTATTTAGGGTATGAAGTCTTTTCTCCATACCATGGAAAAGGCTTCATGCGTATTGGGTTGGCACTATTTATTAAAGAAGCATTTGGCCAACTTAACCTTCACCGCCTAGAGGCAAATATTCAACCTGAAAACGAGGTGTCTATAAAATTAGTTTTGGGTGCAGGCTTTGTTAAAGAGGGATTCTCAAGAAACTATCTAAATATTGGCGGGCAAGGCTGGAGAGATCATGAGCGTTGGGCATTAGTAAATGAACATTGGCATGAAGAGAATTCATAACAATCGCATTAAAATCGACGTCTAATATTCCGCCTGCTTTGTGTTAAATATCCGGCTAAATTCTCTAAATGTATGGCTATTGGGTCGTGCGGGTTCTCTGCTTTTTTAATTGAGTATTTGTGAAACTAATTATCCCAATTAATGCAATTGGTTTTGCAAATCATTCTCATTTCTATTATATTCCGTCGTGATTTCATAATAATTTATTTAGGCCCTCAGATGACACGTCGTACTTTCAAGTTAAGCGCTCTTTTTGCTGCTACTTCTGCAATAATTTCTGGTCATGTTTTTGCTGATGATGGCAAAAAAGACATTGAAAAAATCCAAGTGTTAGGTGACAAGCACAGTAACTATTTGGCTGTGGAAGCAGAAACAGCTTCTAAGCTGGGTATTTCGATTAAAGAAACGCCGCAATCTGTCCGAGTCGTTACTCGCGCATTAATGGACGACTTTTCGTTAGATGATGTTAATCAAGTGCTTGAAACCACTCCGGGTGTGTCTGTCGAAAAAATAGAAACAGACCGTACTTACTACAAGGCACGCGGGTTTGATATTCTGAATTTTCAGGTTGATGGCTTAGGTTTGCCACAAGAGCGTGGAGTATTGCAAGGCACCCTTGATACGGCGATTTATCAACGGATCGAAGTGGCGATGGGGGCTAATGGCATGATGACCGGAGCTGGGAATCCTTCGGCAACGGTGAACTTTATTCGCAAACGTCCAACCACTGATTTACGTGCTGATGTGTCTGTAACGGCGGGCTCTTGGTCAAACAAACGGATTGAAGCGGATGTATCAGGCAGTTTTAACGATGTTGTGTCTAGCCGCATCGTGGCGGTGAAACAAAAACGTGAGTCGTACCTTGACCGCTATGCAGTCGACCGTGACGTTTTTTATGGCATTGTGGAATTGGCACTCACGGATACCACCACTTTAACGTCGAGCTTAACGTATCAAAGTAATGATTCAGATAGCCCTCTTTGGGGGGCGTTGGCATTATTTGATAATAAAGGCCAGCCAACAAATTATGACGTATCGACGTCTACGGCTGCTGATTGGGCGTATTGGAACAATACTTCAAAACAAGCGTTTGTTGAGCTTGAGCAATTGATTGGTGACAATTGGAGTATTTTGGCGCGTTATGCGCACACGCAAAACGAGCAAGATTCAAACTTGTTTTATGTGTACGGCACGCCAGATGCTGAAACAGGTTTAGGCTTAACTGGTTACGCCAGTGACTACCAATTACGTGACCGCGTGAACTTGCTTGATGTCTATGCGCGCGGCAGTTTTGAGCTATTTGGTCAAACGCATTTAGTGGCATTGGGTGCCAGCGAAGCAGATATGTATTATTTTGACCGCTCATTGTATGACTACCAAACGGGCAATGGTTTTCCAGCGATGCCGAATTTAAATGAGTGGGATGGTGCCGCGCCAGTGCCAACACTGGTGGATGTAAACCCCAATGCACCGGGTTCTGATGTTCACAGTGAGCAAAGCTCGCAGTATGTGTCTGCCCGTTTTTCTATTACGGATGAGTTAAAACTTCTCGGTGGCTTAAGATACACCAATTGGCAAACCAAGGGGTTGTCGTATGGTAATGACAAAGGCCGTGAGCAAAGCAACACAAGCGCTCATTTTGGGTTAGTTTACACCGTTAATGACGATATCAATGTGTATTCATCTTACAGCGATACGTTTGCGCCGCAGTCTGAAAAAGACATCTCGGGCGCTCAACTGGCGCCAATTGAAGGCGACACACAAGAGCTGGGTGTTAAAGCTGAGCTGTTTGATTCGAGCTTGATGTTAAACGTGGCGTTATTCAATGCTGAGCAAGTCAATATTGCGGTAGGAGATGCGGCTAATTCAACGCCGGATCAAACAGTGCACAAAGCAGCACCAGGCATTCAATCTAAGGGATACGAGATTGAGCTAAGTGGTGATTTAGGCTATGGCTTTAGCGCAAACTTAGGCTTCACCCACACCAACATTGATGTGTCTGATACGGTTAATGCGGGTAATATCCAAGCGCAGTTAGTGAAAGATTATACTCCTAAGCAAGTATTTAAACTGGCAGTCAAGCATGAGGTTGAGGCGATTGAAGGCCTAAGCTTTGGTCTGAATATGCGCTGGCAAGATGATATTAGCCGCATTCAAAACCCACAACCTTTAGTGGTGACCAAGCAAGATGCCTATGCCATTGTTAACATGATGGCCAGTTACGACATTAACGAGAAAGTTAATCTGACGTTTAATGTCAATAACGTATTTGATCAGCAATATCTGAACTCATTGTATTGGGCGCAGGGTTATTATGGTGCTCCTAGAAATTTTGCAATGACGCTTAATTGGTCATTGTAATTTCATACAGCTATCAAGGCCGCATGTGCGGCCTTTTTCGTGTTGGGAGAACAACAGGGGCACAACAATGAAAAAAACACTCCACTTATGGCATCGCTATTTGGGTTTAGTGGTTGCGATACCACTGATTATTATTTCGTTAACTGGCAGTATTTTAGTCTTCAAAGAAGAGGTCGATCACTGGCTGATGCCTGAGCTGACGGTTGTTGCTGGCACTTCTGGGCAACGGTTAGGTTATGACGTCTTGCGAGATACAGTCAATTCAGCGTTAAATGGTTATGAAATTGGCAGTTGGGAAGTGTTTGATGATGGCCAAACTGCTGATCGCATCTATGTACTTAAACATGGCACTAACGAATGGTTTAAAGTGTATTTAGATCAGTATCAAGGTGAAGTGCGTTCGCAGCCCGTTGCGGTTAATCATTATCTGACCGATTGGTTGCTTGATTTGCACTATAAATTTTTGATTGGTGATACTGGGCTTTGGTTTACAGGTGTAGCCTCGCTTATTTTATTATTTATGGGGATTTCAGGGCTGATTATTTATCGTCAGTTTTGGAAAAAGTTTTTTACGTTACGGTTAAAAGTGAAACGGATTGCCCTGTTTAGTGATCTTCATAAGTTGGTGGGAATTTGGTCTGCACCTGTGTTACTAGTGATTGGTTTTACTGGCGTGTATTGGAATATTTCTGAAATTATCCATCATGAGCTTGAGCACAGCCAAGAAGAGCAGCATGTTATTACTGGACGACTTTATAACCATGCATTATCTCTGGATAAAATGATGGCAGAAGCATCGCAGCAAATGGGGGGCTTTCAAGCGACTTACTTGTTGTTTCCGTATGAGCCAGAGTTACAAGTTACGTTTTTTGGTGAAGTGGCCGATACCAGTTTTGTCACGAGCGAGTACTCATCAACCGTGAGCTTTGATAAACAAAGTGGTGGGCGGTTATCAAATTACGACATCCGAGAAGCGCCGTTTTATTTAGTGGCGGTCGATAGCTTCAGAAAACTGCACTTTGGTTATTTTGTTGGTTTACCAAGTCGGATTATTTGGTGTCTGATAGGGCTAACGCCACTTATTTTTACTGTGACAGGTTGTTATATGTGGCTAAAACGACGAAGGCCTAAAAAACGATTATCCCGTATTACACAACCGATTTGATCAATAGCCAGAGACGTCTCTGGCTTTTTTTGTGTCTGAATCCTTAGGGAGTAACTCGATAAATAGACAAGGAGAAAGTGTAAAAGTGAAAAAGTGCAAAGTTAGGCTTTTGTTTGCACAGGGTTTTTACTGTGGTTATATGGATTAAACTGGCCAGCTTAACAGTGTGCGTATTGATAATACGTTCAAATAATGGCACTGTCGGCAGTTGTGGGCTTTTTGTTTTATGCTATAGGTTGTTTGCTTTTAAAAATACTGACATTGGGTCGATACAAGATGGCCTTGAAAGATTTTGCTTCGTTTAAAAGTGGAAAATCGATACAGGTCATGTCAATCATTGCGATTGGCGCAAGTGTTTATATCGCGATAATTGCATTCATCGTCTATGTAACTAGTTAAAATATAAAAATAAAATTGCAGCTAAACACATAAAAAAGGGCGCCCTAGTTTGGTTGCCCTTCTTTTATTTCGATAATTCAACTGATTTAAACACGCATTAAAGGGTGGACGATTGATAATCTTGGCTAAAAATCCGCAATAACTTAATGGGCAGTGGAATGGCCACTTTGCCATCTTGATAGTCATCCATGGCGGCTTTGAGCTCTCGATATTTACTGTCTTTGTCAGTATCTAAGTTAATCATGCCCATGCTCCATTTAGAAAACACGCGCTTTTCAATCGGAATAGACTGCATTAAGTTGCAGTCTTTATGGCGAGTATCTTGGGTGATTTTTTCGTATAAATTCTCAATAACGTGTTTTTCGCCTTCTAGCACCTGTACGATCCAGCCGCCATTGTAGAATAAACACCCAGTAATATTGAGATTATCGTTGTTACGCCGAGAAACTTCGAGCAACTCAACAAAATCATGACTGGTGTATTTATGCGTTTCTCTACTTTGATAAATTAATTGATGCAAAGGCATAGCGTGCCTGCTTTTTTATTAAGTGCTGTTAAATATATAACCCTTAAACGGGCATACGTCACTGTCTGAGCGAAAATTTTGTTAAGTCAGTGTGTTCGTTGTTAAAAGTTATAATTCATTCCAGCAGATACCTGCCGAGTTCTGCCGGCCACCATACCATCTACTCGGCTGGTTAAATACGTTCGGTCTAAGCTGTTCAGTTGCTCGATAGTTTAAGGTGACATTGAGTACGGCATATGAAGGAATGACCCCTTCTTCACCACTGTCTGATGGCTCGCGCGTATTCGCGGCATCAACAAATTGCTCACTCACATAATTAATGCCAATACGGCCATCGAACTGGTTTTGTGCGCTTTCAAAACCAACGGCAACTGATAACATATGTGTAGGTGCGTAAGGTAAACTGTTGCCCACTTCAAACGATGAGGTTGACACAATATTCTCGCCCGAGTCATCGAATACGTCCTTTACGCTACTAAATTCAGCTAAAAACACGTTGGTGTAATTGCCTTGCAAATAAATGTTATACGGCGTGTTATAGAGTTCGGAGAAATTGATTTGCCCGGAGAATTCGATCCCCGATTGGCGAGAACGTCCGGCGTTAATATAGCGACCTTTGGTTGATTGAATGACAATTTCATCGAAGTCAGTATAAAAAAACGTAGCATCAAGCTCAGTCGCAGGCAGCGTCGCACTGCGAAACCCGATTTCATAGTTGATACTTTGTTCGGGTCGAGTGGCTAAATAGGAAGCATCTGGTTCATCATCTTCAATGTCTCTGTTAGGCCTTGCAGGTGAAAAACCTTGATGGATCCCGCCAAATAAAGTGGTCTCAGAGTTCAGTTGATAAGTTGCACCTAAGCCCGGCAGTAATTTTTGATAGCTTTGCGTAAAACGTTTTTCTGGGTTGGTTGGTGCGTTGCCTTCGGTGTGCAGGTAATCGGTGCTCCAGGTAATGTCTTCTAGTCGAAGCCCTGGGGTAATGGTCCAATCGCCGTTGTTAAATGCATTTTTGATGTAAAAAGTGCGCGCTGTTACATCAATTTGAATGTGCTCTTGATGCCAGCCAGCCAGCCAGCCCGTCCTTCGTTTTGATCTATATCGGTATAGGTTTTAGCAAATTCAAGTTGTTGAAAACGAGCGTCATAGCCTCTAAATTGATGACGCTGAATATCTTATTTATGGTAGCGTGCACCGATAATTGCTTCGCTGTTTGTGCCTAACCACTGATGGTTAAGACTCAAGCGGGGTTCGACTCCCCAATAATTATAATAACGCGGCCGCCAACGGCCTCCACATATTTGTGCATTTTCTTCTGTGGCGGGCAGAGCACGTCGTGAACCGGGTAAATCGGGCTGTCCAGCAACGGTCGGGCAGTACTCAATCGCCTCGCCGGGGCCATTAATTTGCCTGAATGATGCACGCTCGTTGTCAACATGATAAAACTGACTTGATAATGTTGCTTGTTCATCGATATTAAAATTGTGGATCATATGCACGGTATCACGTTGCTGGACAAATCGGTCGATTTTACCGGTTGGCGCTTGAAATGGGTTTTCGAAAAATTCGTCCTCAGATAGACCTGTTTCAGAAATGTGAGAATCTTCCTCAAATTGTGCGTATCTTGCAGTGATTGAGTGTCGATCATTAAAATTTAGTTGGCCTTTTAAAGCATATTCTGTAATACCTAGTTGATGATTGTCGCGGATCATCGTCTCATAGGGATCTTTTCTACCAAAGTAATGTAGGTCAATCATCACATCACCAATGGTGTAGTCGAGATCTTTTCGTAAACCATGGTTTCGCGCATCAATGGCTATGACAGCATACCCTTGTTTGAGTGCCTGTTGAGTGATCTTATCAACATGCGTAATAGTGGGGCGATTTTTAAAGCTGTCTTGAAACCAACGTATTTGACTGCGTCCTAATGCATGAATCCCAATCAAGACAGGAACAGGCTCAGCCAGTTCTGACGGGGTCTTTGGATACTTTATTCGGCCATTGACTGTTTGCCCATCAAACGTTTTATAGGTGAATTCATAATAGTTTTCCTCAAGCTTTGTTTGTTGCCACTGTAAATTATCGGGCGTTTTATAAGCATAATGGGCGTGAATTTGCTCAGGGGTGACTGGATATGGGCTGAGGGTAAAATTTAAAAACCAGCCAGCACTGGCTAATAAAACAACAGCTGCAACTATCAGCATAATACGGACAACCTTATTGTTAATGTATGACATGAGATATTTCTTTTTCGTTTTGTTGGAATAAATCTAACAATGCGGATGTGAAATGGATGTGAAAAATACTGGTTAACTTGAGTTTTCGATAAAAGATTGGTGAAGGGATTTTTTTACGTTAGTTCAGCGTAGTTATAGGTTTATTATCCAGTATTGAGGTTATTGAGGTGCATTTTGACGATCAGACAGGTTGGTATTGCATTTTTTGCGTTTTAGAGGCATTAGTTGAATATGACTGAAGAGATTGCAGCAGTGAAACTTAGCGATGAGTCATCACAATAAAAAAGGCCAAACTCATCCATGTTTTGGCCTTAATTGAAAAGGGGTTAGAAAATAAAGTCTACACCAACCGTAATGGTGTCAGAGTCACCATGGTACGCCCAACCTGTGGCTTTATCACCTTGGTCAACAAATTGGTCATATTGCAATTTTAACGAAGCACTTGGATGGAAATCATACCGGATACCATAACTTAACAAGTAATGCTCTTCGTAATCTTCTTTATTGGGTTGTTTTGTGCGTTTTTGGTCAGCTTTTGAGTAACTTATAAAAGGATGGAATTCATCCATGTTATAGACCACAGAGATCAGATAAGTTGGAAACTCAGTACCAACAGCATCATCATAAGTCACCATATTCATGTCAAATAAGACTGTGAACATGGCCAGATCCATGGTGCCACCTAAGCCCAAAAACTGTTGAGAAAACGGCGTGTAATCGGCAATGTTGCCATCTGGCGCAATGGTTTCTCTATCACGATCATTTTGGAAATACACGAAGCGAAGATTAAAAAAGTCGCCAGACAGGTTCCAGTTAACCCCCATTATATCTGTCCAAAACTCATTAACTGCAACGGCGTTGCCGCCATAGAGTTTATCGTAGTAATTCATCTCCTTATTATCGTTAGAGTATTCATTACCATAGAACGCACTGATGGTGCTTGAGAGTCCGCCGATTTCAAAATCATACATAGCAGTGACACCATTAAATTGTGTCACCTGCCACCAATATAGGTTTGAAGGTGGGCGCATCCATGGGTAGGCATAGCTGACCTCAGCAAACTCAGAAAAATAATACATAGGAATGTTTCTTCTTCCGGCCATAAAAGTGAGTTCGTTGGTGGCTTGGTACGTTAAATAGTACCAATCAAATTCAGGTTCAAAATCATCGGTACCTTTGGCGACTAACTGACCGGTGACCTTGAGCTTGTCGCCTAAATCAGCCACTACTTGCAGTGCAAACACTGTCTCTGGTTGGAAGCTAAAGTCATTGGTGTATTGGCCTACATCATAAAAATCAGCCGTAAAGATTTCATCGCGAGTAGTGCCCGGATTGAGGGGATCTTCAACAGTCCCGAGAGTTTTACCCGCGACAATCGAACCAAACCCAGAAATCTTGACCTCTGCATGCGCGGCAGAGCTCACGCAAACGCCAGAAAAAAGAAGGGCAGATAAAATTTTATTAAATGTTTTCATGGTGCCTCACTTAAAATTTGGCAATGACTTTAACGTCATCGGTAAGAGATGAGACATTTACATAACCAATGGCTCCCGTGTTGGATGAAATTGTTGAGATAATTTCAGTGTCAGATGCTAGTTCCATCGGCATATTCCCTTTGCCAGTGAACACTAGTTTTGACCAGTATGCGTTTACTTGGCTGCTCGAACGGCCAAGCACACTTTGATTGAATTCATCTCGAGACTCCATACTCTTAGCTGCATTCATAGGAATGGCGATATTTCCATCTGGAAATGACTTCATTCGACCGGTAAAAATTTTTTCGATGGCTACTTTGTCCAGTGAAGAGTTGTTGGCTTTGTTCACAATGACGGCTATTTCTGCGGCAGCAGAAAAAGATGAGGCCATCCCTAATAGTAACGAACCAGCTAAAAGAGTTGGTCGATTTAGATTACATAGTTTATGCATTATCAAATCCCCGATGTTAGTCCTGACTATTGTTGGTCAGGTTATGTATAACATGGGTAACTATAGATGTGAGGTTGAAAACTAGCCAGTTCCAAGTTTTATGAAGGACTTAAATATAAAAAGCGGCCAAAATGAAGGCCGCTTTTTAATATTATGTGTGTTTGTTAACGTAAGTCAAAGCGGTCCAGCTTCATGACTTTACTCCATGCGGCCACAAAGTCCTCGACAAATTTTTTCTGTGCATCTTCCGATGCATACACTTCGGCAATCGAGCGAAGCTCTGAGTTAGAACCAAAGATTAAATCAACGGGTGTGGCAGTCCACTTCAGGTTGCCAGTAGCGCGATCAGTGCCTTGGTATAGGCCGTCAGTATCGGTTTTTGACCATTTTGTAGACATATCGAGTAGGTTAACAAAAAACTGATTATTGAGCTGACCGGGTGTAGTCGTCAAAATACCGTGTTTACTTTGATCTGCATTGGCATTCAATGCACGCATGCCGCCAAGTAACACAGTCATCTCTGGTACTGTTAAGCTCAGTAAGTCAGCGCGTTCAACGAGCATTTCAGCAGGCGAAAAGTAGCTTTTAGTGCTGTAATAGTTACGAAATGCATCGGCAGTAGGTTCGAGCACTTTGAATGACTCAATGTCTGTCATTTCTTGAGATACATCCATGCGTCCTGGTGCAAAAGGAACTGACACTGTGTGCCCTGCAGCATTTGCCGCTTGCTCAATTGCCGCTGCGCCCCCTAATACAATCATGTCAGCGAGTGATATTTTTTTCTTGCGTGATTTGGCGTTAAATACCGTCTGAATCGATTCTAGTTTTGTTAAAACTTTGCTTAATTCTTGCGGATTATTTACGCGCCATCCGTTTTGTGGAGCAAGACGAATTCGTGCACCATTGACCCCACCACGCATATCCGTATCACGGTAACTCGCAGCCGCGCCCCATGCTACGCGCACAAGTTCAGCAGACTTCAAACCAGAATCTAAAATAGATTTTTTAAGTTTTTTAATGTCTGTTTGAGTGACAAGCGAGTGATCAACCGCAGGGATCGGATCTTGCCATAGCAATATTTCTTCAGGGACTTCGCTGCCAAGATAGCGGGCACGTGGGCCCATATCACGATGGTTAAGTTTGAACCATGCTTTAGCAAAGGCGAGCTCAAATTCTTGAGGATTGTTCAGAAAACGCTGAGAAATTTCACGAAATGCAGGATCTTCTTTAAGTGCAATGTCAGTGGTAAACATGATTGGGGCATGACGCTTGCCTTTAATGTGCGCATCAGGTACCAAGTTGGCCGCTTGGTTGTTTTCTGGTATCCATTGAGTTGCACCTGCCGGGCTTTTAGTTTGCACCCAATTATAGGCAAATAAATTTTGCAGATAATTAATCGACCAGCGAGTTGGCGTAACTGTCCAGGCGCCTTCTAAACCACTGGTAATGGTATCTTCAGCGTTTCCTTTACCACATTTATTTTTCCAACCAAAGCCTTGTTCTTCAATGCCTGCCGCTGCTGGGGCTTTATCGAGACAATCTGCTTTTTTAGCGCCATGGGCTTTACCAAAAGAATGTCCACCTGCAATAAGTGCAACAATCTCTTCATCATTCATGGCCATGCGACCAAATGACATCCGGATGTCTTTCGCTGAGGCAAGCGGATCGGGGTTGCCATGTGGGCCTTCTGGGTTAACGTAAATTAGCCCCATTTCAACCGCAGCCAAAGGGCCTTTTAGTTTACCTTTTTTATCCCGGCGCTCGTCAGCTAAAAATTTGCTTTCAGGGCCCCAGTATACATAATCTGGCTCCCAGTCATCTTCACGACCACCCGCGTATCCAAAGGTTTTAAAACCCATAGATTCAAGGGCAACGTTACCAGTGAGCGCCATTAAATCAGCCCATGAAAGATTGCGGCCATATTTTTGTTTTATCGGCCAAAGTAAACGGCGGGCTTTATCAAGATTGGCGTTATCTGGCCAGCTATTGAGAGGATCGAAACGTTGTTGGCCTCCGCCTGCACCACCACGGCCGTCATGAACGCGGTATGTACCGGCAGCATGCCACGCCATACGAATAAAAAATGGACCATAGTGACCGTAATCGGCTGGCCACCAATCTTGCGACTCTGTTAGTACTTGCTCTATGTCCGCTTTGACTTGGTTTAAATCTAAACTTAAGAAACCTTGTTTGTAGTCAAAGTTTTCACCCATTGGGTTAGATTCTTTACCATGTGCGCGAAGTTGACTGAGGTTAAGTTGTTCTGGCCACCAAAACTGATTGGTTTTAATGTCATTGGTGGCAGAGGCGTTTGCACTGATTAATAGTGAAACGGCAATGGCTAACTTGGAAGCTGTAATGGTTGATTGCTTTAACATCTTGATGTTCCTTTGAGTGTGTTGCGATGACTATAGGGATCAAGTTGAAAAGTTACCAAGAGGATAAACAGATTGTATAAATCGGAAAAATCGACCATCCAATTCAATGCATTTTTTAATATTAAAAACAGAGTGTTATTTAAACGCTTGTTGTTTTACATTCTTTTTAGGTACAGTGAGCGTGATAGTATAGTGAATGTATTTAAGTTAATTTGTAGCGATTTGGTTATGGACTTTTATCTCAAGGATTGAAATGTACAAAAAAGTAATATTTGTAGCCGTTGTTATATGCGGTGCGGTGTTGTTGTTCCAAACAAAAAATACAGCACAATCGACTCAAGTAATCAGTGCTGATGAAGCGAGCATAAAAATAACCACAGACATCAGCCAACCCAGTGTCGAGCATCTAAGCAATGACAATGCACATTTTACCGTTGAGCCTTATCCAAAAAATGTACCCTCAGCAGGTTATTGTATGTCGGTCAGAGATAGGGTCAGCGGCAATAATCAATCTCAAAAAAAACATTATAAAACACAAGCGTTTTATGCTTTTTTTAATGGTTCAAGCAAAGAGTTTGTTACTGATGAACTCTTGCATAAATTAAGCTGGAATGAGGTAAACAGCTTTTATCGTGATATTGCGATTTGGGAGGCTTTGCTTGAACACAAAGTACTATTAGCACGGCTGCCACACAGTGAGCAACTCATCTCGACGATTGAGGGATTTAGCCACGATATCATGAAAAATCAGGGAAGATATGTTGATTTTTTCATGCAGTGGGAAGATAAAATCCTGCCTTTATGGCAAGACTTTTCGTTTGAAGCCATTAATGAGGCCCACAAAATGGGAGCCTCTGATGAGGAGTTGGTCGCTTTAATAAACACGACTTTTTCGGCCGTACCCAAACCTATTCTCGAAAATCCCTATCTCTCTCCTTTATCAGGTGTGATTAAAAGTTTACTTACGCTTCAAAAAATAACAGCTGCGACTTTATTGTTTGAGCAATACCCTGAGCTGGTATTTTTTAATAATAAATATACAGCCGAGCCGCAAAAAATGACCTTAGAAATAATCGGTCAAGCGGGGTACACCATTGATGATGCCAATACACTCCCCAGATTAATAAAGAGCCTTAATTTTAATCAACACCCATTTGTGTTGAATAAAGACGAAGAGGTGTTTTTGGCTCATCAAATATCACCGATGCATTGTCTTTGCTGAGTCGCCAGGGGATTGAGATTGATGTCGTTGATAGTAAAGAAATTGTGCCCGTTACCGACAGTACACTGATTAGTGATAACCCAAAGTATGTTAATGATGACGAACTCCTCAATGAGAATGCATTGTGCAACTTAAAAAACGTATGGTTACATCAGCGTAAAAAAACAAAACAACTATGGGATGAATTCGCACCTTCGGCTTTTATTGATGTTGTCAAAAAATCACCAGAATATCGTTATTGTGACTCAGTGCCTGCAAAGTTAGATTTAAGCGCAGTCGTTAAGTTTACAGCGCCACTGTTTCAACAAGCAAGGGAGCAGCTGAGCACACAACAGCAGACTTTTGAGCAAATAGACTTAACTCAAATTAATGTATCGCATTTAAAGTCTGATGTTAAAACCCTATTCAGTTTATTGATGACAAAAGAATTTATCTCAAACAGCAATTTGGCCGAGTCTGAAATTATCGAAAAGTTAACCGATGCTAAGTTAATCCCCAACCCTAAAGATATCGCAGTGTTGCTTTTTTTTGTAAAACGAAAAAACTTGACGATGTGGTTACCGTTAATGGATTTTACAGATGTGCCGCAAGCGCATGTATTACTCAATGTAATGGCCCAAGAAGCAACGTTTAAACAATTTGAAATACTCAATAGCCAGCTTCAACACCATGAATATAGTTCGGGTGTGTCGCTAGACCCTTTTTATTTTTTCATTCGTGGTTTTAGTGAGCTAGATTTTTCGTTTTTTTCGGCAGATGAAGGAATTAAAAACATTGAAAATCGAGAGCAAAAACATTTTATTAGGTACTTTACTGAGCATCCCGTGACCATACGCGAATTTCATCGTAGGGCTGTAGCGGAGCATAAGGCACAACTTGAAGAGCAGTATCAAGCTATCATTAAACACTTTCCTCAACTGGAAATTGATACTGTTGATAATTTTTTCAATGTTCGCTGTCCTTAAGGCGATCGCACTTTCAATTGAATGCGTATTAATGCGCAACTAAATTAGGTTTATGTTGAGATACACAATGCTAAAAATAATGCTCAGTGGGTTGTTGCTCCTTGTTTTATCAGGCTGTTCAACGCAGTATCCGAATCAATCGTTGCTTGGCAAGTCGTTTCCAGTGGTATTAGGCGAAAGCTTGGAAAAAAAACAAATGGTGATCCCTAACGATTTTGCTCACGAACAAACTTTGCTGCTAATAGGTTACAAGCAAGACAGCCAGTTTGACATTGACCGTTGGCTGATTGGTTTAGATATGACAGATACTGTGCTGCCGACTTATGAGTTACCAACGATTCAAGGTATGGCACCGCGCATGTTTAGTACATTAATTGATAACGGGATGCGCAAAGGGATCCCAAAAGAAATGTGGGGCGGGGTGATCACCATTTATAAAGACGGTGATGCAGTTCAACAGTTTACAGGTAATGAAAATCCCAATAATACCCGGGTGGTACTAATAAACCGCGCTGGTGAGATACTGTATTTTTACGATCGTGGTTTTTCTGTTGCTGCGCTCAATGAGTTAAAAGCAGTTATTACTCAGTAATCGCATGTATCCAAATCCAAATATTTTGTTGGGTTTGGATACTCGATGAGTCAGCCATATTAGTGAACAAGTTGCTGCCAACATAATGTAATGGTTGCTAATAATGCCAAGCTGATAAAACAAAGTGTGGTGAGTCGCTCAGGGATGCAATGAATAACCGCGCTCGGCATGGTTTTAAGTGCTGACAAACTAGGATAAAACCAATCACTGTAACGCTAAAAATCAGCCAGTTTTTTGAACCAAGTGCTCAAATACAAATTAACACCACTCACGTAGGCCATCACAAACGTAGATGCGCCAATCACTTCGATTAAAGCCATTAATTCAAGGCTAATCAGTACCTCTGGCCTGGCAACCGCAACAATTATCTTCAAGGCGATCCCATGCCATCCTATTTACTTCGCTGCTGAAAAAAGTCTTTGTAACATTCTGATTATTCGATTTAAATGCGTTAAGTTTATGGTACATTCTGTGTGTATTTGGTGTAACACACTGATTGTTTCTAAACGGGAGTGTGATTGCCCTAGTGCTTTTTTACATTTAAAAAGGATGATTATTATGAATAAATCGATGGCTATAGCCTCATTATTGACTCTTGTGGTATCGGCCAGTGCGTCTGCGGCTTCGTTCACTTTGTCTAGCAACGACATTAAACAAGGTGAGTTTATGAGCAAAGTACATGAGTTTAAGGGATTTGGTTGTAGCGGTGACGATTTATCTCCTCACCTTAAATGGGAAAACGCACCAAAAGGTACCAAGAGTTTTGCAATCACAGTTTATGATCCTGATGCGCCAACAGGCAGTGGTTGGTGGCATTGGCAAGTAGTGAATATTGATAAGTCAATCACTGAGGTTGCCCAAGGGGCTGGAAGTGATAGCCACGCAGCGTGGTTGAGCACTGCGAGCCATGTTGACAATGATTACGGCAACCCTCGTTTTGGTGGCGCGTGCCCTCCGCAAGGTCATGGTGTACATCGTTATCAATTTACTGTCCATGCACTATCAGTCGAAAAACTCGAGTTACCCGTTAATGCCTCTGGCGCGTTGGCCGGCTACATGATTAATGCCAACAGCATTGCAACAAGTACGATCGAAGCCTTATATAAACGAGACTAAATAACCTTAGGTACGGGCAATAAGTAGGGACGGTCAATCTATCTCAAGTGGTTATTTTCAACGGTAACTAAGTTGTATTGACTGGCTATATTTAACCGCCAAAGACTAACAGCCTTTGGCGGTAATTCACTCGATGCGCTGTGTTTGTTTTTATCGCAAGCAAAGTTAAAGCCATAAAAGATCAACAGCCTTAGTTATTTTCAAAAAAATAACGGTAGTCAATGTTTGCCAAATGCATATAAAACACAATCCCTTCTCCTGCGACGCTTTGCAGCTCGAGTTCTCCTTTTAACTTTTGAGTAATCAGGCTGTAAATAATACTGAGTCCCAATCCCGTCCCGCCTGATCCTCGTTTAGTGGTTACAAAGGGATCAAACACTTTTTTTAGCATCTCTTCTTCAATGCCGTTGCCATTATCAGAGAAGCGAAAATGCAGCGCACCAGAGACTAGTTTGACGAGCACTTCAATATGCAGCGTTTTATCGGGAACCAAACCATGCTTTAAACTATTGTTTATCAGCATGCCTATGATTTGATTGAATGCGCCAACATAACTGCGTAAAAGTAAATTGTCAGGAATGTTGAGTTCAAAGGTCACGCTGTGTTTATTTAACTCATGGTTATACGTTTGGAACACGCTTTTTATTTGGTCTAACAGGTTAAATTCAACTAACTCGTCGTATTGTTGATGAACGGCGATTTGCTTGAAATTAGTAATTAATGAAGCGCAGCGCGCTAAGTTGGACTCCATCAAATTTAAGCCCATATCGGCTTCATTGATTAAGTTATCGAGGTGTTCTTTTTTTAATGTCCCTTGCGCTAATAAGTGTTTTAGATTGTGCAGTTTATGTCTGAGGTGGGATTCAGATGTAATTACAATCCCTAAAGGGGTATTGAGCTCGTGGGCAAATCCATTCACCATAGTTCCTAAACTCGCCATTTTTGCATCTTCAACTAAACGGTCTTGTGCTTTTTTCAACTTAGTGAGTAGTTCTTCAACATGACTGATCAATTCATTAAGGTGATTGGAAAACTCACTTAATTCATCATCACCTGTGAGATCTGAGCGTAAAATAAAGTTATTTTCTGCGGTAATTTTAGCTAATAAGGAGTTCATTTTGAAAAAGCTTTGCGCTATTCGACGATGGAGCAAGCTGGAGATAATAATTTTGCAGGTAATGACAATAAACAGCAAGATCAATGCAGTCAGCAAAGTGTTGAATGCGTATTGCTCTAAAGTGTGATTAATCATCTTACTTAGGCTCGCTGTTTGCTCTTCAATGCTTTTCTTGGTCAGACTATTTTGCCCAATGAGCCCACTATTTTTATTCAGGCCTTGTTCTTTACGTAACATTAAATACTGCTCAAGTGCCTGTTGATAATCATCCAGTAAAGTAATGCTTTTTTGGTGTTGTTGATGATAGCTTTTAGCCTGATTAACTAAGGTTTTATGTAATGTGAGGTATTGCTCGTCGATTCTTAAGAGGTAATCTTTTTCGCGTCGGCGAATTTCAAGAATGAGGATTTCAAAATTTTTATCATCGAGGTTTTGACTATAAGTTTGCAGAGCATGGACGGCATGTCGAAATTTAGCTCTTAGGCCTAAATCTTCGTTAAAACCAATTTCTCTTTGTAGATCAACGATTTTATAAAGTGTTTTTTGATATTCTTTAACAGAAGAATCTAATTGCTCTAAGAGCAAAATAGACGTTTGCGTTTTAGTTAATCTGTCACTTAACAGGATTTTAGCTTGTAAGTATGTTTGAAAGTGCTGCTCGATACTTTTTGTATCGGGATCGTTTATGAACTCAGTGTCTAAAGAAGTAACCTGATACATTGCTTTTTGCAAATTGAGTAATTGCTGATGAATCAATGCAGTGTGTGAGTCATTTCTATACAATAAGAAAGCACAGGTTAGAAAAATCACTAAGGTTAAAACACTTAAGATCTGTGATACGTTTAGTGAATGTCTCAGTTTCATAATCAACCTAGTTAACTTAAAAAATATAAGTGTAGGTAAAAACTGAGTATTCTCTATTGGATAGTTTGAATTTTTCTAACGTGTCAGGCTCAGACTCACAGTGATTATTTAATTATGATAGTGGTTATAAAAAGCACAGAGGTAAAAATAACCAGCCAAAGCATACGTTGTCTAAATGCGAATTGCTTGGTTTCATATCTCCCTAAGCGATGATTGGCGTGAATAATTGAAATACCGGCACACCCCAGCAAACCTAAAGTGAGTTGTGGTGTATTGCTAAACAACAGTGCGACAGCAGCACTGAAAGTCAGTAAAAATAAAACGATGAAAAAGGCAGCCGCAAAGGGCTTTGGTTGTAAATAAGTGGTCTGCATCCGTGAGTCCAATAAATATGATTTCCAATTCAGCTGTAGAGTGTAACTAATAAATTTGAATTGGCGAAGTATTAATCATAAAAAACCATTTTAATACGCTCTCGTGACTCAAAAACAGCATTTACTTTTTGTAAACGAGCGTAGTTAACGCGCTTGATTTTGTATTAAAAGAAGAAAGGAACCTTGGCAGAATCGAGTAAAATCAATATAGTGAGCGCATCATTTTGAGCTTAAGGAAAAGCATGTCCCGTTCAGAGCACGCAGCGACCCCCTCAGGTTTATCGACCCCGCAACATGGGCACGTCCCACATGGTAACGTGAATGTATGGCGTTACATGAATACGTGGAAATTTGAACAATTACTCAAAACAAGGGCGCTGTATTTTGCCAATGCGAACCAACTGACAGATCAATATGAAGTGTGTGTGCCAGAGGCGGTATTAGCAAAAAAAAGGCAATCCCTGATCCAGCAAGGTTTAAAAGATCACCAACTTGATGATGCTATGGCTACATTTCATTGGTCTAATCGCCCGGAAAAAGCGCATGTTTATATCAATTGTTGGTCGGTTAGCCCTCATGAGTCCTATGCCCTTTGGAAAATTTATTTAGGGGGCGATCATAATGGGGTGGCGGTTAGAACATCATTTAGTCAGCTGCGCCAAGCATTAAGTACCGAGCAAAGTCGCAATATCAAGCTAACGAATGTGGCATACAAAGGATTTATTTCACCCGACTCGTTGAGCCCAGAGACAGTGATTGCCACCAAAAAGCCTTTTTATGATTTTGAAAAAGAACTACGCTTGTTTTTTGTCTGTGACACCGCCCTATGTGCCGGGGTCAATGTTGCAGTCGATGTCGATCGGGTTGTCCATCAGGTCTTTATATCACCGTTTGCGGATCCTGAGTATATCACTGCAATTCAACAGCTATTAAAGCGATATCATTTTGCGCATGTCACTATCAGGCACTCACAAATCAGAGAACTCTAATGGGAGATGGCATGTTACGTTTAATGGGTTTAGACCATATCGTGTTACGCACTAACAAGCTTACCGAAATGCTGCATTTTTACTGTGATGTATTGGGCTGTGAAATAGAAAGGGCACTGCCGAGCAATGTCGGGTTAACGCAGCTGCGCGCAGGTTCAGCTTTGATTGACTTAGTTGATGTCGAGAGTCAATTAGGCCGCCAAGGTGGCAAAGCGCCGACATCACAAGGCAATAACCTTGACCATTTTTGTTTGCAAGTAGCACCTATGCCACAGCGCGAAATAAAAGCGTATTTAGAGGCCAAAGGCATTGCCGTTGGCGATTTTGCCAGCCGTTACGGCGCGCAAGGGTTTGGGCAATCAGTTTATATCACAGATCCACAAGGCAACACAGTTGAATTACGTTGCCAGCAAGTTTTTAATCCTAATCAACAAACACCTACAGAAGGTAACGAATGAACCCACAACTGAAAGAAAAAATCATCACAATCTGTAATAAAAAAATAGCCGCAAAAGGTGAATCTGTCGGGGTGTCCTTTTACGCTTTTTTTGCCAATAAAAATGATGATCCTGTTTTATTAATGGAAGCAGCAACCTGGTGGATTGAAACTCATCAGCTCGATCACTTTGAAAAAGCAGTGAAAATAAAAGCCATGGTCGAATCGATGTAAAAAATCTGGTGATTGGTCGCGATTTTACCCATTCTGGTTTTCGCAGTGATAAATTAAGGGTCATTATTATAAAATACAGGTTAGGTGCGACTGATGGCAACGCCTAAATGTGATGAAAGAGGATGAGTATGTTCGAAAATAAATGGCAAAGTATTAGCTTGATTCTGGGTGTGGTATTTTTGTTGCTTAGCATTGCCTTTATTGTTGTAGTGGGTTTTGATTATCCGGTGTTTTTGCTGGGGACGTTTTCTGGCACCTCATTTTTTATTTCGTATGCGGTAAAGCAATCAAGAGAATTTCAGCTTGCTAACCAGCTCACGTCTTTACTTGAGCGCAATCAAAACGTTCTTAGCATTTGTAATAGGCATGTATCGCCATCAATGCTCAGTGAACCGATGGACATCGAGATAGCTCAGATCTCAAAACTCACAGTGCTCGATGAGTCTTTAACTGTGGTCTTAGATGATAATGAGCAAGGATTTGATTTTAAACTCACTGGTGATGCTGACGCCATCAAGCTTCGACTCAAAGAGTTATTGACAAAAGAAGAGCTTCAACAGATTAGTTTGTCTTAACCTAAAAGAGGTTGAGCAATAATGATATAGCCTGTTAAACACCCAAAGTTGCGTGTTTAACAGGCACAAAACCGCTTATTTCAAGGCAGAATTAAACGGAGCTGCTCTCACATTGTTTTTTTCGTAGTTGGTATGGGACTAAACTTGGATTTTTAAGAGATGTTTTGACTATGGGTGACACCACTTCGGCATTATCAAAATCTTCAATCCAAACAGCCATTTCTGCATTTTGGTCTAACATTTGACCGTTCAAAATGTACTTTTTGCCAGCAGGAAGGTCGACATTGAAGTTCACTACAGCTTCACGACCTGCTGAATTATGAACTGTATCGGCCACATTCACCATCACCCATAAATTGTGTTTCCCTGCTGGGTACTCACGATTAGTTTGGTGCTCAATCACTCGCTGGTTATGGCAAAAAAGGAAAATAGATTCATTTCTGTTAGGCGTGTTGTCATATTGGTTTTTAATTCTTACAAAACCCTCTTTGACATCCGTCTCGATGGGTAAAAGTGAACAACCAGAAACGGTCAGGGTCAGCGCACTCAGTACGCAAAGTAAACGACTTTTCATCAGCATATCCTTATTAATAGAATGACGATAAACCAGTTATAAGTTGTACCTGTTAAGCGTTTTTTGGTCAAGGCTTATTCGTATTTAGATAATAAAGTCAGCATTTTTTAGGAGTTTCGGCGCTTTTAATCTAGTTTTTGCTGCAATGTTGCGACCTAGACTAACGACTTTTGTTTAAGTCGTTTTCTAAATTGGCTCGGTGTGCTTTCTTTAAGGTATAAAAAACGCCGATTGAAGTTAGAAATATTTTTAAAACCACATTGGTCACTAATGGAGGTAATCGATTGGTTTGTATTAACGAGCAATTTGCATGCTTTGCCAATGCGCAGCTGGTTAATAAACTCAGTTAATGTGCGCTCCATGCGTTTTTTGAAAAAGCGATGAAAGTGATTGGTGCTCATATGCGCCATCCTCGCCAACTGCTCTGCACACATTGACTCAGTGTAATGTTGGTAAATGTAATCGATGACTTTATCGAATTTATCTTGTGCTTGATGGCTGTATGAAGAGGCAGAAAAGGTCGCGCTAGACAGAATATGGGTGTGAGCGTCTTGGCTCATTTCTCGCAGTAATCCCATTAAATTAAGGTATTGTTCAAATGGCTCACTTTGTTCTATTTGTTCAAAATACGTTTTAGCAATGCGGGCTGTTTGGGTTGAAAATTTGAGTCCGCGCTGTGAGTTAATTAATAAATCCTCCAGTACCATCAGTTCAGGATTATTGAGCACATGCTGACTGAGCCATTTTTTTGGAATCTGAGCGACATGAACAACTTGAACACTGTTATCTGCATTAGGAGAGGATTGCCAGGTGTGAGGTAAATCAGGCCCGAGAATGACTAAATCGAGTTCACTATAAGGAGCAATATAATCACCAATATGACACACCCCTTTACTGTTCAGTGTTAAGCAAATTTCGTACTCAGGATGATAGTGCCAATTAAAGGGAATGAAATCTAACGTGTACTTGCAATAGCGCCACGATGAGTTGGTGTTAGGGATAACTTTTTCGCACATTGCACGCATGATTCGTTCCTTGTCATGTTTATTTCTGTAAACACTATTTGAACAGTTTGTATCAAATTCAGTGATACCCATCTATGCGTCTTTGGTATTAATCTATCGTTTAGTATGCCTTTCAAGCGTACATTTTATGGCTCAGTTTAAAAAATGGCCTTAAATGGATAGATAACTATCAGAGTTGGTGTGCTGCGTACCGTTTTATTGCTTAAAGCTTGGCTACCCTTGATGTAAATAAAGAGTGATCAAACCATGGTGCATCACCTATTTCAGAGCGTTGGTTAATCAAATCTGATGATTAACCCTAAATTTCACAACGGACAGATTAAAGAAGGTTGAAAAGTATCAATATGCCATAGTTGAGTGCCGCACAAGCTCATTTCAACTGTCAGACTAGACGTCAATAATTTGGGAGTTCCCTCCCGCCTCGTTACGAGTGGTGATTAATCAAATACCCTTGAATCAATTTGTTTGTCTGCCCACAAACAGTTTGCAATCACCACTCTATTTACTTTCTGTAGGAAATAAGCATGAAAAATAACTACTTAGTTGTACTGTTGGTGATCGTGACATTTTTTGTTATTTCGTTCATTACCAATTTACTAGCGCCTATTTTTCCAGCACTGATTCAAAGTTACGACATCGGATTAACCTTGGCAGGTTTTTTTCCATTCGCCTTTTTTGCCGCGTATGGCGTGATGTCTATTCCTGCGGGAATACTGGTGCAAATGATTGGCGAGAAACAGGTGATGCTGGTGGCCTTTTTACTGGCGCTGTGCGGCAGTGTCTTATTTGTTGTGTGGCCAGTGTTTGCTATTGCCATGGTGGCATTGTTTTTAATCGGTACAGCAATGGCGTTATTACAAGTGGCAATTAACCCGTTGCTTCGAAGTAGCGGTGGTTCAAAACACTTTGCTGTGCTGTCGGTGCTTGCACAATTTATGTTTGGTGCAGCGGCGACCATATCACCTTTGGTCTATAGCGCCATTATTACCTCAGATCACGCCAGTACAACTTGGTTGTTGCAGTTGGTGCCAAGCAATATGACTTGGTTAAGCATGTATGTGTTATTTGCACTGCTGTGTTTAGTGATGTTGGTGGTGATCAGTATCATGAAAATTGACAACAAAGCAGCTCGCATTAACGCTGAACGCAGTCATTTCGGCCAAAGTTTGTTG
Source organism: Pseudoalteromonas ulvae UL12 (assembly GCF_014925405.1). Classification (NCBI taxonomy): domain Bacteria; kingdom Pseudomonadati; phylum Pseudomonadota; class Gammaproteobacteria; order Alteromonadales; family Pseudoalteromonadaceae; genus Pseudoalteromonas; species Pseudoalteromonas ulvae. The sequence continues at coordinate 232,512 of NZ_AQHJ01000035.1, forward strand.
TTATTTAAAGATACGACGGTGATTAAATTCTTTTTTGCCATTGTCGCGTATGTTGCGCTTGAGCAAGGGGTGGCTAATTCTATTTCTGTCTTTTTACAGCGTTACCACCAAGTCGACCCGAGTACACAAGGCGCGCAGGTGGTCAGTCAGTTTTGGTTATGTTTAACGTTAGGGTGCTTACTTGGCATAGTGTTATTAAAACTGTTTGATGCGAAGCATGTCTTGATTGCCTTTAGTCTTGGGGCGTTTGCGAGCTTAATGACTGCTCTTTTTGCTGATAAAGCGCTGGCAATGATGGCCTTTGCGGGCGTTGGATTTTTCTTATCTATTATGTGGTCGGTGATTTTTTCCTTGGCGCTCAACTCTGTGGCAACAGGGCATGGTGCGGTCTCGGGCATTTTATGTACTGGGATTGTTGGAGGGGCGATAGCGTCTCCTATTGTTGGTGCTATCAGTGATCTTTCTGGCAACTTACAAGTGTCTTTACTGATTTTACTTATTCCGCTTGGATACATTTTCAGTGTTGGGTTATGGGCAAAACCGTTAGTCACCAACCACCGCGTCGCGGTTAAAACACCGACACAACCCACCTCATTGGCACAAAACAATTAAGAAAAACCGCTGTTTAACCTGCGATATTGCAAATGTTTTTAGAAGTAAAGGGGCTGTATGTTACACACTTTATTATGTGTCGATTTAGGCGGCACAAAAGCCTTGGTTGCCAAAGTGAGCGGCAATCAAATTCAGAGTAAGTCATATTTTGACGTCGACGGCGCAGCTTCAAAAGAGCAAACCAATCAATTTTTATGCGACATTATTGCGCAAGTGATTGATGACACCTGCCAAGGCATCGTGATAGGCGTGCCCAGTATGGTGGTGATGGAGACAGGTGAAGTGATTGAAACTGTCAATATTCCACGCTGGCAAAACGTTCCATTAAAAGCGCAGCTTAGCCAGGTATTTAATTTACCTGTGTTGGTTCATAACGATGCAAATTGTTTTGCGATGGGTGAGTTTTGTCAAGGGGACTACAGCCAAGAAACAACTTTGATTGGAATTTGTTTAGGCACGGGCTTAGGAGCTGGTTTGGTACTAAATGGTGCTCTTTATACGGGTAAACATGCCGCAGCGGGTGAGTTTGGTAGCTTTAGTTATCAAAATGGGATTGTCGAGCACTTTACCTCTGGGCAATACTTCAAACGCCAAGGTTTAAATGGCAAACACATCTATCAACAAGCCTTAGATAATGATGCACAGGCCTTGCAGTTATTTGAGCAACTTGGCTGTCACCTTGCTCATGCAATCGCGCAAATAGTGTTGGCTTATGATCCTGATGTGGTGGTGCTTGGGGGGTCTGTGGCGCAGTCGGCACCATTTTTCTTACCCAGTGTTTATCGTCATTTACCAGATTTAGTGAATCCTATGGTTTTAGCGTCGTTAGATATTCGTGTCAGCGAACTGGGTGACGATGCCCCGTTATACGGCAGTTATGCGTTATTGAGTGATTATGTTGAAAAGCAACAGCTGGCGGAGGTCAAGTATGGGTAGATTGGTTTTAGGGTTAACATTGCTTGCATGTCTAACTAGCATGAACGTGCTCGCTGTGGCACCAACACAACATGAGCTCGATACTTTGGCTGCGAATTTATCGGTCAAGTATAAGCTGATTTCAGCCAAGCCCAAGGCGTGTCCCGCACCCCATCAATCACAGTGTTATTTGTCGCGTCTTACTTTAGAAGTCCCATTTAATGTGAGCCGCACTGATTGGTCGATTTATTTTAGCCAACTCATGCCTATTTACCTCAGCGATGGCGGGGAATTTACTATAAGTCACCTGAATGGCGATATGCATCAACTCAGCCCGACAGCGGCATTTTCGGGGTTCAAAGCCAATACGCCACTTAGCATTGAGTTTTATACCCAAGCGTCGCAAATTACCCGCTCAGAATTTTTGCCTAACTATTTATTAGCTGCCAAAGATCTACAGAGCCGCGTGATCAAGAGCACACAGGTAGGAAAAGATCCTGACACACAGCTCGAAACCCAGCCCTACTTGGCGCCATTTTTAACCCTTGAACAATTACAGACATCCCAAGATGATGTCACTCCTTGGATGGGCGCCCAGTATTTATATCATCATTATCAACGCCCGACATTACGCCAAGCACCGTTAAGCCTGATCCCAAAACCGCAGCAGCTAACTCGTTTAAATCAACCTGAAGTGAACTTAGCACAAGGCATTAAGCTCACAGGGGATCTGCCTCTTTTGGCACAATTGGATGCGGTTACGTCACGTCTAGCGCGACTTGGCATTGCACACAATGCCCAAGGGATCCCAGTTGCTGTTTCCCTCGATTTAGGCACTCAAGTGAATGAGGCATACCAACTGACACTCAAGCCTTCGCAAATAACCATTCGGGCCAATAGCGCAAGGGGAGTGTTTTACGCGTTGCAAAGTATTGCAGGGTTGGTGAGTCTTGATAACTTAGTGGTGCCCGCACTGACAATAAGCGATGCGCCCCGTTACGCCTTTCGTGGCATGCACATAGATGTGGCACGTAACTTTCGTTCAAAGCAATTTATTCTCGATACCCTTGAACAAATGGCCGCGTATAAACTCAATAAACTACATTTGCATTTAGCCGATGATGAAGGTTGGCGTTTAGCCATTAATGGCTTGCCAGAACTCACCGAAGTAGGTGCAACTCGTTGTTTAGATTTAACCGAGCTGCATTGTTTGTCGCCTCAGTTAGGTGCTGGGCTCGATCCGAAGAGTGCCATCAATGGCTTTTACAGCGCAGATGATTACATTGAAATTTTACGCGCCGCTCAAGCGCATTTTATTGAAGTGATCCCTTCGCTTGATATGCCCGGACACTCCCGAGCTGCAATGGTTGCCATGGAGGCACGCTTTGCCCGACTACAAGCACAAGGTCAAACCGAGCAAGGCAATGAATACCGTTTGGTTGAACCGAATGACACGACCGAATATCGCTCAATTCAGCATTACAACGACAATACCTTAAACGTTTGTTTACCCGCCACTTATCGGTTTATTGATAAAGTACTCGATGAAGTGCAAACCTTGCATCAACAAGCCGCCGTGCCCTTTAACACCTACCACATTGGCGCTGATGAAACCGCAGGTGCTTGGGTGAATTCGCCAAGTTGCTTAGCACTTAAAGAGCAACAACCTGATCTGCATTCATTTAATGGTTACTTTATTGAAAAAGTCAGTGCCATGGTGGCGAAAAAAGGCCTCAAAGTCGCTGGTTGGAGTGATGGCATGAGTGATGTGAATGTGGCAAATATGCCAGACAATGTTCAGTCCAATGCCTGGGCGACATTAAGCGAAAATGGCCATACTGTTGCGCACCAACATGCCAATCAAGGTTGGGATGTGGTGCTCTCAAGCCCTGATGTCACTTATTTTGATTTTCCGTATCAATCACACCCGCAAGAGCCCGGAAACCACTGGGCAAGTCGTGCGATCGACAGTAAAAAAGTATTTGAGTTTATGCCCGATAATTTACCTGCTCATGCGGAGATTTGGCAATCAGTGAACAGTCATGATTACGCGGCTGATGATCGTAACACAGTGAAGAAAAAGCCCTTTCATGGTATTCAGGGGCATTTGTGGTCAGAGTTAATGCGCAGCGACAGCCAAGCGGAATACATGATGTATCCGCGTTTACTGGCGCTGGCAGAGCGAGCTTGGCATCAGGCTCCTTGGGAGCTGGCTTACAATCGACAAGGTGCTTTGTATAACCCGCAAAGTGGCCAGTTTACCTCTGCAATGCAACAGCAGCGGGCGGATGATTGGCAACGATTTGCGGCTTTAGTGGGGTATAAGGAATTAGCCAAGCTCAGCCATGCTGGGCGCTTTTATCGCATCCCAAGCGTGGCTGCAGCCATTGATAACAAACAGCTCGATGCGTTTTCCCCTTATCCCGGGCTCAGCATTGAATATCAAGATGAAGCTGGGCTGTGGCATGTTTATGATCCCCAAAAACCGCCGCAATCGGCCCAGCAAGTCAGGGCAGTTGCACCCCATGATACGCGCAAAGGGCGCCCTTTACTGGTGTAATAAATTGCCCTAAACAGCATTACCCCCAAGCCGTTCGTGCCCTCCAGTGCGAGCGGCTTTTTAGTTATTGCAAGCCGCATGACTTGTGAGTAACGGGTATTAAGCCGCGCTGGCTTTTGCTGCTGTGTGGCTGAGTTTGTTGGCATGCACAGGGCTACAAAAGTGCAGTAGTATTTGGCTCATTTCGTGAATGCGGCGGGCAAAGCTGGCTTTTTCGGCGCGCTCATAAATAGTGTGATCGCCATCGCCAAAAGGGCCAAAACCATCAAGCGTGATCAGTCCTGCAGCAGACATAGTATTGGCATCGCTGACACCGCCTCGCGATTCGGTTTTAAGCGGGTGACCGAGTACCGAACTGAGGGTATCAACCAGTTGCATTTGTCCTTTTGAAGGTGACATCACATCTCGTTGCACACCCCCGTTGATATTGACTTCAACCCCAGCAACACGGGGATTGTCGACCAAATGTGCAATGCTTTCGAGCAAACGAAGCTTTTCTTGAATACAAGTAAAGCGGGCTTCAACAATCAATTGCGCGCTAGGCGAAATGGTATTGGCGCCAATGCCGCCATTGATTTTGCCGACATTCACTGTGGTGTTTTTATCTAAATCGGTGAGCTCAGTTAACTCGATGATCATCTTGGCTGCAGCTAAATTCGCGTTAATCCCTTGCTGATAATGGTTACCGGCATGGGCCGCTTTACCGATGAGATCTATGGTGAAGGTGGCCACGCCTTTTCGGGCGATGACAATTTCGTGTTGTGCTCCTGCCGCTTCAAATACAAAACAATAATCGTAGTTTTTGGCCAGTTTGCTCGATAGTTGCTTGCTGTCATCACTGCCAGTTTCTTCGTCACTGACCAGCAGCATATCGACATTGTGGATGTCACCTAAAGTGGCCTTTAATTGGCGCAGCGCATTAAGGGCGACAAAGTTGCCACCTTTCATATCACAGACACCCGGTCCGTATACCCATTGGTTGTCTTCACTAAATTGCACAAAGGTATCTGGTGGGAACACAGTATCGAGATGGCCGAGTAGTAAGATTTTTTTGCCAGCAGTTTTAGCAGAACTAAACAACACATGGTTGCCGATGTGCTCTCGGGCAAAGGTTTGGCAGCTAAAACCGAGCGGTTGCATCCAAGCTTTAAATATTTCTGCGTTTTCGTCGATGCCTGTTTTGTTTTTGCTGTATGAATTGCAGTTGACCATTTTGGCCAGCTCAGAAAAGTCGATTGGGTGTGCCATAGTGAGGATCCCTCCAAAAGTGCCGAAATAAGGACAGTAAACGCTCATATTTAAGTACAGCTAAGCGATGAAGAGGTTGCAGTTCGGTGACGGTTTTATTAACTATTTTGTTGTTTTGTATTGCTTCAACTAATTGTCATAAAGGCGGAGTTTAATAAATAAGAGTAAATTTTAGCCACTTTGATTTATTACGCTGTTAGGCAAAGTGACAAGCACATTATGACGACATAAAGACAATTCACGCAGCAAGGGAGTCACGCATGACAGCACAGGTAGGGCTGTGGTTATACCAAAATGGTGGTGGAGCCGCAATTGAGCAACAACTCGTCTCGGCATTGGCTGAGCGACACATAGACTGCACTACAGGGTTGAATCTTCGCGATGCATTTGCCCGCGATGGCAAGATTTTTTGTAATAACCAAATCATGGAAGATCTTGATTTGTTTTTAAGTTACAACGCGGGGCAGCAATCACAATTTCAGTTGTATTTATACGAAGCACTGAGCCAGCAAATCCCCACGATTAATAACTACGCAGCCTTTGCGTTATCGGAAGATAAATTTAAAACCTCACATTTGCTCAACAGCCATGGCATTAATACGCCGGATTATCGCCTGTGTCATAAAAACGATACCGATGGTTTAAAAGCGGCGATCCGTGATTGGGGCGGGCGTTTGGTTTATAAGCCAACCGATGGTTGGGGTGGGGTGGGTATAGTCAAAATTGAAAGTGAGCAAGCCCTTGACATGTTATTGCCTTTTTTAAGCCGCACAGATTTACGTTATTTCTACCTAGAGCGATTTATTGATTATGACAACACTGATTTTCGCATTGATATTGTTGATGGCCAATACATTGGTTGTTATGGCCGACAAGCCCCAAAAGATGATTGGAAAACCAACATCACTTCTGGCGGCAGTGTGTTTGTGCGTGAACCAAGCGACGAAGTGGTTGAAATTGCACTTAAAGCGGCAGCGTTGGTTGGGCTTGAAATAGCAGGTGTCGATTTAATCTATGATCGAGAACGCGAAGAGTACGTAGTGCTCGAAATTAACGGTATTCCGGCATTTGCTACCCCCGAACAAGAAAAACTCGGGCTTAATTTTAATAGCCGAAAAGTCGAAGCCATTACCAATCTTATTGAGCGCAGTGTCATCAAACATCATTCAAAGGTCGCATAAAGCATGAAAAACCAGTCTTCATTACCCAAATTGGGATTTTTATATTTAAACCATGTGATGCGGTTTTTTGATAAGTCGAATTTTAAAGGGTGGCCGAATAAAATCGAGCAAGTGACGTACCGCTGGGGCAAAGATAAACAACGTTTTATCAACGAAGTGAAAGCGAAAAAAATCGAGGTGCTGATTGGGAATATTCCCGCCACAGCTTACGAAACGTTTCGCGAAATCGCCAAAGCCTTGCCTAATGTTGAGTTTGTGCCATCACTTGATGCGCAATTTGCCAATAAATCTAAAGAAAATGTCACCCATTTTTGTAATAAATATCAATTACCGACGCCGACAACCAGTATTTTTTACGTGCCAGAGCAAGCTGAGCAATACTTAAAAACGGCCAGCTACCCAAAAATAATCAAGCGCTCATTTGGCCCTTCTAATTATGGTGGTTATTTTGTCCATAAAGTCGACAGTTACGCTGAGGCGAAAACGTTACTCAATAAACGCAAATATTACCCTGTGTATGTGCAAGATTTTGTGCCAATGCAAGCGGATATCCGGGTGATGCTGATTGGTCATAAACCTGTATGTGCGTTTTGGCGTCGCCCACCTGAGGGCGAATGGCTGACCAACACCAGCCAAGGTGGCAGCATGGATTATCAAAATGTGCCAAAAAGCGTGTTAAAGCTTGCGGTCGAAACCTCAAAATCCGCCAATGCAGAATACTGGGCTTGTGATATTGCGCTGGGTAAAAACGGGCAAATTTATATTCTGGAATGTGCAACAGCCTTTGCGGCGTTTCCGTATATTCGTGATTGGATTGGCCAATATTTAATGTGGAAATACTCCAATGGGCAATTCAAAATGCCGCATATTCCGATGTGGAACTGGGAAGAGCTCGGTAAAATTAGCCCACAATTACTTCGCACCATGCGCCATATTACCTTTGGTCAGTACACCCCGAGTTGCGATAGTAATGAGCGTTTTAAGCAGGTCGATGAGTGGGGTTACCCCTTGATGGATGTGCAGCAAAACAACCTAGAAGAGTGGCCCAGTGAAATTTGGAATTTTCAAGATAACTGGCGCTTACATCATCCAAGCGAAAGCGACACTGGTTTACTTGCGCCTGTTGGGCAAGATGAAAGTGCTGACTCCTTAGTGATTGAAAGCGAAGATGACGCCAATGCGATGTCGCATTTGAGTTTGATGGACTTTTTTACAGGGATTAAAGGCATTGGCGAGAAAATGGCCGCCGATATTTTAGCGACACTTGGCACCCAAGGCGTGGTCGATGCTTTGACCCACAACCCGCATAAGCTGTGCGAAGTGAAAAATGTCAAAGCGAAAAAACTCGCGATGATCACCTCACACTGGCAACAATTTAGTCAACAACGCTAAGTGCCAGAACGCTGGGCAGCTGAACACATCACAGCTGCCTGCTGAGTTTACACAACAAGAAGCAGCCTTATGAAAGTTCAATATGCCTCCTATCAAGAAACGATTGCATTTTTGCAGCAAGCAATGAGTGAACACCCTAATTTGATCCGTTTACAAAGCATTGGCGAAACGTGGGAAAAGCGGCCCATTATGCTGGCCACGATTTCGCAAGATGTGGCTTATGCGGATCAAAAACCGGCCTTGCTGTACACGGGCACGATTCATGCGCGCGAGTGGATTGGCAATGAGTTAGCGATAAAATTCATTAAGTACATTATTGATAACTATCGCTTTAACCCAAAGTTGATGAATGCACTTACCCGCAACACTTTATACATAGTGCCGTGTTTGAACCCCGATGGCTTGGAGTATTCGCGCAATCACTTTTCGTTTTGGCGTAAAAATCGTCGTAACAATGTCGATGGCACTTTTGGTGTTGATTTAAACCGTAATTTTGCTTCTAAATTTCGCCAAGGTAACGACAGCAGTGCCAATACGTATGGCGGGCCTCATGCGTTTTCGGAGCCCGAAACCCAAGCGATTCGAGATTTTGTATTAGCGCATCGTAATATTACGGTGGCATTGGATTATCACTCGCAAGGCAATGTGTTTTTTCCGGCGCATAAATTTAATCATGAGGTCGAAATAGAAGGCACAGACTTAAACGTGCTGTGCGCCAATATGAACTGCGAAATAAAAAAAGTCACCGGTCGCCAATACGGTATTCATCGCGGTAAACCGCCTGCGAATTTAATTCGCGGCAGTGGCCGTGAGTATTATTATTCGTTAGGGATTTTAGCCACTGTGGTGGAGGTCGGCACGCGCAATATCCCTGATTACATGCAAAACATGTCACAAAGTATCGATGAAAATATCCCCGCGCTTATCCATGCCTTAGGCGAAGCGATTAATTATTCGGAGCTGGCACCAAAACGAGTGGAAGGGTTTACCATTCGTGAACTGGGAGCCGATAGTGTCACCCTTGAGTGGATTTATCCGCTCAAAGATGATTTGTATTTTGAAATTTATCGCAGCCAAAGCAATAAAAACATGTGTAATGAACAAACGCTGGTGGCCATTACACGCTCGTCCTTTTTTACTGATGTACAACTAAAAAGCGGCCAACACTATTTTTATAATATTCGCGCCGTCGATAAAGTCACCAAAATAAAATCCCCCTTTAGCCCTGAGCTACGCTTAAAAACAGCCTTAGCGAATGACGAATTTTCGCTGACATTATTTCCAAATAAAGCCGATGTGGGTTACTTGGGTGCGAACTATTTATCTAAAAATAAAGAGCATTTTGGTTATAACTCGATGTTTATTGGCGTCAATCAAAAACGCGGTATTTGTTATGGGGTGATCCGCTTTGATTTGGGCAATTTACCGGCAGATGCAGTGATCAAACATGCGCGTTTTTTACTGTACCCGATGAATCGTGTCGCAGCCAAAATCGAAAAGTACGGCCAGTGGTCGATTGATTTACTCGATGCCAATGCCCTTGACGATATTTATGATTATCAGGCCATTGCCACAGCACCGAGTTTAGTGAGTTTAGGGCACACCATAGAGTCAGATAAAATGACGCAGGGCATTTGGAGCCAATGGGCATTCAATGGCGTTGAACGAGAGCAATTGCAGCATATTTGCCAACAACTGAACCAGTCAACCCAGCGTGCTTTGCTATTGCGCATCAAAGGGCCGACCACCTTGCCGCGCGGCAATGATTCACAAATGATGCAGTTTGATATTGGCTATGGCCCTTTTGGCAGTGGCTTGCATTATCGCCCGCATTTAGAGCTGATTTACACTAAAGCGCAGCACACTATTGAAATGCTTCCCGCGAGCCTCAATACCATTTACCCAGACGATGTGGTGGCCAATAAATTGGCCTCAGGCTTTGATAGCGAAGGTAAAATTATTTATGGGCAAATGGCATTTGCGCTCGATGTTTTGCCAGATCCTGATTATACCGTGATCACCGAAGCGTATTTAGTGCTTAACCATAGCCATAAACTAAGTGACAAACTGGCAGGCAAAGATATTCGTTTTACTATCGAGTTGGTTGAGTTAGAAGATGTTGATTATGCCAGTGTTAAACAGCGCGAGAAAATCGAATACATAGGTTATGAAGTCAGCATTGAGCAACTGCGCGAGCAAAGCCAACAATACTTTATGTTTGATAGTTACAGTCGCCAAGCACTGGAGCGCTTACATGCGCAAAATAAACCCTTTTATTTTATCATCCGTGCTACTGCAGCATCACAAGCAAAAAATGTGTTGGTCGATTGGTATGCCATTGATCATGACTTACAAGCCAAGCTAGTGATCAATACCATCGCACGGCGTAAATACCCCCTCGAAGCCCCAACTGAGCTCAATGTCAGTCATGAAAACAATGCGGTTAAACTAAGCTGGAAAAACCCTGAACATCCTGATTTTGTGGGTTCATTTGTGGTGCGCAACCGTTTTCACCCACCTAAATCTCCCTTTGATGGCGTGAAAATTTATGGCGGCAAAGACGAGTACACAGTCGACCGCTTTGGTAACAGCCAAATCGCAAAATATTACAGCGTATTTAGCTACGACAATGTGCCTAATTACTCCGCCCCCGCGGCAGTCTACTATGCCGACAGTCAAATTATTCATGTAGATGAATTAAACGACGACCTGCCACACGAAACCGAAGACGAAGACATGTTTTTGGGGGATGATTAAGGGGATTGCGCAGCAGCAGATTAATTGTTGTTCGGGCTTTAGCCCGACAGCTTTATTGGCACAAAATTATGTTTTAGCAGCCACTTAGTGTCGCGACTTGTGGATATTTATAATTTGTAGGTCGTGCTTTAGCTCGACAGCTATTTAAAAAATTTACCTCTTTTTCAAATTAATTATAGTGTTTAGTTTTAATGAGTGCTTTGCAAATAATCAATTGATGGAACGCAAGCGGTGAAGATAGGCCAACCATGGCCAAGTTTCAACTTGCATTTCACCCATGAAATACTTGACTCATCAATTTTTTATTTTTAGGGCGTGATCATGGGGGGGGATTTGAAGTAGCGTTATTTGTAGGTCGTTTGAGTAAACGACTTTATGTCGCGACAGAATTTGTTTGTGATTTTACAATCAATGATTTCTAAACAGCAGCTATCTCAATCTATCACTAATTTTGATACCGACTTTGTATTTATTTTTAATACAAATTATTTAAATTCAATGAGATATTGATGGGTGTCTTGTGTTTTTTTTTGAACCCAATTTGGGGTCGAGGATTATAGTTAAAATTAATAAAATGTACACCTAAAATGATGAGGCTAAAGTGACCTTATCCTTTTTAATGCGTGTTTAGCACGTGTTGATTCTGGATTGAGTTCGGCATTTAGCGTTAAAAACGCTAGAGCAGCTTGTTGTTCACTGGCATCTACAAGCTCATATGCAAATCTGATCAAATGACGCTCACTAAAACCTTCATTTTGCGCTATCAATGTTTTATACCATGCTATTGAGGTGGAAGTACCTTGCTCTAAAATCATTTTATAGAGCTTTTGTGAAAGTCTTAATTCAGGCTGTTCATACGCTTTGTCGTAGATAATACTTAGCACTTTTTCGGTGATTGGTGTCATTGGCGCACCGCCTGTATTATCAAGCAATACAACTAAAGTGTCGTCTTCTAACACTCGACTGATATTGGCATTAAAACCTGGGATCATACCGCCATGATGTACTCGAGTCAGTGGTTTACCGAATCGCTCTTCTGGGTAGTTCTCAACTAACCAGCCCGCAGCATAATTTCTATGCTCAGTAACCTGATAAAATACTTTGGTTAACGGTTTAGATAAGATTTTGTTTTCGGCTAAACCTCGGTCCCAAAGATACAAATCCATGGCCGTCGAATACATACTGCCAGCAGAAAAGGGTACTGACATGTCTATATGGCTTGGGTGTTCTAAACGATTTAATAGCCGTTCATAACCAGTTACTCGATTGTTTAGGACAGAATGTTGTTGGTTAAACCCAGAGTTATTCATATTAAGAGGCTTTAGAATTTGCTCTGTTAAAACTTCGCTGTAAGTTTTGCCCGTTACTTGTTCGATTACTTTGCCTAAAATAGTATAACCCGCATTGCTATATCTGAATTGGGTGCCTGGCTCGAAGTTTAAATCCTCGCTACAAAACTTTGAGATAAATTCGTCAAGCGAATAGGGGTTTCTTGCTTCAACAGCTTTGTATCCATCAAGGTGAAAGAAATTACCCAATCCTGATGTGTGATTTAGTAACTGTCTAATTGTAATTTTCGAGCCAGTCTCTGATCTGTAGCTTGGATAGTATTCGATTAACTTTTCATCCAGCTTTAGCTTTTTTTGCTCAACTAGTTGAAGTATCAACATGGCTGTAAATTGCTTAGTTATTGAGGCGATTTTGAATTTACCTTCAACAGTATGATTAATGTTCCATTCAAAGTTGGCTTTGCCATAACCTTTGTTTAAAAGCACTTTCCCTTTATGGCTGATTAACGCGACACCATTAAATTGCTCTAATTGGTGATATCGAGTCAGTAGTTTGTCAATTTCATTGCTCTTAATTTGATTTGCAACGCTTAAAAATGAAGTAAAAAATATAAGTAAAAAAAGTATCTTAGTACGCATCATGTTTTTCCCTAGATTAAACACGTATTTAATCTAACGACTTCTAAACAAATTGAAGAGTGAATTAAAGTGAGTTAGGGTGACGCACAGTGACAAGATAACTTATCTAATAATAAGAATAAGTTAAGTATATTTGAGGAATGGGATGTCAGTTTATAAAGTCGGAGAAAACCTAACTTTAAACCTTGATGAACGACGATTATTAAAAGGTTCTAAAGAGGTTTCTTTGCCTGAGTTATCATATCGATTATTAGTGTGTTTGGTTGAACGTGCACCGAATGTCGTTTCTCATGACATACTCTTGGATTATGTATGGCAGGGGAAAATCGTCTCAGAAGATACCATTAAAAAACGTGTATCTCGCCTTAGGGAAGTTTTGGCAGTCGAAAAAGAACAAGATCCTATTATTGCAGAACGAGGCCTAGGATATCGTTTAAATTTATCAGTTAAGCATCTAGGGCGCTCAGTCAGCCTACAAGAACAACAACAAAATCCATCAAAACGTGTAAGTCCACAATTTCATTTTTTTATTAGGCATCGTGTCATGCTTGGTGGATTAGTTATCTTTGGAATCATTGCTTTCGGTGTTTTACAACAAACAGAACCAAGCAAGATACAGCAACAAGAACATGCAAGTATAAGTCTATCACCTCTAGAAGAATCGAATGAGCTAGATGTGGCTCGATTTATGGGGCTACAAGACATTTCAAAAATAGATAATGCGATTAGTGAACTAGAAAACTCAATCAAACAAGCCAGCAATAGAGTCGCTATTTTCTCAATATTAAGCGAGCTATTTTTAACTAGGCATAAGTTACATGGCGCTAGTCAGGATGATTTAATACAATCTTATAAATTTGCATTAAAGGCAGTTAACGCTTCGAACAGCCAACCTTGGCCTTATGTTGCGCTTGGGAATGTGCAAATTGAACAGGGAAAATATAAAAGCGCCATTGAAAGTGCTAACAAAGCCATATCACTTTCACCAAAATGGGTAAACGCCCATGCCGTCAAAGTTAACGCACTGAATCATCATGGTGATATTTCAGGAGCGTGGCAAGCGATTCAAATTGCACATAAACTACAACCAGACAATCCGCTTGTACAAAAGGTACGGGCTCAGGTTCTGTTAAATAAAAACATGTTTAGTTGGAGTGAACGTCATTTAGAGTCATTGATAGCGTCTACTCCGCAAGATGCGTTTTATTTACTGACTCAGGCAGAACATTTCTTGGTGACTAAGCAGTATGAAAAAGCAGAAAAAATCTTAACTGAATTACTGATCTTAAAACCAAACTTTATCGAAGCCCATATACTCATGGTAAGTGCTTTAGAGTTACAAGGAAAAACAGAACAGTCACTTGTTCATTTAGAGCAAGTTGCAAATAGCCAAAGTAAACATGCACAGCTTGCGCAGTTACTTATAAATTTAGTTGATGGTAAAGATAGCAGGGCGCAGGGTAAAGCATTAGAGGATGATACATACTTTAATCAATTTATCGCTTCACTTACCGCGTTAAATAACAAAGACCCTGAACAATTTTTACAGTTAGCAGAGAAAGCCATACAAAGTGGGTTTTCTAAAGATTATTTATTAGAATCTAATATTATTTATACTGCGTTAGAGCAACAAGTGCATAATGATAAGCAACTCAAAGATTTCCAAGTACTTAAAACAAACTTGTTTAATATCAAGCAAGCACGGCGAGTAAAGCGGGTGCCTATCTTGTAGTTGAAATTACTCATTAGCATTTCACGACAAAACCTTCACAAACACTTTGCTAACTTTGTGCCATACCACAAAGGAGCAAAGCGATGTTCAAACCGTTTTTAAAATCATTTAATAAGTCAGTGATAATGGCCTGTGTGCTACCTGTGTTAGTTGCTTGCCAAGGCAGTCATTTAGAGATCATGCCTGATATATCTGATGAAACCTTGTTGACGCAAAAATTAACCGTAAATCAAATGCATCAAGACATCGATGCCTTGTTACAAGGGGCAATTGAGCGTCACCCTAATCTTGGTAAGTACACTCAAGTTTCTGAGCTTAAAAGCTACACTGACACACTCAAGTCGCAAGTTACTCGGCCTTTAATGCGGACCGAATTTTATAAAATAGTCGGTCAGCTTAGTCATAAATTTAATGACGGTCATGCATTTTTAATTTGGCCTTATCAATAGTATAAATTGCTTAAAGAGCAAGGTGCCAAGCCATTTCCTTTTCAGGTGTTTATTAATTCTCAGCAAGAGTTATATGTTCAATATGACTATCAGTCACAGGGCAAGATCATGAACTTTACCTTGACATAAATTTATGATCTTATACTGTTTTTCAAATTAAGCAGCCTAATTAAGCAGCCTAATTATGTCAGCCAATACACTATTCGAACACTTTTCTTCCATTGATGACCCACGCCAGCAAGGCAAAGTGCAACATCCATTATTCGATATTCTGTTTCTAACAATCAGTGCCGTAATCGCAGGTTGCCAAGGTTGGTGGGGAAATACAGGAAATACATGACACCCATAAATATGTCGTTGAAAAATCACAATAGGGGGTCTAATTTTAATTAATTACTTCATGTTTTGGTACAGGAAATACATGACACCCATAAATATGTCGTTGAAAAATCACAATAGGGGGTCTAATTTTAATTAATTACTTCATGTTTTGGTGGCTCACATGGCACAAGCAAGACGTTCGTTAATTGATTTAGATTCCACGCCTTATTATCACTGCATCAGTCGATGTGTTCGCAGGGCTTTTTTAGCGGGATTTGATAAGTATTCAGGTCAAAACTTTGAACACAGACGTGCTTGGTTAGTCGAGCGATTTAAGCGGCTATCTCAAGTGTTTGCCATTGATATTGCCGCGTATGCGGTGATGTCGAGTCATTACCATTTGGTGCTGAGAGTGGATAGAAGCCGGGCATTAAATTGGTCAAAGGATGAGGTGATTGAGCGCTGGTATCAGTTGTATCACGGCACAATTTTGGTTGACCGCTATCGTAAAGGTGAAAAGCTCGATGAAGCATATATGTACAGCGTCGATAAAACGGTCGAAGTGTGGCGAAATCGGCTTTACGACATCAGTTGGTACATGCGAAACCTAAATGAATTTATAGCCAGAGAAGCCAATAAAGAAGACAACTGCACAGGCCGATTCTGGGAGGGCAGATTTAAATCACAAGCATTATTGGACGAGCAAGCAGTACTCAGTTGTATGATGTACGTCGATTTAAACCCAATCAGAGCCAAAATGGCCAATAATCTGCAAGATAGCGACTTCACATCAATTCAAGAACGTATTCAGCATTACAAAAAACAATCCACGTCAGAAAACACGGAACAAATCACACCACAACCAAAGCAGATTATGGCCTTTGGCAGTAACGCAAACAATCAAACCATTCCTTTTAAGTTACTGGATTACTTAGAGCTTGCCGATTGGAGTGGCCGACATTTTGACCCCAAAAAGCGTGGCGCTATCAGCAAAACCCAACCCAAGATATTAGTGGAATTGGGGATTGAAACTGCTGTGTGGCTTGAAGCAGTACAAAACTTCAGGCGGCAATATAGCAATTTCGCAGGCCAACCGAGTGCACTCAGACAATGTGCTCATCAGCATCAGCAAAGCTGGTATCGCGGAGTCGGCTAAGTTTTAAAAACTCTATTTTTATCTCAATGAAATAAGCAATGGCCTAGTTTTGTCATGGCTGAAATAGCGATTATCAACCAACTTTTTATTGATATACCCCCATTAACCTAGTGAGTTACCAACATTAGCAAAGTCTAATCACTTCTACGTGCCGTGATGCACCCAAATGTCCTATTTCTCTTAGAAATCCTTTGTTGTATTTTTGTTTATATTAATTAAAATCAATGAGATATTTATGGCTGTCATGTATTTTTTTTTTGTATTTTTTCATTGCAGAACTAGCGTTGTAAAAACAGTGACATCTGTCATAGCGCTCGCTATGAGTTTTGTGACTAGTGCCAAACCACCTCATTAACGTATGCTGCTATTAATACAGGATATTAGTTGGGCATACTAATGAATAAAGACAGTCGTTTACATTACATTGATAATTTGCGAAGCCTTGCGCTAATACTAGGCATCGTATTTCATGCCGCTTTAGCCTACAGCCCGTTTTTTAGCAATATTTGGTTTACGGCCGACCCAAGCACCCATGGCGTATTTGACTATATTACGCATACGCTGCACTTATTCCGCATGCCGTTGTTTTTTATAATTGCAGGGTTTTGCAGTGCGTTATTAATCGCAACATCTAATACCGCGTTATTTATACGCCAGCGTAGCAAACACATTTTACTTCCTTTTATTATCTTTTTACCCTTGAGCTTTGCGGTTTATTACCATGCATTAAGCTTTGGAGCAGGTATTGCAGAGCCACTACCGCCGATTTTTGCAGTATTTCAAGTAATACAAGAGCCTGTAATCAGTACTATGCACTTATGGTTTTTATGGAGTTTGTTTCAGTTCTGTGTAATTCATTGGTTGCTGAAGAAAAGTAACCTAATGGGAAATAAGCTCGATCAATTTTCGACTCACCCGGTATTTATTTGGGTAATTATTCCTATTTTATTAACGTTTTCGTTATTGGGGCAACCCATTCCATTTCCTGCGCCCGATAAACTCACACCACAGCTATGGTCGTATGGCTTTTACGGCAGCCTTTATTTACTGGGCGCTGGGCTTTATAAAAAACAACATCTACTTTCGTCATATCATAAGTATTTATGGCTTATTACCGCAGGGGCGGCTTCATCTCTCGTTGCTTATTTTTCTTTATTACAAACAGCGCCAACCCTAGATGAAGTAATTGCCGCTGCCACCACAGGCCATTTTGCAGCAGGCCAACAACACGTATTGCATGTTATAACTCAAGTCACTAGTATCATCTTGTTAACAGCAATAACGTTTTTATTAGGGCATCGTTTTTTAAATCACGAAAGCAAGATCAGTCGAAGCATCTCAGATGCCTCATATTGGATTTACTTAATACATGTGCCTGTGTTGATTTATATACAGATGCCATTAATTAACACCTATATACCTGTCTTGGTAAAATTCATTATCAGTGTGTTTGTAACCTTACTTATAGGTCAAATAAGTTATTTATTAATGGTTAAAACCACGTGGATAGGCCTACTGCTTAATGGCAAGCGATCGCTGCGTAACGTATCAGAGTGATCGTAGATTCACTCGCTGGTAGTTAATTTATAAATTAATAGGTACTCAGTTGTTAAAATTGATATTAAGGGGTTCAGTTATGCAAGGAATCACAATCAAATCGACCATAGCCACAATTCAAAGTGGTGTGGCTAGAGCAGATGGTAATTTTTGGGCAACTGAAAGTGAAGTTACCTTTGAACCTTTCAACAAAAATTCTGGCTTTGGTCCACACAAAATTGAACGAGATTCAATTTTAAAAGTAGACAAATGTTTGGGTAAGGGTGCAGGTATTGTTCCGTTAACATCGGATGCGATTGAAATTTCGTTGCAAGATGGTACTGCGTTTCAATTCATCATATCGAATCCAAATGAGGGTTAGCTTTACTTAATGAATAACCTGCTAACAAGCACAGGACCAAATAACAGCGGTTTTTTTACTGCTCGTAGCCCACTATTACTCAACCCGTTAGCTTGGCGTTAACATTCAAGGAGATAGAATGCGTAAATTTATACCTTTTATATTTATCATTATTTTATTAATTTCTTTTTCATCAAAAGCCGATAATTACGAATATGGGATACATAAAGTTGAATATAAAAATTTAGTTGCAAACTTATACTTACCTAAAACCGAAAAAAAACTTTCTGTCGTTATTGCCTTTGGTGGCTCTGAAGGCGGATTAGGTACTGGCAATGCTAACGGTGAAATGATTGCACCTTACGGTATTGCTGTTTTAGGGCTAGCTTACTTTCAAGAAAAAGGTATTGCACAAACGCTTGATCAAATACCAATGGAGTATTTCATTAATGCAATTAATTATTTAGAAACCCACCCGTTAATAGATTCTTCTAAAATTGGTGTCGTTGCTGGTTCTAGAGGTACAGAGGCTGCATTTTTATTAGCAAGTATGGATTCTCGCATTAAATCTTTGGTAGTGACTACTCCAAGCAAAGTTGCTTGGCATGGACTAACTGTGGCGAAGTCAGCTTGGACAGTTGGCGGACAAGATGTTCCAGCTCTTGGGTTGGAGTTAGATTCAAGTGCTAAGTTAATCGACAGATTTACTATTGCACTAGAAAACAAAACTGAGGTTGATAAATCGTTATTTAAATTTGAAAACATCAATGGTCCAATACTGATGATTTCAGCAGAAAATGATCAAGTTTGGCCATCATTTCAAATGTCTAACGATATCGAAGTTTATTTAAAAAATAAGCAGTTTAAATACAAAGTAGTTCATAACTCATACAAAACAGGCCACGGTTTCAGTCAAGAAACAGCTCCCGAAATAAAGCAATCGATAGTTAATCATTTTGTCAGTTCATTATAACTGTTCAAATTGGCTAGCAGAGCCTGGGAAGTACAACTCTCGTTTTAGGGTTGAATAACTAAGGCCTAATTACTCAAGTGAGAAGGTAATTAGATTAACATTCCCCTCATAGGGCTGATAGTTTACACAATACAAAGGAGGGTGTTCAGAATTCTGTGTCAGCCTAAATTGCTAAATATCAGCACTGACATATATACAGGCTCTGTTCTTTCCTCAGATTATCAAGAAAAGAGTGGCGGGAGTTGACTCCCGCTGGCCTCTGATGAATTCCGTACTTGAAATACCTTAACACTCACACGGATTATCAACCCTTGTCAAAACCAGGTTATTTTCAAGCGTGAGATATTTATGAGTGTCATGTATTTTATCCTAATAGCAAAACTAACAAGCTATACGACGATTTTAAGAAGGTTACAACCTCAGAACAATACGCTCTCGGTGCATTTCGAATGCTGGTAGGTAGCATAGATATCATCTCTACGAAGAAGTAATTACTAGACCTGTTTTTATATTGGGTATATTCTTTTAAACCAATAAGATACTTGCGACCTAATCGCTATTACTGTTCAATTTAAAATACTATAAGGATGTAATATGAGCACAATTGGGAATTTAATTTGGTTTTTGTTCGGCGGGATATTTATGGGTCTCGCTTGGTGTTTATTTGGGTTATTGGCGTTTGTGAGTATTGTTGGTATTCCATGGGGGCGAGCGTGTTTTGTGATAGCGGGCTTTTCTTTTTTTCCATTTGGCAAAGAAGCGATTGCGCGGGATGAGTTAACTCAGGTTGAGGATATTGGCACTTCAGATCTGGGCGTGATCGGCAACATTATTTGGTTTATTTTTGCCGGTTTATGGCTGGCAATCGGGCATGTGTTTTCAGCCATTGCTTGTTTTATCACCATTATTGGGATCCCATTCGCTTTGCAGCATTTAAAGCTGGCTGGTATTTCAATCGCGCCGATTGGTAAGACGATTGTGCCAAAAGAAGTGGCAGCGGCTGCACGTAATGCAAATGCGCAGGTGGTTGTCGAAAAAATGCGACAACAATCATAATACACAATGTATTAACGTGTTGCTTTGGAGATGTATTTGCACACATAAATCGCCTTATCTCGCTGTGAATGGTCAAGTATAAGGTTTTTTTAGGGTGCGAGACTGAGCTTTTAAAAATTAACAATGTGAATATAAAGGAGTTATGATGAAAAAAGCACTGTTGGGTGTATTGTTAGTGTTGCCATTGATGCTGAAGGCTGAGGTGGATAAGTTGGCTGTAACTGATTGGTTAACAACAATTGATGATGGTTTCTACCAACAGAGCTGGCTGACATCATCTGGGTATTTGCAGTCTCAAGTGCCTGAGAACATTTGGGTCTCAAGTCTTAGTTCTGCGCGCAGTCAGTTTGGTAGCATAGTATCCAGAGAGTTGATTGATTCAAAAACCTTGTCGGATTTACCCAAAGTACCGCAAGGTGATTACACTGTGATGATTTATCGCACAACGTTTACAAAAGGGACTGCAACAGAAACTGTCACATTTATGCAAACAGAAGATGACTGGAAAGCCGCAGGTTATTATATAAAGTAGTAACACGAGTTTATCCGTGCTCTTTTATTGCCTTAGCTAAGTATCTCACGCAGCACATGCGTGAGATTTTTTATTTTCCCAGAGCGTAAATTTTTGAAATAAAGCCGCTTTGCGTGTAAAAACGAGTAATACCTGACCAATCCGAGTTCTTAACTGACACCCTGTACTCAATTTTATTGACCATAAATATTACGACAACTTTGCTGAATGTAATTTAATTAATCCAATTCATTTGGTATAGTGTATACAATATACTTTTTAGGTGGTGGAAATATGATGGAAAAAAATAGTGCAGATTGGCGTTACACGGTTATGCCAGCCGTGTTTACATGGCTAAAAGAGTCAGCATCTGGTGCCCTTGAAATCGATTTTGTTGCAACGCAACAATACGCTGCAGATATTTTAAGGGTCCAAGGCAAAGGCGGCACCAGAATGGGCGGGCTTGTTGGCTCGGGTACGTTAGGTGAAAATAGCTATCTTAGTACACAGCAGCGTCTTGCTTTACTCAAAGCCCTGTCTGAGGTTGCTAAAGAATTCAATGTACCATTGATCAGTGGTGCTGCAGCCGAAACGAAAGAAGAGCTGGCTAAAATCGTTACAGAGCTTGCGACGGTTGGCGTCGATACCGTTATGGTGATGCCGCCAAAAACAAAAGAGGCCCCTTCTGATGAACAAATGTATGCCTATTATGCGTTAGCGGCAAGTGCTGCAAATCAGGCAGGCATAACCATTATGCCTTATAACAACCCAGATGCAGCGGGTTATCATGCTCTTTCAACCGATTTGCTTAGAAAGCTGGCTGCACTTGCTGAAGTTACAGCGCTAAAAATATCGACGACCGATGTGTCAACTATTGAAACGTTAATGTTAGAAAACCACGCGTTAAAAATCTTGGCAGGTGTTGATACTGTGACTGTTCATGCCGGCCTTGCTGGTGCTTGCGGTGGCATTACAGGTGTTGGTTGTATTTTCCCTAAAGCGAGTGTGACCATGCAGGAGTATGTTAATAATGGCGAATGGGCTGAGGCCAACAAAATTTCTCAGGCGATGAACTCTATTTCATACCTTGATGCGCAGCCTCTGCTACTAGAATACCTTAAGTATGCGTTTGGCATTCACCACAATGACGCTGATGGTGGCTTGCGTACCTTTGGCAAAAAACTGACTCAAGAGCAAATTGATGATGTTCAAGCTCGATACCTTTTAGCCAAAGAAAGGCTCGTACTTTTGGATTTGGTTGATTGATCATTTGCTATTTTTGAAACATCAAAACCCCATTTTTATGGGGTTTTTTGTATGACTGAAGATTGGTATTCAGGTTTGAAATGGCATTGATGTATTTAGTCTTGGCTGGGTCAAGTCGTGCTAATTTTTGATTGATTGAAGATGCCTTAGCCGCCAAATGACCTACTAAGGCATTGAATTTATTCAGCGCAGTTGCGTTTATATTGGATTTTTTGCGCAGCAACATAACACAGTGTTTTTAACCCAAAACTGTACATTAACACCAAAACACACACGGCAAATGCTGGGCCAAAGACTTGATTAAATGCGTCGGCACTGATATGCGATGCCATTGCGATAGCGCCAATAAAGGTTGTAAAAAATCCCATTGATAAAGCACTATTGCCCATCACATCAAAGAACTGTTTGGCATGGGTGAGCTCTAATTGAGACAAGTCTAGCTCATCGTTAATTAAGCTCTTCAAGCCATTTTTCATATCTTTGACTGAGGTCGCCGCTAAGGCAAAAAATAATGCCGGTGGAAAAATGAGTAAGAGCGAAGGAATATCAATAAATAAGCCGAAATCTTCGCTACCAAACCAAAACGCCATTAAAGAAACAGCAGTAAATACTACAATACTTAAACTAAACATAACGAACCCTCTTTTTGTGTGCCATATAAATTGATTGGATGTTTTTAATGCTTGTCGGATGTACCAACTGTGTGCCTTGCTACTGTTTGATAGATGCCTTTGTTGGAACTCTTCGGCTAAGTCTCCTAAAATCGGATCTTTGAGCTCATCCGGTAGCGTCCAGCGCAGCAGGCGCTCAATCAGTGGAGGGGGAGGATTAAATAGGCTCATATAGCTCACCTGCCTGTGACAATGCAATGCCTTGCCATAAATTGTTCAAGGCATCTTTTGAGCGTTTTAACGCGCGCTGACCTTCTGCTGATACCTGAAAATATTTTTTCGCTCGTCCACCACGCTCATTGGTTGCCTCACCTAAGGTACTGGTGATTAACCCTTTTTTTTCTAACCTATCTAAGGTGGTATACAGCGCGCCAATCGTGACATCGCGGTTAATCTCTTGAGCCAATAGCTGGCGAATGGTAGTGCCATAGGCTTGATGATCTAAGCGTAAAACGGCCAGTAAAATCATTTGTTCAAACTCGCCCAAGTATTTTTCTTTTTCTGTCATATAAATTACTACATTGTAGATGATATGGTGTGACTATAGCGTGGATGATGTAAGAAGCAAGCTTATATTCTATTTTGTAGTATAAATAAGATTTTAGTATGGCAGTTACTTTGCTGGTCAAAATCAATTTGCTTTAACGCAGCAAAGTGATAGCCGCATCATTAAGTTAACCTAAGCATTGAGCTGCGTTGGTATCGCTCAAGCGCACGCAAAGTATGCGTGATAAGGGAGCTGTGTTGCGCGAGATGAGCTATTGCGATAAATTGCTTAACACAAATGGACAACTGATCAATAAGCTATAACGGCTTGTTATTACAACAAAGGATGCAAGTGTGCTGTTAATTATCAATGAACGAAAAATCGAAAACCCGATCGCAATTGCGCTAATGGTCTTGGTTGCTTTATCACTTGTTGGTGCAGTGATTGCCTTGGTGTTATTTGTATTACTGCCGTTAATAGGGGTGTTAATTACCGGCTTAATAGCAATGCTATTTGTGGTGATCACGCCGATAATTTTATGGTTTGTGTTACCCGTATTATTTTTGTCGTTAATTAATAAAGTGTTTGGCCCGTTTATAAAATAAAGGGGTCAATGACCCCTTCAACATTTAAAACTTAATCACAGTTGAGACTGCTACATCTTTACTGGTTTCAATAGATAAGGTGATATGTCGCTGTTGCCAGTCGATATCGATGAGCCCATAATTACTCCCTGACTTGTTGATTAAATGACGGTTACTGGTAGTTAACGAATTAATGTCTGGGCTGATTTGGCCGACAAAACCAGTGGGAATAACTGCCCCTTGTGGTGCGCACTGTCCCCATTGTCCTTCAACACCATTGTTATTACTGTCAACTTGGGTGTAACACCAAGGTTTATCGTGATCCCGAGTTAAACAACCCTGGTAAGCCACGCCTGCATAGTTAGCTGGAAATTGACACTGCTTAGTGTAATTACCATCACCTTTTGAATCGGCATAGACAGGTAAACGCAGTGGGTTTTCTATATGGTACGGCCAACTTTGCCCAAAGCCCGATGCGGTTATTTCATAAACCGTGGTCTGTTTACCTGTCGCTTTGTTTTCTGGAATATTTTTCTGAAGCAGTTCTCCCCAGTGTTGATCACCCGATAAAAAAATCACGGCTTTGGTTTTACCTTGATTAATGGCTTTTTGGACTAGACGCAGTAATCGTTCGCGCTCGCTAGGCATTTCGGCCCAGGATTCATAACTGGTACCTGATAGTTCCGACTCGTTTAAAGCGGCAATGGCCTGATTAAATGCAGCCCCATCACCATAGGCGCAGTATTGATTTTTACTGCGTTCAAGGTGCAGAGGCGGTAGAACTTGAATGCCACTGGCAATAAAAGTGATGTCTGATTCTTTGTTGAGTTGTTGTTCGAGCCATTGCCATTGGGCTTCACCTAAAATGGTGCTGTTGTCACCTTCGCATTGACCATAATTACTGAAGGTTGGAGAGCGAAAATAACGAGCATCTAAGGTGATGACGTGGGTTTTTTCTCCCGGTTGGCCAAACATTTTGGCTTCGTAGATACCACTTTGTTGATGGCGGCGGGGATCGTCCTCAGGCACATCAAAGTGATTTAAATAGGCTTGCTGGGCTTGCTCTCGTTTTGGATAGTGTTTGCCATCGTTGTTGCGACCAAAGTCATGATCGTCCCAAGTCGCCATCACCGGAATGTTGGCTTTTAAAAAGGCTTGGTAGTCAGGGTTACGCTTTTTGTCGTCATACTTTTGTTTCATCACTGCCATGTCAGTGGTGTCGGCATAAATGTTGTCCCCAAGCCATAAAAATAAGTCAGGTTGTTGGCCAATCAATTTTGCTAACGCTTGTGGCATGTCCCCTTGTGTTTTAAAACACGAACCTAACGCTATGCGGTCTAGGCGTTTACTTTGCAACGGCTGCGTATGAGTGAGTAACGGTTGTGGCTCTGTGGTGGGGCATTCTTCCCAGTTTTTATCGTCAACATAACACCATGGGTTTGCATGATTGAGAGTGGAGCAACCATAAAACGCTTCACCTCGATACGTCGAAGGCGTTTGGCAATGTTTACCTGTTACTGTGGTAAAAGTGGCAATGGTATCGGTTTGCACGTTGGCCCATGTTTGACCATCAATAGGCTGTTGTAAATAACACCATTGATTAGCACCGTTGTTTTTGTTGGTGGTGCCTTGGTATTGTGTGCCTAAGTAGCTAAAACTCTGTTTACATTGTTGGTAATGCACTTCGGGTGTAGCCATGGCAATGGTAGGAAAAAGGCCGAGCAGCCAATAAGGTAAGGTTTTCATCTGTGGTCCTAGTTTTGTACCCGCTCATGGTGTGTGAGCGTGACTAATTTGGCGCATCCTGCCTCTTTTATCGTCCCTGAATACGGCGCATGATAACGGGGTTATGTGACTTTATGTGGTCATCTATGTGTCAGAAATAAGTAGCTAAGGTATTGATTTATCAATGGGCTGCGCAGCTCATTAACCTTGTTTATCTGTATAGTTTGCGACGATAGCGCTGATCGTGGCGGCTCTGTACCACGTATTAACCAGCATGAAGTAACCATTTTTGGGTGATAAACCATGTCTTTTTCTCATCATGTGCAGCTTGGCTATTTAGGTCTGCTGCCATTTTTATTTTTAACCGGCGGGTACTTTTTTACAGAAGCAGCTTGGTTGCTGCAAAGCTTTATTATTTACAGCGCAAGCATTGCATCATTTGTTGCAGGCAGTATGTGGCAACCCCCTTTACAGTTATCAACAGTGCAAGCAAACCCAAGCCCAGCGCCTACGCAGTCACATTTCCAAGCGTGGATGGTGGTGTTGGTTACCTTGCCTTTGCCCTTGGGTGTGTTTGTTAGTCAATCGGTTGCGCTGATCTGGCTAGCGATGAGTTTTATTGGTTTGTTGATGCTGCAAAAACGCTTAAATTCGTGGTCATCCCTTAGCAAAGAGTACCATCAGATGCGCGCTAAAATCACTTCAGTGGTATTTGTGTGCCACTTATTTATGTTCGCTCAGCTCAATCATAGCGGGGTCGCATTATGAACCGAGTCAATCCTAAAGCATTGTTGCACAGTAAATGGACCGCAGCGCAGCCTCAAAATAAAGAGAAGCATTTTACCATTACCGAAGTTGAATTTGATGAAGACAAAGCGGTGAGCCGCTGCATTATTCAAGCGGTGATGACGCTCAATGAATACCAGATAAACTGGCGTGATTTAAAGCAACCTGCAATTTGGCGTCAAGGATGGTGCTAATAAAGTGAATGGTTGGGGTCTTTTGTTGAAAATGACAATAGAGCTTTAAACAGAGCCAAAAACAAACTGTGAATTTTACTAATTGTGCAACGAGGCTGGTATTTTTTAACTTAAACAACAGCCTCTAACGCTAAAGGTTACTTTTTAGCGAGTTCAAGCTCTTCAATTTTTTTCCACAAATTTTCAGCGTCTAAGGTCAACATCGAATAACTCCTAATATCACCTTTTCTTTGTGCATGCATGGCTTGTTCGAGCAAAGCATCGTATTGTTTTTTGAGCTTTTTAGTCGGATCTGATTTTAAAAAACTAAACATGGGCATCTCTGATGGTCATTTTGATGGAGATTGATACGTGGCGGGTTTTAAAAATGATCATAAAAATTCGAGTCAGTGCTGATTGTGAACTAAAGTCAGTCTAGCAGCGTATTAACAAGGTAATTTAAATCAACGAATGTCGGCTCAAATGATAAAACTGTCATCAAGACGGGTTTTAATCTTTAAAGTCCTAAAAATAAAGGTTCTCATCATAAATGGATGACGTGAGTCGCTTGGCCAAAGAAGGCATTTTATTATTCCAGTGCATTTTTCAGCATTTGAACCTTACGCCTGTGGTGCATTTTGAGCTCGAAGGAGGGTATCAACCTCTCAAAGTTGGCGCTGAGATTAAACACAATGCCGCAGATCTGGCTAGGATCAATCGTCGTTTAGCTATGCTTGGAATTAACGGTGAGCTAAAACCTGAATATTGGCGTAATCAGTGGGAATACGTATCGTTGTTTAACGGCCAAGATCCACTCACTGAAGCTTATGATTTGGCCCGTACCATGCGATTATTACCCCGTTTGTTTTTTGAACAGGGGATCCAAGCGGTGTATATCAAACCTGTTCTTTGGGCGGGTGACACGGCTCGTTTGGCTAAAGGAAATCACACTATTTTTGCCGATGGGATGCAATTGGTGCACATCCCTAATGCTGTTCAGGTTAATGTTAGCGTCAATGATCAGTTTGGACGTAATTTAGTGCCACAAGCCGAATTTGGTGCGCGACTCCAACATGAATTTTTACAATCAAGCTTAGATTGCTGCCTGTTGTACTTGCCTGAAGAAGAAGCGTTTGAACGCCTCGCTTTAAAACAAAACTATCAATTAGATGCTGAGTTAAGTTCACCTGAAGATATCTCGGGGGGGCATCAAGGCAGCGTGGCACTTTACAAAGAGCATGGCAAACATAATCAACTAATGGGTGAAACCCCGTTAATTGTTGGGCTAGATCAAAAAGCTTTAATCAGCCAAGTCGATTGGTATGCGACTGCGCGAATAGAGCATCGATTGGGTGCGGCGAGCATGCGTTATAACCCCTATCTCAACGTATTATTTGCCCTTGGTAATGTATTTAATACTGTATCGCATTACCTAAATCCAAATGGATTGTTTGAACTCTCTCACTGCCACACTGCGGCCCCTTTTTTTAGTGCCCAGCAATTACCAAAGTCTTTGCACAATTCGGCACAAGGGCTTGGGGCCATTACATTGTTTGAACAACAAACATGGTTATCTGACACCTTGGCTGCAGCTTATTCCTACGCATTGAAACACGACATCACCTCTGGCTGGCAACTTGAAGACAGCGTTCGATTAAAAACGGCCGTACTAAACCAATACCACCCTCAACCCGTATTACTGACATAAATAAATAGTAGATAATGACTATGACTAAACTTGTTACGACCTTAAAGCCGCCTCTATTAACGGGCGCAAACATTGAAGAAAAACGTGCCCACATCAAAGCATATTTCAACAACAGTTGGGCACAGTATGAGTCGTTGTTCAGCAATATTAACAAGGATGATGCCTTTTATATTAAAGCTGAATCGCTGCGTCATCCGCTGGTATTTTATTTTGGTCATACCGCAACGTTTTATATCAACAAATTGATTTTGGGTAAGTACATCGATACGCGGATTAACCCTCATTTAGAGTCGATTTGCGCCGTAGGGGTCGATGAAATGTCATGGGATGATCTCAACAGTGAAAACTATGATTGGCCTGAGATTGATGAAGTCAGGGCGTATCGCAAGCAGGTTAGCACCTTAATTAATGACATCATTGATACCATGCCACTGAGTTTGCCGATTAAGCCTGACTCGTTAGCGTGGATTGTGTTGATGGGTATTGAGCATGAACGTATCCACCTTGAAACGTCATCTGTGATTATTCGTATGCTCGGGCTTGAGCATTTAACGCCTGTTGAAGGCTGGCAGCCTTGCCCGGATTCGTCATCAGCCCCAACCAACAGCTTAGTGCCTCAAACAGGTCGACAGGTACAACTCGGTAAACCGGATACCAACGCAACCTATGGCTGGGATAATGAATATGGTGAGAAGCAAGTGGCAGTGGCAGACTTTTCTGCTAGTCAGTATTTAGTCTCCAATCAAGAGTTTTTAGCGTTTGTTGAAGCAGGAGGCTACCAACAACCACAGTACTGGACGTCAGAAGGGCAGCTGTGGCTTGCTTCAATGAAACCACAGCTTCCACGCTTTTGGTTTAAACGCGGTGATGTTTTGTACCAGCGTAATTTATTAAGTGAAATACCTTTACCGCTTAATTGGCCTGTTGAGGTCAATTATCTTGAAGCAAAAGCATTTTGTAATTGGCTGGCAGAAAGTTCTGGCCGACACATTCGTTTGCCGACAGAAGCTGAGTGGCAGTTAATGCGAGAAACACAGCCAGAAGATCTCACTACTTGGTCTGAAGCTCCTGGTAACACAAACTTAGAGTTTTTTGCTTCATCATGCCCGGTTAATCGTTTTCAAACCAATGGCTTGTTTGATGTCCTTGGAAATGTTTGGCAGTGGACAGAAACCCCAATAGATGGCTTTACAGGTTTTAAAGTGCATCCGCTCTACGATGATTTCTCAACGCCAACGTTTGACGGCAAGCATAACCTAATCAAAGGGGGATCTTGGATATCGACCGGTAATGAAGCGGTGATGCACTCGCGTTATGCCTTTCGTCGTCACTTTTTCCAGCATGCAGGTTTTCGTTACATCGAAAGTGACTCTGCCGATGTGCCCGTTGAACCGGTTGCGAGTTATGAAATGGATGCAACCATTGCCAATGAGCTCGCAGCCCATTATGGCCAAGCCGATAACTCATTTGTCAATAATTTAGTCTCTGCGGTGAGTACCATGATGGCGCAGTTCTCAGGTAAAAATTTGGTAACACACCGTGCCCTTGATATTGGCTGTTCAGTAGGGCGTGGCACGTTTGAGCTAGCGCGCTATTTTGAGCATGTCGATGGGATTGATTTTACCGCACGTAATATCCAACATGCGCTGGCATTTAAAGAAGGGCAACCGCTGCGCTTTGCACCGCCTAGCGAAGGGCAATTAGTCGAGTTTTTCGAAGTCACCACACAGCAACTCGAACTCAATGAACTTGCTGCTAAAGTTGAATTTTATCAAGGTGATGGCCACAATTTAAAACCTCAATTTACTGGGTATGATTTAATATTTTGTAATTTAGTGCTCAGCGATGTTTATGATCCCGCAGCGTTTTTAACTGCGCTCACTCAGCGATTAAACCCGGCTGGTATATTGGTACTTAATAATGATTATCAATGGAAAACAGCCATCACTGAGCATGAAAAATGGTTAGGTGGATTTAAAGTCAATGGTGAAAACTTTACCGGACGCGATGGCTTAAATCAGCATTTAAACTCAGAGTTTACGCTGTTATCTGAGACCACGGTAAATCAGACAAACCGGATTAACTCTCGCCAAACCACACTAACGTGTTCTGAATTGACTCTTTGGCAGCGTCAATAATATTCACACTCAGCCTGTTTTCGGCCTCTATATGAGGCCGTTTTAATTGACCGTTTTTAAGGAAGCATTAATGGCCACGCTAACATTTGAACAACCTAAGCATTTAGCGTTTGTACAAAAGCTTGAGGCGGATATTCGTTTTAATTTAAGTGATTCGTGTGCACAAGGTCTCTACCTTGATGAATTAATCGCATTACAACCGAATGCGTTACAAGGAGTGAATTTAGGCTATGCACCTATTCAAGGTGCGTTTTTGCTACGTGAACAAATTGCTAAATTTCACAGTGCCGGGCTCTCAACCCCATTTAATGCTGAGCAAGTTGCGACTTTTTGCGGTGCGCAAGAAGCCATTTTTGCGGTTATGAGCAGCTTGTTGTCTCCTGATGATGAGGTGATTGTATTCACGCCCTGTTATCCATCATTGGCTCATTTACCAACAGTGCTCGGGGCAAAGGTGCACACTATTGCACTGCAAGCATCGCAAAAGTGGCAATATGATATTGATGCCTTAGCGGAGCATATCAATGAACGGACGCGGTTAATTATTGTTAATACGCCACATAACCCAACGGGCACAGTGTTAAGTGCGCAGCAAGCTGAGCGAATTTGCCAATTGGCGGCCAAGTACAGCTGTTATATTTTGGCCGATGAAGTGGCGCTTCATGGTTATAGCGCAGAGCAGCCATTGAGCAGTTTATTTAGCGAGTATGACAAAACCATTCATTTAGGGGTGATGTCAAAAAGTTTGGGGTTAGCTGGGCTTAGGGTGGGGTGGGCGATTACGCAAGATCGGGAATTGCTGCAAAATATGCTGAACGCTAAAACGTTTACATCAATTTGTTGCTCTGCGGTGGATGAGCAGCTTGCACGAGTGGCTTTGTTACACAGTGAACAAATACTGGCACAAAATAATCAGCAAATTCGCGACAATATCGCCCATTTTGAGCGCTTTATTACCGCTTATGCGGGCTTGTTTTCTTGGCACGCTCCGCAAGCGGGCTCTCTTGCCTTAGTTAAATTTAACCATGCCATGCCTGTTGAAACGCTTGCTGTGGCACTGGCACAGCAGCAACATACGCTGATTTTACCAAGCAGTGTATTTGATTTAGCGGGTAATTATTTTCGGTTAGGGCTTGGCAACAAACACTTTGCGCAAGGGCTGGCACGACTGTCTGCTTTGATAGATGAGCAAGATCTTTATCATTCACCTTAAGCGCGATGGCAGTAAGCTCATGCGCTTAAAGTGTACCAACATAAATAGAGAGTTCATTGCTTATGTTGGACCGTTATTTAACTTAAGCTCAGGTTAAATAACTTGTAATACATCTTGCGCCGCAAGTCGTGATTTTGGCAACGCGACATTGTAATCTTCTTCAGGTAAATGGTATCCAAGTGCAAGCGCGACATCACAGACATAACCATTTAATTCATCTTTAAAAATTTCGCCGATCAGCTCAGCATCAACGCCTTCCATCGGAGTCGAATCAATTCCTAAGCGCGCGGCAGCATGCATAGTATTGCCAAGCGCAATGTATGTTTGTGCTTTGGTCCATGTTGCATTGTTGCCATTGTCATCGGTATTTAAGTCCACAAAAGCAAAGGCACCAAACGCTTGCTCACGATTGTCGGCTTGAGTTCGGCCATTTTTAATATCGGCATCGATGACTTTTGCATAATCATTGCGGCTATATTTTGGTTGATGGGCAAATAAAATAACGTGCGAAGCGGCTTTAACGTGCGGCTGATTAAATTGAAATTTATTAGCAAATGTATCGTGCATACGTTGTTTAGCCTGATCAGATTCAATCACAATAAATTTCCAAGGTTGTGAGTTAATTGATGAGGGCGACAAGCGCATTGCTTCGTAGAGCACGGCTAAATCTTGTGGTGCAATACGTTTGGTCGCATCGTATTTTTTAGTCGTGTAGCGTTTGTTTAAATCTGCAATGATCGGGTGTGTCATAGTGTGTTCCTTAGCTTATTTTCGAGCCTAGCGTGTTAGGGGTCAGTATGTTGATACTGTATGAGGGTTATAGTAGGGCTTGCTTTGTTTAACTTAAACAGCATAATGTTTGAATCATTATCAAAAAATTTTAGATAATCTCAGTGCAGGTTAGATAATATGCAGATTGAAGATTTAAAACTGATTTTAAAAGTCGCTGATTGTAAAAGCATAACGGTGGCTGCAACTAAGCTTGATATGCGTGTAGCGACCGCAAGTGCCGCTATCAAGCGGGTGGAATCTGAGCTCGGAATTGATTTATTTGTGCGCACCACTCGGCATTTAAGATTGTCGGCGGCCGGTGAGCGTTACATTCCACAATGTGAGCAAGCGTTACTCTTGCTTGATCACGCTCGGCAAAATCTTAAAGGCGAGCATGATGAAATTGAAGGCGAGTTGCGTGTCGCGCTTTCTTCTGATTTAGGGCGTAACTTAGTGATTCCGTGGATTGATGAACTGATGGATCAGTTTCCTAATCTGAGTGTTAGAACGCATATTAGTGATTCTAATATCGATTTTTACCGCGATTCGGTTGATATTGCACTGCGTTATGGCTCCCCGACGGATGCGACTATGTATGGTTTTAAGATTTGCCAAATGCCGCGCTTATTATGTGCCAGTCAAGAATATTTAGTACATCATGCTCGCCCCGCCCACCCTGATGATTTGAGCCAACATGAAGGTTTGTTTTATCAACTACAAGATCGAATTAATGATGTTTGGCAATTTACCGATGGCAGTAACACCTATAAAGTCAAAATGCAGGGAAGACGCGCGGCAAATGATGGCGACTTAGTGAGACGTTGGTGCTTAGCAGGCAAAGGACTGGCGGTTAAATCGGCGTTGGATTTTGCTGATGATTTACTCAATGAGAGAGTCGTGCCAGTGATGCCAGACTTCCCTCATATTAGCTGTGAGCTTTGGCTTATTTGCCCAAGCCGTCAATCAATTACGCCCGCGGTGCGATTATTACGCGATGTCTGTCGAGAAAAAAGCGCATATTTGCTTAATCAGTTGGTCGACAAGGGCATCATTGATAAGCAGTCGATAACGTTTTAGCACGTTTACCTGCGACTATAATGCAGAGTTACACTGGTACACCGTGTACTAATTGGGTGTGATACAGTTTAAAATACTCGGTCATAAAACGTTCTGCCTTGTCACTAATCGTATCCTCTTGGCCACTTTTCATCGGCACATTAATGAGGCCGTCGGCTTCAAAACAGATCACTTTTCCATTGCCTTTGCCATCTAGGTAAATAAATCCGGTATAGGCTTTTGCTCGACCATGTAAGCTAAAAATGACCTGTTCGTTGAGGCGATAAATGCATTCAAAAGTGTGGTTGTCGCGCCAGATTGCATCATCAATAGCATTGGGTTGAACAAGTTTTTGCTTGAGTTGCTGCAACTGCGACTGGCTATGATTGGCTTTGTTGAGCAAGACTTGGTTGCGCTCTTTCAACTGTTTGAGTTTGGCTCTGATCTTTTTTGCACTCGGAGCAATGCTTTTAAAATCAGCTAGCTGAGTTTTGTATTCGTTTAATGTGCTAACGTTGACTGTTTGTTGGTGTTGGCTTTGCTCTAGGGCATGAAGTTGCAATGTTAGATTCTCACGCTCAGCAGTTAATCGCTGATTTTTGTCTTGTAGCTGCTTAATTTGGCTTTGTAGGGCAGAAATTTGCTGCTGAGATTGTTGCAATGTGCTGTGAAGATGCTCGAATTCTGAGACATCTTGATTGCATGTTGTAATAAGTGCTTCGAGGATGTCACTGGTCTCAAGTGTGTGGTTAGAGAGCAAACGTGCTAATGCGGTGTTCATTGTATCGGTTGACCTTCGGTTGCAAGCTAAGAGAAACGTATCCGCTGGTGAAATCAAATAAGGCGATGAGTCGAAAATCTCAGCAGATATAACGAATAATCATACGATGACTGAGATAAGTGGGTTCACTTTTTCAAGAACACGCTCACAATTTACCTTCATTCAAACGAGGTGTGAAAATGAAGAAGTCGCTTTGGCCTCAAGAGACCAGTGAGTAAAAAAAAGGTGAGTACACGAAGTACTCACCTGACCAGCCAAATTAGGGGCACAGCGTGTTACTGAGCAAAGCGGCTGAAAGGTGGCAATGGTTAGTTGCCTTGGGAACGCGGTGTGGTTAGTTCAGTTGCCAAAACTCGATATCAGCCAAGCATGTGATTGAAAATCCTAGCGTTAATAATAAATTTCGTGCGGTATGTTCGGCGCATTGCAATACTTCGCTCGCTTCGCGAATGGTCCAGCTGTTGTAGCGTAGTAGTTTTTCTGTCGCAGAGAGTGACAGCGGCTTAATCGCAGGGTTATTACCTACATTTAGGGCTTCTTTTAACGTGTGATAACTGACAGATCCAACTAACTTTATCGGGTGATCAGATAAAAAAATCAGCGATGGGAAACCACGTGCACCAAGGGCTATCATCTCATGTTGTTCCCGTGTGAAAAGGCTGTTGATTTGGGCACTGTGCAACAGGGTAAAAAATGCCTCGCCATCAAAACCAAATTTTTCAACATGGCGGCGTAAAATTTGTTCATTGGAGAGATTTTCAGCGTATAAAAAGATGCGCTCTCGCATCAGACGAACAAATTGACTTTCTAGGCTCGGCGCTAATTGTCGCACCACTAAGGCGGCTTTACATAAAATGTATGAGTTGGAAATTGGATCATCGCGCCATACGGATGGATCAATGGGTTGTTGATATACATCAGCCACATGTTGCCAATGATCAATGACATCTAATGGGCCAGAAATCCCGTTGCCGGCATCGCCAAAGCCTTCCCAGCCGGGCAATAACCCGCCATGAATATACCGTGTTGTAAATTGGTACTCACAATTTAATCGGCGCCACATAGGTTCGATGGCCCAGCAATGGGAGCAAATCGGATCGGTGACAAAAATAATGTCGACCGGTTTTAGGTGACTGGGCATAGTCGCTGTGTGTTTAGATTGAGAGGGTAAGATACATCCTTGTTGCGGATCGCATTGCATATTATTGCACTCCTAGACGGTGTAAAGTGGATTCCATTCGGTCAAGCCCTTGGCTTAATAAGGTTTTGCTGGTGGCAAAACAAATACGAATATGCCCTTGTGCCGCAGGGCCGAAAAACCGAGGACTACCGGGCACCACAGCTAACTTATCTTTTAACAACTCGTCGGTGAGGGCTTCACTGCTGAGGCCTGTTGCACTGATATCAGGAAATAACAAATAAGTTGCTTGGGGGGCTGTGCACTGAACACCCGGCATCTTGTTTAGGCGCTCGACGGCGTAGTCGCGCATTTTGGTTAAATGGATCAGAAACTCATCAACCCAATACCAACAATTTAACACGGCTTGGGTTGCTGCTATTTGCGACAAGGTCGATACACCTCCTGCGGTTGTCATCACATTGGCGCAAGTGACTAATTGCTGGTGATGCTGTACTGAGGGCGAAAAAATGGCGCCGACTCGAAGCCCCGCTAATGCAAATGATTTTGAAAAGCCATAGACAGTGATGACTCGTTCCATCAAGGCTGGTTCTAGGTGATGAAAACTGTGCATAGTATGGCCGGGGTAAACGATATCCGACCAAATTTCATCATTGAGGATCATTAAATTATGCTGTTTGGCAAAGTGCGCGAGGGTAGTTAACTCGTGCAGACTCATCAGGCGCCCTAATGGATTGTGAGGATTACAGACGCCAATTAATTTAGTACGTTCGCTTAGCAGTTCGGTCAGTGAATCAAGATCAAATTCGCCGCGCTTGGCATCAAATCGACAACGTTTCACTTGTGCACCGGCCGCAAGGACTGCTTGTTCAAATAAAAAGTCCACAGGGTCAAAAATGATTGCTTCATCCCCAGGTTGTAAATAGGTTTTAGCCACCACATACATGGCGCTCGCAACGCTGTCGATGGGTAAAATAAGCTCGGGGTTTAAACGGTAATCTTTTCTGTGAGCTAATCCTTCAGATAGTGCTTCTTTGAAGCTGGTTAGTCCTTGGTGTGGGCCATAAGAGAATACGCCTTCGAGGGCATAGTTGGCGATGGCTTGGCTAATTTCAGGTGCGCAACGAAAATCAGGATCGGCGGCGGTCAGTGGGATCACATCCGGAGCGGTTTCGGCCCAGCGAAAGTTAAAGGCTCGTTGTTTTAAAACCTCGATTGGGACGGCGTCACAATCAAATAACGATGTTTTTTGCATAGTAAAGTCCTTGTGACTCAAAATAGTTAAAAAGCGAACGGCACTTTTTGCTCTTGATGATGGGGCTGTAAAAACTCTTCTTGTAATTCAATACCTTGCTTTAGATATGTGTCAGCGATTAACTTTCGTTTTTTGCTGTATTGGCTCAGTGCCAAAGGCAACATTGTTAAATCGATATCCCACAATGAATGTGCTAGTTCAATGGCATCAACCATGGCCGAATTTACCCCTTGGCTCGTGAAGGGTAAAAGCGCGTGGGCCGCATCGCCCAGCAATACGACATTGCCACGGTGATATTGAGGAAGCGGGTGCAAGTAACGTGTTTGCCATAAGTGTGAATGATTAAAGTTTGTATGTTTGATTAATTGAGGGATAGGCTGTGGCCAATGGCCAACAGTTTGTTGCGCAAATTGCCATTTACTTTGTGCGGTGTGTTCGGGGGCGGTGAACATCTGACGCGAAAATTGAATAAACCAGACTAATTTACTTTCGGTAGCGGGAACCATTCCAACCGCGAGACCGCCGGCATGTTGTTTGAATTTGACAAATGAGTGAGATAAATTTTCAACTAATGCCGGATCGTCGATGATCGATACTAATTCATGCACTTTTCCATGACTACTTGGTGCGTTAGGGTAAAGTTGTTCGCGTACTTGTGAGCGACCACCATCACAGCCAAGAAAGATATCAGCACTGATTTGTTGGCCGCTAGTGAAAACGGCGCAATCAGCATTTCCATTATCATGATAGGTAAAGTGAGAAAACTGGGCATCAAAATGGAGCCAATCGGCGGGGATCTTCGCCAATAAACAATCAATAAATGCTTTTCGCGTAGTGCCAAAGCTATTAGGCAGCGCTTGATGTTTTAATGCATGGCCTAGGTTGTCTTTAATGTAACAGTGTTCGAGTGCGTAGCCGTTCATTTTTGCGGCATCGAGCAGGTCGAGCTCTGCGAGCGCACTTAAGCCATTTTCTAACATGATAAAGCCGAGGCCTTCGCGGCCGCTGATAGGGCTGCGCTCATAAATATCGACGCGACCACCGAGTTGTTGGTAATACACAGCAAATGCCAGCCCGGCAATGCCTCCGCCAATGATTGCGATCCGTGGTTGCATTGAGCACCTAATACTTGTCAAATTCGTTAACTTTATATTAACGATTAGAGCAGTTTTATGTAATATAGGTACATACATAATAGTTATGCAAAAGTGCATAACTGACGAGGAGATGGCAGTGGCAAACTTTAATTGGGATGATGTCAAAATAGCACATCAAGCAGCAAAACTTGGTTCTTTAAGTAAAGCGGCTGAATGGCTAGGGGTGAATTACTCAACGGTGTTAAGACGCATCGAACAGTTAGAGAAGTCATTGGAATGTAAGCTTTTTATTCGTCATCAGCGAGGTTACCAACTGACGGATGCTGGGCGACAACTGCTGACTTGCCTCCCTGAAATTGAAATGCGATTTGCGCAATTTCACACTAATTTGACGGCGCTTAATAGCGAGATTAAAGGCACATTAAAAATTACTACCTTGCCCGAATATTCTTCATTTTTGCATCCAATTTTGCTTACATGCCAACAGCTTCATCCCGATTTACGTTTGCGTGTTGATGTTAGTAACGACATTGTCCCGTTAGAAACAGGCAGTGCACATATGTCGATTCGAGCCTGTGAAGCGGGTGATATGCAAGCAGATTTAATCGCGACAAAAATTTGTTCGTTAAACTATTCGTATTATGCAGCGAAAAGTTACGTCGAGCGGCGTGGTTTACCTCAATCGAGTGCAGATTTTAAAAATCATAGTTGGGTGATGCCAAGTGGGCGAAAACAAAATATTTCGTTTGTGAAAGCCATTAATCAACAGCTCGACATCCAACATATTAGTTATCAAAGTAATCACTTTTTTGATATTCAATCAGCCGTTGAACACGGTATTGGTATTGGCCCCATTGATGATGAAAAAGTGCCTGCGAATAGCTCGTTATGTAAAGTCAGTAGTATTGAATGTAAGAATAACAATCACTTGTGGTGCGTGTATCACAAAGATTTACGGGATGATGTAAAAATTCAGGCGGTCACGCAGTTGATCAAAGCGCAAACCAATCAGCTCTAATTAATCTCTTATCAGATCTAAGTTTGGTTAACGTCGCTGTTTATTTTGCGTGCATTGATGCTGTGTTATGAGGGCATCAAAATGAGGGAACAGAGCTAAAAAATCCGCTGTTGAGGCATGAAATGTGACATTCACTTTAATGTCCTGCCACAATTTAGCCAATATAAACTGACCAATGATATTGCCATTGACTAAATAGTCGACTTGTTGATAACCACGCTCTGCCATGCTTTGGAACATTTTGCGGGCTTGCTGTTGGCTTTCGGGTGTCCCTAGCTGCCAATCTTGTAAATTGACGATGGCATGATTGATAAGCAATGTAGGATGCTGTTGGTATTCAGCCAGCATGGCTTGTCTAAATTGAAACGCGCCTTCTTCATTGAATGCATCATATAATTCCAGATATAAAATCGGCGCTTCAATCGTGAAGCTGTAGTTACCATGGCCATTAAACATCGCTATTTTTATTGCCTGTATCATCCCTCTCCAAGTTTTTAACTTAGCCTTTTGTTTGCCAGACTGCAAAGGGTTTTAGCAATTACTAAGGGCTGTTGATCTTTGTTGGTTGAATTTTGTTCGAGAATAATCGTCCTTAGTCATCTCTTGTCGTTTACGGCGTCAAAATAACACTCTGTCTGTTGCGGGAAAATAATGCTTGTATTGTTGTTTAAATGCACTATTATGACGAAGCGTCATAAATGACGAATCGTCATAAAAAGAGTGGCGATTTGCTGCGTTGTAATCATATCGCGCTTAGAGCTGGAAAATTAACGATTGCTATGGTAACTAAGAGGAGGGATTTTGTAGAAGTGAAAAATATGTTTAAGTTTTTATGTCAAAGCGATGTTGAGCAAACAAAAGGGTGCGTGTTTAAGCGTGGGTTTACGCCTAAACAGCAACAAATTGCCGACCGCGAGCATGAACTATTACACATAGCGAAACAATTAGTGGAGCAAGATGGTTTTAATAACTTCACTATGGATAAGCTCACCGCTGCAAGCCCATACTCCAAAGGCACTATTTACAATCATTTTTCCAGCAAAGAAGATGTGATCACCGCGCTGTGTACCAGTGCACTTCGTCATGAAATGAGTTTTTTAAAACGGGCGTTAGCGTTTGAAGGAACGACACGTGAGCGAGTACTCGCTTTGCATGTAGCTTACGTTACATCAGCAAAAGTTGAACCTGTTTTATTGAATTGTTTAATGACAGCGAAGACGCCCTGGGTGATGCAAAAAGCATCAAAAGAGCGTTTACAAGTTCAAGAAGAACTTGAGCAACAATGTACACAATTAATTGATGCCGCGATGAATGTTGCTGTGCAAAGCGGCGATTTAAAGCTCAGTTCAAACAGTGGATTGGATTGCGTTTCGTTTGCTAATTGGGCGGTCACATTTGGCAGTATAGCACTGCTTAGCAGTGCAAATTCGTGTCATAGCATCGCGCGTGTTAAGGACCATAATGTGTTTTTATTTAGTATTAACTGTGTACTAGATGGACTCAATTGGCAGCCGTTATCACATGCTTGGGATTATCAGCGAACTTGGCAAAGGATTGAGCAGGAAATTTTTTCTGCTGAGCTGGATGCGCTCGATAAATTGTAAATATTTTAACCTTTAATGACGTTTCGTCACTTTTTGGAGTGGAGATGGAGACTGTATCTTTGCCCCCTTGGCTTAAACGCCCTGGGGTGTTTTTATTCGTGTTTACCTTATTTGTGGCGCTCATCGCTGCAGGCAGCGGCAATTTAACATTTCGCGGGGATTACCGCGTGTTTTTTGCTGATGATAACCCACAATTACAAGCGTTCGACGCTATCGAGCGGACCTTTAATAAAAACGACAACCTAAGTGTGGTGATAGCACCACCTGATGGGCAGTTGTTCACTCCTAAATATCTCACGTTAGTTCGCGACTTAACTGAGGCCGCGTGGCAAGTTCCTTATTCGACTCGGGTTGATTCAATCAGTAATTATCAGCATACCCAAGCTATCGAAGATGATTTGCTGGTGGCTGATTTATTGCCAAAATTTGCTGCCATAAATGAGGAGCAGAGCGTACACGCCCAAAGGGTGGCGTTAAATCAACCAGAATTGGTGAGGCGCTTGGTTTCTGCCAAAGGGGATGTGGCAGTTATTAATGTCACCGTTCATTTAAATGAGGCTAATAAAACAGAGCAAGCCATTGAAATCGAAAATTTTAGTCGAGACTTGATTGCACAATTTTCAGCGCAATACCCGGACGTTGAGTTTCACCGTGCTGGGATTGTTATGATGAATTACAACTTTTTCAATTCAGCGCAACAAGACAGCAGCACTTTGGTTCCTCTGATGTTTTTGATTGTGTTGTTAGTGCTCGGGGCCATGCTACGTTCGATTACGGCGATTGTTGCCACCTTGATCATGCTCATTGCTGCAATCGCGAGCACCTTGGGGGTCGCAGGTTGGTTGGGGATGGCCATCAATACTGCATCGGTCAATGTGCCGACGATTGTGATGACGTTAGCTGTGGCTGATTGTGTGCATATTATTGCTTCAATGCGCCATCGTTTGAGTGAAGGGTATAGCAAATATGATGCACTGGCGTTTGCGATTAAAGTCAACAATATGCCGGTTTTTATTACCAGTGCCACCACCGCCATCGGCTTTTTAACGATGAATTTTTCGGATGTGCCGGCTATTCGTGATTTAGGTAATTTAACCGCCGTTGGTGTGATGATCGCTTGGTTGTTATCGATTAGTTTATTGCCCGCGCTGTTATTCTTTTTACCGCAAAAGGTCAAAGTGACCGACCAAGCTGCGCAGCAGCAGCAAGTATTAGCGCGATTTGGTGTGTTTATAACCCAGCACGCAAAGTCAGTGTTTATTGCCAGTGCGGTGTTAGTGGCTGTGGCAGGCAGTTTTATTGTTGATAATAAGATTAATGATGAAGCGGTGAAGTATTTCAACCAAAACAATGACTTTAGAAAAGCAGCTGACTTTATGCAGGCTAGAGTATCGGGCATGAGCACCTTAAGTGTGGCGATGAACAGCATGCAAGAAGGTGGGATCAGCGATCCTGACTTTTTAAATACTGTTGAGACTTTTAGCCAGTGGTTACGACTTCAACCAGAAGTGAATAATGTGATGAGTATCAGTGATATTCAAAAGCGTTTGAATAAAAGTATGCATGGCGATGATCCGGCCTTTTATGCGACCACGCAATCACGGCAACTAGCCGCACAATATTTATTGATGTATGAGATGAGTTTGCCGTATGGGTTGGACCTTAACAATCAAATAGACATCGCCAAGTCGCAAAGTCGCGTGATGATGGTGCTCAATAACTTGGGCAGTAAAGAAATGATGGCATTTGAGCAACGTATGACGAGCTGGCTTGAACAAAACGCTAGTCAGTATTCGTTTTTAACTTCGAGTCCGGATTTGATGTTTGCCCATATCGGTGAGCGCAATATGAAAAGCATGCTGACATCGTTGCCTTTGGCGTTACTGCTTATTTCGGCATTGTTGATTTTTGCATTAAAAGATTGGCGTTTAGGCGCAATGAGTTTATTGCCCAATGTCTTACCTGCGTTGGCCGGTTTTGGCTTATGGGCATTGATTAGTGGTGAAATTAATTTGGGGCTGTCAATTGTGGCCTCGATGACACTTGGCATCATCGTCGATGATACCGTCCACTTTTTATCAAAATATCAATATGCAAAACGCAATGGCCACGATGCGGTAGCCGCTGTGCAGTATGCATTTGTCACTGTAGGAAAAGCGCTTTGGATCACCACAGTGGTCTTGGTGGCTGGTTTTGGCATCTTAGCCTTGTCAGATTTTAGGCTTAATTCTGATATGGGACAGCTCACCGCATTGGTGATTTCGATAGCCTTGCTTGTCGACTTTTTCTTATTACCTGCATTTTTAGTGTTATTTGACCGTTCAACTCAACCGGAGGCATCTCATGAATCTATTTCAATTACTACTGCTTAGTGTCGTTTTTTATGCAAGTGGAGCGTTAGCAAACTCCGATAGTGAACAGGGGCTTGTGATTGCAACTGAGCGAAAAGCACGAGATATCGGATGGACAACATCAGAGTCGACTTTGCAAATGGTTTTGCGCAATGCCCAAGGTGATGAAAGTTCGCGACAATTGCGTATTAAAAGCTTAGAAGTACATGGCGAAGGGGACAAAGGGCTGACTATTTTTGATCAACCTTTGGATGTAAAAGGCACCGCGTTTTTAAATCATAGCCATGTCGATGGAGCCGATGATCAATGGTTATTTTTACCAGCGCTCAAGCGTGTTAAGCGCATCGCATCGCAGAATAAGTCGGGGCCTTTTATGGGCAGCGAATTTGCGTATGAGGATTTGAGTTCGTTTGAGTTAAAAAAATATCATTTTCGCTTACTCGAAGAAGCGGTGTTTGATAGCCATGAAACTTATGTGATTGAGCAGATCCCGACAGATAAATATTCAGGTTATAGCAAGCAGATTGTTTGGTTAGATAAGGCTGAATTTCGCCCTTTAAAGGTTGAGTATTATGACCGTAAGAATAGCTTACTGAAAACATTGATTTTATCGCAGTACCAACAGTATCAAGGTCAGTATTGGCGGGCGCATACCCTGACGATGCAGAATCATTTAACTAAAAAAAGCACCACTTTACAGACTGAGGCTTTGCGTTTTGGCGTGGATTTAAATGAGCATGACTTTAATCAAGCTAGTTTGCGACGCGCGAGGTAAGGCGGTTGTGACAGGGTTTAGGTTGGGGATCACTTTGTTGATGTATTGGGTGTTTGTGTCGCCCCTTCATGGGCATGAAGTGTACCATGAAGTCGGTGTTCAGCAGCGGCAATTTGTACATG
The DNA here is from genome assembly GCF_014925405.1 of Pseudoalteromonas ulvae UL12. Taxonomy (NCBI): domain Bacteria; kingdom Pseudomonadati; phylum Pseudomonadota; class Gammaproteobacteria; order Alteromonadales; family Pseudoalteromonadaceae; genus Pseudoalteromonas; species Pseudoalteromonas ulvae. The sequence goes on from NZ_AQHJ01000035.1 coordinate 275,919, forward strand.
AGCCGAGTAATACATTCCAGAAAAGTAGTTATAGTGCATTGAGTTTAAACAGCTTTTATAGTCATAGCGAGGATGATCAGCTATGGGCTGCTGAGCTGTGGTTGCGAGCCGATCAGCACGATAAGGAGCGTAACCATCTTGATATTCGAGAGTTGTATTGGCTGCACTATGCCGATCAATATGAGTGGCAGGTAGGGGTCGCTCGTGTATTTTGGGGAGTAACAGAGTCTGCTCATTTAGTTGATGTGATTAATCAAACTGATTATTTAGAAGGGCTGGACGCAGAAGATAAATTAGGTCAAGCGATGATCCATTACACCCAATGGGTCGACAATGGTCAGGTTGAATTCTTCGTCTTGCCTCACTTTAATGAGCGGGAGTTTTATGGTGAGCAACATCGTTTTGCTTTGCCGTTTGATGTGAGTGAACAGACATTGTATCAATCAAGTGCAAAACAGCAGCATATTGATATGGCGCTTCGGATCTCACAAACTTGGCAAGACTTAGATTGGAGTATTAACGGATTTCGAGGCACTAATCGTGATGTACAGTTTCTGTCGTCGGATAACGGTATGACTCCTTATTATGGTCAAATGGAACAATTAGGGGCAACACTGCAATACCTGATGGGCGCTTGGATTGTAAAAGGCGAGTTTTTGCTAAGAAGAACGCTCAGTGATCCTGAAAATCAAATCAAGCGTGCAGATATTCGTGCGTTTGTCGCGGGATTTGAATATAGCCAAATTGGCGTATTCGACAGTCAATATGACTTAGGTTATTTATTGGAGTATCAATACGATAGCCGTAGTAGGCAACAGGTACTGGGTCAAAATGATGTGTTTGCGGGCATGCGATTGGCATTGAATGATGCTGATAGTTCAGAAATCATTGTGGGGGTTTTACATGATGTGTCTGATCAGAGCCAGAGTATGCGATTAGAAGGTTCGATGCGATTAGGTGAGCAAACCAAAGTGGAAGTGGCTGCGTATAAGTTTAAGTCTAAAGGTGATAATTACCTTCAGCAGCTTGAAAACCAGGATGTGATTGAGCTCAATTTATACTGGTATTTTAGTCATTAACCCAATCCCTTGTTAAGCGCACTGAGTTTGTAAGTGCGCTTTTTTTATTGGATTTTTCGAGCGTTGTACATCAAGCGTTACAATTTTTGCCTGTTCATTTTTGTTAAACCGCTGGATAATCCAGTTAAAGTAATTGAATAAGAGCAATAAAATGAACCAATTAACCTCTTTGAGTAAAACCATTTTAGCCAGCAGCCTATTTTTGTTCGGCGGTTGTGTTGTCCATATTTCACCAAGTGTTGCCAGTGTAGAACGTGAGCAGCAATTGAGCCTTGCTGCTCAGCCAATCACTCAGTTAGCGATAGATTCAGCTGCGGGTGAGCTCACCATTGTTGGCGAAAATCGCGAAGATATTTTACTCAATGCCACCATTGTGACGGTCAATGAAGATGACCCATTTACGTTAACTTTGACCGCAAACAACAATAAGGCGGTATTAATTGCTAAAAATGATTCATCAACCGGTATGCAATTTTATAACGGTGAATCGCCTCATATTGATGTTGAACTAAGAGTGCCTGCACGTCTGTTGCTTGATATTGAAGACAGTTCGGGCAATATTTCGATTAAAAACATGAGTAACGGCATTGTTATCCAAGATGGCTCGGGCAACATTGATATCGATGGCGGCCTAAGCTTAGAGATTGAAGATGGCTCTGGAAACATCAACGCTGAGAATATACAGGGTCAGGTATCGATTGATGATGGCTCGGGTAATATCGAACTCAGCCATGTTGCGGGTACACTGATTATTGAGGATGAGTCTGGTGATATCCACATTGCCGATATTAAAGGTGACACTGTCATTAACGATGGCTCGGGAAATATCTCGTTAAGTAATCTGTCTGGTTCGGCAGTGATAGATGATGAATCGGGCGATCTCAGCGTATCGCAGGTTCAAGGTAAAGTCAGTATTGAAGATGGCTCTGGTAATATTGATGTTGAACATGTGGCACAAGCGGTGGTGATCAATGACCAATCAGGCAACATTGATGTCAATCACATTGATGCAACCGTCACCATTAAAGATGGTTCTGGCCACATTCGTGTTAATGATAGCAAAGGCTTAACAGTGATCGAATCAGGCAGCGGCGGGCTCAGTATCGATAACATTAACGGGCCCGTTAAATTGGACAACTAAGTTTTAGTAAAACATCAAAAAACGCCTCATCATTATTGATGGGGCGTTTTTAGTTACAGCACAAAATAAGATTTACAACATAAGGTTAAAAAGTGGGGCACAGCCACGAACCCGAAGGATTACTGGTGTGTTTATAACAAATGCCGCTGCTTTTTATTGCCAGTTCGCCCACGGTATCAAGTGTATCTTTAAACACTTCATCGCCAGCACTGTTGTAACAATGCAGAAAACCATCTCCGACTAAACACGTATGTTGTTGGTGTTTGATGATTTGATAAACATTGGAAAATAAGGGCAGCAGTGATTGGTTAAAGTGACTATTTTCACCAGCACACTGCCATTGACCATTTTGTTTTTGTACACAAATATCCTCTTCACCAACTAGGTTTATCCGCGCACCATCATTGCCAGCAATGAGAGTGGTGACACTTGGATGCGTAGTCTCGCCAACACATTGGGTTAATCCTGCATCGTTGAGTAAACAAGCGAACTGATTTGCGACCACAACTTGTTTAATTGTTGAGGCATCAATCGTAAATGTTTGTGGTTGGCCGTTGAAGGTACATTTGAGTTCATTAATGGTATTAAAGCAATTCATGTCCCCTTTAGACTCACGAATAAGGCGAGTCCAGCTATGAGTCACTGAGCTTTGACTGCTCTGTGTATCATATTGGTGGTTGAGAGTGATTTGTGTATCAGTATTGATGTATTTTGATGATGTGTACTGGCTGCGAATATTTTCAGGCGCATCAAAGCTGCCACGTCCTTGGTCTTGCCAATTAAATTGATGCTCTGTGAGATTAGTTTGGCGGACTCCATCGTGAAAAAGCTGACCAAACAGTGACAGTGTACTGCCTGCAAAGTATGTTTCTTTGACTCCGGCGTACACTTTGTAATGAGAGGGGTGTAAATAGACCGGGATCATCGCCATCACGGAATACTCACCAGCATAAAGAGTTAACTGTGCATGGGTTTGTTTTTCTTGCTCAATCAGGTTACTTGCCAAAGTGATATGGGCTTGGTTGTTTTTTAGTTCAGCGCTTCGGGTAGAAAATTCATAAATGACGAATGGCATATCAATACTTAAACGATCAATTAATGAAGTAGTACCCGAAATCCCAAGGGTAAACTGATTGAGTTCATTTTTATAAATAGGAATAGCGTGCTGGGTAGGTTCAACTTTTAAATGTTGAAAGAGTTGTTCACCATTTAATACCCGAAGAGACTGCGTACGTGTAATGGTTTGGTTGTCAGTCATGGTCGCGGTAAATTGAACGTCTACGTCTTGATAACTGGCATCAGATAAGGCGGGTACAGTGATGGTGAGTTCATTATTTGTATAAGAATAATCACTTGCAGCTAACCCATCAACAGACCACTTAACAGATTGTATTAAACTAGCTTGCTCGGTTTCAACAGATACAATAACGGGTTGCCCTTTGACAGCAAGTGTGCGGTTTGTTGTGAGCTTTATATCTGATTCTATAGCGTTATTAGTGATAAGGACAGTCACCGTTTTTGTTTGGGTCAGTCCGTCTGAGGTAACCGTTAGATTCAACAAATACTGCTGATCTTGTTCGACCTCGGGGGCATCGAAACGAACCTGTGCAGTGGTCTGTTGTGATAATTCAATGGCGGTATTGTTTTGCCAGGCCCACATATATTGAGCCGTATCGCCGGAGCTTGAAATAGATGCGTCAATTTGGGCTGATTGACCTTCTTTTACCGTGATGCTTTCGGGGACTGTAATGCTGAGGTAAGGTGTGTCATCTGCTGTTACAGTTAATTTAGCGAGTGCATTTTTATATCCATAATCAGTACTGACGGTCACTTTTATGTCGAATTCAGTTGTGTTTTGCAGCGCGGGTGCTTTAAGCGTTAAAGTGGATTGCGCCTGTTTGTCATTGAGTTCTGTCTCTGAGCCAGTGTCTCCTTGTAGAGCGAGGGGCAATTGCCAGTCTATAGCCGTGATAGCGGCATTACTTTTTGCTGTGAGTGAAAGTGTAATGTATTCATTTGTGGCGACGCTACTGTGAGTGGGGAGTGTAATGTCGATATCATCAATAACAGGCAGTACATCAATGATGTGGCTTTGAGTGACTGATAAATTGCTTTCGTCTGTGACGGTTAATGTCACTTTGAGGGAGAGCTGAGTGCTGGTGTGTGGCAATTGCAGTGATGCTTGGCTCATGGAAGCTGAAAGGAGCGAAGCTTGGTCGTGATCAAATTTCCAATCAAGAGAAAAGTCAGTTGAATCAGTATCTTCAATGGTAAAGTTGATTGTAATGATTGTGCCACTTTGCGCTGTTGGCTGCGCAGAGAGTGTTAATGACGGAGCTTTTTTTACAATTTCAACTGGTGTGACGGGGGGTTGTTGTTTGCTACCACCACCACAGGCTGTCAGAAAAAAACTCACTAATAAGACTGCAAAAATTCGCATATCAATTCCTTTTGATAGGTTAAATACTCTAATCTTAAATTGTACTAAAATAGAGACGGCATAGATACCCATAAAGCGCTGAAATACATCGTTATGTGACGAACGGCATCATGGTATGGAATGCGTCGTGAGTGCGTTGTTTATGTGGTTCTGATGCCCGCTTATATTTTTAAAGTGTGAAAAGTAAACCAGATGTGTGTTTTGAGCGTATATTATTAGATTATTGAATCGCATTTAGAAGAATAATATGTATCAAGGTGTTTGCTTATTTATAACGGGTATTTTAGTGCTGTTTAGTTCGCAATTAATGGCCACAGATGAGCGAGGCGAAGTGCGAGAACGTCTTGAACCTAAAGGTTTTTTATACGGGTTTGGTTTAGGCGTAAACCAAGAGTTGTACAAAGGGTATGATCGTCGGGTTATCCCTTTGCCTATTTTAGGTTATCGGGGCGATAGACTTTCAGTATTAGGCCCTTTTGTGAGTTACGATGTATTACAACAAGAAGGGGTTAAATTAGCCGTTCAAGTGTCACCTCGTTTCCAAGGTTTTGATAGCTCAGACAGTGATATTTTTATCGGGATGGATGAAAGAGACTTTTCATTTGATGCTGGGTTGGGGCTTAAATATGAAAAAGATGACTGGAACTTAGGACTGTCATCAATGTTTGATGTGCTCAATAAATCAGATGGTTATGAACTCAAAGCTTCGCTTGGGCGGGCATTTCAAAGTGGCCCTATTTTTTACGAACCTTCAATTAGTGTTAGTTATTTAGATGCCAATCATGTTAATTATTATTACGGTGTCGCCAGTCATGAGGCAACGTCCAGCAGACCAGCCTATCAAACTGACAGCGCAGTGAATACAACAATCGGTTTTTCAATTGCTACGCCAATTTTTTTCGAAGGGTTTACCCGTTTAAGTATCGATTATACATGGCATGACGCTAATATTGCCGATAGCCCGCTGGTGGATAGCGACACTAATTTATCACTGCGTTTGTTGTACTCGCGCTTTTTCTAACGTGTCAGTATTTAGCCTGCCCTCAGGGGTAAATTGATTCAATAAAGCAAAATGAGCGCTTTAAATTCACTATTTGGCTTGTTATTTGCACAGCTTTTTACTCATTTAAAACGTGTGAAGGGATATGTATGTTTAATGTCAATATGAGTGCTCAAAACCTAGCTTTAGAGTCACAAAAACCCAGTAATAAGTCACCAGAAATAAACTATCAAGGCGCATTAACGCCTTTTAATGCAGTGCTTAACCAAGCTGAACTGTCTTCGAAACAAATAGATCAACCAGCGCAGATTTCTGCCCATGCAAAACAGTCTTATCAAGCAATCAAAACGTCAGTTGAGCAATCTCATGGTCAAGAGGCTGATAAGGGAACTGAATTTCAGACGATGGATAAAACCCTTGATGCGATTGTGAGCGAGCCTGTTGATATTAAAATGACAGCGCAAGAACTGAAACGCTCAATCATCTTTGCGCGCTTAGGGATTGATTATGAAAAGGTCAAAGAACTCGAAGAGAAAATAGACATGTTGAGCCTTGCCAAGCAAGAGGTTGAAAACTCCTCAACGCTCAGTTCATCAGACAAAAATACCTTGCTGACCCGAATCTCACAAGAAAAACAGGCATTGGAAGAACAAAAGGAATCCTTACTTAAAGGGCATAATGCCGAAGGTGTCGATGCTCTTGAGCAGGTTCTGTATGGCAAAGAAGAGCAAAGTGATGCTCTGTTAACTCACCTTCAAATCGCTAGTGAGTTTCAATTAAAAGTCACCAGTGACTAGGGCGTGTTGTTCTTTGTTGGTTGAATTTTAAATAGTACGACTAAAGGAGTGTGGGTGCTTGACACTCGTATCGCCTAAGTACTTGCTTTTAAAATAAAATGATCGTTTCTACATTGTGATTGCTTATTGTGGGATGGGGTAATCACAATGTGATGCAAATCCGGTTTTCTTTGCCATACTGTTAAAAACAATGCAATGTAGAACTTTCCTATTGGTAGCTTTCAAACGTTCAATTACTGGCGCTATTCAACGCTTTATTCACTCGCGTTATTTACTCTCTTTACGAGAGTCTTTTATTGCTTTATTGCCATATTTCATTAGCGCAGCCCTTGGTGTGCTGCTGTTTTCGTTAGCCAGTAATATCACAGTGATTAATGACGTTGTTGTGCTAAAAACCACCATAGAGTCAGCCGCGAATATCATTTTAATGTTGTTTCCGGTGATGGTGAGCATTTCAATTGGCTTTCATTTAAGTAAAAACTTGGCAACTAATGGGGTTGTTGGGGCGATTTTGGCACTGCTGTGTTTTTGTGTTCACAGTCATTTCTTACAGTACAGTAATGAACAGTTTGTGCTCAACCCAACAGGGTCGAGTGCCTACGCTGTGGTGATCCCGTCACTGACGAGTTGGTTATTAAGCCTTGGAGTGCGTTTTTTTAATCAGTTTAATGGGATGTTTGGCTCTTTGAGCAGCTTTTTAAAAGACAAGTTTTTACTGATTTTACCTTTTAGTGCGGTGTTTTTTAGTCTGTTTTTGGTTATGCCACTTTTTGATTGGTTAGGCAGCCAAATTGCGTTGGTGTTGTCTCCTGACCTTGAAAACTCGTCGGTAGCGCAACTCACTTTTCAGCGGATGTTAGTCACTCATTTACTTTGGTTTGTGGGCATTCATGGCGACAATATGTTTAGCATGTTGTTTGATCAAAGTTATTTAAGCCAAGATATTTTACCAGGCTTAAGCGCGAAAACATTTTATGATGTGTTTGTATTAATTGGTGGAACTGGGTGTTTTGCCGGATTGATACTGGCAGCTTTAACGCTTAAAAAAGGCGCACATGAGCGCAATATTGCCCAGTTATCGATCCCTTTTACGGCATTTAATTTTTGTGAAATTATCGTATTTGCATTGCCAATCTTTTTTAACCCTATCTTGTTTATTCCTTTTTTATTAGTCCCGACAGTTAACTTTTTATGCAGTTATTTATTCTTATCATCGGGTTGGATTGCTTATAGCGATATGTCGATTAGTTGGATGACGCCGACATTAATTAATGGATACATGATTGGCGCAGATTTAAATGCCATGCTATTGCAAGCGTGTTTAATCGGAATCAATGCATTGATTTATTGGCCTTTTTTACAGTGGAGTGCCAAAAAAACAGATTGCCACAGTGCCGTAGAAGCTTTATCGAGCAAACTGAAGCTTTCCGAACAATTTGCAGAGCACAGTGAAAGCCGGTTTATTTCTCGCCAACAGCAAACATTCGAATCAACCGTTGAATTACAATCTGTCTTGGCTGAACTCTCAGCAGGTGAGTTGCAATTACATTATCAGCCGCAAATTGATTTACGGGACAATCAAGTAGTTGGTTTTGAGGCATTACTGCGCTTAAAAACCTGCGAAGGTTTAATAAAAGGCCCTTATTTTTTAACAACTTTACAGGCACATAATCAAACAGAGCTTATTGACTTGTGGGTCATGCAACAAGCAGCCAAAGACTTAGCGAATTGGCAGGCTCATGGGGTAAACCCGCTCATTAGTATTAACTTAAACCCCGATGTGCTGACTAAACTCAATTTAGTGCATCAATTGTGTGCGTTGTTTTCGCCGTTTAAAGGGCAAGTGAAAGTTGAAATTATTGAATCGAGTTATCTAGAAGATCAAGCGCTGGTTGCACAGCATATTGAGTTGCTTAACGAGCATGGTATTACGACTGTGATTGATGACTTTGGTACAGGTTATTCGAGTTTGTTTATGCTCGCGAATTTGCCAGTAAAACAAGTGAAGTTAGATCGTCAGTTTTTGATGCAAATAGAGAGCAAAGAGGGCGCACTGCTTTATCAACATGTCACCCAGTTATTACTTCAATTAGGCTATCAGATAGTTGCAGAGGGAATAGAAACACCTCATGAATTAGCTTGGGTTAAACAACTTGGGATCCCTATCGGTCAAGGTTGGTACTTTGAAAAAGCCCTTCCTTTTGAGCAAGTCCAAAATTATAAAGTGGGAAAGTAAGGGGTTATTAACCGACACCCGCTGATTCTTTTATGAGAATAAAATAGTCAGTTAACGGGTCTTGTAATGCTTTACCACGTTAAATTAAATGAGCTTTGTTATGGATCAGTACTTAAATCTTTCCTCAGATAGTAATAGCCGTTATCGGCTTTTTTTATATACATCACTTGCCATGATTGCGTTTGCTGCTAATTCCTTATTATGTCGCATGGCACTTAAAGAGACCGATATTGACGCCAGTAGCTTTACGGCTATTCGGTTACTGAGTGGCGCTTTGGTGTTAATTTTTTTGACCTCATTTAGTGCTAAAAATCAGCGTTATCTGTATTTATTGAAGACGGGCAATATCTGGTCAGCGCTTGCATTGTTCGTTTATGCAGTCGGGTTTTCTTTTGCGTATAAAGGGTTATCGACAGGGATGGGGGCACTGATCTTATTTGCTATTGTGCAGTTGGTCATGATCACCGTTGCCTTGATGATGAAAGAAAAATTTAGACCTGTGCAATGGTGTGGATTGGTTTTGTCCCTTGCTGGGTTAATGGTGTTATTAGTGCCAGGCTTAGACGCTCCGCCTCTTAAGGAGTCTATCTTAATGGTGATTGCAGCTGTGGCGTGGGCGGCATATACCTTAATTGGTAAAGATGCAAAAAATCCGACCCAAAGTACAGCAGCTAATTTTGTTTATACACTGCCATTGGTTTTAATATTGGTAATACTCAGTGTTGATTCTTGGCAAATTGATTTACGTGGTGCGTTTTATGCGTCTTTGTCTGGAGGGATGACCTCCGCGTTAGGTTATGCGATTTGGTATGCAGTGCTACCTAATTTACAAAGAAGCACGGCTGCAGTGATTCAATTGAGTGTTCCATTATTGGCAGCTTTATCTGGAGTGGTTTTTTTAGATGAAGCGCTCACCGTGCGTTTGTTGGTTGCAGGCAGTGGCATTATCGTCGGCATTGCGCTAGTTGTTGGGCTAAAACAACCCGCACACAAAACGACTCACTCTTGAGAGTGAGTCAAACAGGCTTAACCTTGTTGTTGGGCTTTGGCATAAGCCGGGCGTTGTTGAACTTTTGTGAGATACGCTCGTGTATGCGGATGTTGCTCAAGTAACATCGCGTTTGCAGCTATGTTTAATAAAAAGGTCATCATGATATCAGCGGCGCTAAAATGCTCACCGGCAAAATACGCTTGTTTTGACAGAGTCATTTCGATAAATGCTAAATCCAAGTTGAGCTCTTTTTTGACGTAGCCGTCCATAGGCTGTTTACCATCACGGTCTTCCATGCCCATGAGCATATTTGTAATCAAAGGCAAGGCTAATGAGCCTTCAGCAAAGTGCATCCATTGTAAATATGAATAATACGCGTGAGTACCTTTTTCGGGTCTAAGTGCGTTATTGTCATCAGTATCAAGCAGGTATTCTATAATCGCGGCAGATTCACATAATGTGAGTGTGCTATCACTTAAAATAGGGGCTTTGCCAAGCGGGTGAACCTGATGCAAGCTGGGCGGTGCTAAACGTGTAATGGGGTCGCGTTGATGGTGGACAAGTTCATAAGGGGTGCCGAGTTCTTCTAGCAACCATACGATACGTTGTGAACGAGATTGGTTGAGATGATGTAAGGTGATCATAAGTGCTCTTTAGTTTATTGAATTCAATTTTTTGATTTAACTTACTTTATACATTTGTTAACTCAAAAAAGATCAGTCTGTTGAACAGTTTAATCTGCTTTAATTGGTGAGTGTGTAATGACAGTAGCGCGAAAAGGTGAAATACGCTCTAATACAGGCAATTTCATAACATATTTTAGCAGAGGTAAAAAATGGATATTACCCGTATTAATCCATCTCCCCGTTGGTCTGATGCGACCATTTTTAATGGCATGGCTCATTTTGTTGAAGTTGCAGACGATGTAATGGGTGACATTGAGAGCCAAATAGCGCAAGTGTTTGCTCAAGCCGAGGCTTCATTGTTGACGGTTAACAGTGATAAATCACGCTTGCTATCCGTGACGATTTATTTGACTGACTTTGCGAACTTAGCTGTTTTTAATCAAGCTTGGGAGCAATGGTTACCTGATGGTTGTGCACCCAGTCGCGCCTGTGTAAAAGCTGAGTTGGCTGATGAAAATCTCTTACTTGAAATTGCATTTGTCGCTGCGGCAGCTGAAACGTGCTAAAGCAAAGTGTTCTCGCTTAAAAAGCACAAGATTCTAGTTGAACTAAAACGGATTCATGGTATGTTTCTGTCCGCTAAATATATATAGGAAGCTCATTATGCCTAAGGCCAGTGAAATTAAAAAAAATAATGCAATCGAGCACAATAATCGTGTGCTTGTTGTAAAAGATATTACACGTTCAGTACCACAAGGCCGCGCGGGTGGCAGCTTGTATCGTATGCGTTTATACGATGTGGTCACAGGTGCAAAAGTCGATGAGACGTTCAAAGACAGTGATATGCTGAATCTTGCCGACTTAGTCCGTCGTGAAGTCATGTTTTCATACATTGACGGTGATGAGTATGTGTTTATGGATAATGAAGACTACACGCCATACAACTTGAACAAAGACTCAATTGCTGAAGAAGCTTTGTTTGTTAATGAAGATACACAAGGTTTACACGTTATCGTGGTTGCAGGTGCGCCAGTTGGCCTTGATTTACCAGGCAGTGTTGAATTGGTTGTTGAAGAAACCGATCCTTCTATCAAAGGTGCGTCTGCAAGTGCTCGTTCAAAACCAGCACGTTTAACGACGGGTTTAACGATTCAAGTCCCTGAGCACATCTCAACGGGTGATCGTATTAGAATCAACACCGCTGAAGTGAAATTTATGGGCCGTGCATAAACAGCCTGTGTTTCATATAAAAAAACCTCACCAATGTGAGGTTTTTTTGTTTATGGGTTAGGGGTTGTTAATCTTTCGTGGTTAAATTTTGTTCGATATAAAAACGCTTTTATCGCCCCGAGCAGTGTGTAGCCTAGTCATTCTAAGCAAATACTGCTCAACAAAGAGAAATACGCTTTTAGCCGAACCCTTCGGGCAGCGTTTGTTGGGTATTTCTACTGCGTTATCGCTTTTTCGTGTAGCTCGCTACACCACAAAAGCGTTGCCTTGTATCAATACTCAACAATTCGCTGCAAAAATCATCACGAAAGATCAATAACCCCTAGGCTTTGTTTGGTTTTTCAGTGATCCACAATTTTATATGGCCTTGCACAACAATTGTTCCTTGATCGTCATACGCTGTCACTGGCACTAGCATGTCTCCTGGGGTCCATTGCTCAGGTGTGACCTGTGCAATGCAGCGAATATCACTGCCTGCTTTGGCGGTATAATCAACACTCATTCCTTTTGGGATCCAACGCAAGTGTTTGGGAATTGAGGCTTCGGCCATGACTCCCATCGCCATTTCTAAGCCATTACAAATAGCGATGACATGCACAGTTTTAATATGATTGAAGACTTTTCGGCGTTTTTTGATTAAACATTCGCAGTGATTCACCCGTAAATTGGTGATTAATGGACCCATAGAGCCAAAATAAGGGGCCATTCGCGTAATCATTAATGTAAAAAACCGACGTCCAAAGGGCAGTGGAGTCAACTTATTATAAAGTGCCATGACTTTGTTGGGTTTAACCTGTGATGTAGTCATCTTCAAACCTATTGAGTGTTATTGCTATTGTTGTCTGGTCAGATGAGTTTAGCACTCAAATAATTAAAAAAGCCAGCATGGTTTTAAACGCTATGCTTAAGTCCGTTATTAGAATAATGATGGCTGATGAGATTTTTGCGCTAAACAGTTACACTAGCGGCATATTAGGCCAATGGTTGGTCTAAGCGACAGTATTTGATGTTTATGATGGCCACTCTTGATTCTGATCCTTGCTTACATCTGTTTGAGCACCCTATTTGTGATACAGCCTTACCGGAGCGTTTTACCTTTGTATTTTATTATGAGCCGCACCCGCTTTGTGTGCGGGCAGCAGAGCAGTTGCAGACCCAATATTTAAGTGCGCCTAATTGGGTACATAATTTTGGTTTGACTGGCCAGCTTGATGGCGCGATAGGTAAAATGTTTGGCGTATTATTAGTGCGTGATAAACACGGCCAGATTGGCTTTTTAGCTGGGTTTTCGGGGAAGTTGGCTAATTGTAATCATCTTGATGGATTTGTTCCTCCTGTATTTGATTTACTCGACGAAAACAGTTTTTTTTTACAGTCTCAACTTTATATAAATCGCCTTAATACACAACTTGATCAGTTACAAAACGATCCTAAATTGAGCGCCTTACGTGAGCAGTTGCAGCGCGTGGAGCAACAAAGTGAGCAAGAAATAGCCGCGCACAAGGCACTCATGGCAAAAGACAAACAGCAGCGAAAAATACAGCGCCTTGACGCAAACGGATTAGAACCAGAGGCGCAGAGAGAATTAACTCGGCAACTCGATCAACGCAGCATTAGTCAAAAACTGAAATTAAGAGACTTAAAACTCAACTGGCAACAGCAAATAGAACATATTTCTTCACAATTGCAGATACTTGAACAGGCCGTCACCCAGTTGCAACAGCAGCGAAAAACAGAGTCGGCTGCCTTACAGCAAAAAATATTCGAGCAATACCAATTTTTAAATCGGGATCAGCAATTGAAAAGTCTTGCCGAGATATTTTCTCCTTTAGATAATCCCACTCCGCCAGCTGGTGCGGGTGAGTGCGCTGCGCCTAAATTATTACACTATGCGTTCAAACAAGGAATGACACCATTGGCTTTAGCTGAGTTTTGGTGGGGCGCGTCACCAAAGTCTGAAGTACGTCAGCATAAAAACTATTATCCGGCGTGTATGAGTAAGTGTCAGCCAATTTTAAGCCATATGCTGAGTGGCATAGCGGTCGATCCTAATCCACTGATCGTCAATACTGCCAAAGGAAAACCATTACCGATTGTTTATCAAGATGAGGAGATGGTTGTTGTTAACAAACCAGCGGAGTTTTTATCTGTTCCCGGTAAAACCATAACTGACTCGGTGCAGACTCGGATTGCTCAGTTGTTTCCACAGGCATCTGGACCGTTAATTGTTCATCGCTTGGATATGTCGACCTCTGGCTTGATGGTGATAGCGCTTAATAAACATGCTCATCAGCGTTTGCAGCGGCAATTTATTGAACGTACAGTAAAAAAACGTTATGTGGCATTACTTGATGGGTCACTCGCAGTGCAACAAGGCGAGATTAGTCTGCCATTACGTGTTGATTTAGCTGACCGTCCTCGTCAATTAGTTTGCACAGAACATGGCAAACATGCTTTAACTTATTTTGAAGTTATTGGCATTGAAAAGGGTTTAACCCGAGTGCACTTGTACCCACACACAGGGCGTACACACCAGTTGCGTGTTCATTGTGCGCATCATCTTGGGCTCAATAGCCCAATAAAAGGCGATGACTTATATGGAAAAAAAGCGCAGCGTTTACACCTTCATGCGGAGCAGTTAGTGCTAAAACATCCCCTTAATGGCATTGAATTGACATTTTGTGTGGAGGCGGAGTTTTAGCTCAGTGTTAAAACACCACACTTAGCGATAATCCGCCATATAACTGGTTATCTGATTGCCAGTGCTCGCTATCGATTTGTCGATAGCGAGCAAATGCGCCAATGGTGATGAATTGATTAATGCTAATTCCCGTGCCGATGCCAACAAACCCATCGACATTAAAGGGCAGGTCATCATGTCTATCCTGTTCAAATGAGTTGTGTTCATCGTATTCATCCTGTTCAAATAAACTCACATAGGCTAGGTTTCCCATGCCTTCACTCATATCCATGCCAATTTCTGCATATAACTCAAAGACATCAAAGTAACCGAGTTTTCCACCAATCTCCCATTGAGCAAACTGCTGAGTATCTCCTTGCTGATCGTTGATTTTTGCATGGTTAAGGCTCGAAAATAGTCCAACGCCGAGTTCAGATCGCGGGGCTAAAGCGATATATTGCACACCTAAGCCACTGATGGTTTGTTGGTTGTGGCTTTCGGTCGAGAGATAAACCCGCGTTTGATTTGCAGCGAGAGTCATATTGCTTATTAAGAGTAAGCAAAGAGCTGATAAATTGATTGGCCTTAGTTTCATGGGGATTGCTTCAAAATAACACAGGCGTCCAGTGTTGCCCGAACAGGTGTTAAGTTCTGTCGCAAAAATGTGGGAAAATGTAAAGGGCATATGTCGCAGTGTGAAGATGATCTTACGTGACAATATGCTTTGGAGAAGAGATGCGCGACCAAGGCAGAGATCAAACGTTTCATTAGCACGCGATATAATACAACCGATGATACTGCGAGTATTAATTTAATATATCGACTGAATAAAGGTGAATGGTTTTGATGCGTACCTTTATTATTTTGATTGGGTTGTTGTTAGTTGTGATGCCATCCCTGGCCAAGCATATTTGTGTCAAAGTGCTGCAGTTAAAATGCAATAACATCACCCTCATTTAAAATATACAAGGGCACGGATGAGTTCATTTGTTCGTGCATATTTAACAACCTCACCATCGCCCATTTGCCATGTTGCGTTACCATAACCCCAAGGGATCATCACTTTACAGTTTAAATCAGCAGCTGCTGTCAGGGCATCTTCAGGTGTGGTATGCACATAACGGTACCACTTTGGGTATTGCTCACTGTGATAAGACGCAATAGGCATCAAACAGACATCGATGTCGCCATAACGCTGTTGTATATCTTTAAAATGTGGCGAATAGCCGGTATCGCCAGCAAAAAAGAGTGTATGACCTTGATATTCAATGATCCACCCTCCCCACAAAGCTTGTTCATCATCATTATAAAAAGGAATTAAATAACGACTATTGAAGTGGTGAGCGGGCACTGAGTGGATGGTCAGTTCCCCTTGTTTTTGTTGGCTATACCAAGGAAGTTCAGTGATATTATAACCACCAGATGGAAAGTAATCTGCCATATCAAGGGGCACATAATAGGTCGGTTTTGTGCCAATCGAGGCTAAATCTGTTTTGTTAAAATGGTCATAATGCAAATGGGAGTAAAGTACCGCATTGGTTTTGCGCAATTCAGTGTCGCTTAGTTGGGCTGGCTGCTGTCGATACAAGCCGCCACTCCATTTAAATGCGACATCGACAGGCCAATCAAATTGATCAAAAACAGGATCAATTAAAATATGTTGATTGTCGCCAGTAGTAAGTTGAAAACTGGCATGCCCGAGCCATTTAACGGCAAAGCCAGTGTTCAAACTAGGT
This sequence comes from Pseudoalteromonas ulvae UL12, assembly GCF_014925405.1. Lineage (NCBI taxonomy): Bacteria > Pseudomonadati > Pseudomonadota > Gammaproteobacteria > Alteromonadales > Pseudoalteromonadaceae > Pseudoalteromonas > Pseudoalteromonas ulvae. Next base: position 291,875 of record NZ_AQHJ01000035.1, read on the forward strand.
CTGATTTGGTCGGCAATATAGTGGCATTGTGTGGCGGGTTGATTGATTTCACAACTCAGCTCTTGACGCGGGGTATAACAATCTTGTTGGCAAGTAATTGGGTAGGTTTTTTCACCTGCATATTGGTTGATATAACGTTCATTTTTTTTGAATGTCGTGTTTTTTTCTGCAGGTAGTGTGGTGATGAAATTGCTCGTGCATGCACTGAGCAAAATTAAGAACAAGAATGCTAAGGGTGTTTTTAAAGAGTACATAGCAGCCATAAGATAATGTATTTTATAATAAATCATAAACTTTTTTAGCCATGCATCCAACTCAATTAGAGTTGTAAATTGTATCTGGTTGTTGCTAAGTTGCGAGCCTAATTATCAAGTTAGCCATACTAGATACAAGTTAGATAGTGTTAAATAGTAAGGTAGTTCATCCATATTTAAAGAGAGGTCTGTGATGGTTAAGTATATAAAAGCAAATGTTGTGTTTGTAATTTTATTAGTGTGGATTGGTAGCCTCACAGGGTGCAGTAGTCTTAATTCTCTGGTTCTATATCAAATCAGTGAGCAAACAATTAATCAACAAACAGCCGCGCAGCTGTCGAGTTTAGCTGCTGAACATCGCGTGATGGGGATCCCTGTGACGCTTGGTGTCACACAGGCACTTTTTACCGTAGGGCCGGATGGTAAAGATGTGGTGCGTTTGACGGTCAAAGCCCAAGCGAATATCAAGATGTTTGGTTTGCGCTACCCCGTGTTATTACACTCGTCACTGGAAGCGAAACCTGTTTATCGCGGGCAAGATCACAGTATCTATTTACAACAATTGGCAATTTTACATTCATCGATTGAGGCCGCAGGTTTTAAAGGTAACTTGAAACCTTTAGATGATAATTTGCAGGCGTTAATTTCGCAGTTTTTAGCTGCGAACCCGATTTATACCCTCAATGAACAAAATCCAACAGAACGATTGCTGATGAGTGTACCTGTGGATATTAAAATTAAAGCAGGCTTAGTTGAACTGACACCCAGTCTTCATTAACTAGAGCCGCAATGCTGAAAAAGTTTGAATAAAATATTTGAGGTTGTGGGCAATTTTGCTTCTAAATGGGCGATCGTCACCTACACTGGTTCATTACAGTATCAATCTTGGCCGGTGATAAAAATGACACGTATGATTTTACCTTTGCTCTTGCTCAGTTTGTTATTTATACCTGTTTCAACTGTGCATGCAAGTTCCTTACAAAGTGCTTCTCTTTGGCATGATGTGAACATTCAAGAGTCTCTTGAACAACTTACTGACGTCAATGTAGTTGCAAAGGACTACCGATTATTAGCAGCGAATATGACTACATTGGAGCAGCAGCTTTTTGCTTCTTCAGAGGTAACGCTTAACTTACCAATGCCCGATGGGCGCTTCCAAGCTTTTAATTTAACCTATGATCCGATTTACCCGAGTGCTTTAGCTGAGCGCTATCCTTCCATTCGCACTTTTGTGGGTTATCAAGTTGGAGATAAGCGACAGACTGGTCGCTTTGATATCACTCCCCACGGTTTTCATGCCATGGTTTTTTATCAAGATCAGTGGGTGATGATCGATCCACTTCAGAAGGGTAATAATCAGCGCTATATTAGTTATTTTAAACGCACACTGCAGCAAGCCCAAGCTCGTCGTTATGACGAAGTCTTACTGCCAGAAATTGTGCAAAACATGGCTCAAACGCCTGTTTCAGCGACCATGAACGACACCCTAAAAACATATCGAATTGCAGTTGCAGCAGCAGGTGAGTTTACGGCGTTTCATGGCGGCACAAAAGAGCTAGGTTTAGCGGCAATTGTCACCGTTATTAATCGCGTCAATCAAGTGTATAAAACTGATTTAGGCGTACGTTTAGAGCTGGTGGGAAATAACGACAGTGTTGTATTCACCGATGCCAATAGCGATCCTTATGCAAATGATGACACCGATCTTGATACCAATGAGTCGGTGATGAATACAAATATCGGGTCTGCTAATTATGATATTGGCCATGTAATGAATACCGGAGGTGGCGGAGTTGCCTATTTAGGTGTGGTCTGTGGTAATTTCAAGTGGGGAGGAATGACAGGCTCAGGCAACCCAATTAATGATGGCTTTTCAATTGATTATGTAGCTCATGAAATCGGGCATCAATTTGGGGGCCAGCATACATTTAATGGTTTAGCGGGCAGTTGTGGTACGCGCTCAGCTAACGATGCCTATGAGCCTGGCAGTGGCTCAACCATTATGGCGTATGCGGGGATCTGTTCAGAACAAAACTTACAAAATAACAGTGATGCATTTTTTCATGCCCATTCCGTGGCACAAATTAATCAATATATTGCGCAGTCTGGTAGCTGCGCGAGCACTACGCCTCTTAATAATACCGCGCCAGTTGTGAATGCAGGCAATGATTACACTATTCCTGCCAATACGCCTTTTGTTTTGACTGGTCAAGCTACGGATAACGATACTCTCAGCTATTCTTGGGAACAGCTCGATTTAGGCACTGAGTCCAATAGTGTTGCAGACATGGTGGACGATGGCAGTCGCCCGTTATTTCGTTCATGGCTGCCGACGAACTCAGCAATACGTTATTTGCCCCGATTGCCAGATGTGTTAAGTGCCAGCCAAACTCTGGGTGAAACTATGGCAGTGACAAACCGCTCGTTGAATTTTCGCTTAATAGCGCGTGATGGTGCCGGAAATACCGCCAGCGATAATATGGTGGTCACGGTGACCACCAGTGCAGGGCCTCTTAAAGTCACTGCACCTAATACCTCAGATAGCTGGACTCATAGCAATACCCCGACAGTTATTTGGGATCCGGCAGGGACACAAAACGCGCCTATTTCCTGCGCTGAAGTAGATATCCATATATCGTCAGATGGTGGCATGACCTTTAGTCATCTCATCGCGAATAAAACCCCTAATGATGGCAGTGAAAATGTACAAATTCCGCCAGTCAATACCAGTAATGCCCGCTTAAAAATACAATGCTCAGATAACATTTTTTATGCTGTCAACAATGGCAATTTCAGTATTACAGGTGTGAATCCAGATGCGAAGCCTCCAGTTATAACGGGTCAGCAAATGATAAATGGCGATGAAGATACAGCGATTGCAATCGCGTTTGCAGATTTGCAAGTTACCGATCCCGATAGTAGCTACCCAACTGGATTTTCGATGCAGCTACAGCCCGGCGAGAATTACACCGTGAATGGACAGTCGGTGACAGGCTCTGCAAACTTTAACGGTGAATTAAGTGTGCCAGTGATTATTAATGATGGCTTGCTCGACAGCAACACTTTTAATCTTGCGGTAACAGTTAACCCAGTTAATGATGCGCCGATGATTTCAGCCATAGCTGCTCAAGTTATCAATGAAGACACAACAGCACAGGTTGGTCTTTCTGACATCACCATTATTGATAGTGATACCAGCCAAAATGCGCAATCCGTCCATGTGGTAGCGGGTAATAACTACACATTTAATGGAGCGACTTACACTCCTTCGGTTAATTATTCCGGGTTTTTAAATGTGAATGTTCGAGTGAATGATGGTGAGTTAGACAGCAATATTTTTCCGATGATGGTCACAGTGACTGCGGTTAATGATGCGCCAGTCATTCAAGATACCGCCATTATTACAGTCGATGAAGACCAGTCAATTACAATTGATAAAAGTATGCTCACGATTGTCGACCCTGATAACACCTTAGATGAGCTATCAGTGAGTTTACTCGCCGGTGAGCAATACACCTTAGATGGATCGCGAGTGCTCCCCGCTGCTAATTTTAATGGCCCGCTCTTAGTGAATGCGACAGTCAGTGATGATGAATTAAGCACTACAAGTCAGTTTACTGTGACGGTCAATGGAGTCAATGACGCGCCCTTAGCTGTAAATGACAGTGTGTCTATGGTGCAAGACAGCAGTGTGGTCATCAATGTACTGGCCAATGACACGGACGTAGATGGTGATCAACTACAGATCACCAGTGTGTCTACCAATGGTTCAGGGGCAGTGAGTCATGATGGTAATCAAATCAGCTTTACTGCTGCAACTGGGTTTACTGGCTCAGAAATCTTGACTTACACTATCAGTGATGGACAGGGCGCAAGCCACAACGCGGATGTCAATGTAACAGTGAATGCAGCGACCGTACCTGTTGAAAATAACGATCAAGGAGGTGGGGGCAGTGTCGGCTGGTGGTTGCTTGGACTTATGGGGCTGATTAGCTATCGCCGCCGCTTGCTATTTAAGAAATGTCACTGGGAGTCGGTATGAAATATTACGTTTTGTGGCTTATAGGACTGATGGTGTTAGTCGGATGTGATAAGCAGTCAACACCTGCACAGCAAGAAACCACCAGTCCGATTGGCGCATTAAGTTGGTTAGAGCAAGCAGATGTCGACACTGATATCGCACATGCGTTATCAGAAAACGATTTTCGTTTATGGGCCATTGCTGGCAGAGGAATGAAAATTCCAGGCTTATCGGATGAGCAAATCACTCAAGCTGAAACTCAGTGTCAAACCCGTATGATGCCGGGAATGGGCGATGTGATCACTGATCCTGAGCATAAAAAGTGGTGGAACAAAGGGCGAGATTATGCCAAATCTTACAATCAGCGGATGTTGGCTTATTGTTTAAAATAACATTTAGTTGCGGTTAATTCATCCATCGGCGAGGAGAAATCCTCGCCTTTTTTATTGTCACTTAAGCCTAGTTGAGGTCATGGCATACTTTATCAAGTAACTGAATTAATTGGCTTATATCATCTTGATTGATGCTTGGAAAGGCACATTGAATTTGCTCGGGAATGGTCTGAGCCTGATGTGCTAACTCTCTTCCTTTAGAGGTGAGTTTGACCACTTTACGGCGTTTATCTTCGTCGCTTGCGAATACGTGTAAATAATCTTTGCTTTGCATTTTTTTTAAGATCAATGTCATGGCGCCACCATCAATGGCTGTTTTTTCTAACAGCGCTTGGATAGTAATGTCATCTTGTTGCCACAGCGCCATCATCACCACATATTGCGGATAAGTGAGATCTAACGCATCGAGCAAAGGCCGATAAGTCCGTATTAATGCATTTGATGCCATGTAAAGCCGATGGCATACCTGTTTATCAAGCTGTAATTGTGAATAAGTCATAGCGCCTCCAAAAAAGTTATTTTATTTTGTGTGCAAAGTATTTGCAATCAATAAAAATTCGCGTATATTATTTTGCATGCAAACTATATTGTTAACTTAAACTCAATAGGAATCACAATGAAGACTTTAAACGATGTACTTTATACAGCTAAAGCGACGGCAACGGGTGGTCGTGAAGGATCAGCGAAATCAGATGACGGACGATTAGATGTCAATTTATCAACTCCCAAAGGATTAGGTGGTGATGATGGTCAAGGCACTAATCCAGAGCAGTTATTTGCGGCAGGGTATGCAGCGTGTTTTATTGGCGCGTTAAAGTTTGTCGCAGGACAAGCAAAAATTGCTTTACCAAAAGAGACACATATTGATTCAGAAGTATCAATAGGCCCTATTCCAGCTGGATTTGGTATTGCGGTTAAATTATCTGTGTCATTGGGTGAGATGGACAAAACACAAGCGCAGGCTTTAGTCGAACAAGCTCATCAGGTGTGTCCTTATTCAAATGCTACTCGCGGCAATATTAGCGTGGAATTATCGGTTAAATAATCAGTCGATTATCTCAAATGCCCTAGACAAAGTTTAAGCTCACGCGGTAGTAATGGTTGCTTTGGCTAATGTTTAGGGTAATTGCCAGTTGTTGGCACACTTGTTTGATTATAAATAAACCGACTCCAAAGCTTTCGGTCTTGGCTGCTCCTTGAACTGGTTTTATAGGAGCAGCTATCTGATTTGAAAAGCAAATTTGAGCGTCTGATAATCGAATGTTCACCTGACCATCTAGGCTGTATTTGGCCGCATTTTGAAGAATATTGTCGATTAATAATTGCCAAAGTTCGGGGTTTACATTTAGGTTAGTCAGTTGCATGGGCTGATCGTAAATGATTACCAAAGACGACTCACGTTGTGACAAAGTGGTCAATGAATGTTTAATACTGGCTTGCACATCAACTAAACATGATTCAAGAGGTGTCGATTGCCAAAGCAGTAATAAACGCTGGCTCAATTGTTTCATTTTCTCCGTTGCCATTTCTACTTTACAGAATGTCTGCCACACCTCTTCTTCGATATCATCTAATTGCGCTAAGCGAGACAATGCCGCCTGTTGTATTGCAATGGGTGTGCGTAACTCATGAGCCAGAAACTGTAAAAATAGCGTTTTTTGCTCGACAGCTTGCTGCTGTTGCAGCAGTAAATCGGCGTTTTCTTGTTTTATTTGATTGAGTAAATTTAATGGCGCCAGCAATTCATCAAACGCAACGTTTTTTGGTAAAGGGAGTGGGGTGGAATGTGTGGCTAATTGTTTAATCCAAGGAGTGAACGTGCCAAATTGTGACGCTAAACGACGTCCTAAATAATTCAAATAGATAAAAAAGCCGAGCAAAATGACTAAGGAGATAATGGCAAGCCGATTAAAATCAGATAGCTGCGTGTCAATATCAAAATAATGAAGCACGTAAAAAACAGGGGCATTTTTATGAGTTTTATAAGGCAAAATATACACTAAGTGTGAATTGAGCTCGATTAAATGCACAGTATTAATCGGCAAAGGCATAAAAGATAGCAAGGCATCAGGCAGTGCCTTTGCTGAAAAATAATATTCTTTTACTTGAGGATCAAACTCGATGATCTCATCATTAGGTTGGTAGGCTTCACTTAAAGTTTCTGCTTCATACTGGATATAATAATCAGTGGAGTCATCTAAGCCAATGTAGTGACTATAAGTCAGTAAACATACGACGATGAGGCTCATAACAATAAAAATACCCGCCAGTTGCAACTTCAAAAAACGAAGAAACGATGTCTGCTCTGTCATTTTAATGCGACTCCTGCTCCGCGATGAGTATGCAAGATTACCGACTCATCATCACGCTGTAAGTTATGTCTGAGGCGATTTAATAATGTTTTATATTTATCAATGTTGTCGGTCTGATCAGGCCACAAGGATGCCATGATGTGATCTTTGCTAACCAAGTTTGGACTGTGATGACACAATAGGGTCATTAATTGCCACTGTTTGGGTGACAAAGTGATCACCCGATTTGACCGACAAATCTGTCTTTGGCCAAAATCGACAGTTAATGTATCAAGGGTAAATTGGTTCACGTTAGCGGGTTGCTTCACTCGGATCATAATGTTTAAACGTGCTAATAATTCGGCCAACTCGAATGGTTTACATATATATTCGATGGCTCCGAGTGAGAACGCTTTTAATTTATCATCTAGTTCAGACCGAGCACTAATGAACATCACTGGCGGGCAAAAGGACAAAGCTGCTAATTGTTCACAGACACTAAATCCATCGTAATAGGGCATTTCAATATCAAGGATAACCGCATCGTAATGGTTTGTTTTTAAAAGGTTCATCGCAATTCGGCCATTGGGTGCGTAATCACATTCAACGTCCTCGGCTTCAAGGTAATCAATAATTAAGGTGGCTAAATGACTCTCATCTTCTGCCAATAACACTATCATTACTTAAGTACTCAGTAGGTCAATGTTGAATAGTGCTTCAAGTGTAGCATTGCTGCGAACTCGACTGTTACCTGACGGTTACCTTAGTTATGTTAAGTTTGCTCAGCTTTTTTAATTGGAGTGTGATAATGAAAGTAATAACCCAACTAGTTTCAGTGATGATACTGACGCTATCGAGCTTATCGTTAGTAGCGTGTACTAAGCAATCAAACGCAAATAACACCAATAATCAGGCTGTCGAGACTAAAATGGCGGCTGATCAGGTGTTTTTAGGTGGCCAGATTTACACCGTTGATCCGAATCAGCCTTTTGCGCAAGCCGTTGCGGTGAAAGGAAATAAAATCGTATTTGTGGGCTCTACCGAGCAAGTACAAGCTTTTATAACTGAGCAAACAACGATTTACGATTTACAAGGGCGTACGTTAATGCCTGGTTTCCATGATGTGCATATTCATCCTTTAGAAAGTGGCTCAGACAGCACGCACTTTACCTTAGAAGAAACCCAGCTAGATGCAGAGCAATTTATTGATCCAATCGTACAAGCAAGCTCGGCTTTTCCTGCGGCGACTTGGTTAATAGGTTATGGTCATTCAATTGCAACCTTGCATGATGCAGAGCGTTCTCCCAGAGAAATATTAGATGAAGCGGTACCAAATAGACCCGTGATAATTATGGAGCAAACCTCTCATTCAATGTGGGTGAACTCTAAAGCGATGGAGTTAGCTCACCTAACTCATTCAAGTCCAGATCCAATTGGTGGCGTTCTGGGTCGCGATCAAAACGGTGAATTGAACGGTATTTTGTACGATAACGCGGGCAATATTGTGATGCAGCAAGCACTTGATGCGCTTGGGCACAATTTTGATAACGAATACGCTGGGTTAGTTGACTATACCTTGCCTGAATTTGCCAAATACGGCATTACCTCGATAAGTGATGCGCGCAGTTATTGGCAACGTGATCAACACTTAGTGTGGCAACAAGCTGAGCAAAACAACAAACTAACAGTCAGAGTGAACTTAGGTTTATGGGCGTACCCTGAGCTAAATGACGAAAAACAGCTAACAATGCTGGCCAATCTTTATCAAAACAACTATGACAAGTTAGTCAAAATAAATCAGATTAAGCTCTATTCAGATGGCATTTTGGTGAACAGCACCGCGGCAATGAATGAACCCTATCAGTATGATTTATTAGGATTATATGGTAACAAAGGGCTCAATTATTTTAGCCAACCGCGAATTGAAAAATACATCCGAGCATTAGAACCGATAGGCTTTGATTTCCACATGCATGGGATCGGTGATCGCGCCATTACTGAAGCGCTCAATGCGGTCGAGTTGGCAAGTAATAAGCAAGGGCGGCACCGTATTACCCATGTTGAAGTGGTTGATCCTGATGATTATCAGCGTTTTTCAAAGCTGAATGTAACCGCAGACGCGCAAGTGGCGGGTGATTTTACGAACCCTGAACATTGGGCTGAAAACAATGAACTAATCGGACACGAGCGCTCAGATCACTTGGTACCGATTAAATCTCTGACCGATGCAGGCGCGCGATTGACTTTGAGTAGCGACTGGAGCGTTAGCCATTTTAATCCGTTTTTAGGTTTACATAATGCAGTTAACCGTGCTCCAGAGCAGTTGACGCTCGATCAGGCTATTCGTGCTTATACAATTAACGGTGCATATACCATGAGGCAAGAGCATTTAGTGGGCTCAATCGAAGTGGGTAAGCGTGCTGATTTTGTTGTGCTTGATCGTGACATAACCACGACGGCAACAGATCAACTTAAACACGTTAAAGTCATGCTGACGCTCTTCGATGGCGAAATCGTTTATCAACAGTCGTTATTTTAAAATAGAAACAACCGATTATTTTTTAAATCAATTTATTAGTTGGTTTTTTGAATATAATTCAGGGTGTTTATAACACGCATAAAAAAGCCAGCAGAGAGTTGCTGGCTTGGGCGCTTATTGTGATTAGCACAATCGCAATAAGCTACAAGGGATAAGTTATCTACACGGCTGATAATACAGTTTTTAGCTGAACCTTACCTTAACTACATAAAAACAAAGTTGTTAAAGCGAAGAGCTGTTAAAATACGTGGGGCGGATTAGCTATTTTTTCGATGGATCCGTGTCGCTTGTTGATAGCGCTTATGTAAAATACTGACGCGTTTAACATAGGCTTTTGTTTCTTCAAAGGGTGGGATCCCCTGATATTTTTTCACCGCACTTGGACCTGCGTTATATGCCGCAGCAGCCAGTTTGATATTCCCTTGAAAAGTATCGAGTAGTTGCGCTAAATACTTTACGCCCCCTTTTATATTTTCTCGCGCCAAACTTGGATTTGTTATTCCTAAATACCGTGCTGTCTCTGGCATCAATTGCATTAATCCAATAGCGCCTTTTTTCGAAATGGCGTCAGCGTCAAAAGCGGATTCTGCATGGATCATGGCCCTAATGAGTGCAGCTGGCACTTGATGTTCGAGACTTGCTTGGTGAATTTCTTGCTGATATTCCACATTAAATAGTTGAGTGTGGTACCAATCCACTTGAGAGTTCAAATCACAGGCAAAACACTCATACGCCAATATATTATAATTTTGCTTAAGGGGCTGCTGATCTGTGAAAGCAACAGTTCCGTCAGATTGAATATATTGATAAACGACTTGTTTCGCATTGGAATAACATTGATTGCTAAACAGCAAGATGAGCACAAAAGGAATACGGGACATGGAGCAAACTCTCAGAGACATGCAATTAATTTTACGACTTTAAAGATGAAAGTAAAGCAAGGTGCGTTGCTTAATGAGCCTTTAATGCATCCAATTCTGTTTGCAGTGCTTTACTGAGTGGCGCGACGAGGTGCTGATTGCGTTTATGCAAAAAGTGATACAAAGGTTCAGATAATAATACCGGGTGTGACTTGTGGATTGTCTCATCTGTAAATAAAGCAACAGGCTCTGGCAAAATAGCAAAATCGACGCGATCTTTTTCAAGTAAGCTGATGACTTGTGCGCTGTCGGTGACTGCAAGGTTATTTGGGTGGTTGAACAGGTGTTGTTCAATCATCACATACCCTCTCACGGTCGCTACAGAATAGTCATGCAGTACTTGCCATGAGATGGGTGAGTGCAGGTTTTTTTTTGTGTAAGCATACACTTTCATATGCGCTATTGCCGGCTCGACCATAATAAAATCAGGCACAATGTGACTAAAATTTGTAAAGCGTACGACTTCTCCATCAATTGTCGTATCAAGATTATCTTGTCGGATCGCACGACCTGCGGGCATTGGATGAATATTAATTTCGCAATTAATACGACGATAAGCACGTTTCAAACGTTTTATTTCGCTGCTTAATACCGAAATATCGGTTGGTGCGGCCAAATTAAGTAAGCACTTTGCCAAAATTGAAGGCGAGAGAGTAAACGCCAAAACAAAAAAAATGATCCGTAACAAATTGAGTTCCTTTAACTTGTAATTTCAAGTGTAGGGATAGACATAAAAAAAAGCCACTCAGTGGCTTTTTTTATGTGCTGGTTAGACCATGTCGCTAAATGGATTCTCTTGGCTTAAAGCTATCTCATTTTCAAAACCTGGTAAGCTGATTGCCAGTGAACTCATGGTCATCTCATTTTCATCAATTTGACCCTCACCAAACTTATAAATGAGGTCAAATTGTCCTAAATCAGCTTGCTGTTGATACACAGCTTGTTTGGCTTTGACTTGCTCAAGTTTGCTTTGGTACTCGGCCATTTTGGCCTCGCCGTACCGTTTGGTCAGCATGTTGAGGCACACTTTAGGAGAAAATACTGGCGCAGTCGCGTTATTACCACCAAATCCTTTAGAGTTAATAAACGCAATATCCATGTCAGAGCAAAGATAGTGTTCGGTTCGAATATCAAGACGTTCGTCATATACATCGTCGGCCACTTTATCAATAGTGGTGATACCTGGCATGATATTGTGGCTAAAAATACCTAAGGCCATGGCCATTTGGTCGCCGCTTGCAGGCCCAATTGTATGGCCAACAAAGGCTTTTGGCGCTGCAACAGGCCAATTTGTAATATCAAAGGCTTGGGCAACTTTGTCGTAAATCAGTGACTCAGTGACGCGGTTTTGCGGGGTACTTGAACCATGAGCCAAAATAAAGCTGCGTTCTTTAACCGCATCGGCGCCTAAAACATTGTGAGCTAAGGCCACTGATTTGGCCATAGTGATGTAGTTTCCAGGGCCTGGCGCTGTGATAGATTTTTTGATGCCATCGGCATTAATAAACACATCTGGTACGGCAGCCATTACATTTGCACCCGTTTCAATAGCGAGTTTATCGTCCATCAACACGACAAATTGCGCGCCTTCACCTATGGTAAAACCACAGTTTTCACCAAATGGGCGACTCGTGCGACGATGGTCGGCTGTTTCTGTGCCATCTAGGCGTTTGAGGCCCTCTTCATTGGCCAATGCGCTCATGTTGCCAAACCCTTCGACAATTTCAGGGGTAATGGCAGCTTCGGCACTGCCTACAATTGCAACACGAATTCGCCCAGCTTGAATGTCATTGACCGCCGCGCTGAGGTTATATAAAAAAGTGGCACATGCGCCCGATGCGGTAAAAGTGGTGCCAACATTACCAGTTACATACGCATTGATAAAATCCGTCGACATGGTATTTAAGCCAAGAGCGAGGTTTTTAGTGCTAACACGGTCACCTAATAAGCGACTTTTCATCAGCCCGCCAAACCCTTCATCATGCATTTGTCCTGCGACCGAAGCGGAATAGGTACCGACTTGGTCTGGTTTGATGTGTTGCATAATATCTTGCCAATCGATCCCGACTGAATGAATAGCATCACTGGCAGCAAAAATAGTTGCTTGTAAGCCACGGGGCTGATAACGGCTATTGTATAAATTGGCTGGCTCAAAGCCTGTTGGGAATTGGCCTGCAGCTTTAATTGGGTTATCACGAAAGCTGTCGTGTGTGATGACTAAACTTTCGCTTATTTCTACTTTTACGCGGCCTTTTTCTAGCTCAGTTATGACCCAGCTAGTAGGGACTGGCGTTGGTAAATCACGGGTGCGGGTTTCAAATACCACTGCGCCATCACTTGGGATAAGCGTTAATTTTTGATGGCAATGAGTAGCATCAGGATCAAAGTGATTTTTCTCAATTTTTCTGATCAAGGTCCCGGCTAAAATTTGTTCACCAAAGGTTGCTTCTATTTTATCGGCATCGATCACATTACCCGCTTGGTCAAGCAATTGGCCATCTTGGTATTGGACTAAATTCATTAACGTGGCGAGGCCCAAAAACGTTTCTTGGCGTGCTTGTGCGGTTAATTTATCGATCACAATGCGACGAAAGCCTTGATGAAATGAGGTACGGCCTGCGGCATTGATACCGCCCATTCCGACGACAAGAGGTAATACTGACATGATGAGCCTCTATTAAAAAAGTGTTTAAAACCGAATATGGCGACAGTGTATGCTTATTTTAAAATTAGTGGTGGGTTTATATGGCCAAATTTTATGTCATAATGGCCGAAGTTGAGTTTTCATTTGTTATTTATCCTTTATGCCTACGAATAACCAAGGCCAAGAGCCGATCAAAATTGCGTTACTGGTTTACCCGCACATGCTGGCAACCAGTTTGACATTACCGCTAGAAATGCTGAGGGCGGGGGAAGCGTATGCACTGCGTCATAACCCTCAAGCGGTAACATTATCGATTGAGTTAGTTGGGCAAACGTTGGCCAGTATTGATTCGCGTGCAGGCGTCACAATTAAACCTGATGTGGCCTTGGATGAAGCCGCTATGGCAGACATTGTCATTGCGCCTAGCTTGTGGCGCAATCCTCGGCCAGTGTTACGAACTAACCTCGCATTAGTTGATTGGTTGAAAACACTTTGGCAACAAGGGTCTACTTTAATTGGTGTTGGCACGGGAGCGTGCTTTTTAGCTGAGTCTGGTTTACTTGATCATCATTCAGCGACAACCCATTGGCATTATGTTGATCAATTTAAGCGTGACTACCCGAAAGTGGTGCTCAAGCCTGATTTTTTCATTACACAATCTGAGCGTATTTATTGTGCGGCCAGTTTAAATGCCTTGGCTGATATTGTGGTGCATCTAATTGACCAATTTTATGGTCGCAGTGCTGCCAATCATGTTGAGCGAAATTTTTCACATGAAATACGTAAGCCCTATGAAGAGCAGCGCTACTTAGAAGGAGCGGTTGACCGCCACCCCGATGAACTGATCGCACAAATTCAGTTTTGGATGCGCACGAATTTATCTTCTCAAGCAACGCTTGCACAAGTTGCACAGCAATTTGGCATCAGCCAGCGTACTTTTACCCGTCGCTTCAAAGCAGCGACGGGCACCCGTGCGACAGAGTTTTGGCAACAGCTTAAAATTAATGCGGCTAAAGAGTTGTTAAGTTCGTCAAATCTGTCAATTCAAGAAATCGCTGATATGGTCGGTTATCTCGACCAAGGCCATTTGACTCGAATCTTCAAACAGGCTTTGGGGGCGACGCCGACCGAGTATCGTGCGATGGTCCGCAAGAAACTATTTAGTTAAAAGAATCATCTTTTGCTGGTTGTTCACCGCTTACCTTCTACAATTTAATAATTATTAGTCAGTTGGAAAATCGATGCGCTTGATTTGTTTGTGGCTGTGTGGCTTATGCGCCTCGTGCTCGGTGCTCAAGGCCGAAGAAGTGTCTGTAGGGTATGTATATCAAGGAGAGCAGTACCACATATCAGGCCGTAAAGTGAATGGTATTTATGTCTTTAATCAGCAGTCTGATCGTGTATTAAAACTGGTGACCCTAGATTGGCCACCCTACATTGGCGAGCACTTGTGTAATAAAGGCTGGGTCTTTCAATTTACCGTAGCACTTTTAGTGAGCAAAGGGTTTGAGGTGCAAATCAGTTTTTTACCTTGGGCAAGGGCGGTACGCGAAGTCGAGCTGGGGCACGCTGATATTTTATTTCCTGAATATTTCATTGAAGATGCATCACCTTCAGACACTATTATTGGCAAAAAACGCCATCAATTATTAGCTTTATCAAATGAGTTTCCGGGCGGCGAGATTGGTTTTTTAAAACGTAAAGGTGAACCCGATAAATTTGAGGGCAACCTAGCGAACTTGCAAAAAGAGCGGATTGGTGTGGTGAGGGGTTATCAAAATACGCCAGAGTTTGATGCCATGATGGATAATAATCAATTTAACGAACTGAAAGTCGTCGATGATCTACAGCTGATGAGAATCCTGCAAGCAAAACGAGTTGATTTGATTATTGGCGACCCAAAGGTATTAAAGTATTCCGTCAATTATTCTGACTTAAGCACGGCAGAAAAAACAATGTTATTAAACAGTGTTGAAGAAGTTAAACCTGCATTGAAATACAACGCACTGTATTTTGCGCTCAGTAAAAAAATACCTAACTGGCCAACTCTGCTTAAAGAAATAAATACTGCTTTATATGAATTTCAAAACTCAGGTGAGACTGATCGCATTATGGAGACAGCCTCTCGCGCTTGCCGATAACGGTTAACCCGTCATTTTATTGTGTCAATTTAACTAATCCCACCACAAAGCGTTTATCTTCCGCGCTCACCTTGTAATAATAGCGACTTGTTTGTTGTTGAGATCATTATGAAAATCCTGCACACCTCCGATTGGCATTTAGGCCAACACTTTATGGGCAAAAGTCGGCAACATGAGCATGCTGCCTTTATAGATTGGCTGCTCAATACCGTTCAAGAATATGCGATCGATGGTGTCATTATTGCTGGTGATGTATTTGATACGGGGGCGCCGCCCAGTTATGCCCGCGAACTGTATAACCGGTTTGTGGTAAAAATGAATCAGCTTGGTTGCCCGTTGCTTGTTCTTGCTGGAAATCATGACTCAGTGGCGACATTAAATGAATCAAAGGGTTTGTTAGCTTATCTTAATGCTCAGGTTGTGACGTCAGCCCAAGATAATCCACAGCAACAAGTGGTGGTAATAAATAACCAAGCAAATCAACCTGGTGCTTTGGTGTGTGCAATTCCGTTTATTCGTCCTAAAGATGTATTAAAAAGTCAGGCGGGAGAATCAGCCGATTACAAACAACAAGCACTTGGACGCGCCATTGCTGACCATTATCAGGCTGTTTACCAAGCTGCACTTGATAAAAAAGCCGAGCTCGGATTGCCACTTCCGATTATTGCAACTGGCCATTTAACAGCAATGGGTGTGAAAAGCTCTGACTCAGTGAGAGAAATCTACATTGGCACACTCGATGGATTTGCAGCCAGTGAATTTCCTCCTGCTGACTACATTGCTTTGGGTCATATCCATCGACCGCAAGTTGTCGCCAAATCAGCTCACATTCGATATTGCGGCTCGCCCATCGCATTGAGTTTTGATGAGTTGGGTACGCAAAAAAATGTCTTAATTGCTGAATTTTCAGAAGATAAATTGTCGGCCGTCACCCCAGTAACTGTTCCAGCTTTTCAAGCCATGGCGGTGATAAAAGGGGATTTGAACGATATAACCCATGCGCTTGAAGCCTATCAGCAACAAAGTAACGTCACTTGGCTATGCATTGAAGTGCAAACGGATGATTATTTGTCAGATTTACAACAGCGAATAGCCGCGCTCTGTGAGGGAAAACCGGTTGAAGTGTTGCAACTGCGTCGCTCACGCAGTGCGCGGCAAACAGCATTGACTCAACAGCAACAAGAAGTGTTAACTGAGCTTAGCCCTCTGGATGTGTTTGAACGGCGCTTAGCACAAGAAACATTGACTGACGATTGCGAGCCTCGCCTCGCTCGGCTGCGGCAACATTTTGCCCGAATTGTTGCCAAAGTAGCGCAAGGAGCAAATGAGTAATGCGGATATTGACTTTACGGTTTAAAAATATCAATTCGCTCAAAGGTGAATGGAAAATTGATTTTACTCAACCCCCTTTTGTCGACAATGGTTTGTTTGCCATTACCGGTCCGACTGGGGCGGGTAAAACAACTTTGCTCGATGCGATTTGTTTAGCGCTTTATCATCGAACGCCACGGCTTAATTCGATTTCAAAAACCAGTAATGAACTGATGACTCGGGGCACCGCAGATGCGTTGGCTGAAGTTGAGTTCGAAGTTAAAGGAGAGGGGTATCGAGCATTTTGGAGTCAGCGCCGCTCTCGTGATAACAGCGACGGTAACTTGCAAGAAGCCAAAGTCGAATTGGTTAAAATAAGTGATAACAGTATTTTAGCCTCACAAATTAAGCAAAAAAACCAACAAATAGAAGCAATTACTGGGCTAGATTTTGCGCGTTTTACAAAATCCATGATGTTATCTCAAGGTCAGTTTGCGGCTTTTTTAAATGCAGATCCGAACGAGCGAGCGGAGTTACTTGAAGAGCTTACAGGCACAGAAATATATGGCTTGATTTCAGAGCAGGTTCATATTGAATTTACTCAGGCAAAGCAATTACTGGGCGAATTAAAAGCACAAGCGCAAGGTGTTGAATTATTAAGTGCAGAGATACTTGAGCACTATCAACAGCAGCAACACGTGTTAACACAGGATCTAACGAATGGTGAAACCCAACTAAAAGATCTGCAACAACAGCAAATCTGGTTGGAACAAGAGCAGCAGTTACAGACTCAATTTACTGCACAACAGCATCAGCTTGAGCATGCAGAGCAGGCATTTTTGAGCCATCAAGCGCAGTTGCTACAACTGGCTAAAAATGAACCGGCAGAGCAATTACGGCCTTTGTTTCAAACCTTAGATGAAAAACAATATCAGGTAACACAATTAGCTGAGCAGCAACAGCAACTGCAGGGGTTAGCGGCCCAGCACCAATCTGCCGTGCAAGTCAACGAGGCTTCATTGAGTGCAGCACAAGCTGAGCATAAGCAATTACAGCAACAACACCATGAGCAAGAACAATTAATAAATGATGAAGTGATCCCGCTTGATCATCAAATCCATCAGCAGCAACACGAGTTAGCGCAAGAGCAACACAATCAACAGCATCAGCAACAACAGCTGCAGGCATTGCAGCATGAGCTTGAGACATTAAATACCAATAAGCTGCGCATTCAGCAGCAATTAGCGCAATGCGATGATTACCTAAATAAATGTCAACACGATGAACACATCACACGATGTTTTCCTCGTTGGCAAGAGCAGTTGCAGAGCGTTGCTCAGACGCAGCTGCGGGTCACGCAGCTAACACAGCGCTGCCAACAGCTTGAACAGCAGATTGGACAGGCAACCACTGAGGCTAACAGGTTAACTGCGCAGTTAACTGAACATCACCGCACTCAAGGTGAGCATAAACAAGCAGTCGACAAGCAACAGCAAAAATTTACTCTGTTGCTTGGTTCGTACTCGGTCAGTTCATTACAGCATGCAGTGCAAACACAGCAAGAACAGCAATCCCTTGCGCTACAGTTACCTGCATTGAGTGAGCGGTTGTTGTTATGCACGCAGCGTCAGCAGCAGTTACAGCAAGATATTGCACAAGAAACCCTAAAAGAGCAGCAATTCGAACAACAATTAGTTCAGTTACGCAGTCAGTATAAATTGCAGCGGGATCAGGTCGATTTATTGGAGCAATTGCTGCGACAAGAGCAACACATCGCTGATTTCACCCTGGCACGTCAACATCTTCAGCCTGACGAAGCATGCCCTTTGTGCGGTTCATGTGACCACCCATTAATTGCAGAATATCAGCAACTTGATATCAGTGTGAATCAGGCAAAACGCGACCAAGCCAAACAACAATTAGAGCACATTGAGAAACAAGCGAGTGAGATCAAAGCGCAAAAAGCCGTGTCGCAGTCTGTACTCGCCAAAGCGCACGAGCAGTATCAAGGGCAATTAAATGAGCATGCTGAACTGACCCCTAAATGGCAGCAAGTGTGTCAACAACTGTCATTGCAATTGCAAGCAGGCGACGTACAGGGTTTGCATGAGTATTTAACTCAACACGAACAAGTGCTAAAGGCGTTAAAGGTGCAATTAGCCGATGCACATGTGCAACAAGATGAACTCAAGCGATTAGAAACGTGCTTAAGCAACATTAATGATGAAGTAAAAGCGTGGACACACCAGCATGCGTTAGTACTGCAGCAGATTGAGCAACACCAAGCGCAACTAACACAATTACGCCAAGAGTATGATCACGAACAACAGGCTATGTCAGCGCTGACAATGCAATTATCGGTTGAGTTAAATGCATCGAATTTGACACTTCCAGCACCTGAGGATATGAACGACTGGCTGCATAGCATCGAGCAACGCGTTCAGCAGTTTGAACAGCAGCAAACGCTCAAAAAATCGCTGACTGAACAAGATCATCAAGCGCAACTTCCTTTGACGCAAAAAACCACTCAGCACGCTCAGCTAAAACAACAGTTAGAGCAATGCGGCGCAAAAATCACACAGTTGCAGCACTCTTGTAATGATCTTAAAGCGCGTAGACAAACAATCTTTGGCGATGAGAGCGTCGCGTACGTTCGCTCGCAGATACAACAAACTCTACAAACTAGCCATGAAGTGTTGGATCAGCACACAAAGGTATTACAGCAATGTGTGCAACAGCATCAAGCGACATTAGGCGAACAAAAGGCGATAGAGCAACAACTTGCTCACAATGAGCAGCAATACAGGCAGCTGCAAGTACAGTGGCAACAAGCACTTGCTGACAGCGAGTTTGACTCTGAAGAGGGGTTTGTTGCGGCTTTGTTGCCATTAGAGCAGAAACAACAATTCCAAGTATTAAAACAGCAATTAGACACCGCACGCACGCAGGCACTGGCGTTGTTTACACAAACTCAGGCTGCATTAGCTCAGCATCAAACTAAGGCACTCAAGGGTTGGAAAGACTCTGAGTTGTCTTTGGTTCTTCAGCAAGTATTGGACGCGCAGCAACACGTTAAACAACTTGTCGAGCAAACAGGGCAAGTCAAACAAGCTTTGCAAGATGATGCAAAACGCCGTGACAATCAGAGCCAGTTATTTGAGCAAATCGCAAGCAGCCAAACTGAGTATGATGATTTAGCTTATTTGCACGGTTTAATCGGCTCGCTCAAAGGCGATAAGTTTAGAAAATTTGCACAAGGTCTCACGTTAGATCACCTTGTTTATTTAGCTAACAAACAGCTGACACGTTTACATGGCCGATATTTATTAGAACGCAAAGCCAGCGAAGCGCTTGAACTACAAGTACTCGACACTTGGCAAGGTGACAGCGTGCGAGATACCAAAACGTTATCGGGTGGGGAAAGCTTTTTAGTCAGCCTTGCTTTGGCATTGGCTTTGTCTGATTTAGTGAGTCATAAAACTAGCATCGATTCTTTATTTTTAGATGAAGGATTTGGCACCTTAGATCGAGAGACTTTAGATATGGCCCTAGATGCGTTAGATAACTTACATGCCAGTGGCAAAACCATTGGTGTGATCAGCCATATTGAGGCGATGAAAGAACATATTGCCGTGCAAATAGAAGTTAAAAAACAAGCTGGGCTTGGTTACAGTCGCTTAGATCAACAGTATTTATTCTCAAGTAGCGGTGGGTAATATGAACCACGATTTAAACCAAGCAGAATCAAAACCTCATGCACCTAAAATATTTGTGATTGGCTTGCCTCGTACTGCTACAACCAGTGTGTGTGTCGCGATGCTGAAATTGGGATTTCCTACCGCTCATACAGCTTATGTGCAAAGTGCGTTTGATCAGGCGCAGGTAATTGCCGATACACCGATTTTTTGTGATTATCAGGCCTTAGATAGCCATTATCCGGGGTCTAAATTTATTTATCTAGAGCGCGATTTAGCCAGTTGGCTGCCTTCAATTAAGCAGTTATTAATGCGAATGAGCGCAAATTTACTCAGCGAAAAAGGCGGCTTTAACCCAATAATTAAACGTTGTTTTAAAACGACTTTCTCGCCATTTAGTGTTGAGAATATTCAACGTGATGAGTTTCTAGCTGGCTGTTATCAGCGCCATATTCGACAAGCAAAAAGGTATTTTAATACCCGATCAGCAGATTTTTTAATGCTCAATGTTGCCCAGCCCGATAGTTTTACCCAGCTGGTGGATTTTTTAGGTTTGGCCCCTCACGAAGTGAATGTCACAGGGTTTGAAAAGATCAATATTGCTGGAAAGGTCACGGCGTGGAATGAAATAAAACACCCATTAAAAATCGCCTCTACCCGTGGTGGTAAAATCGATAAATTAGATTTAATCCTTTTGCCAAGCCCTGAAGCTAGGTAAAATGCGCGTTTTTGCAGCCGCTTGGTTGTTTAACCTTTCTGCTGGATGTTGATTATGTGTAGGGTAATCGTTTGGCAGGATTGAGTGAAAGAGATTTGAGGCGTTATGTTTGAGTTAAAATACCACACCCCTTTTGAATGGACCGAAGCCGTTTTGGCTGATTTTGACACGTTTTTGCAAGATCATGCTGCTGCTGAAAAAAAAGCCTCAGGCATGGCGGTTTCGATGCTGTCTCATTATCCTGATCGTGAAAAATTAGTACGAGCGATGACAGATCTGGCGCTCGAGGAGCTTATCCATTTTAAACAAGTGATTAAAATTATTTATGCTCGCGGCTCAATTTTAGGTGATGACAAAAAAGATGAGTACATTAGTCGAATTCGTAAACTGTTTCGCCATGGTCGAGATGAGTTCTTTTTAGATCGTCTCTTGGTTGCAGGTGTGATTGAAGCGCGAGGGTACGAGCGTTTTTCATTAGTGGCGCAAGCTTTGCCTGAAGGCAAAGAAAAAACATTTTATGATGCAATTGCTAAATCTGAAGCAAAACATAAAGATATGTTTGTTGAGATGGCGTATGAATATTTTGATAAAGAGGTTGTTGATGTCCGCTTAGAAGAAATACTCATTGCAGAAGCCGACATTTGCGCTAGTTTACCATTTAGAGCCGCTTTACACTAAGACCACACACTCTGAAAATGGCAATACATTCGCTGTTATTGCCTTTTTTCTTAGCCCGTTTATTTGATGGGGCTGCTATCCTCTGTCGCTATTTTGTGTCAGTCAGTGCGTGAATAACACCTGTCACAATCTTTATTTATATATTAAAAAGTTATAAAAAAGCATCTTTACTTCAGTATCCACTTTAAAATCAGCAAGTTAAATAAACCTTTAATATTGTCACTCTAATGGTAAATGCTCAGTGTAAATGACAGCGGTGTCTTTGCTGTTCATTTTTTTTCATTATTTTAATCAATAGGTTATCTGCTTATCGCTATGTTGATTAAAATGCATTTATGTAACTATTAATTTACATCTTTATTTGTGTTTATGTTTTGGGTTCACATTTACTTTACATAAAAAGCACGGTTAAATCGGCTGGTCTTATTTTATGGACACAACACAATAATAAGCTCAGGGGAAATTATGATTTTAAGAAAATCGTTACTGGCATGTTCAATTGCATTAATAAGTGCGCAGGCATCGGCAGATATAACCGATTCAACATTTGCTTTAGTGGGCGGCGATCCACTGACACCACAGCAATGGCATTTACAAAATAATGGCCAATCGGGTTTTTCACTTTCAAATGGTGTGGCGGGCAATGATCTTGATTTAGATTTTGCTCACTTAATGGGGATCAAAGGGCGTGGCATCACTGTGTCTGTAATTGACAGCGGTGTCGAAATTTCTCATCCAGACTTGCAAGCTAATGTAGTAGCAGGATCAGTCAATTTAGGTGATGGTTCTGATTTTCCAACAGACTTAAATGGCCACGGCACGTCAGTTGCTGGGCTTATTGCAGCTGTTGAAGGCAATGGCATTGGTGGCAGAGGGGTTGCGCCCCATGCAAATTTGGTTGGATTTAACTATCTTGATTATCAATCGGTAGCAGGCTGGTTAGTGGCTCATGGGTTATCTGAAGATTTTCGTGCGTTAGATCGTTTTACCGATCCACGCGTCTTTAACCAAAGTTATGGCAGTACACCGCCTACTCCTCGTGCATACGATTATGCTTCAAATCCATTTTTAGAACTGACAGATCAAGTGCAAGCCGATATTTCACTCAACAGTCACTGGGGCCGTGGTGCTGTTTATGTTAAATCAGCTGGAAATTCATTCCGTTCTTACTCTGCGTATTATCAAGGTTTACCAATCCAAGTATTACCTTATGAAAATAGGCAATTTTATAACAACAATGGCTTGCCGTTTCATAGCGCCAATATTAGTACTGATAACAATAACTATTGGAACTTAGTGGTGTCAGCACTCAATGCGCAAGGTCAACTTGCTTCATATTCATCGGTGGGATCGAACGTCTTTTTATCTGCCCCGGGTGGTGAATATGGAACCAATGCACCTGCGATGGTCACGATAGACTTAACGGGTTGTGACAAAGGTATGAATGTAGCAGGTGAGCACCCAAATTCACTGCATGGCGGCACAGAATTGGATCCGAACTGTGATTATAACGGCACAATGAATGGCACTTCGTCTGCGGCACCGAATACCTCAGGTGCAATTGCTACTGTGATGTCTGCCAATCATGCACTTGATGCTCGGACCGTACGTCATTTATTAGCGCAAACTGCGCGCAAAACAGATGAACATCACCCAGGTGTTGATTTAGCGTTTGAAAATGCCGATGGTGAGGTGGTGAATTATAATGCGGTACCTGCATGGCAAACAAATGCTGCAGGGTATCACTTCCATCATTTTTATGGTTTAGGTGCTATTGATGTTGATGCGGCAGTGTATAAAGCTCTGTTTACCGGTGTTTCTTTACCCGCTTTGCAAATGACCGATTGGGTTACTACGCAGGTAAATGCTGAAATCCCAGATGCAACATTAGCAGGTGTACAAAGTAACATTCAAGTTGAGCAAGCTTTAACGGTTGAATCTGTACAAGTTAAATTAAATATTGATCATACTCGTTTACGAGACTTAGCGATTGAATTAGTGTCACCATCTGGTACACGCAGTGTCTTAATGAGCGCTCGTACGGGTCTACTTGCCGGGAATGACGGCGGTTATACTGATTCAGTCATGTTAAGCAATCACTTCTATGGTGAGCAGGCGCAAGGGAACTGGACGCTCAATGTCATTGATACCGATAAAGGCACTTCTTATACCTTAGGGTATAACCCTTCACTTGGTTTAATTGGTTTTAATAGCCGCAACAATGCGGTCGCTGGTCTATTAAAAGATTGGTCAATTCGTGTCTTTGGTCATTAATTAGGAGTAACAACCATGAAAGTATTTTTATTTGCAGCCAGTGTCATCAGTGCGGGTGTGATTGCTTCTGAACCAACAGAAGACACGTTATCTAAGTTGAATATTGTATCTGCAGAGCAACTCGCGCAGCTGCAAGAAAACATTGAAGTAAACGGGCAAACGTTTACGCGTAAAGCGACTCCTAAGCAACGTAGCCTTAGTAGTGATATCGATATACCTGCGAATTTAGTGATAGGTGAAGTGATTTCAAGTAACGATGGCTTCACTGCGTACAAAGTAACGGGCGAGATTATTGTTAAACTCAGTGGAGAAGCTGATTTAACAGCGTTTAATCAAGCTCACAATCTCTCAATTAAGCAAGCTTATCAAAACTACTATGTACTTAAGGCGTCAGATACCAGTAATTTGTTGGCGTTAGTTGATGCATTAACGATCATGCCTCATGTTGATTCTGCAGCCATTGACTTAGCTGATATGAGTATTAGTACCCACTAATCACGGGTTTTTGGTTATCACAGCCCCCCACTATTGGTTTAGGTTAAATGGTGTGGGGCTTTTTAATTGTCGTTCAAACTCTTCGGCAGTTATTGGTCTTGAAATATAATAACCTTGTGCATAGTCACATTCGGCTAATTTTAGAAAATTCAGTTGGTTACTTGTTTCCACACCTTCTGCGATGACTTTCAGTCCTAGCTTATGAGACATCACTATGATCGCCTCACAAAGGGCTTGGTTTTGGAGACTATTTTCTAAATCACTGACAAAAGCACGGTCTATTTTTAAAAAATTAATATCAAATTTAGTGAGGTATGACAAAGAGGAATAACCAGTACCAAAATCATCCAGTGAGATTTCAAAACCAGCCGCCTGAAATTTTTGTAGTCGCTGATGAATAATGCTGCCATCATCAAGTAATAATCCTTCGGTAATTTCTAAACAAATTCCTTTATTTAATCCTAAATGCGTCAGTGCATCAATCCAGCGACTGTCGGCACTCGGATCGGGGTTTTGAAACTGAGCGGGAGATTTATTAATACTGATTTGAAAATCCGGATCTAATGTTTGCTGCCAATGCTGCACTTGTTTTGCTGCAGTAGAAAAAATCCAATTGCCAATATCTATAATTGCGCCGCAACGCTCAGCCAATGGAATAAACTCAGCTGGGCTGATAGTCCCCATTTCTGGGTGATGCCAGCGAATGAGTGCTTCTGCTTTGTGCACCTCGCCAGTCTTTAAGCACATGATTGGTTGATACAAAACCTTAAAATCATGGTCGACAATGGCCAATCTCAACTCTTGGGTCAGTTGCCGATTGATATTGGCTTTTTCTTGCATTGCGGGGGTAAAATAGCTAAAGCGTTTACGCCCCTCATCTTTAGAGCGGTACATGGCTTGATCCGCAAACTTCATTAGCTCATCCATGCGATCACTGTGTTCAGGAAAAAGCGTGATCCCAATGCTAGCTGAGATAAAGATGGATTCACCTTGGTAATAAAAAGGCAACTCAATTGTTTGGATTAATTTTTGTGCAATGCCTTCAACATTCTCCATCTCGCAAATTTGACTAATTAATGCGGTAAACTCATCGCCACCAATGCGAGCAATAGTGTCTGAACCTCTTAAAATCAGTTGTAACCGCTCAGCCACTTCGACTAAGACATGATCCCCCGCGTCATGGCCTAATGTGTCATTCACTTCTTTAAAATGATCGAGGTCGATAAACATCAGCGCGAATTTAAAACCGTGGCGTTTGCTTTTGATTATTTCTTGTTTGAGACGATCGGCAAACATATTGCGGTTGGGTAAAGCCGTTAACGGATCAAAATTAGCTTGCTGCCAAATGACATGTTGGGATTGCTTTTTGTCAGTAATATCACTAATTGAGCCCACCATTCTCAACGGATAACCATTTTGATCACGCACAGCTTCACCGACAATGTTAAACCAGTGTGGATTGTTTTTTTGTGTGATAAGACGGCACTCAATATCGAATATTTCAAATGGATCATCGAGATGGTTTTGCAGCTGGTTTTCAAATAGTTCGATATCATCCGGGTGAACTTGATCGGTAAGTGAAGACCAGTTTGTGCCAAAAGCGAGATTATCAAAGCCTAATAAATCGGTGAATTTTTCAGAGTAGTAGACTGAATCATCGAGAATATTCCAGTCCCAAATTCCTGCACTTGACCCTTTAATTGCAAGTTTATAGCGGTGTTGATTTTCTTTTAACAGTTGCTGCGCATGACTGAGTTCTGAGACATCTTCGACACAGCCGATATAAGCGATGAGTTCGTTATCAATAAATACAGGTTCGGCGTTGATGGTGATTTGCTGAATGTCCTGTTCAGGCAGCTGTACTCGAAATGTATAACTGAATCGGTGGCCTTGTTTCACACAATGAAGCCATTGCTTGATCACGCCTGCTTTGTCATCGGGGTGGAAAAATGCATTGAGCTGATTGGTCAAAGAGGAATGGTTATCTAAACCAAATAGGGCCCGAAATGCACTGTTTCCATAGGTGCATTGGCCGTTTAAATTTGTTTCGAATATACCAGCAGGTGCGTGTTCAACCATCTGTTGAAATGAAGTCAGCAACTGAGGTATGACAGACTTAAGCACTCGTATTCCTTTTTGTTAGGGGCTGTTGATCTTTGGTGGTTAAATTTTGTTCGAGATAAAAGCATTTTTATCACCCCGAGCAGTGTGTAGCCTAGCCATTCTAAGCAAATATTGCTCAACAAAGATAAGAGCGCTTTTAGCCGAACCCTTCGGGCAGCGTTTGTTGGGTCTTTCTACTGCGTTATCGCTTTTTCGTGTAGCTCGCTACATCACAAAAGCGCTGCCTTGTATAAATACCCAACAATTCCCTGCAAAAATCATTACGAAAGATCAACAGCTCCTAGTAAAACTGCAATTATTTATAAACCAACTTATTGTTTCGCTTAGTGAGTTCTTGCATAAATTATCTTAGTACAAGTTTCTTAATTTTAAATAAGCAACTACGTTTAATGATGAAAAAACATGACTCAAGTTTTTATATAAGAAGGAGTGATGCATTGATTGATAATAAAAAAGTGATGGTTGTAGATGATAGCCGAGTCTCAAGAATGATGATCAAAGCACAACTATTAGCTAAACATCCTCACTGGCAAATTTATGAAGCGACTGATGGTCAAGATGCACTTGAGAAAATGTCTGACTTAGTTGTTGATTACTTTACGATTGATTTAAATATGCCAGGTATTGATGGGTTAACCTTGATTGAACAATTAAAACCACAGCATAGCGAGTCTCTTTATGTCTTGTTGACCGCCAATATTCAGCAGGCCACACATGATAAGGCGCAAAAATTGGCTGTTAAATGTGTTAATAAACCGATTACTGAGCAGTGTATTAGCACAATTTTGGAGTACTTTAATGGCTAGTTCTTTGCAATTAACCGAGCTCGAACATGATTTACTGGTGGAGTTATTTAATATTGGTGTAGGCCGTGCTGCAGATTCGCTCAGTCAAATAGTGAGTCAAGAAATTGAACTCTCGGTGCCGTACATAGAGCATGTTAGTGTGATTGAATTATCAGAACGCTTAGATCAAGGCGAAGATATTTGCAGTGTGTCACAAACAATGGCGGGGAACTTCGAAGCCAATACCATTTTGTTATTTCCGCAAAATAGCTCAATGGAAGTTGTGAGTAAAATGTTGGGAGATGGCTTTTCAACCGAAACGTTAGCTGAGCTTCATCAAGAGGGATTTTCAGAAATAGGCAATGTGGTATTAAATGCGTGTATAGGCTCTTTTGCTGAATCCATCGAAGAAGTGTTTGATGTAGGATTGCCGGTTTATCGTATTGGCTCATCAACTCAAGTGATTGAAACAGGGGATTTAAACGAAATTTTATTTATCCGTATAAATTTAGTACTCAGCACCAGTCATGTTGAAGGTTATTTAGTCTTTTTGCTGGAACATTTTTCTTTTGAGAAATTAAAGGCATCGTTAAATAAAATAATTCACGGACTGTCTTAACATGAGTGTTAGTAATGAGTGCTCAGAAATATTGAACCAGCTTAACTTAGGCATTGCTGTTGTTGATAGCGATTATAAAATTGTGTTTTGGAATCAATGGTTAGTCAGTCACAGCGGGTTTGATGAAAAAATGGTGGTGGGTCAGTCATTGCTTGAGGTGTATCCAAAATTAAAAGGGACGCGACTGCAACAGGCGATCCAAGCTTCTACAATGCAGAAATTACCTTCTGTATTATCTCGCGTATTTAACCCAAGTCCGTTACCGCTTTACGATAAATCGAATCACAGAATTAAACAAAGTATCACGGTCAAACCTTTTAGTAATTGTCCCAATTGCAGTGTGATTCAAATCATTGATGTCACCTCCTCTGTTGCTCGTGAAAAAGCACTAGAAAAACAGGTCATTGAAAGACGAAACGCGGAGCAAGCGAAAAGTGCATTTTTAGCCAACATGAGCCATGAAATTCGTACGCCATTGAATGGCATCATAGGCATGTTAGAACTTCTTCAAGGTGAAGAGCTACCGACAAAATTAATCCAATACTTGAATATCGCAACAAACAGTGCCGACGCGTTATTATTTATCATTAATGATATTTTAGATTTTTCTAAAATCGAAGCCGGTAAAGTCGATATTTCACCTGTGGAATTTGAAATTTTGCCATTTTTTCAGGAGGTGATCAGTGGTTTTGCCGTTAATGCCCATAAAAAAGGCATTGAGTTAATTTTTGATGCCTCGCAACTGAATAATACAACGGTGGTCGCGGATAAGCAGCGTTTACGACAAATTGTTTCTAATTTGATTAGTAATGCAGTTAAGTTCACAGAAAAAGGGGAGGTGGTGATTGAAGCGTATATCCAAAGTGTGAGCCACCAACATTTCCAACTTGTTTGCAAAATACTCGATACAGGGATAGGTATTGAACCGCATATTATCACAAAATTATTTGAACCCTTTCAGCAATCTGACTGCTCGATATCACGTCGATTTGGCGGCACAGGACTTGGGCTGGCGATTGCCAAACAATTGTGCCATTTAATGGGCGGAGATATTTCCCTTTCGAGTAAAGTGGGAGAGGGAAGTTGCTTTGAATTCGACGTACTCATTCACATTGAAGAACAGCCGCCATCGATTAAATTGCTACTGCAAAAGAATTGTTTAATCGCTGAGGCAAACCAGTCAAGCAACGCGATATTAGCCAAGCAGCTCAAAGCATGGGGAGCAAGAGTTCGCCAAGTTCATAATGAACAAAGCTTAATGGATGTAATTTCAAAGCAGACCCAATTTGATTATGTCTTTTTAAGTAGTGAGGTGTTTATTCAAGCAGAGGCACAAATAACTGTTTGGCAGGAGACTCATTCAGCGCAGCTTGTCATTATGCAAAACGATTGGCACACCTTGCCAAGTAGCGCTTTGTATTGGCAAATCATCAAGCCTATCTACAAATCTGATATTCAGGCATTAACATTAGATACGTTGGCATCGCCAATTGAAAACAGCTGCGATAATCATGAGCATTATATACAAGATCCTACTTTTGCCAGTGAACATGTCGTGTTGATTGTCGAAGATAATCCAATTAATCAAATCGTCGCAAAAGAGTGTTTAAAACGTTTAGGCTATCAATTTTCGATTGTTGATAATGGAGAGTTGGCTCTGGATTATTTAAAGCACACACACCATTTAATTGATCTTATTTTAATGGATTGCCAAATGCCGGTGATGGATGGTTTTACCTGTACCAGTAAAATCCGTGATGGGGAATGTGGTGAGCGTTACCAATCTATTCCTATTTTAGCGTTAACCGCCAATGTCATTGAAAGTGAGCGTGATCGTTGCCTAAACCATGGTATGAATGACTTTTTAAGTAAACCGATAAATTTAGAATTATTAGCAGTGATGTTACACAAATGGTTAGATAAACGCTGAAAATCTAAAGGATGGGCATTACTTGCAAAGCTCATTATTCAGACTCGCGATGTCTCAGGCTCAGAATTAATTGTGTCAAAAACTCAATTTTGATATTTGACAGCTGTCGATAGTCAAAATAAGGACAAACGATGAGCTGATTTTTTTTATCAACTGCAAACTCCTCATTAAGCCACACCCACTGACTGTTTATTTTTGCTGAGCGTTGTAACTCATTAGCATAAGTGCGGCCACAAATAATATGAAGTGTGTCATCATCTAAACCGAGCTGGGGTGGACTAAATAACAGCGCCGTTTTGCTGTTGGTTTGCAGGAGACTTTGCTCACGATACTGCTGCCATGTTTGCGCTGTTTGAAATTCAGCAAAGTAATATTTATCAAGCGCATAAAGCAGTTTCGCGTAAACATTAAATACTTTACGCCAGCCATTGCCACAGTGTGTTCCAATGTGTGTAATTTCTCCTTCACTCACGCTTATTAACGAATCCAAAAATGAATAAGGCTCAATTTCTGGGCGGTTGGCAATATAGACCGCGATTTTAAACTGGGGGCAACCTAGGCCAATAGTGTCTTTTGTCATCATTTTATATAATGAGCGGTATGACTGCTCGTTGCCCCCAAAGGTGTGAGTTAATAATATTTCAAGTCTTGTACTTTACCCCAAAAAACCCGATACGAAAACGCGGTATAGAGCAAAATGGTGGGAATAACCACAATCGCTCCCCAAAACAAAAAGCTTAAAGATTCAGGGGCTGCGACCGCCTGCCAAATCGTTAACTTTCCTGGCACGATATCAGGAAAAAAGCTAAACCCAAGGGCAAAAAAACTTAAGCTAAAAATCCCGACCGTTGCCATAAATGGATGCCAACAAGCAAGAGTTGGGTGAATGGTTAAGCGCTGTAGGCTTACAAATGCAAAACAAAATAGTAACCCACAAATTATTGGTAAAGGTAATAGCCATAAGCCATTAGGCCAGCTAAACCATTTAGCAAAAATGGTTGCATCTAAGCCTAAGTTGACCAATGACACCAGCAGAATCCCGATAAAGCTGATGACGCCCGTTTTTTTGGCCCAGCTAATCGCACGTTGCTGTAATTGATGTTCGGTTTTCATCACTAACCAACATGCGCCAATGAAACTGTAAGCTGCGGCGACTCCTAAAGCACTTAAGCAGGCAAATGCATAGGCTTGCCAAGTTTGCTCAAATGCCATGATGTACAGCCCAAGCATGTATCCTTGGCTGAGTGACGCGATGAGCGAGCCAAACTTAAACACTTTATTCCACGTCGGTTTGTGGCTAAACACGGCTTTAGCACGAAAATCAAACGCAACACCACGCATAATTAACCCAATGAGTAAAAGCACAGCAGGTAAGTACAGCGCTTTGAGGACCATACTATGTGCAGCTGGAAATGCAATGAGCATTAATCCTACCGCTAGTACCATCCATGTTTCATTTGCATCCCAAAAAGGGCCAATCGAGGCAATCATGGTATCCGATTGTGCATCATCATCGAGTGGAATGAGCATGCCCACACCTAAATCATATCCGTCTAAGATGGCGTACAACAAAATAGATAAGCCCATTAATGCGACAAAAATGATGGCTAACAAGGATTGATCAAGCATTGGCTGGCTCCTTAATGTTGAGGTTTTCTGGGTTTAACCGATTGTCTTCAGCATCAGTAATTTCTTCGATTTCGACGGCACGTCGCGCCATGTTAAAAATCGTGTGTAAATAGGCGGCCATTAACACCACATAAGTGATGACATACAAAGTTAATGAAATCGCGACATTGGTCGAAGCGATATCAGTGCCCGCTTCTTTTACCGTGAGCACCCCAGAGACCAAATAAGGCTGACGACCAATTTCGGTCACATACCAACCGGCTAAAGTAGCGATCCAACCAGAAAAACTCATTGCTACGGTCACTTTAAGTAACCAGTTTGGCAATGTCCCACGTTTAAATAAGTAAAAACACCCAAGCCAAGCAACAGCAATCATCAGCATGCCCATGCCCACCATAATGCGAAATGCAAAAAAGACGGGTTTTACAGGAGGGTGTTCTCCTTCAAACTCATTTAACCCTTTGATTTCACCTTGAAGGTCATGAGTTAAAATCAGGCTTGCCATATTGGGGATCGCCACTTCAAAGTGGTTGGTTTTTTGTGCTTCGTCAGGAATAGCAAATAACAATAACGGCGCTCCTTTTTGGGTATGCCATACCCCTTCCATTGCAGCAATTTTTTGCGGTTGATGCTCGAGTGTATTGAGGCCATGTAAATCACCAACAAAGACTTGTAATGGCGTTAAAACAGCTGCAACCAGTAAGCTAATTTTAAGGGTGAGTTTGGGTGCGCGTTTATTATCGCCACGTAACAAACGGTAACTACTTATCCCAATGATAAAAAATGAGGCCGTGATCCCCGATGCCAATAGCATATGGCTTAAGCGATAAGGAAATGAGGGGTTAAAAATAATCGCCAACCAATCGGTAGGAAAAGCCACGCCATCGCGCATTTCAAATCCGGTAGGGGTATGCATCCACGAATTGAGAGATAAAATCCAAAATGCCGATAAGCTGGTTCCGACAGCCACCATAAAGGCGGCAAAGGTATGCACTTTTGAAGGTACACGCGTTAAGCCAAACAGCATAATGCCCAAAAAGGTCGCTTCTAAGAAGAACGCAGTGAGTACTTCATAGCCTAATAAAGGCCCTGCAATATTGCCTACTTTTTCCATAAAGCCTGGCCAATTGGTGCCAAATTGAAATGACATCGTAATACCACTGACGACTCCTAACGCAAAAGTCAGTGCAAAAATTTTGACCCAAAAGCGATAGGCGCGCATCCAGATTGGATCTTGGCTCAGATCAAAACGTATTTTGAAATAAAACAAAAACCAACATAGCGCGATGGTAATCGTCGGAAACAAAATATGAAAACTGATATTTGTTGCAAACTGAATTCGCGACAACATCAAGGTATCTAACATGGCAAACCTCCTGCCAGCACATTACACGATCGGATAAAAAAACGGCGCTGTTATTTAACAGAGCCGTTCTTCATAAATTTATCTTTTAGGTCTAAAACTTTGCCAACGCCTGAGCCTAATTTCATTAAAGTATTGAGTTTATCAGGGCTCATTCGCTGTAACTCACTGGCCCATTGAGTAATGGTTTCGAGCAAGTCATGAATTTCATGCATTTTTTGCTGAGCATAGACTTCTTGCTGATTGGCAGGCTCATCGAGCAAATTATCTCGCAATAGCGATAGAGTTGGGTCCATTTCGCGTTTTCTGCGCTCTTCAAACACCCGATTAGCCATCTCCCAAATACTACCAGCAGGAATGTAATAGTCTTTACGGTCACCAGCTTTATGTTGCACATTCACTAAGCGCCAAGATTGCAGCTCTTTAATACCCATACTGACATTTCCACGCGAAATATTGAGTGATTCAGCAATGTCGACCGCACTGAGCGCTTCTTCACTAATTAAAATAAGTCCATACATTTGTCCGACAGTACGGTTAAACCCCCAACGGCTTCCCATTTCACCACAATGCATGACAAAAGATTCAATTTTTGGAGACATAATCAACATAGTATTTCTTCTGAAGTTTCAGTATTTTCTGAAAGTTTAAATTAATATTGATTTAGGTCAAGGTTTTTGTCAGTTTTTTGCATCTGAATGTTTAGGGACTCTTTGCTAGTTTTCATAGTGAAAACAGAGCTTTGATGAATATTTAGCTGTGATTTAACAATAATTTTCTGAGCTTCATCTACACTTAACTCGTCTGTGAAAAATAATTGAGAACGATAAATGAAACAAAGCCGTCTCGCTTTTTTGGAAAAAGAAAACAAAAAACTTAAGTCACAGCTTGAGTGCGTTACTTTCGAACGAGATAAATACAAAATGCTTTTTGATGCGTCAGCTGATGCACTGTCAATTATTGATTTAAAGTCAGGAAAATTTGTTGAGTGCAATCAGTCTGCTGTGCAGATGCATGGTGTAGCGAGTAAAGCACAATTTTTAACGTTGAAACCTTCAGATTTATCGCCTGAATGTCAGCCTTGTGGTGGTTCCTCTGAAGCCTTGGCCATCGCACATATAGAAAAAGCCTGCAACGATGGGGCTGAATTATTTCAATGGTTCCACACCCGACTAGATGGGTCGGCATTTCCATGCTTAGTGTCATTGACTGCGATTCATTTAAAGGCAGAGAGTTTTATACTCGCTATAGGGCGGGATATTAGCCAACTCGTCGAAACACAAGAGAAGTTAAGTGCAGCGTTAACGGATTTGAAGCTATACGAAAGTGCCTACCAAAAAGAAAAGAAAAAATTTGAAACCTTTGTTGATTTAGCTCCAATTGGGATTGCGATAAATTCGTTTGATACCGGGGCTTTTGTTTATGTGAACCGTGAGTTTGGTCGTTTTACGGGATATAACCTTGATGAACTCAACCAAATGGATTATTGGGCTTTAACACCTGAAAATTATCAAATTCAAGAAGAAACTCAGCTTGCTTCGTTAGCTCAAACTGGCCGTTATGGTCCTTATCAAAAAGAGTATATTCATAAAAAAGGCCATCACTACCCGGTGCTATTATCGGGGATTAAAATCACAGACGAGCAGGGTGAGAGCTTTATTTGGTCTGTAGTTCAAGATATTTCAGAACAAAAAGTTATAGAAAAACAGCTGGTTAATGCTAAAAAGCAAGCAGATGCAACCGCACGAACCATGCAACTGGCGAATGACTCGGCCGGAATTGGGGTGTGGGAGTGGGATTTGGTTAGCAATGACCTGATTTGGGATGAGTGGATGTATAAGTTGTACGGTGTATCACCCGAGCAATTTTCGGGAGCGTTTGATGCATGGGTAAGCAGTGTCCACCCAGACGATATTGACGATGCCAAAGCTGAGTTATTTTCAGCAATAGAAGGAAGGGGGCAATATAACCCTGAGTTTAGGGTCATTCACCCTAACGGCGATATTAGAACAATTAAAGCCAGTGCTGAAGTGTTACTTGATGAGCACGGACAAGCGGTCAAAGTGGTGGGAGTGAATTATGATGTCACCGAAAAAGTCAGCACGATGGCAAGGCTTGCCAAAGCAAAACTAGCTGCTGAAAATGCTGCTAGAGCGAAAAGTGAATTTTTATCTAACATGAGTCATGAGATCCGCACCCCCATGAATGCAATTTTGGGTGGGCTGCAATTATTACGCAGTGCGAGCTTAGAAGAAGGATTGGGGACAATTCTTGATAACGCTACGTATTCGGCCAAAAGTCTCTTAACCATCATCAATGATATTTTAGATTACTCTAAAATTGAATCGAATAAATTGGAATTAGAGCAAGCCCCGTTTTCGCTTATTAAGGTACTTGATTCAATCAAATATGACCTCGACTCGCAGGTGAGTAACAAAGGTATTAAATTTTTAATCAGTATTGATCAACACTTTGTTGATGGTTGGTTAGGGGATTTTGTTCGTGTAAAACAAATCTTCTTAAATTTAGCATCAAATGCAGTTAAGTTTACAAATGAGGGACGGATTGAACTAAAAGTGGCGGTCACTGAGCTCAATCAGCATCAAGCGTTAGCAATTACAGTGATCGATACCGGAATTGGCATGGATGAAGCCGCGCAGAAAAAAATATTTGAACGTTTTTCTCAGGCAGATACTTCAACGACGCGTCAGTATGGTGGCACAGGTTTAGGCATGTCTATCACCAATAGTTTGGTGACTTTAATGCAGGGCACAATTGAGTTAACCAGTGTTATCAACAAGGGGACCTCAGTTCATGTGGTCTTGCCACTAAAACAAGTAGCATTGGTTGCAAATAATGAGCATGTAGCGACCCAGTTTGTCCCTGATATGGGTGGTAGAAAGATTCTGATAGCAGAAGATAACAAAATAAATCAGATCGTTATTCAAACCATGCTCAAAGCGACACAGGCAGATGTGACTATTGTCGATAATGGCTTACTAGCAGTGGAGGCCTTTGCAGCGCATCACTTTGACTTAGTGCTGATGGATATTCATATGCCAGAGATGGATGGCATAGAAGCACAGAAAAAGATTAAACAGATGAATGATCAAGTGCCAATTATCGCATTGACGGCGAATGTGATGGCCAATCATGTGGCAGCGTATTTAAATCAAGGGTTTGTTGCGCATATTGGCAAACCAATCGATATGCAAAATTTATTTGATGTACTCCAGCGTTATAATTGACCTCAGTTTTTCGCTCTTATCTTTGCATGCTTGACGGCTGATACCCTTTTTAAACGAGGGACTTAGGTTGATGAGCATGTGTTATTTCGTTTCTCAATTTGACAAATGAATACACAATGGCAGAGCACACAAAGCTCGGCTGCTGTGTTAATCACCCCATACTCGACTTATTGCTAAGCTCTTTTATGGTGAGGCTGATTTATGATTGCGTTTCACATACATTTGCATCCGCAGTAGGAGATGTTATGACAACACACACTGATCCCAGTGATTCAGGCAACACTCAACAGGGTAGCTACCAAACACTTCATCGCTCAAGCTCAGAGTTTAGTTCCCGAGACGAATACCTAGAGCACGAACTACAAATTATGCAGCCTAAACGTTGGCGTCCTAATTTACCGTTCAAAGATTATCGTTTTGAGTATGAAGATACGATTGCAGCAATGGCCGGAACGATTGGTAAAATAGTCATGGTAGGGGCAATCGCAGCCACTTTTGCAGCGCCGCTTGGGTTAGGTGAGGGGTTTATTCTTGAAAATGTGCGCTACGAATTACTCATTGTGGCTGTGTTTATTTTACTTTTTTCGGGCTTTTTATTACCCACGGCAAATTTAGCGGGCACCCATGGCCCACTGATCCCACTTATCCCTATTGTTGTTGCTGCGGGGGGGCACCCGATGGCATTTGGATTACTGATCGGCTTGTTTGGCTTGCTATTGGCAATGAG
Organism: Pseudoalteromonas ulvae UL12; assembly: GCF_014925405.1. Classification (NCBI taxonomy): domain Bacteria; kingdom Pseudomonadati; phylum Pseudomonadota; class Gammaproteobacteria; order Alteromonadales; family Pseudoalteromonadaceae; genus Pseudoalteromonas; species Pseudoalteromonas ulvae. The sequence goes on from NZ_AQHJ01000035.1 coordinate 328,673, forward strand.
TAAAGGCGGCAGTATTTTAGCTAACCTGACCAGTCGGGGTGTCTGTGGCGGCTTATTGTTGTATCTGGGGTTTATCGGCACAATTTCACAAGTTAAAAAGCTATTTGCTTGGGCCGAAGGAATTGAAATGGCCCATGTTGCCTTCATTATTATCCTCAGCACGATCGTGTTATACGCGCTACTTGAACACTTTAAAAAGCGTTGGCTTGCAGTACCACTGAGCTGTTTGCTTGGTGGGGGAATGGCTGTTCTATTAGGTGCACCCTTTGAGTTTAAAACAGGACCCGGTCTACCTAATATGAACCCGATGTACTGGTGGGGCGAAAGCTCTGGGTGGATGCTTGGTTTACCGACTCTTGAAAGCTTCATCGTCGTTTTACCATTTGCTATTTTGGCGGTGGCCATGTGGTCTCCTGACTTTCTAGGTCATCAAGTGTTTCAAAAAATTAGTTACCCAGCGCGTACAGAAAAAGTTCAAATGAATATCGATGACACTATGACCAGTGCCTCTATTCGCCAAACGTTTGGGTCGATTTTAGGCGGAGCTAATTTTACCTCTTCGTGGGGAACCTACATTGTGCCTGCGGCGATTGCTAAACGACCCATACCAGCGGGTGCGGTTTTGACCGCTGTATTTTGTGTGATTGCCAGTGTGTGGGGTTATCCGATGGACTTGGCGATTTGGCAACCTGTATTGTGCGTAGCTTTGATCGTTGGGGTGTTTATTCCTTTATTGGAAGCTGGAATGGAAATGACACGTGAAGGAAAAACAACTCAATCAGCTGCGATTGTGGTGTTTTCTTCTGCATTGGTGAACCCTGCATTCGGTTGGGCATTAACTATGTTGCTCGATAACTTAGGTTTGATCGGGTGTAAAGAACGCAGTAAAGAGCTGAGCTCCATGAATCGCTGGATTATTCCACTCATGATGTTTTGTGTGCTGACGGGCGTGATGGCGTTAGTGGGATTACTACCCGGGATCCCTGCGATTATGCCGAGTTTTCGATAATCATAAATCAGCCAGTCGTACCCTTTGGGCTCTACTGGCTGATTGTTTGGCATGATTTAAATCAAAGATAAAGAAAATATTTCTATATCTTTGATTTTTTTAGACTAATTTATGAAGTTGCTAATAACTGCATTATAACTTCTCAAATTAATCAGGTTATAAGGCATGCTAACTGCGTTTAAGAATCAATCGCCTTCGATCAATTGTTCCATGTCTAAACCGGTCAATTGAGTGAGTGTTCGCCAAATATAAAATAAAATAGCGACCATCATGATCCACGCTGGAATAGCTATCATCGGGTAACTTAATAGCGTGAGTTGACCGAGTTGGTCATTAAATTCTTCACTGCCGGTGGGGGCGGTGACTAACCATTTGGCGAGGATAAAATTCATCACGGACGAAAAAGCAAAAGTCAGAGACAAGTATAAATTTGCGAGTCGGATGCGTTTATTAAACTCTTGAGTTTTACCCACTTCATGTAAACGTTGGTTGATCAATTGAGTTTTCATTAATCCGGTGTCGAGCAAAAATTTACGCACTAAGGGGCTTTTTCCGAATCCGGATGCAAATACAATGATGCCAAAAATAGCAGGTACCATAGCCTCTTTAATCGCTAACCACTTGTTATCTAATTCAAATAAGCCAATTCCACCGGTTAAAAGCACACTGACTAAACCTAAGGCGGCAATAAAGTTAACTGTTTTGCTTTTAATTAAATCGTACGCGGCCCAACCTAATGGAAATGCAAGCGCGATGAGTAAACCATAGAGTGGGCCAAGTTGTTCTTTTGAGCTGAATTTCATCAGAATAATTGAAGGGACAACGACACTGAACAGAATATCGAGGAACAAATTATTTTTCTTAGCTGGCATAGTGAACCTTTGTGTGAATAACACGTTTTATTGTGCGGTGCTTTCGCTAAGGAGTAAATACCTTGTTGGTAAATAGCAGTTAAATTCTTCTTGGCGTATATCTACGATTTCATTCATGTAGGTTTTTATTCTCAGGCTGAACACTGCAGCTCGTGGGTATTTTAGAAATGACTCGTTACACTTTGAGCGCAGTCATGGCCTCCTGAAAAGGAACTTCTGTTTATCCTACAAGTCCTAACGGTAACCTATTAATAAAAGGACTCATTGATGAAAATTAATCGTATTAAAGCAGTCAAATTAATGAAAGAACATGCCGGTTTTATGTTTTTTGTTATTGCACTTTTCGCATCAAGAAGCAGTGTCGCTGATTGGTACACAGTTCCAACAGGGTCAATGCAACCGACCATTGTTGAAGGCGACCGAATTTTTGTGAATAAAATGGCCTACCGACTTGAGTGGCCGTTTACTGATATTCCAGTGATGGATATCGCTGAACCGAAGCGGGGCGATATTGTTATTATTAATTCAAAAGCGGCCGATCTGCGTTTAGTGAAGCGTGTTGTGGGAGTGCCCGGTGATCAAGTGAGCATGGTGAATAACCGTTTAGTTGTAAATGCCGAAATACTCAGTTATCAAGCCATCAAAGGCACAGAGAAAATGATTGAAGGATTGCCTTTGCAACCCCATGCGGTGCAATTTAAGCCAAGTGATCAGCGAATGGCTAATTTTTCAAATGTGGAGGTACCGGCGGGTTTTTATTTAGTGTTAGGAGATAACCGTAATCACAGTGCTGATTCTCGGGTTTACGGATTGGTGCCTGCTTCAGAAATTCAAGGTCAGGCCGTACGCGTGATTACCTCGCTCGACCCTGACAATTTTTATTTGCCGCGACAAGAGCGTTTTTTATCCACTTTAATTTAGAGGTTGTCGCGTCCGCTTAGCCAATTAGGCAAGCTCAGGCAGTTTGCCATCCACTAAAAACATCTCGATAGAAAAAGTAACGGGCTGGTTTTTATGAAAATTAAAACTAACCGACTGCATGGTGGTTTGACACATCCAGTTGCAACAGGTTTCGGGCTCTGTGGACTTTATCACATCAGGTTCAGCAATGGCTAAGTTGATACCGGCCTCGCATCTGGCTGAAAAATACCGCAAGCCATGTGTTTTTGTTTGCTCCGTTAGGTAGCGACCAACGGCTTGACTGAACTGGTAGTCAGTCGGGTGGCGTAATTGTTGTTGGATATTAGCATCTTTTATTTGGCACAGATCAGCCATGTTTTGTGTGGCAATGTTGACACTAAAGGTCATGTGCTCTGAGTTGACTGCATCAGAGTATGGAACGCTCATATCGTGCATGAATTTCAAACGGTAAAATGCACATTCAGCTAAAACGGTATCGAGGTGTTCTGAGCCATAAAAATAGCTGGGCATATGTCGATTACCAAACCGAGAGCCATACTTTAATGGCGGGTAACGAAAAGGTGTTGAAATTAAGTAGTGGCGCTGCTCAGTTCCTTCTTTATAAGGTGGCTTTGCATTATCAAGCAGTTGCTCTAAAAGTGCTTGTTCTTCGAGGTTGTCGACCAGTCCAGTTGTTGCGGCATATTGTTGTGTTTCGACAATTCGGTATAAACGACCTTGGTAAAATGTAGAGGGTGGGCAATGTGCAAGAAATTTGTCGAGCATGTTTAGATTTTACCGCGCATTGCATCAAGGTATTCATTGGTGTTGATCAAACCAACAATGCTGCACACATAATGGCTGGGTATGGCATTTAATGCTTTATTGTTACTACGAAACCAATGCTGCATAAAAGCACTGTCCCCACCAGAAATCGCATATAAAGAGCGGTATAAGCGAATAAACTGCAGTTGAAGCTCGCCGGTTTTTGACTGCGGCGCAAAGCCTTTTTGTTGATTTCGGCTTAATGTGGATGGATTGACGCCAATTATGGCGCACTTTTCAGTGTTACTCACTTTTAGATGCTCACAGGCATTACTAAACGCTTTCATTAAAACTTGTGCTGATTTTGCTTGAGTCGCTAAATTCATCATCCACCTCGCCATATTCATTACGATTAATAATAGCGTTCGAGCTTTGCAAATGCAATAAAACTTGTTCTTTATGTGCATTTGGTGGAGCTTAAGTGTGTTTATTCAGCAGGGAATAAATGAGAACTAAGCTCTCTTCATCAAGCACTAAGGAGGTTGCGACCAGCTAGGCGCTGATAAGTCATTAATCCTTTGTCTCAATGGTCACTTCGATGGTTTTACTTGTTTGGGCAAACCATTTTTGTAAGTAAATGGTTCCAGCAACTGGCGCTTGACCCGGCTCAGGAATTTCTTGATAGCGTACGCTGTTTTTGGTTTCTTTTTCAAATTCGAAAGTGACTGTTTTTTTTGTCATGATGGGCCTGCTTTTGAAGTTTTGTGGCCGTATCATGCCATAAAAAATCACAAGGGGAAGTGAGAATTATTGATTTATCATCACAGTAGCAGTGATGTGTTGACTGAATGTGATAGAGCAAAGTTATGGGCGACAACCCGTCGCTTGTCGCCCATTGAGATTAGAAGCTTGCCTGCACAGCTAAACGCACGCTGGTGCCTTCGCCAATAGTCACATTATTGGTGCCACCACCGGCTAGGTAGTTTTTATCAAATAAATTCTGAATATTAAAGCGAACATTAATGTCAGTGTTGTCTAGGGCAAACTTATAGGTTGCCCCCACATCTACGCGAGTGTAGCCTGACTTAGTGATAGTATTGGCGTTATCAGCAAAACGTTCACCTTCATAAAAAGCGCCAGCATTGATGGCAAACACATCACTTAATTCGTAACGAGACCAAAGAGATGCAGACCATTTAGGCGCATCCATAGGGGTTTTGCCTTCAAAGTTCTGATCTTTTTCGTACTTAGCGTTTAAGTTCATCAGTGAGCTCATCACAAAGAGTTTATCTGTGACAGCACCTTGAGCACCTAGCTCTAGACCTTTATGGCGCTGTTCACCCGCTTGTGTTGTAACCGTATCAAACTGAGGATCGCCGTCTAATGGAGTCGAAATCAATATTCCTGTTTTACTGATATCAAATGCAGCTGCAGTTAACAGCAAACGATCATCGACTAATTGCCACTTAGTGCCCACTTCAAGTTGGGTTGAAGTCATGGCGTCCAGTTTCATACCGTGATTTTTATCGCTTTCATTGTTCAGTGTCTCGCTGCCCTGCGGCTCAAATCCTTCAGAGTAGCTTAGGTAAAATGTTCCTAATTCACTTGGGTGATATAAAACCCCTGCTTTTGGTACGAACGATTCGTTATCTGCGCCTTCTTTAGATTGCTTGTCGTAACGCCCGCCAACAGAGACTTGCCAATGATCGTTGATAGTCATGAGATCTTGAATATAAACCCCATAATAATCGTATTCGCTGGTGTAGAGTGAGTCATCGGTTTTATAGCTGACATCTGGGCGAATAGGCTCAGGCTGACCTTCAATGTATTTAACACGATCGGCCGACACTCGGTATTGGCCGTAGTAATAGTCTAAAGAGTTGGCACCAATTAAGAGTTGATGCTCAATACCAGCCAATTCAAATTCACCCACAAAGTCGATAAACGCAGTGGTGAACTGCCAATCATCAAAACGATCGTAAGGGCGAGATTCATACTCATCGCCAACTTGGTAATCGCTTGGTTTACGAGGCGCTGACTCAAAACGTTGGCGCTCGAAAGTTTGTTTGTTGTAGCCTAAAGTGGCGGTCCAGTTATCGCTCAAAATAAGGTTCAAGTCAGTGCCGATGTTTTCAACGGTAATGTCAGTAAACGCCCATGAAAAGTCACGAATGAGCTTATCATCACCAATTACGTTGCCAGAGTTATCTAACCAAGCACCTGTGTCTAAACCCGCTTTGTCATTGGTGCGGTCATAATGGACGCGAAGCATTGCAATGTCTGAAATATCATAATCAACCACTAAGGCCCCTAAAAAGCGATCTCGCTCACGTTGATCGCCATTGGGGTATTCGCGCTCAAAAGTCACATCTTGTTTGACCAAAATCCCACGGTAGCGTAAATCTTCTGCGTCAGTGATTGAGCCGCCAGCATCAAGCATTAAACGTGATGAACCTTGCTGATCAAGGTCGAGACCAAGATTGAAAGTGGTATTAACCGTTGGCTTTTTTGTCACCATGTTTACTAAGCCACCTGGACCTGATTGGCCATAAAGAATGCTCGAAGGGCCTTTGATGACTTCAACACGTTCTAGGGTTTCGATGGGCTGCTGATAGTGTGACCAATGCTGATGACCATCACGTAAATACCCATTTGACGAACTCAAACTAAAACCACGTAGGTTAAATGTCTCACGGTTACGTTGTTTTGAACCCGCAGTTAAGCTGGCGTCATTGGTTAATACTTCACCTAATGTAGTGGCAAGTTGTTCATTAATAATTGTATCTGGGATCACAGTGACAGATTGAGCCGTTTCAAGTAATGACGCATCAGTACGCAGGGCGCCTTTGGCATTATCAACTTTATAATCATTGAAATAAGTGCCAGTGACTTCAATGACTTCGAGTTGGTTTTGTTGTGCGAAAAGTGCGGGGGAGGTGAACGCTGCGCCAATGGCAACGAAAAGGGCTGAATACTTCATGCAGACTCCAGATACAATACTATATAAAAATAATTGCGCGAATCTTAATGATATTGATTGTTATTTGCAATTTATTTTCTGGTTTTTACCTTGATTAAGGAGAAGTTTGCCGCTTGAGTCACCATTAATGGTTTATTGATAACATTTATTCACAATAGTGAACTCATTGATTACTGTATTTACCAAAAATTTACATTATGATGCATGTAACTAAATGTTACTCTGAGCACTATCGGGTTTATGGCATAAAGAACTGACTTTGGCTATGTGACCGCTGTTTTTAAAGGAAACATGATGAATAAAAATCGTTATTTTTATGCAGCCCCATATTTGGCACATCAAGCAAAACTATTTGTATTAAGTACAGATAACCATTTGTATTGTGAGTATAATCATGAAAATGATCCGGCTATTTACAGCGTGCAGGTTGATCAAGAGACCTTTGTCGCAGCTGATTTTAAATGGGCGGATGAACAAGCGTTAATTGAAGTTGACTATACCAGCGCAGTGGCAACGGCGCAGCAATATCAGCAACACTGGTTCGATAATTATTTAGCGCAACAATTGCGTTATGAAGAGTGTGAATAACCCCTTTGTATCGCTCATGTTACTGGTTAATACACACATTTTCGCCTTAGGCGAGTATCACACATAACATGGTCAGAGCAGAGTTCAACTTTTTAAGTGACGGCATGATTAATCGCTTATGAAAGCGCATAAACGATTGAAAAATGGGTGTGTGCCAGCAATTTAATAAGAGGAAACATCCATGGCCACGTTGTACATCACAGGCGCAGGAGTCAGCGCGCAAAGTGGGATCCCAACATTTCGCGGTCGAGATGGTTACTGGACGATAGGGAGTCAACATTATACCCCGCAAGAAATGGCCACTCGCGCCATGTATCAGCACAATCCCAGCCAATTTTTAACCTGGTATTATCAACGCTTTGCAACCTATCGCGATCATGGGCCAAACGAAGTGCATCACTGGCTTAAAGATAAGGCGTTAATCACGCAAAACATTGATGGCTTAGACGGCAAAGCGGGTAATCTTGACTACATTTCTATTCATGGCCGATTAGATCAAGTTACGTTGTACCACACCCAAGGAGAAGACGTTGCGCGTTTTGCGGCACCTTGGCATCAAATAGACGAAGCGAATTTAACCGAGTCATTGCTAGATGTGTTTAAAATCAGTAGCAAAGGCCCAGAATTAAATGTGTCATTAAAACCCTATGTGTTGCTTTTTGACGAGTTTTATACCGAGCTGTATCAAATTGACAGGGCCGAAAATATGATGAAAAAGGCCAGTAAAATCGTGTTCATTGGCACATCGTTTAGTGTCAACATAACTCAAATGGCACTCGACATCGCGCGGTATCATCATATCCCCATTGAAGTGGTTGATCCTGAGCCGTGCCACGTCATGCACCCCAATGTGACCTATCACAAAATGACAGCAAGTGAATATATTCATTCAACATCAGAGATTGAATAAAGCTGTACACAACAACAAAGTGAACATTGTGGGTTTGGGTTGCTAAAGGCGAGTGAACGCTTAATTTTATGTTAATTGTAGGTGGGAGTTTAGCGCGACGGCTATTTAAGAGTTTTCCTCGCTTTCAAATTAACCATAGTGTTTAGTTTTAAGAATCGCTTTGCAAATGAGCATTGTTGTCGCGCGGGCATGGGCAGCCAAAGAGGGGCTGCCGCTGACCCCTCTCTGGACACTCTCAGCGCCCCGACATCACGCTGTATCCTGCAAATAATCAATTGATGTGAACGTCAATGGTGAAGATAGGCCATCCATGGCCAAGCTTCACCTTGCATTTCATCCTTGAAATGCCTGACTCATCAATTGTTTATTTTTCGGGCGTTATCACCGGGGATATTTGCATCGGTGTGAGTTTTGAGAAAAGCTGATATGTGCGAGCTGTAGCAGCGACTTTATGTCGCGACTTGTTTTGTGTGTAAATTGTAGGTTGGGCTTTAGCCCGAAAGTCATTTAAAAGCCGTTTTCAAATAAACAACAGCTTTTAAATTAACACCGTTGTCGCGCGGGCATGGGCAGCCAAAGAGGGCTGACGTTGACCCCTCTCTGGACACTCTCAGCGCCACCGACATCACGCAGTATCCTGCAAATAATCAATAGATGTGAACGCCAACGGCGAAGATAGGCCATCCATGGCCAAGCTTCACCTTGCATTTCATCCATGAAATGCATGACTCATCAATTACTTATTTTTAGGGTGTGATCACGGGGGGATATTAGTATCGGTGTGAGTTTTGAGAAAAGCTGATATGCGCGAGCTGTAGCAGCGACTTTATGTCGCGACAGAGTTTGCTTGTGATTTGTACAATCAATGAATGCTAAACAGAAGTTATTCAATCTATTACTAATTTTGATACCGATTTTGTATTGAATAATAAAAAACATTTAAAATCAATTGGATACTAATTTTTTCACATGTTTTACACACCCCGTAACCTCACAGATACCGCAAAAAACCACCTAAAATATAGAGTTAAAATATCCAATCGAAACTGACGAAACGATTGAATCAAAATAGGAACTCAGTTATCGTTCGCAGACTAATAAAAATAACTTGAAAACGAGTAAATCTACAGGATCGTTAGCAGTTATAAGGAAATCATGGATAACTTATCAAAAGCAGAAATAGCGATTCTTTCAGTATTCTTGGGCTGGTTTTTAGGGCAAGGTGCTGAATTTATTAAATCATTCATAAAACAACGTAGAACATTAAAAGCACTTTATTTAGAGCTTTCAGATATGAGTGAACACCTTAAAAACAGTAAGAATCGCTGTGCTAAAAGCTTATGCGAGTTTTTGGATAACCAGAATGGCATAATCTTGCCGCAGCCTGTGAGCACTCCAATATATGACAATTTCTATAAAGATATTTGTATGAAGCTTACTAGTGAACAACGAAAAACATGTCATCAAATTTATGCTCACGCAATTTCATTTAATAACAAATTAAGCGAATTAAGCGAACAAGTAGATAAGTCGGATATACCCAACAAATTAATTGAAGCACATATAGATGCAGCATGGGCGCATGAATTAATTGATCACTTCATTGAACACGATGGTAAGTCATCACTTCTAGAGAATAAAGACAAAGTGGATCAAATCAATGATGGTTTCCAAGTTGTATGGAGACAACTAGAAAAACTATAGAATGGAAAAAGAAAATATCAGACATATATGGACACGATCCACTTTGTAAGCATGAGCGGTTTTTATCTTGTAAAAAATACAAAATAAATAGTGTGTTCTTTTTGTTCGTTAACATATGTTCATGTGGTTTTCTGATCAATAGATATTAACAATATCAGCACTGACATATATACAGGCTCTGTTCTTTCCTCAGATTATCAAGAAAAGAGTGGCGGGAGTTGACTCCCGCCGGCCTCTGATGAATTCCGTACTTGAAATACCTTAACACCCACACGGATTTTAAACCCTTGTCTCAACCAGGTTATTTTCAAGCGGGAAAACCGTTTACTCGTCAACATGTGTTAGCTAACAGTGGTGTGAACAACCCGTTACTATTTAGGTAATGGCTGAATAAGCAATTACTGCATCAGCCGATGAGATATTTATGACTGTCACATATTTTTCATTCGGAAGTAAAAGTAACTATGTGCAATGGTCATTCTACATTTTCAAACAAAGTTTATTTAGGCAATACTGAATTAGATGAGCTCTTTGTTAGTTTAGATTCGTTTAAAACTAGTTACTATGGCGGATTGAGAAACATAGAGTTTGGTGGTTTTGGTAATGAATATGCCAATGGCGCTTTTCATGCTCACTTGCACTTCTCTAAGCCTAGTAATCTTTTCATTGCTACATATCAACAATCAGAGTTTTTTGAGTTTAAAGGCCAAAATGTAGCAAGTGAATCAAAAATGTATTTGTCTACCAAACAGGGTCAATTTGATAATTTTTTGCTTGAATTTAAAAGTTTAAACTCAAGTAAATCTGGAGTTGCGGAGCTAATTCGCACCTAACACATATGAGCCGATCTATCATCAATAGGCATTACTAATCTTTTTGGCTGCGCAAGCGGTCAAAACTAAATCAATTAACAAATTCATCTGTCGGTTAGTTGCTAAATCGTCGTGCTTTTTTGATGGCAGCATGTAAACAAATAGAGAGGCTCTTTTATTGCAATCTCATCGCTGAGATATATATGGCTGTCATATATTTCCATAAAAATAAAAGAAAAAACTTGCCATAAAGAATGAAGGACTTATTATGGAAACAAGTCGATGTACCCATTTTGTAATTAATAAGGAAATACTATGAGCTTTATAGTTAGTTTAATGACAGTTTTAATTTTAAATTTAACTCCAATTACAGTGGATGACGCAACCCCGAATAGTCGAGTTTGCGCACCTCAAATAATTGGTGAGCCTGAATACTGGGATTGCATTGATCCATACGGGCCATAATAAATAAATGGGTTCAGCTACAAAACTGAGCCCTTATTCAGCAGTTTAAGCGTGACGACAATGGTCTGATATTTCCAATTTTCAGATACCATGATTGCTTTATAAAACATTCAAAATATCGTTCGATTACCCAAGTAAAATAGTGATTATTTATTTCAATAAATCAAAAAATGACTATAGGCATAGCCTACCTTGAAAGTATGAGTGGTATTTACCTTGTAAAAAATACATCATGAACCACTTTTTATAGGTTAATATTTGGTCATGTTGTTTTCTGATTCATTGCTATTAAAACCTATCTATATTGTTATAAATACAGGCCCTGCGCTTTGCTGAATTCATCATAGAGCATAGGCGTTTATTACTTTGATTAATTTCTGCACTAGAGATATTTTAACAGCTGAACAGATTTTAAAGACCATGTACTTTTCTGTTTTTACTAGACTACTACGCTTTACTTTTCACCCTAATTTCTCAATATGTTACCCACTATTTAAGTAAACCCCATTTTTCACTTGCAAAGCTATAAAATTATTGCATACAATATCCTAAATTAATTTAAGCCTATTTATTATGTTTCATAAATGTATTGTTATTCTTTGCGCTGGGTTATTTTTGGCTGCTTGTAATACACGTATCTCGCCTGTGATAGTGACTGAAACAGTTGCTTTACAAAGCCAAACCGAGCCAGAAATCTGCGCTTTAGAAGGCACTGTTGATATGCTCGATATAATAGCGAATCAAAAGGTGGATTTGTGGGGGCAGTGCCAGCAGTTGCAACAAGTCGATACATTAGTATTGGTGTTGGATGCACTTGAGCAGCATTTTAAGGCGGCTGAATTTACGCCATCGCAACTTGATGCGTTGCTTTATTATCTGCGTACATACAGTTATTTTGGTCAGTTTGAAGAGGTTCATGAAACGGTTTGGGCTAAGCTGGATGCAAGCTTAACGTTGTTGAGTCAACAGCCCTTTTTTCTGGAAAAAACCGAGTCAGCAAGGCGCTTGCAAGAGCATTATGTGGTCGCGCTGTATCGCTTTTATTATCAAGCACCTTTTCATACCAAGTTAGCGCCGCATTTAAATAACTTAGCTTTATTATTGGCCAGCTATGATGATGCAACTTTATCGGGTGGATCACAGCAAGCACAATACAGTGCTTGGGAAACGCTGCGAGCGATTAGCTTTCTTGCTTATGAAGGGCGCTTAAATGGCGAAGTCGCCGCGCAGTTTAACGCAAACACCCGCTTAACGCGCGCATTGACTGACTTTGCCATGCAACTCACCCAAGCCGATTGGCGGTTTGAACATGCGTTATGGTCACTTGCTTATGTGCACATCCTCATGGAAGAAGATGCGGCTAATCAGCTCGATGAGCAAGTGTGGCAGTGGCTAAGCCAAGCTGAATTTTTATCTCACCAGCAGGCACAGTCGCATTATTCGCTTAACTATTTGGCCAATTCATATCGTGCGCAAGATAACTGCGATAATGAATTTAAAGGGCGGTGTTTTATCCCTTCGCTTGAGCAAGCTTTACCTATCAAACATCAGTGTGATGACTCGCTTTTTATCTTGGCTGAGCAAATGACCACCGTTCAGCTTGAAGAGTCTTGCGTGCAGCTTTTATCGCAACAAGCTGATTTTCATCAAATATTAGCAACGAATAATCAGCCAGTTGCCAACGATCACAATCAGTCATTGCGCGTTGTTATTTTTGATGATTACAGTTCGTATAATCGTTATGGCCAAATGACGTTTAACATTCAAACCAATAATGGCGGCATGTATATAGAGGGCAATCCAAGTGATCCTGACAATCAAGCGACCTTTTATTCGTTTGAGGCATTTTGGTTGCGGCCCCAATTGAGTGTTTGGAATTTGAATCACGAGTATGTTCATTACCTTGATGGGCGATTTTCAAAGTACGGTGGTTTTGGTCATTTTCCAGATAAATTGGTGTGGTGGTCAGAAGGAATGGGGGAGTATATTTCTAAACGAGAGGAAAATCCGCGCGCATTCAAATTACTGCATGAAACCAAACGGGATAACTGGCTGAGCTTGCGAGCAATTTTTGATACACAATATGGCGACGGCAGTGAGCAAATTTACCAATGGTCGTATTTGGCGGTGCGTTTTTTAGCTGAGCACTCTCCAACAGAGCTGCAATCATTGAGTCAGCATTTAAAAACAGATTTCTTTTTGGGTTATGAGCAAGCGTTAACACGCCTGGCGTCAACGCAGCAAGAGGAATTCGAGTTGTGGTTACAGGCTCATAATGAACGCTATGTTAAACCCAACACCACCATTAACGCGATCAATCGCAAGCAATATCGGTATTTGTATCGCTCGTATTTGCAACCAGCACATTTAACAAATACCATCAAACACCGACATAACTTATAAGCAAGTACACGTTAATCACATATTCCCCGTAAAAAGCGCCTTTTAAACGAGGCGTTTTTTATTTATGAGATTGTGTCAATTGTCCAAAATGGGTATGATCCGCTGGAGATTTATTATCAGCCAAAAGGAATTGCTGTGTATCAAGACGATACAGATAGCGTTGACGTGCCATTTATTACAATGACACTCAGTTATAAAATGTTTTTTATTAATTGTGCCGCGTTACAAGGCCTGTTTATTATATTGAGTTTAATCACCAGCTTTGTCGCCTCTTCCAGCATGGCACATCTTACCGGTGATCTTTTTCGTAGCATTGATGCTACCGGATTAAGCCGCTTTTCTTTGCATATGATCAGTGTGACATTTATTGTCGCGATTTTTTTCGCTGTATTTCTAAAATATAAAAAAATTGACCGAGTGCCGTTATGCTTTTTGTCTGGGTTTCCGGGGTTGATGCTGTTATTTAGTGCTACACGGTTTGTATCGTCGGTTTGGGTCTTTGTGCTTAGTACGCTTGCCGTCATCATCGTCCTGTTTTTTAATTACCATCGTATTAAACAGCAGGCGCTAGAGTCATGCATGTCATTTAATCAGTAAGGAAAAGGCCATGGCGCGCTTTATTTACTTTTTAGTCTGTATTGCCCTAATAGCTGGCGGCGCTTTGTTTGTTTTGAAGCGCCCAGATGGCCAGCCTTGGCTCAGTATGCCTGAGCCTTCAGTGCCAAGCTTGGATCTGACACTTGATAATCATGTCCAGCAACTCACGCAGCAAGTCAAAAGTTTAACTACCTCTGCAAACCACGTGCTTACTGCAACTTCAGATGAACAAACGCAGGTTTTTCGTTGGCAAGATATCAATGGGCAGTGGCATTACTCAGACACGCCCAATCCTGATGGACAAAGCGAAGCGGTGATATTAAAAGCCAGCGATGTGACTGTGCTTGCCCCTGAGACTTTTTCGCTGCAATCTGTCAGTAACAAAGCGTCGCATATGCAGATGTTACCTACCTTAAGCCAACCTTTTGAGCGTATTTCGCAGGCGCAAGAAACTCTGCACGAGGCTAAGAACATTCAGCAATTAGTTGATGATCGAAAAGAGCAACTGGATCAGCAAATAAAGCAGTCTCAATGACCCATGCAGAATTACACAGGTTACAGCAGCTACAAACATGGCTGAGTGAGAGCGCTTTTCATGCTGATTTGTTAGCGGTTGTTGCGACCCTTTTGCTACCTGATTGCTATATAGGTGCTGGGTTTGTGCGAAACTTAGTGTGGGATAAACGTCACAACTATCGTGCTCATACACCACTCAATGATATTGATGTGATTTATTTTGACCAAGCCGAATCCGATCCTCATGCATATTTAGGTTATGAAGCACAGCTTCGAGCGCTGCGTCCGCACATTTCGTGGCAAGTACGTAATCAAGCCTTGATGCATCATCGCAATGGCGATCGGCCGTATAAAAATACCCTTGATGCGATGTCTTTTTGGCCTGAATGTGAAACCGCAGTCGCAGCGCGTCTATTACCGAACCAGCAATATGAAGTGATATCAGCATTTGGTTTAGCGAGTGTGTTTGATTTATTTATTAGCGCAAATCCCCTGCGCGATCCTGCAATCAGTGCTCAGCGGACTCGCGACAAGCATTGGTTAACTCATTGGCCAAAATTGACCATCAGACACCCTAACTGATAACCCACATTAGGCTTTTTCATTCATGCAAATGAATAACCACGGGTGCTTTGCCTGAGATTGCTAAGATGTGCAGATTTGTTTGCGTTGATAAAATGACAGTGCTAGAGTGTCAATACAGTAAAATCAATACGTTATGAGCTGACTATGCAATCTAATCAGCTGATTTTCGCACTTCAATTCTGAGCCTAAGATGACAAATAAACTACGAATGCACGTTTTGGGTTGGCCAATATGGCTGATTGTCTGGTGTAGCTTAGTGCTAAGTTTCGCAGTGAATGCAGAAACGAGCTTACAATGGCAACATACCACACTGAAAACACAACCATCGTTACGAGGCTCTGCCATGTATGGGGATTCGCTCTGGGTCTCGGGCAGTCAAAACAGTGTATGGAATAGCCTAGATGGTGGAAAAACTTGGCAAGATCGCAGCATTAAGTCAGACGTTATCACTGATTTTCGAGATATCGCTCTGTTTGATGAACAAACCGCGATTGTCATGGGAGTGGGCAGTGGCGAGCAGTCGGTATTGTACCTCACAGAAAATGCAGGAGCGACTTGGCAATTGCTGTATCAAAACACCGATCCAACAGGTTTTTTTGATTCAATTGCGTTTTGGAATCGCCAACATGGTTTATTGATGGGGGATCCTGTTGATGGATATTATGTTGTGAAATACACCCAAGATGGTGGCAAAACATGGCAGCGAGTTGCGAAAAATAAATTGCCTGATAGGCAAGAAGAAGAGGCGGCTTTTGCTGCAAGTGGACACACCCTTATTGTTGGTCAAGATCAGCAAGCTTGGTTAACTACCGGTGGAAAATCAGCCTCGGTTTATCATTCGACAGATGCAGGTCTGAGCTGGGCGCGTAAAAAAGTTCCTTTGTTTAATCGTACTGCAACTGCTGGGGGCTATGGGCTTGCGCTGAATCAGAACCAACAGCTTTTTGTGGTTGGTGGAGATTACCAACAACGCGATACTACCTATCCGAACATGGCACGGTTTATTAATAATCGCTGGCTCAGTGTAGCAAGTGGGCAACGAGGCCTTCGCACCGCAATGAAATGCGTACCTGCCGTGTGTATCACAACGGGAAAAACAGGCAACGATGTATCGTATGATCAAGGCGATACTTGGCAGCCTTTAATCAACCCTCACTCATCATTAGCTGGTTACTATACGGCAGCCAGTGATAACAATCGGTTTTTATTGGCTGGCAGTGATGGGAAAATTGCAATCGTCACGCAATTGTAAACTTTTGTTTATAGGCTAATTATCTTTTATTTACAGTCGTATGAATTGGTGTTTCTTGATGCCTTAAACTAACCTTGTGCTAAGGAAATACCTTTTGAAGTAGCCAATGCGACTTAAGCCTATTTATACTCATATTGCTTTTTTATTAGCGACAGCGCCTGTTTATGCAAGCTCTACAAACAGTGATTTATTCGAACTACCTCTTGAGGACTTACTCAATATAGATGTATTGAGTCCTTCTCAAACAATTAAAAAAATAGGGCAAGCCCCCAATATTATTAGCGTTGTGAATGCCTATCAAATTGAGAAAATGGGCGCACGAACCTTGTCAGATGTGTTAAAAATGACACCGGGGGTTCAAATCCTCACGCGAAGAAATGGACAAGATATGGTGTGGATTAGAGGGATCCCATCAGGTCGAAATAGCAAGGTGATGTTAGTGATTGACGGTGTTCCTCAGCGCGAAGGCTTAATTGGAGGGTGGTCACCAGACGAGCAAGTGCAACTCAATAATATTGAACGCATAGAAGTAATTCGCGGCCCAGGTTCTGCTTTGTATGGTGGTGATGCTTATTCAGGGATGGTCTCAATATTTACTAAACAAGACGTACCACAGGCTACAAAGTTAAGTGTTGGAGTGGGGAGCTATGATCGCCAATGGGCATCATTCAATACTGGTAAAGCAGGCTCCTATGGAAAACTCATCCTCTCAGGGCGTTGGCTCGACAGCGAAGGCTACCGACAGCAATACGATCGTAATGGTTTTGATTCGACCCATCGAAACAACGTTGACGCTAAGAGCTTAAGTGCGTCATTAATTAATGAACAATGGCAATTTGGCGTCAATTATGATGATTATTCAACAGAATACCCACACTATTCCTCGAATCAATATAAGTCACAGCGCTATCAAACGTTAAGCGCACATTTAAAGCACGCTTGGCAGTTTGATAAGTTATCCATAGAAAATCAGCTTTATACTTATCGAGTCAAACGAACTTTCGAGCGCACTATTTTTGACGAAAATAACACACTTGATTTTTATTCCGATTCAGATTTAGATACAGCAGCGAACGGGCTGCGTAGTCAATGGAATTATGGCTTCAATAACGATCATCATGCTGTTTTTGGCTTGATTTATCAGCAGCGGCAGGTTGGTGAATATCATGAAACGATTTCACTTAAAAACAGTCTGCCAACGACCGAATATGAGTCTCGGATTGTACGTAACGGCGATTATGCCCCTTCGAGTCATAATCGCGCTGTTTACCTACAACAAGAATCCTATTTTTGGCAGCAATCTTTAGGGGTAACAATAGGTGCGCGTATTGATGACTATCCTGAATTTTCATCAGAAACATCGCCGCGTATCGCCGTCACTTATCAAAGTAGTCAGGATTGGTCGAGTAAACTCATTTGGGGAACTGCGTTTAGGGCACCGACATTTTTGCAGCAATATGAAGTGAGAAATGATAACAATGTGTCAGGCAATCCTAACTTAACTCCTGAAAAAATTGAAACGCTAGAGGCGGAGTGGGTTTATCACTTTTCGAATAACGAAAATGTGTCACTAAGAGGTTTTAGTAGTGATTTAAGTGATTTTATTCAGTCAGTTGCAGGCAACCCTTATGATAACAGTTTAGAGAAGCAGCATGTGCCAGGATATGAAGTTGAATGGAACGCTAAGTGGCAGGCTTCATGGCAATATTTTAACCGAATTAGTTCATCCTTTAATTATACCCGTGTTAACTCTGATCAAGCCTCATTAGCAAAAGATACCGCTAATTGGCTTTTGTTTGCTGAAGATGCTCAGTTTTCATTCTATTTAGGGCTTAATTATTTGGGTAGACGGAACCCTAGCGACACTTATCATGCGCGTGTTAGTGTCCCTGAGCTAAAAGAGCAAAATAATAAATCAAGCTATTGGACTTTGGATAGTAATTTAAGCTACCGACCTGATGGCCATAGCCCATGGCAATGGACTATAGGCGTTAAAAACTTATTAGATAAGCAGCACTATAATCCAACCTATGCCCCTGATAGCTACTATGATGTTCGAAAAGAGCCTTTTAGTATCGATGTAAGTGTCAATTACCGCTTTAATTGAAGCGTTAACGATTAAGCCTTACTGTAATTTTTTTAAAATGGTGTGGCTGGCGGCTTCAATTAAATCGAGCACAGTGTCAAAACCTTGTGAACCACCATAATAAGGATCGGGTATTTCAAAGATATCTTGCTCACCATACTGTAAAAACAATGCCAGTTTATAGTGTAAATGAGCGGGACACATGGCAGTTAAATCCGCTAAGTTGTGGTTATCTGCGGCTAAAATCAAATCAAAATCGTCGAAATCTTGCATTGTCACTTGGCGAGAACGGATCCCTTTAAAGCTATAACCACGTTGTTCAGCTACTTTTACAGAACGCGGATCGGGAGGATTACCGGCGTGAAAATCAATCGTGCCTGCAGAATCGACTTCAAGCGATACCCTTTTTGTTGTGCCAGATGTTTTAAAACAGCTTCTCCAGTGGGTGAGCGACAAATATTGCCCATACATACAATCAGTATTTTTTTCATCCAGTTATCCTTTTATGATTTTAATTGAATGGATTGTGTGATGGTGATTGTAAAATTAAATGAATGATTTTTTGAATGAAAAGTTTATAAATTGCGTATAAATACAATCTTAGAGGTATTTATTTACTAAAAAAATTGGCGAGTTAGTGCGCTACAAACTCATCTAACCCGCTGTTTAGATATCGTTCTGCAAATAAAGAAGCCAATACACCGTTTTGTCTTAAAACAGGCATGCGTTGATCATATATTTTGGCGAGTAAACGCCCACGTTTGGTATTTTGAAACGCAAGATACAGTGTTGCGGCATCATGCACTTTAAAAAAACTCACATCAGTGTGCTCTTTAGGGCGATAGTTTAACTGGTAATCAAAAAAGGCATCGATTCTTTTACCTTGTAGCAAGCGAAATCCAGTTTCTAAATCGGAGACTAAGTATGGGTTAGGGATAGTATTAAAAAACTGATCAAATCCATAGCCTTTTTGCCATGCCACTGTTTTATTAGTTAACGAAGCTAAATTGTTATAAGGACTCTCTTTGAGAACAAACGCGAAAATTGGTGCGTCTTTATCTAATGGCCATTGTGCGTAATGTGCTTTGGGAAGATCTGATTGATAAACACCAATTAGGATATCAGCTTTTTCTTGTTTAAATAGGTTTAAACAGCGGTGGTAATCGGTAATTTCTATTCTTAAGTCACTTTCATGATAAATGAGCCGTAATAAATCGAAGTAAATTCCAGTTTCATCCTCATTGGTGTAATGCTGCCATTTAGAGGCTAAAACTGTGACATCTCTGCTGTAGCTTGAGCAACTCAAACACATCAACACGATACTTAATAAATAATAAACAATTAGGCGCATTCAACTTCTCACTATGTGCTACTTAAATTAGTTTAGTTTTTTATTTTTTTTCTGCCATGTTCACAGAATAACCGCTTAAGTAATGTTACTTATGTTCATCAATTACGTAAGGGTGTTATTTTAGAGGGAGATAGACGTTTCATTGCTGCTAATAGGGCACAATCCTATGCATCAAGTACAGGAGAGACGAAATGAAACAGTGTTACACCCCCTTAACTGTTGTGACTGCATTGTGTTTTGTGAGTGCATGCCAAGGGACGCCCTTAACGACACTTCCTTCTAACCAATACGAGAGCACTGCCAAAAATTGCCAAGTGATGTATGCACCAGCCTCGATTGTTGGGTATACGATAAATCAGATTGTTGATCAGCCAAATTCTAAACCACTAACTGGTTTTGCGACTCAAGGCGCGATTACACTTAGGTATGATGGAGCGCAAAAAATGAGTGGATTTGGTGTAGGTGATGTGGCTCATCAGCTGATTGAAGGGCAGTATGCTTATCATCGTGTAGATGCTACAACAGCAATAGAGCAAGCTGTTGATTTTGAAAAAGGAGCGTACATTACGTATTACCACTTTCAAAGTGAACAAGCAGGAACATTCGAACAAACTTATTCAAGTGGTGCTGTGTTAAAAGGTCGCTTTACTATGCTTGCTAACAATGATGGTGCGCCTTTAGCGCCTGAATCATTAAGTGGACTCAACGTTGCTTTAACTATCGACAGTGCAAAGTCTTTGTCACCTGATGGTTATCCGACCTCGGGGTTAGTGGTGCAAACCTACGCGCAAGATGGTCAGTACGCAGCTAAGGGGATTGGCCAAGGCAATATCGATTCAATTGGTCGTTATCAGTATCAACGTATTTCTGCCAATACAGCGGTTGAAACCGCAATGCAAACTTCGGACTTTTTCACATTACCTTATACCATGGTGTACACCTTTACCTCGGCTGATTCTGGACTTTGGTATCAAAATTTTGCCAACGGCACCATTATTTTTGAGGGGCGATTTAAAACCTTTAAATAAAAAGCAGAATTAATACCAGGGGTTATGAGGTAGATCATATTCATCTTTGTTGATCTTATTGCCACCTTTACACTAAGCAAAACAAGGGATTCAATGGATACAGAGATGGAGTGGTACAAAGCGTGGTTTATTTTTTATATCGCGATTGGTGGTTGGACGTGTTTGTTTTTGTCGCTCAAGCAAAAAGGCGATAACTCAGTTAAAGCACTTTTAATCGGCTTAATTGTTTTGCTGCTGACTCCCGCAGTCGATGCTTATACGCAACTTGTGTTCGATGCCCCCATCCCCATTTTGCAGTCAATCCGCTTTAATTTAACTTGGGTGTATGGGCCTTTGATGCTCTTGCTGGTGCAGCGAGTATTAATACTAAAAGGAAGCGAGAAGCAAACTAATTGGCTGGTATTAGGGCATTTTGTGCCTTTTGTTATCGTGGCTACCATGCAATTGAACCAGATTATGATTCCTATCAGTGTGTTTGTGACAGGATTTTTTTTGCAGGTGTTTTCATATTTAGCCCTGAGCTTTTATCAGTTACTGTCTTGTAAAGCTAAGCTCAAAAGGTTGGCTTTGGAGTTTAGTGATACCAGTTATTTTTGGTTGTTATTTTTAATCGCTGGTCTGGCGGTTGCGATGGCGGTGGATCTCGTGGTTGTGGTGATGATGATCAAGCAATGGCAGGTCGATTTAAATTTATTGAATCTTTATGCTTGTGGACTCGGGTTGTTTGTGTGCTTGATTGCAGTGTTAACTGTGATTGATACGCCAATCTTATTCACTCATTCAGATGAACCTGTAACTAGCAACACCCTCTCACCGAATACACCTCAGGTACTTCGCGAACTTGAACTCAGTCCGAGCATGGTGGTAGCGCTGAGTGATACCTTACAGCATGTGATCCAAACGCAAGAGCCTCATCTCGATAGTGATATTTCATTGGCAAAACTCGCTGACTTATTGGGGATCAGTAGTCATCAATTGTCTGAGTTACTCAATGTTCATCTTGATACAAACTTTTATGACTTTTTAAATCAGCATCGACTTATCGCAGCAATCACTTTGTTAGAGCGCGCTGATGTGCGTTTATCGATATCAGAAATTGTATATCAATCGGGGTTTAATAATCGCAGTACATTTTATAAGGTATTTAAAGCAAAATTTTCGCAAACGCCGAGCGATTATCGCCGCGCGCTTATTGCTAAAAATGCCTTTAAAGCTCATCCATAAAATGCAAAAAGGAGCGCGCCATCTTGCAGCGATGGCGCAAAATAGTACTAGGCGCGAACTTGGCCTTCTCCAGATACGAGGTATTTTTCAGTGGTTAAAGATTCTAATCCCATTGGACCATAAGCGTGTAATTTAGTGGTTGCGATCCCTATTTCGGCTCCTAAGCCAAGCTCACTGCCATCTGAAAAACGCGATGAGGCATTGATCATCACCACTGAGGCATCCACTAAACGTTGAAATTGCGCTGCGCGTATTGGGTCTTGAGTACAAATCACTTCCGTATGATTACTACCAAACTGGTGAATATGATCTAATGCTTGTGACATGCTATCCACCACTTTAATGGCAATCTCAAGATCCAAATATTCTTGGCCGAACTGCTTATCGCTGAGTAATGTCGCCTCATCAAAAAATGCGCAGGCGGTTTCACATGCATTGATTTTGACGTTATGCATTTTTAGCGCATAAGAGGCTAAGGGTAAAAATTTAGCCATAATATCTCGGTGCACAATTAACCCTTCTAAGGCATTGCAGACACCGGTGCGCTGGGTTTTACCATTGAGTAATAAATTAATAGCGACTTCTAAATCAGCTTCTTTATCAATATATAAATGACATACGCCTTTAAAATGCTGAATAACCGGTATTTTACTGTTATCGGTCACAAAATTTATTAATCCTTCGCCACCGCGAGGAATAATCACATCAATATGATCACGTTGTTGCATTAAATCCATCAGCAGTGAGCGTTCAGCCGTTGGGATCACAGTCACAAGCGCTGGGGGCAATTCAAACGAGATCAAGACATCTTGCAGTATTTTAGCAATTGCTTTGCTTGAATGAAGTGCTTCTTTACCACCACGAAGGATGACTGCATTGCCTGATTTAAAACACAAGGCCGCCGCGTCTGCAGTGACATTGGGGCGTGCTTCAAAAATCATACACACCACGCCTAAAGGCATGCGCATTTTGCTAATTTTTAGACCATTTGGCTGAGTACCCAAATCCCGTAATTGCCCAACTGGGTCGGGTAATACCGCAATGGTTTCAATGCCTTTGGCCATGGCTTCGATGCGATCTTCGTTAAGCGTTAAACGGTCAAGCATGGCCGCAGGTAAGTTATCTGCTTCTGCTTGGGCTAAATCTTTAAAATTTGCCGCCAAAATAGCTTGAGCTTGCTCGCGTATATTGGTTGCCATGGTCCGTAAAACGGTGTTTTTAGTTTCTTCTTTTAATGCTAACAATGCACGAGCAGCCAATGACGCTTGTTGTGATAAGTCTGTAATTAAGTTCATGCGTTCTCCAGTACGGCTAAATGTTTTTTCGAGATAATTGAGTGATGTTGTGGCTGAATTGCTGAGGATGAATCACTGCTATCTTCTTGTTTGATATAGTTTAATAGGCAGCTACTATAATTTGCTGTAGCTTTGGCGACCTGTGTGCCATCGTCTGTGGTGAGTAAAATTGTGTCACCGACTGAAAATTCCCCTTTCACAGCGATAATGTCGTCACTGGTTAAGACTTCATTACTATCAGTAAAACCTGTTTTATCTTCATCAATCACCACTTCACCACAGGCTTTAGTGGTATGGGTCATCCAATGTTGGCTAGGCTCCATTGGGGTTTCATAGCCAATAAAATGACTGCCAGGGTTTTGACCTTCAAGCAAATTATGAAAGGAGTGAGCTTCAAAACCATTGACAATGAAGGTATCAATCCCTTGCGCTGTCGCTTTTTCGGCCGCTTCGATTTTGGTTTGCATTCCACCCGTGCCAGTTGAGCTAATCGCCCCGCCCGCCATTTGATAAATGCGCTCGTCGATGGTGTCGATTGTTTTTAATAAGGTCGCATCACTGAATTTATGCGGATTTTTATCGTACAAACCATTCACATCAGTACACATGATAAACGCATCTGCATCGACAGCTGCAGCAGTCATTGCAGCCAAATTATCGTTATCACCCACTTTTAACTCTTCAGAAGTCACTGTGTCGTTTTCATTGACGATAGGAATAATGCCATTATCGAGTAATGAATTAATGGTTTCTTTGATGCTGACATAGCGCTCGCGGTCGCATAAATCAGCATGTGTGAGCAGAATTTGGGCAACAGGTAAATTGATAAGTCTGTCCCACATGGCCATCATGCTGGTTTGTCCGGCCGCCGCCATCGCTTTTTTAATTGCCATTGAAGGAGCGGGATCATTAAACCACTGCCTGCCTGCTGCCACAGAGCCTGATGAGACTAAGACGACTTGTTGGTCATTAAGTCGGCACTGATGGATGAATTGAGCAATATTTTTTAAGTATTTTTCACTGCAACCTGAGTTTGTCGGTGCGATTAACGCACTGCCTACTTTAATGACTAAGCGTTGTTTATCTGTAATCGACATACGTCCTCTTTTTTCATTAATGTGAGAGTGAAATAACGGGTTGAAAAGCGCTGGGTAGCCGCAAGGGCTTCAAAACGTGCGGATGGGTCTGAAGGATAGTTCAATACACAAGCAGCGTTGTCTTGTGCTGGTATTGCCCTATTTAAGAGAGTCATTATTTGCCTGTTTTCATTTGTATTCAATCGATAAAAAGGTTAGTGAAAAACGCAATTTATAGATTAAATATAATTTAATTTATTTTAAAACAACTAACTAAGAGCTGTTTGCAGAGTAAAACAGAGTTATTGAGTAAGAATGGAAGAGTTAATCACATTCACCACTAATAATTCGTATTCTAACTATTATAGTGAGGCTAAACTGTTTAAAGATCAACCCCTAATCTCGCGCTTGTTCATAACCAATTGTTTTAAATTGTTTTTATTTTTACCTTTTAAAATTGTATGCAAATTTGTTAGAATTAGATCTATTCGTGCTGTATTGAGTTGTAAGATGAAAAAATATGAAGAACTGCTGGTTTCGATTCGACAAGTTATTCGAGCAATCGATTTATATTCTAAAAAATTAAGTAAAGAAACAGGGCTGACTAGCCCGCAGTTACTGGTGTTACAAGCGATTGCAGAACAAGACGGTGTGATGGTTAAGCAAATTGCTGAACGGATTAATTTAAGCTCGGCAACCATAACAAGTATTTTAGATCGCCTCGAGGCAAGAGATTTTGTGCTGCGCGAACGCTCTACTACAGACAAACGTAAAGTTGGGATCTCCCTGACAGAAAAAGGCATCGAGATTATCAAAGACTCACCTAAGCCACTGCAAGAACACTTTATTGCTCGCTTTGAAGCGATGGAAGAGTGGGAACAATCACAAATGTTGGCAACAATGCAACGTATGGTGAGCATGATGGATGCGGAAGATTTAGATGCATCCCCAGTCCTTGAGGTCGGTTTACTCCAAAAGCAAAATCCAGAAAAGTAGTCAGGGTACTCAGTAATAATGTCATCTATTTTGTGTTTCGGTGATTCAAATACGTGGGGGTTATGCCCAGCATCAGGCCAACGATTATCTAAAGAGCAGCGCTGGCCCTGTGTGCTTGAAACGCTTCTTAACCAGTCGTCTTTAACTCAAGGCGTTGAGGTGATTGAAGCGGGGCTGCCAAATCGCACTTTGTTGCGTCAATGTGCGTTTTCAGAAGCGCACGCTGGCAGGCACTCTTTACTTAATTTGCTGCATCAACACCAACCAAAATATATCGTGATTATGCTGGGTACTAATGATTTAAAAGCCAAATATCACTATCAACCTGCTGACTTTGCGCTAGGTCTCGACAGCTTGCTTAGCCAAATTTTTGCGTTTTATCGTGAGCATTTCTCCTTTACTACTAAGTTAGTGGTGCTTGCGCCCTTGGCACCATTACCTGTTGGGCAATATCAGCGTATTTATGCTGGTGCAGCCGATAAATTGCCTGAAGTGATCGCTGGCTTTGCTAAGGTGTGTGAGCAGTATCAAATCAATTTTATTGATAGTAATCAGTTTGTCGGTGCTTGTCCTAATGAGGGCGTGCACTTGAGTGCGGCTCAGCATCAACGACTCGCAGAGGTACTTGTACCATTATTTGATAAGAGTGTTGCTGACGAACCAATGTGATCTTAATACGACACATTTGTTTACGATCCAGTACTTGGCAGGTTGTTAAAGCTTTGTTAAGTTAAAATAGGTTTGATAAAAAGGAGCACACATGAATAACGATTTTAAAGGGCTTTGCTTGTTTTTAGGCATGATTGGCTTGGCATACGTCGCGATGTTATTGGTGTTATTGGCGTTTACAGGATTAAAAATCGTTAAGAGCATTTTAGTTATTTTTGTTCTCTCGAGCAGCTTAGTGGCCTTTGGATTAAAGTCCGAAGTAAAAGCCCGCCTGATTCGTGTGGTTAAACGAAAGCTGTCCCCACACATCTAACCACTGAAAACCTTACAGGTTTTTTAGCCTTGTAGACTTGCTAAGTGGTGATTGTCTGTGAACACTTGCTTTATTAATTAATGTGTTTTTAGCAATAATAAGCAAGTGCTCGAGCGCAGCTCATTGCTGCGCAATAGAGTTAATCACAGTGTGCTGCGCCCCACACTTACAATCTTTTACAACAAGATCACATTCTATTGTTGCCAAAATTCAACATTTTCACTAATATTTGCGCCTTTTTATACGCAAGGAATGCTGTTGCATGCTCATTTATATCGATAATATCTCGCTTTACACGACAGCGCAGACGTTATCTATGCCTGCTCGGCGTTTTTTATTGCAAGAGGACGGTCAACTCCCCCCTTTGGTGTGGGTGCCGGCCATGCAGCGTAGACGTTTGAGTTCTTTTGCAAAAATGGCCCTACAAGTTGCCTATTGTGCGACTTTGCAAGGCACGAGTCCTTGCCCTGTTGTGTTTGCATCTCGCCATGGTGATTTACACCGCACCTCAAAAATCATCACAGATATGGTCACGGAACATGAAATTTCGCCGACTTCATTTGGGTTGTCGGTTCATAATGCGGTGGTGGGGTTATGGTCTATTTTGACCTGCAATCGCAACGAGATGAATGCCATCAGTGCAGGAAAAGACAGCTTTTTAGCTGCATTGATTGAAACATGTGCCTACCTGAAAACGCATTCGGTCGATTCTTTATTAGTTATTTATGCCGATCAAGTGTTGCCTGCACCTTACGATATCTACCAAGATGAGCAACAAGCAGATGTGGCGCTTGGTTTTCGAGTCAGTTTATCGCCTTTTTCTGACTCTTCTTTAGAAGAGAATACTAGCATCGCAATTGAGTTATCACCGAGCACCCATCAGGCGCCATCCACAGATTCATTGCAAGCGTTACAGTTTATTGATTGGCTTGCGGGTGAGCAACAAGTCTTGCCTATCGGGCAGTCTATGCAGTGGGAATGTCGCCGTGTTTAATTACTTAGAACGGATGTGGCGGATCCTGGCCACTGGCTTGTGTTTCAGTGTGTTTGGTGTGGGTGGTTTACTGCTAACTGTGCTTGTTTTTCCATTGCAGCGTCTGTGTTATCGCAATGATGTGGCGCGTAATCGCGTTGCCCGAAAAACAGTGCATTACGGGTTTAAATTTTTTGTGACTTTGATGTCGATTACCCGAGTGATATCTTTTAGTGTTATCGAACAACATCGTTTTGCCCAGCTAAAAGGGCAGTTGGTTTTAGCCAATCACCCATCACTGATTGATGTGGTGGTCTTGATATCGGTAATACCCAATGCAGACTGTGTTGTAAAAGCGCATTTATTTCGTAACCCTTTTATTCGAGGAGTGATTCAGTCTACAGGTTACATCAGCAATGAATCCCCAGAAGGGTTATTACAAGATTGTGAACAAAGCTTACGTGCAGGCAATAACTTGATTGTATTTCCCGAAGGAACACGCACCACACCGGGTCAAGCCCTTCACTTTAAGCGAGGGGCGGCTAACATCGCTTTGCGATGTCAGGCACCGATTTCCCTTGTTGGTATTTCAATGCAGCCGTCAACTTTAACTAAATCAGAAGCTTGGTATCAAGTGGCGAAAAAGCGGGCGCATTTTAAAATGTGGCTATCAGACTCGATATGTGACCGCAGTGTTTTGCCTACAAATACGTTGGCGCAGCAAGCAAGACAGTTAACCCAAACGCTTGAGACTTTTTTTAAACAGGAATTAATCACCCATGAGTGACATATTAAAACAAGAAATTAAACAGCTTATTATCGATTCACTCGATTTAGAAGATATCACAGCCGATGACATTATTGATGACGAGCCGCTGTTCATAGAAGGCCTCGGACTTGATAGCATCGATGCACTTGAATTAGGTTTAGCGATAAAAAAACGCTACGAGGTGAAAATAGAGGCCAATTCAGAGCAAACAAAACAGTCTTTTTCCTCTGTTAATGCCTTAGCAGAGTTTATTCAGCAAAACAAAGCGCAGTAGGTTGTAATGAAAAACCAAGATGAAATTTTAGCGGTATTAACCACCATTTTAGTTGATGATTTTGAAGTGGAGGCCGACGACATTCACTTAAAAGCAAATCTGTACTCTGAACTTGATTTAGACAGTATCGACGCTGTAGATCTTGTGGTTAAATTACGCGAAATTACGGGTAAAAAGATTGAACCTGAAGTGTTCAAGCAAGTTCGTACCATCGAAGATGTTGTGGTCGAAATAGAAAAACTTGTGGGTTAATGTGCTTAAAACCACTCTGAGTATCGTATTGATAATCATCGGGGTATGTTACCCTGCGATAGTCTATTTTGGGCTTGCATACTTCGAACTCAATACGGTCTTGTTGGCTTTGCTTGGTGTATTGGTGCTTCGCATCATGTTGACAAGAAAAAAAGTCACTATTGCGCCTTGGTTTATCCCCGCTTCGCTGTTAGGCGGGATGTGCTTGGTCGGCGCGATTGGGTGGCAAAGTACCCTAGTTGCATCACTTTACCCTGTTATTATCAGTAGCGTGATGTTAGTCAGTTTTAGCTATTCGCTATGGCGAGGGCCAAGTGTGATTGAAACCTTCGCGCGCCTTCAAGAGCCCGAACTCGATGAGCGGGGTGTGCGGTATACTCGTAAAGTGACACAAGTGTGGTGCGGTTTTTTTGTCATTAACATAGGTATTGCCAGTTGGACGGTATTCTCCCAAGATCTCGCCCTTTGGGCACTTTACAATGGATTTATTTCGTACTGTTTGATGGGCGTTTTACTCGGTGGTGAGTTTATTTTTCGTCAATGGTACAAACAGCGCGCGCAGTCATGATTCATCCCCAATTATTGCAACAACCTCAGTTATTTTACCGTAGCAACCACTCTCATTTGTGTGGACGGGAGTTTGCAACGCAAGTAAAGCAATTGAGTGCTCAACTTGAGCAATATTGTCACCAACATCAGATCAAGCAAGTGCTGTTATATCATCCCGACAGTGTGCAATTTAGCCTTTGGTTACTGGCATTGTTAACGGTCAATATTGATATTGTGCTACCAGCCAATGGCCAGCCGCAAAGTATCAAGGATGCCTCTGAGCAATGTGATGCACTGGTGGGTCACTTTGAAAACCTTGCAATCAAACGTGATATCACGCAGGTTATTCCGCACGTAATTATTCCCAGTGCCGCACTTTTTACGAACTGGCAGTGGCCTGATAAATGCTGTCAGAGCCAACTGACTTTTTTTACGTCAGGGAGTCAAGGTGCAGCCAAAGCTATCAACAAAGCCTGGTGGCAGTTAAATCTAGAAGTTGATACGTTAGCGCAAACGTTTTCGCTCAATCAAGCAAGCACTGTACTTAGCACTGTTTCTCATCAGCATATCTATGGTTTGTTGTTCAAATTACTGTGGCCCTTAAAAGCGGGAGCGACGATTGTGAGCACGTTGTTTGATTACCCTGAGCAATTAGCGCAGGCATGTGCTGAACATCATGAGATCACGTTGATTGCCAGCCCTGCTTATTTATCGCGACTCGCGCAAGATGATGTACTGGCACACTATGCAAAAAACCTCGAACACGTATTTTCCTCTGGCGGGCCACTGAGTGACACTGTAGCCTACCAACTGGCTGAAAATTGGCATCTACCCATCACGCAAGTATATGGCAGTACCGAAACTGGAGGCATTGCATATCGGCGTTTGACCGAGCGCCAATCGACTGCTTGGCAGCCATTTAATGGGATGAGTCTGTCCAATGTCGCAGGCACGCAACAAATGTGTTTAAATTCAGCCTATTTGCCCGATAAAGATATCTTGCTGGATGATTTAGGGCTCGTACATCAAAATGGCCAGTTTGAATTACTCGGACGGATAGATCGCACTATTAAACTTGAAGAAAAACGAGTTAATTTAGATGCTGTTGAGCGCCATATTGCGTCATTAGCACAAGTGAGCGAAGTAAAAATAATCGTATTACAAGGGGCACGCAGGTGTTTAGGCTGCGTAATACAATTGGCGGCTAATGTGCAATTACCCAGTAGCAATGTACAGAAAAGGGAGCTGAATCAAATGATTAAGTCCCATCTGTTATTGCATTTTGAATCAGTCTGTTTACCTCGTAAGTTTCGGTATCTCACACACATGCCTTATAATTCGCAAGGAAAATTAGTGTTGTCTCAGTTGGAGAAACTTTTTGAATCAGCTTAATTGTATTACGCCTCAAGTACTGAATGTGACGCATCAGGATCCTTTGCTGGAAATGACATTATTTGTGCCATCTGAACTGGACTATTTTAAAGGTCATTTTAATGTTGCTCCTATTTTAGCGGGGGTGGTGCAGCTCGACTGGGCGGTCAAATACGCTAAGCAGTATTTAGGCTTAGCTGATTTAGCAGTACAAAATGTTGAGGTGCTGAAGTTTCAAGTGGTGATCGTCCCTGATATGACTATCACCCTGAAAATCGAAAAAAAGTCAGAGACTAAATTTGTCTTTAGTTATCATTCGCTACGGGGTCAGCATGCATCTGGGCGAGTGGTTCTGGGCCACCCACTATGAGTTATTGCATTATCATCCCTAATTATAATCATCGCAGTGTCATCGCTGATGTGTTGGCGGATTTAAGTCAATTGCAATTGCCTATTGTGATGGTCAATGACGGCAGCGACCCGGCTATCAGCGCTTACTTTGAGACGTTAACGGCGCAGTTTTCTTGCTTAACTTTAGTGACGCACAGCGAAAACCAAGGCAAAGGTGCGGCGGTGCAAACTGGGTTACGGACCGCTCAAAAAATGGGGTGCAGTCATGCAATTCAGGTCGATGCAGACGGACAGCATCAGTTGCGCGATGTTGCTCACTTGCTGCAATTGTCAGAGCAACAGCCAAACTGTGTCATCAGTGGTCAGCCTGTTTATGATGAAAGTGTGCCTAAACACCGTTTATACAGTCGGTACATTACGCACTTTTGGGTTTGGGTTGAAACCTTATCGTTTGCGATTAAAGATTCAATGTGTGGGTTTCGTGTTTATCCGGTGGATGCCACCGTTGCGTTGTTAGACACGGTTTCACTTGGCAAACGAATGGATTTTGATATTGAAATACTCGTGCGCTTATATTGGCGAGGCGTGGGCACAGTGTTTTTTCCAACTCAGGTCATTTACCCCGAAGACGGTATCTCACATTTTAGACCCCTTGAAGATAACATTGCAATCAGCTGGATGCACACTCGTTTGTTTTTTGGCATGTTAGTGCGCAGTCCTATGTTACTGCTTCGTAAGGTGCGCCGTTATGGCAACTAAACATTGGTCAAAAATGGCCGAAAGAGGCAGTTATCTCGGAATGCGCTTTTTATTGCTCAGTTACCGAGTTTTAGGGCGCACTGGGCTATGGATTGTGTTATTTCCAGTGGTGTTTTATTTCTATTGTACGGGGCGCGTGGCACGAACAGCATCGCTGGATTTTTTACGTCGTGTCGCACAATATCAGCATCAGACGACGCAGCCTGGATTTTGGCAGGGACTCAAGCATTTTATGAGCTTTGCAGATTCTGCCTTTGATAAAATAGACGCTTGGACAGGGCGGATCAGCGCACAGGACATCGACTACGAAAATCACGCATTGTTTGAACAACTGCAAAACAGTGGCCAAGGTGCGGTGTTTATTGGTTCGCACTTAGGGAATTTAGAAGTGTGCCGTGCATTGAGTGTGGGTCGTTATCAAGTCAAAATTAATGTATTAGTATTTACCCATCATGCGGTTGAGTTTAATCGCACTCTGCAAAAAATTAGTCCGAATGTAAATGTTGACCTCATTCAAGTCACTGATATGAACCCTGAACTTGCGATTATTTTGCAACAAAAAATTGATGCTGGCGAAGTAGTGGTGATTGTGGGCGATCGCACTAGTACTTCGGTGTCACAAAGGGTCAGTTATTGTGATTTTTTAGGCGCACCAGCTCCATTTTCGCAAGGGCCGTTTATTTTGGCTGCCGTGTTGGACTGCCCCGTTTATTTGTTATTTTGTTTAAAGCACAAAAACCGCTACCGAGTCATTTTTGAATCGTTTGCAGAGCAATTAACTTTGCCACGAAAAACTCGTCAAGCCGCGTTGCAATCGGTCATTCAGCGTTATGCGGACCGATTAGCATTTTTTAGTTTACAAGCCCCGTATCAATGGTTTAACTTTTTTGATTTTTGGCAAAAAGACGATTGCGTCTCTCGTGATGATTAACTTGGAGTATTTATTTTAGTGTCTACTTTATCCCCACTTGTGTTTGGCCAAGGCCGTATTAGTATCGAAGATATTGTTGCGTTGGCTCAATCAAATCAACAGGTGCAGCTTGCTGGTGATGCCGATTTTTGCCAAAAAATTGATGCGGGTGTCGCATTTCTCGATAGCTTATTAAAAGAAGATGGGGTGATTTATGGTGTCACCACGGGCTATGGGGATTCTGTTACACGAGGCGTGCCAGTGCATTTGGCGTATGAATTACCGCTGCACCTGACTCGTTTTCATGGCTGTGGGTTAGGCACAATGTTTACCCCGGAACAAGGCAGAGCTATTTTAGCCACCCGTTTGACTTCGCTGAGCCAAGGCTACTCTGGTGTGAGTTGGGCACTGCTTAAGTTACTGCGCGATTTTATCAATCATGACATAGTGCCGGTTATTCCTGAAGAAGGCTCGGTGGGTGCCAGTGGTGATTTGACGCCGCTTTCATACGTTGCGGGAGCATTGGTGGGTGAGCGTGACGTGTATTATCAAGGTGAGATTAAAAAGAGCCTAGAGGTGATGAAATCTCTGAATCTGACGCCGCTAACGCTGAGACCAAAAGAGGGATTAGCCATCATGAACGGCACAGCTGTGATGACGGCGTTAGCTTGTTTAGCGTTTTCCCGCGCCGAATACCTTACAAAGTTAGCCACCCGAGTCACGTCCATGATCAGTGCGGCAATGCTTGGCAACAGCCATCATTTTGACGATATTTTATTTTCAGTTAAACCCCATGCAGGGCAACAGCAAGTCGCGGCTTGGATCCGTGATGACTTAAATCACCACGGTCATCCACGCAACGCAGACCGATTGCAAGACCGCTATTCAATCCGCTGTGCACCGCACATTATTGGCGTGTTGGCCGATTGTTTACCTTGGTTTAGGCAAATGATTGAAAACGAGCTTAATTCCGCTAATGATAACCCGATCATTGATGGCATTGGTGAGCACGTGCTGCATGGTGGGCATTTTTATGGGGGTCATATTGCGATGGCTATGGACAGCATGAAAACTGCGGTTGCAAATTTGGCAGACTTAGCCGATCGCCAAATAGCGTCGTTAGTCGACACTAAATTTAATAACGGCTTAGCGGCCAATTTGTCTGATTGTGAAGGCGAGCGTCAGTTTATTAATCATGGTTTTAAAGCCGTGCAAATTGGTGCGTCAGCCTACACCGCAGAAGCACTTAAGTTGACTATGCCGGCAAGTGTTTTTTCGCGTTCAACCGAATGCCATAATCAAGATAAAGTCAGCATGGGTACCATTGCCGCGCGCGATAGTCTTCGTGTGTTGCAATTAACCGAGCAAGTGTTAGCCAGCACATTATTGGCTGCTGTGCAGGCCTTGAGATTACGCTTTAAACATCAAGAAATCGCACCTGAATCATTATCGGCTCCAATGATGGCGATGTATCAAGACATTGCTGATTACTTTCCAACCGTCAGTGAAGATCGCCCACTTGAGCAGGCATTACGCTTCACTGTTGATGCAATTCAAACCCAACGTTGGGCGTTATATGAATAGCAAACGGGCACTATTGAGTACGCAAGTAGAAATTGAGATCCCTTTTCATGATTGCGATCCGATGCAAGTGGTCTGGCATGGTAATTATGCCCGCTACTTTGAAGTGGCGCGCTGTGAATTACTGCGCTTATTTGATTATGATTATGAGCAAATGCAAGAGTCTGGTTATATGTGGCCCATTGTTGATATGCGCACTAAATACATTGCACCGCTGCGTTTTAGACAAAAAGTGACCATAACAGCTCATTTAAAAGAGTATCAGCACCGTTTAAAACTCGATTATATTATCACTGACTCAAAGTCGGGACAGGTACTCACCAAAGGTTATACCGTCCAAGTTGCTGTGGCGATAGCCGATCAACAAATGCAATATGTCAGTCCTGATGTGTTGTTAACTCAATTAAAAAAGGTTATCTCAGTTGAATAAATGGTTAATATTGGCGCTGCTGTTTGTATTACCTGTCGCGCCTTTGTGGGCCGATGAGGCGCTCAATCAAGCCTTAGCCCGCTTTGTTGTTAATGACACTGAACTGCAAACAGGGCATTACCAGCAAGAAAAATATTTTAAATCATTGTCTCAGCCAATGCGCTCACAAGGGACATTTCGTGTGTCGCGTGATGAATTTGTTTGGCAACAACTGAGCCCAATTAGTAATACGCTCACCTTGTCGCAGGGGACGTTAATCAACACAGATTATCGAAATAAACAGCAAGTTATCCAAGGTGCGGATGCCTTTTTAAATCTATTATCTGCGCTTTTAACCGTGCAATCGCAGCAAATAGCCGAATTTTTTACTTTAAGTGACGTGACTGAACATTGTGTCAAATTAACCCCTCATCAAGGTGCGCTTTCTGAGGTGTTTGCATTAGTGACGCTTTGTGGGCAAACACAAGTCGAAAAACTGCTGTTAGATGAGCACAACGGCAACCGCACTGACATCAGGTTGCAATTTAAATGAATCAGTCATTTATAAAAGGACATCGCTTAGCCGCTATGGGGGCGATAGTCGTCAGTTGCGTGATGGTTGCCCTGCTTATTTTGGCTTGGCAACAGGATAAAATTCAATTTAGCGGTGATATTTTAGCGGCGCTACCCAGTCAACAACAACGTGATCCTGAGCAGCAATTGGCCAGTGATGCGTTTTACCAACGTAGCCAATCACGTTTGATGTTAAGTATCCGTGGAAAGCAGGCTGTGCTCGGTGCCAAGCATTTAGCGTCAGAGTTAACGGCTATTGAAGGTCTTACGTTAGATCAACCCAATGTGCCTGATTTTAATCAGTTGATTCGGTTTTACAGCCAATTTCCAGGGGCATTGTCGAGTCTGAATTATCAGCAGCAGACCACCTCTGCAGAAGCGGTCAGCGATTACTTTTTTAGCCAATTAACCCGTTTAAATAACCCATTTGTCTCAGCCACTTTGGCTGATGATCCGAGCTTATCGACCGCGGCGTTTTTAGAACATATCATGAGCCAAAATGGCGGTTTGACCGTCGAGCAAGGCGTTTTGACGACGGAGTTTGAAGGGCAAAAAGTGGCACTGCTGCTGTATGATGTCGCACCACAGTATCAGGGGATCCGCGCTGCAGTCCAATTGAGCGAGCAACTACTCAGCGCTGTGACTTCCAGTCATGAGGCGTATCCGGTAACAATTGCTCATTCAGGTGTGGTGTTTCATACCGCCGCGAATGCAAAGCAAGCTGAATACGAAATAACGGTGCTAGGTGGGATCAGCGTATTGCTGTTATTGATTGTTGTGCTGATGGTCTTTCGCTCAGTCACGCCGATTATCTTGGCCAGCTTAACAATACTGATGGCGTGTTTGTTTGGATTTGTGGCATTAGTATGGGTATTTGATCATGTGCAGTTGCTCAGCTTAGTGTTTGCTATGACCTTGATAGGCATTGCCATTGATTACTGTTTCCACGGTTTAACGGACGCTAAGCACGCAAACTCAGCCAGCATGTCTTACAGTACTCAAAAAGCCATGGTGATTGGGTTTGTGACTACGTGTTTGGGGTATGTATTGCTGTGTTTATCGCCTTTGGCAATTCTTAAGCAAGTAGCGGTGTTTGTTATTTTTGGTCTATTTGGCGCACTTGTGTTTGCTTTGTTTGCGTTGGTGCCGCTTTACAATAAACTCAGCGCCACAAGCTCACAGCACCACACATTGCCAACAATACAATTAGATTGGCTAGCCAAAAAAGGGCGTAAGGTGACTGGCGCGATTTTTTTACTTGCCTGTTTATTATTGCTGTTAAAACCCATCACGTTTAATGATGATATTCGTTTATTAAATGGTTCGCCAGATTCGTTAATTGCCAATGAACAGCATAACTTAGCGGTGCTTGGGAAGTTATCTCAACGGCATTATTTAATCTGGGGCAGTGACTTACAACACGCTTTACAGCAGCAAGAAGCGTTGCAATCATGGCTCGATGTCCATGCGCCTTTGGCTCAACTTGATGGTTTGGCGCGTTGGTTACCCTCGCTCGCATTACAGCAACACAACCTGCAAGACTTTAAACAAAAACGCGACAGCGGTTATTTTACTGATATTTCAGCGCAATTGGGATTAGTGATCCCAGCGGCTACATCGGCGCAATTATTAACTCCAGAGCATTTTTCTCATTCAGTCCTTGGGCAACTGATGCCGCTTTATGTGGTGCATCAAGCACAAAACACGGCTTTATGGGTGGCCGTGAGCGGACTGGATAATGACACTCATCAAGCATTCATCGACGCGAACAGCACACTGCAAGCTTTGGCTAAAAGTAGCGAAATAACCACGGTACTAGGTCATTACCGCGAGCAACTGATGTGGGTGATAGTGGCGATGGTGGTGGCGAGCTGTGGTATTTTTATCTGGATGTTTGAAGGGCGAACAGCATTTCGCAGTGTTGTCGTTTTTGCTGTGTCAGCCTGTTTCACGTTAGCGTTTGCCAATATTATTCAAGGGCACCTCAACGTGTTTAATTTATTGTCACTGATATTACTGTTTGCGCTCGCCATCGATTACATGGTGTTTTATCGCAGCCAAGGACTTAAAAACAGTGCGGTGCTGGCCATTACATTGTCGGCTGTTTCGTCTGCATTGGTTTTTGGCATGTTGATTTGGAGTCACACACCGGCGGTTTATAGCTTTGGGTTAACCTTAATGATCGGCTTATTGGTGATATACCTGTTATCACCACAAATGATAGGGAAAGAAGATGCAAACGCAACACTATGATGTCGTGATTATTGGTGCTGGGCCGGCGGGTAGCTTAGCAGCTAGTTTGTTGCACCAAGGGGGGCGTCGTGTATTAGTGCTTGAAAAAGAACAATTTCCTCGGTTTTCTATTGGTGAGAGTTTATTACCACAATCGATGGTTTTTCTGGAGCAAGCCGGTTTATTGCAAAACGTTGAGCAACATGCTGAACAGTTAGGGTTTCAGTTTAAAAATGGAGCTGCTTTTCATCGCGCTGGTGTTGATACTCAATTTGATTTTACCGAAAAATTTACCCCAGGCCCGGGTACCACTTTTCAAGTAAAACGAGCGTTGTTTGACAAAACACTCGCTGATACCGCACAGCAGCAAGGAGTCGAGATTCGCTATCAGCACTCGGTGCAAGCATGCCAAACTAGCTCTGAACGGGCGCAATTGACTGTGTTAGACACAGAGGGTGTGGCGTATCAGGTCAATGCTGAATTTGTCCTCGATGCCAGTGGTTTTGGTCGAGTGTTACCGCGTTTATTGCAATTAGAAAAATCATCAGAGTTTGCCGTAC
Organism: Pseudoalteromonas ulvae UL12; assembly: GCF_014925405.1. NCBI lineage: Bacteria > Pseudomonadati > Pseudomonadota > Gammaproteobacteria > Alteromonadales > Pseudoalteromonadaceae > Pseudoalteromonas > Pseudoalteromonas ulvae. Next base: position 366,632 of record NZ_AQHJ01000035.1, read on the forward strand.
GCTGTTCGTTCTTTGCTCACTTTAATGACAAAATTGACTGTGATGTCTTTGATCGTAATAAAATCTTAATTACCGTTCACCCAGAGCACCATGATATTTGGTATTGGCTAATCCCATTTTCAGATGGCACAGCCAGTGTTGGGGTGGTGATTGATCCTGTGCATTTGGCAGGACAAGACTTAGATTTATGTGATGACATTTTACAAGGTTACCTCGCACAAGACCCAAATTTAGCGCGTTTATTATCACAGGCTGAGCAAATCGTGCCTGCTCGTAAAATTCAGGGCTACTCTGCTGATGTGACCAGCTTGTATGGGCCGCGTTTTGCCCTGCTTGGCAATGCTGGGGAATTTTTAGATCCGGTTTTTTCATCGGGCGTGACCATTGCCCTGCGCTCGGCGGCGTTAATTGCTCCGTTAGTTGAGCGCTATTTAGCCGGTGAAGACGTTGATTTTGAAATCGAATACAGTCAAGCACTCAAGCAAGGTGTGAACTGTTTTAAAACCTTTGTAAAAGCTTGGTATGATCAGCGTTTTCAAGATGTGATCTTTCATCAGCAACAAGATGACACAGTGAAAAAAATGATTAGCTCGATTTTGGCCGGTTACGCGTGGGATGAATCCAACCCATATGTTAAACAGAGCGAGCGGCGTTTAAATGTATTGGCAGAGCTATGTCAAAGCAGTTAATTCGCCTCACTTTTATCGTGCTGCTGGGGGCGTTACTAGGCGCGTGCAGTAGCCTGACGACGAGCCAACATCCGGTGATATTGTCTTCGGGTGTTGCCTTGACCTTGACTGCACCCCCAGAGGGATTAGTTGGTCAAACAATCAGTCAGTTACTTGAAATTGACTATCAGGGCGAGCAACATTCGTTACTGGCACAGGTGCAGTTTCAGCCAAACGGCTTGAATTTAGTTGCCACTTCAGTGCAAGGTCTCCCTGTCTTTGAGCTGACTTACATTGATGGTGAAGGGATCAACGCACAGCGTTATGTGCCAGTTGCTGAGTTTGATTTTGAGTACATAGTCGCAGATATCCAGTTGGCACTTTGGCCGATGAGTTCACTTGAACAAAGCTTAATGCAAGGCGAAATGCACATGGTTTCGGACGGGTTTGCGCTGCATGCCAATGGTGACATGAGTGTGCGCGTACACAAGACAGACTCAATCACTGTTATCCAACATTTTACACGTCACTATCAGTTGACGATTACCACTTTAGAGTAACTAAAATGAGCGTAGGTTTAGCCGATTTAGGGATTATTTGTACGTTAGGTGATGATAAATCATCGGTACTCGCCACTGTGATCAGTCCAACGAGTCGACCGCAAACATGTTTAAGCTTTGATCAACAGTTGAGTTTAAGTGAACGCAATTATTGGGTTGGTAAAGTAAGGCAGCCATTACCTATGATTGTCGAGCCGCAATTTAATACCCGAAATAATCAATTAATTCGCCATGCATTTGAACAAATACAGAAAAATTTTGAGTGTATTAGACAGCACGTTGATCCTCAGCGGATTGCGGTGATAATGGGCACCAGCACTTCAGGAATTGATAGCGGAGAAGCCGCGCGAGAAAAGCTGTTAGAAGGCGGACAGTTTCCGAATGATTTTTATTACAGCCAGCAAGAATTAAACGCACCAGCTGAGTATATTGCTCATTTGGCTGGAGCCAAAGGGGTACGTTTTGGAATTTCTACCGCATGCAGTTCGAGCGGCAAGGCATTATTAAGCGCCAAAGCACTGATCGAAGCCGATTTTGCCGATGTTGTGTTATGCGGTGGGGTGGATAGTTTGTGTAAAATGACCGTCAATGGCTTTAGCGCCCTAGACTCGACTGCCCATGAGTTTTGTCAGCCGTTCGCGGCCGAGCGAGATGGCATTAATATCGCAGAAGGCGCTGCTTTATTTATCATGACACGTGAGAGCGGGGCAGTGAATTTGCTCGGTGGCGGCGCAAGTTCCGATGCGTATCATGTCTCTGCTCCAGAGCCCACCGGCACTGGCGCAATTGCCGCCATGGAGCAGGCTTTGCAACAAGCCAATCTCAGTGCGTCAGAGATTGATTATGTCAATGCCCATGGTACCGGCACCGTCAAAAACGATGCGATGGAAAGCACGGCTTTGGCGACTCTTTTTGGCACTTGCGTCCCAGTGAGCTCTACCAAGGCGCTCACTGGTCATACGCTTGGTGCTGCTGGTGCGATAGAAGCTGGAATTTGTTGGTTATTATTGAGTGAACTCAATTCACATCAACGCTTACCTGTGCATTTTGGGCAAATCGATCCAACGTGTGATCACATCATGTTTAGCCAAGGAAACGCACAAAATAAGCTGCAGTATTGCCTGTCAAACTCGTTTGCATTTGGTGGCAATAATGTTGCGTTGGTTTTAGGGAATTAAGATGAATCAGTATGCCATAGAGCAAGTATTACCTCACGATGCACCGATGATTTTACTCTGTGAATTAATTAGTTACCATGATGAAGGCGCCACGGCGTTGGTCAATATTGATACGCATAGCCCTTTTTATGATCAGCAATATGACGGTGTACCGAGTTATATCGGCACCGAATATATGGCACAAGCTATCGCTGCGTATGCGGGGGCACTCGCCCTTGATGAAGGACGCCCTGTTCATATCGGTTTTTTATTAGGCACTCGAAAGTACCAAACCGAGCTAGGGTATTTTTCAACAGGCTCACAGTTGCACATTACAGTGCAAAAATTACTCGAAGATGAATCGGGGTTAAGTGTGTTTGAATGCAGCATTTCGTGCGGTGAAAACACCCTCGCGACAGCTAAAATTAATGTCTTTCAACCACATGATCCAGAACAATTTTTAAAGGAACAACAATGACATCACGTGTACTCGTAACCGGCTCAAGTAGAGGCATAGGTAAAGAAATCGCACTGCGTTTAGCACGCCAAGGCTATGACATTACGTTGCATTGCCGTTCAGGAATTGATCATGCCAAAGCGGTTCAGGCCGAGATTCAAGCGATGGGACGTGATGCGTCGATTTTACAATTTGATGTGTGTGATCGCGCCGCGGCTAAAACACAAATTAGCGAAGATATTGCAGCATACGGTGCCTATTATGGTGTGATTTGTAATGCTGGCGTGACCCGTGATATGGCATTTCCAGCGATGGAAGGCGATGATTGGGATGCAGTTATTCGCACCGGCCTTGATGGTTTTTACAATGTTGTTCACCCGACAGTGATGACTATGGTGCAAGCTCGTAAAGGCGGGCGGATCATCACGATGGCATCGGTTTCAGGGATTGCGGGTAACCGTGGCCAAGTCAATTACAGTGCCGCCAAAGCTGGCATCATCGGGGCGACCAAAGCACTTGCTTTGGAGTTGGCTAAGCGAAAAATCACCGTCAATTGTGTTGCGCCCGGTTTGGTCGAAACAGACATGACCGCCGATTTACATTTAGATGAAATGATGAAAATGATCCCACTGCGCAGAATGGCCACAGTGCAAGAAGTCGCAGGGACAGTGGCATTTTTAATGTCAGACGATGCAGGGTATATCACGCGTCAGGTTATTTCTTTAAATGGCGGAATTGTGTAATGAAACGAGTGGTGATTACAGGCATGTCGGCCATAACGGCACTGGGTGATAATTGGCCAAAAGTGCGTGAAGGATTAGAAAAAGCCGAAAATGCCGTGGTCAGTATGCCTGAGTGGCGATATATCAATGGGTTAAATACTAATTTAGCCGCGCCGATCACTGATTTTAGCAAGCCAGCCCACTATACCCGTAAGCAAACACGCTCAATGGGTAGAGTGTCATTGATGTCGACTTTTGCCACAGAGCGTGCTCTCGAGCAAGCGCAATTACTTGATCATCCGAGTTTAACCAATGGCGATACCGGTATTGCATATGGTTCATCAGTAGGCTCAACTGCACCCTTGATGGCATTTGGAAAAATGATGGAAACCGGCGAGATGTCCGGTGTAACAGCAACCAGTTATATTCAAATGATGGCGCATACTGCGCCGGTCAATGTCGGTGTGTTTTTTGGGATTAAAGGACGAGTGATTACCACAAGTTCAGCCTGTACATCGGGCTCTCAAGGGATTGGTTATGCCTATGAGGCGATTAAATTTGGCCGTCAAAAGCTGATGGTTGCAGGGGGCGCAGAAGAGCTGTGCATAACCGAAGCCGCTGTTTTTGATACCTTATACGCGACAAGTTGCAAAAACGATAGCCCAAAACATACTCCCAGACCCTTTGATAAAGACCGCGATGGGCTAGTGATTGGTGAAGGAGCGTGTACTTTAGTATTAGAAGAATACGAACATGCAGTCGCACGGGGGGCCACCATTATTGCTGAAATCGTTGGCTTTGGTTGTAATTCTGATGGCATGCATGTTACTCAGCCTACGTCAGCAACGATGCAAGTGGCCATAGAGCAAGCCATTGAAGATGCAGGGATTTCGCCACAGCAAATTGGGTATGTGAATGCACACGGTACATCCACCGATCGTGGTGATATCGCAGAATCACAAGCAACCTACGCAGCACTTGGCGCAGCGCCAATTAGTTCGTTAAAGAGTTATCTGGGTCATACGCTCGGTGCCTGTGGCGCGATTGAGGCTTGGGCCAGTATCAATATGATGCATGACAATTGGTTTGCACCCACCATTAATCTTGAGCATGTCGATCCTGAGTGCGCACCTTTGGATTACATCCAGCACTTCGGCCGCGAGATTCAAACCGAGTATGTGATGAGTAATAATTTTGCGTTTGGTGGCATTAATACCTCACTGATTTTTAAGCGCTTTACACATTAAGGTTTAACCTAGATAACAAGCCGATAACGCAGTCAACATGAACAACAAACGCTGTCTGAAGGAGAGAGCAATCTATCTCGGTTCATTTCATATTGAGGTAAAACTGCATTGTGTACACACCTAAATTGAACGGCAAGGTACGAGTTTTTGGAAAGTGATCAGCATCTGAGTAATCTAAACCTTGAGTGGACTCGTATGACAACTCAATGAAAGGAGCAAACAGATGACCCAACCACAGCGCGTGTTGTGCAGCACATTGTTATTAACCGCTTTACCATCGTTAGCCATTGATTTGACCCAATTGCAATGGACTGTTGTTAACGATACCGTCATGGGCGGGCGTTCCGACAGCACCTTGCGTTTACGCGATGGGGTGGTGATGTTTAGTGGTGAGGTGAGTTTAGCGAATAATGGTGGCTTTGCCTCAGTGCGTGCACCTTACACAACTGCTGCTGGTGGGGCCAAAGCCCTGTATTTAACCGTAACAGGAGATGGCAAACGCTACCAACTGCGTTTACGAGTTGATCAATATTTAGATGGCCCTGCGTTTGTGTATTCATTTCAGACTCAGGCTAATCAGCAACAAACATGGGTGATCAGTGAGCAAGATTTCACCTTACAATTTCGCGGGCGCAAGGTGTCTTCTGATTATCAGCTTAATTTTTCAGACGTACGAGCGATAGGTTTTATGATTAGCGTAAAACAAGCGGGACCCTTTCAATTGGGGATCAACGAGTTGCTGTTTGTTGAACAGGTGTGAATGTTGTTAATTAGCATAAAGTTTGTCATAACTCGCACATTTAAATAGATGCTCTTACGCAGCATTCGTTTGTTTTAAATGAGTTTCTTTCAGTTTTTCTTTTAACTTAAGTAAATAAGGTTTATTGGCGATGAGTGTACTCAATTGGCCATTAAAGCTATATATCTGATTCATTTTGGGCAAAGTAAGCTGGCCTTTTAATAAACTAAGGGCACAAGTCAAATTGATGAAATTAAAATACAAAATGAACTGCTGTATCAGATTAGTCTTGGTGATCTGTAAACCAAGCTTACGTGCGGTACGAGGGTTTAAAATATAGCTGGTGGCGTTGATTTGAATGTGATCTGGCGGTTGATGTTCGTATTGATTAATTAAAGTAAGCAGCCCGTCAACATAGGCTTGGAACACTTGTTTTTTGCGTGCTTGAGCAGATTGAGTGAAATCGAGGCTAAAGTAATAGTCAAATAGGCTGCCACTATGCAACGTAATGGCGTTATGTTTGATTTTTTCTGCTATTAACAATGGTGAGTAATACACTAAGCTACCATTTTTCACGCCACTGGGGACATCGACAAAAGGAGCAAAAACGGACAGTGATAAAGCAAAAATAAATAGACTTAAAAATGCCAACCCGCTAACCAACAGCACCATGCCGATCAATAAATTAAAGCCAAGTAATAAACCAGTGAGCTTGAATAAAAATAGCCGCTGTTGACCTTTGGTCAGTGCATAATAACGATGCTTCATGTTTATTCATCCTTTTAATTATAAAATCAATGTGTTAGTGGAAACACCAGCCAAAGCGCAACTTAAATTATCCCATTGCTGATGCTTTAGCAAATCAATACTTGGTGCTGTTGCTGTGAAAATGTGGCAGCTCAACACAATCTGTTAGTGCGATAAATCAGCACATTTATCATGTCGCTTGTGTTTTTACCTATTTTCACTCCATCAACCCTTTCTACGGGGGATCCATCACAGTTTACTAATCTGAAATTATTGCTCTAAAAGCAAGATTAATGGTATTTTGTATAGATATATTTACAAAATAAGCGTGTTTAGGTTAATTTTAAGTTAATGAAACTGTATTTATCTATTATAGGTACTATCTTTTGAACGTGTTTCAAAAACCCCAAAATAGATACATAGGTGTGTTAATCATTTTTGTTACGGTTAAATCAGTATTGCTTTGGGATCCCTAATTAGGGTTGTTTTTTGGAATACCTTTTAACTAAAAACCGACAAAAAGGATAAAACAATGCGTAAATTAAGCACTCTCACATTTGCTATGATGGCTGGCTTGTCTGCTCACTCGGCCAGTGCCGCACAGCTAATGTCTGTCGACAGTGAACGAGCCATTGAAGGTCAATATATTGTGGTTTTCAAAACACCTTCAGTTCTTGATATTCAAAGCAGCGAAGCCATTGCAGGCTTTGCAAGTACACAAGCGCAAGGCTTAAGCAATCTTTACAATGTCGATATAGCCAGAGAGTTCGGCGGTATTTTAAATGGCGTGCTCGTCAATGCCTCTAGCAAACAAATTGAACAAATGCTTAATGATCAGAATATTGACTTCATTGAACAAGACCAAATGATGTATGTCACGCCCCTTGCTAGCACCAATGCCAATCAAGCCAATGCGATTTGGGGTTTAGATCGGGTCGATCAAGAAAACCTACCATTAAACAGCACCTACAATTATGAGTTCGATGGTTCAGGTGTCACCGCGTATGTGATCGATACTGGTGTGCGTGTTAGCCATAACGAATTTGGCAACCGTGCATCACATGGTTATGACTTTATCGATAATGATAACGACGCAACAGACTGTAATGGTCACGGTACGCATGTAGCGGGCACCATTGGTGGTGGCGCATACGGCGTAGCTAAAAATGTCAATATTGTCGGTGTACGGGTGCTTGGTTGTAATGGTTCGGGTTCTAATTCGGGTGTTATTGCTGGGATCGATTGGGTTAAAAACAATGCATCAGGCCCATCTGTTGCCAACATGAGCTTAGGCGGCGGGGCTTCACAAGCGACCGATAATGCCGTTAATAACGCCGTTGCAGCAGGTATTAGCTTTGTGGTTGCAGCCGGTAATGACAACAGCAATGCCTGTAATTACTCACCTGCACGTGCAGCCAATGCGATTACAGTTGGCTCAACAACCAGCAGCGACGGCCGTTCGAGCTTTTCAAACTACGGTAATTGTTTAGATATCTACGCACCTGGCTCAAACATTAAGTCTGCGTGGTATAACTCTGACTCTGCAACGAACAGTATTAGTGGTACGTCAATGGCGTCACCTCATGTAGCGGGTGCGGTTGCGCTTTATCTTGACGAAAACCCTTCGCTGAGCCCATCACAAATTGATGCTATGCTGAGTCAACGCAGCTCGAAAAACAAAATCTCTGATGCAAAATCAGGTTCACCGAATGAGTTACTTTATACACTTGAAGGCGGCGTGATTATTCCACCTGAAGATAATGTACTCAATAATGGCCAAGCTGTGAGCGCATCGGGTGCACAGGGCTCAAATACGTTTTACAAATTAGTGGTGCCAGCGGGAACTTCATCGTTGTCGTTTGATACCAGTGGCGGCTCAGGCGATGTTGATATGTATGTGCAAGTTGGCCAAAAACCAACAACAGGCAACTACAACTGTCGTCCATATCAAAATGGCAACACCGAAAGCTGTACCTTTACGAATCCGCAAGCAGGTGATTGGTGGGTGATGCTCAATGGTTACAGCCAATATAGCGGTGTCAGTTTAGTGGGTAGCTATGGCGGTGGCACAGGTTGTGGCTCTGATTGTTTAACCAATGGTGTGCCAGTGACAGGCTTATCGGCTGGAAGCAATCAAGAATTAGTGTACACCATTGATGTACCAGCTAATTCAACCCTATCGGTCAATATGTCTGGTGGCACAGGGGATGCTGATTTGTATGTCCGTAAAGGGGCTAAAGCAACCAGTCGAAACTACGATTGTCGCCCATTCTTAGATGGTAACAATGAAAGCTGTAGCTTAAGTTCAGGTCAAGGCGGTAAATACTACATTACCCTCAATGGCTATAGAGCGTTTACGGGTGTGAGCATTGTTGCGTCTTACTAATCATCTTTATGGTGGTTTTTAGGAGCTGATAGCTTCGCACATGAGGCGGCTTGCATCTGAAAGACGATGCTAGCCGCCTAATTTGATTCAGATAAAGTTCGCTACAACTGAAAGTCAAATTCATTAACTAAACACTACTTTTTGCTCTCACCCCCGTGGTTTATTTTTTGATAAATATCATTTCCAAATGGCATTCGGTTCAGGTCGTTATCGTCTGCTTTAATTGGCTGACATGGCCCAATAAATACATCATGATCGCAGCTGCCGATACCGTCAGAGCGGCAATGGCAAAGCCATATTGGGTGAAGCCGTAGTGGGCGAGTAAGGCAATAATCACATAGCTTAAACTTTGTACTGAGGTCGAAAACAACACTAACCCACCTTCGACCCGACCACGCTGGCTAACATCCACAGTATGATGAAGCCAATTTGTGCGGGTAATCCGATTAAGTGCATTGAAAAACCCTAGCAGCACGGTTAAAAGCAATAAATAAAGCGGGCTGAGCACCAATGCGATAACAATCAGTACCACTGCAAGCATCGCCATTGAATACACTAACGTGACACGATGACTCGTCAATGCGAGCAGTTTTGACAGTAGAGCACCTGTCAGTAATGAGCCTAGACCAAATAAAATACTATAGGCCGCAAACCAATCACCAGATATGCCAAGTTCAGCAAACCAAATTGGCACTAGCTTGCTTAAAAATGTCAGCACCGGATACGATAAGCATGATAATAAAATGAGTGTGTAAAAGCGGGGCTGCGCGCTAAAAATCGCCTTGCTCTGCAGCATTTGGCTAATAAAGCGCACTGTGTGTTGCTCGCGTAGTTGTTGGCGATAGGGAGTGACCAGATAACTCACAGCAGCAATGGCCGAAGCACTTGCTGCAAAGGCTGCAAATTCCATCATGCCCCAATATTTGAGCAGCACGACTCCTAAAGCGCCGGCACCTAATGTCGTGCTTTGCAGCACAATTTCTTGTTTGCCAGAAATCGAGGCGTACTCATGGCTGTCGTAGTTTTCTTGCGTAAATGCATTGTTTGTTGACCACGCTAAATTGCTCGACACCCAAAAAATAAGCTGGGAAGTACCAAGCAACCAGTGCGAATCAAGATTGAACATTGCTGCAATCATCACCAGCCCTGCCGTTGCGCTTTGTAAAACCTGCACCCAAATAAGAATGGCCTTACGGGAATGACGGTCAATTAAAGTAGCAAAAAAAGGCGTCAATACAAACGACGTGGCGGTACAAATGAGCGCTAACACCGCGACAAACGTGCCCATGTTACCAGGCTCTAGTAGTAACCAAGACAGCGCCATCATAAAAAGTCCTGATGAAATACCATCAAAAAAACGCCCAGATAAATAAGGGAGGGTTCTGTGTTGACTGATCAATTCCATTGCTTTATTCCAACCTAAAAATGTTAACTGACCCGCACTTTAAAACCTAAGGTTAACTTGAGGTAAAGCGCTTTTTGCGATTTTAAGCAGATTAATTAGTCACAATGATCTCCAGCCTAATTTTTGATATAGCTACCTGAGGTTTGTTTAAGCCCAGAGTAAAAATCTTAAAATGATAATCTGGAGGTGAAAATCGCGCAGTGATATTGAGTTCAAACAGAGTGAGTTGTGTGTTATTTCAAATTAAGCCGATAATGGTGTACAAACAAACATAACAAGGTGTTAATTATAGAAAGTAGACAGTCAATCATGCCTTTAGGTAGGTAACAGCTTATAACTTTAACGAGCGTGTTGGGTGTTAGCTTTAAACACGACCTTAAACGTTTCGCACACTATTGGCATGGTATCAGTGGGGGTAAATGCTGTGCCAGCAAGTTCGCGGTGATAATAATCCCAGTGCACTTTTCGCCAATACGCGAGGCTTTTATCTCCTTCGCCTTCAAGGGCGGCGTATTGTTCGGTGATTTCATTAAAGGGAGTAATCGCGACGTGTGTTGTTTCTATGATGCACAGTGCTTCGCCTTGCCAATTGGTAACAACATTCAAATCACCCCGTTGAGGCAGTGGCTGATGATGTGCCTCAAACCACCAAAGGGAAGGGGACGTTGCCCTTTTTATGTCATCGAGCACCAGCTTTGCACAGGCATTGGCGTCAACTTCGTTGTCACAAAAGTGCCAACTGCTGAGCGCAACATAAGGTAAATGGCACTGCTTAAAATACTTGTGACAGATAGTTGTGACTGATGGGTGCATCATACTCCTTATATTTAAAGTGGAACAACAGGGTAAATTAAACAACTCGTTGAATATGTGTATTTAAAGGTGACAACGAGTTTATCTATTACTGTACTTTTTAGAGTAAACACGATAAACCACGGCAAGATAAAAACAAAGACCAGCAGGAAACAACAACGCGATAAAATTATATTGCCCATACAAAAAAGCGCCCACAGTGCCACCTACTATAAAGCCGCAAATAATCGTTATAAACAAGATAGCTTTGCGCTTATCAATACTGTTCCCTCGAAGATATTCACCAAACATAATGCCTAAGTCGGTGAAAATCCCCGTAACATGTGTGGTTCTAATGACTGCATTGCTGTAGGTTGTCGCCAAAGCATTCTGAAGACCACATGCCGCCGACGCAACTAAATGGCCATAAATTGATCCTTGACTCATAAACCATAAGGTTAGGAGTAATAAAGCAGATTCTAAAAACAACGCTGTGTCATAGTGTTTACCTAGTTTCAGCGTTGGGCCATGTAATAAAAAGCCAGCCGTGACTGAACCAAGTAAAAAACAGAGCAAAATTCCCGCTAAATGAAGAGTATTGAGCCAAGGTAAATTTAAAAAACCCGCACCTAATAGCGTTGCGGTACCAGATAAATGAGAAACCGATTGGTGCTCAAAACTGAGTAAACCGACAGCATTAACAAACCCTGCAACCAGCGCCAAAAGAAACGCGCCAAATTCAACCCATCTGGGCAGTTGTGAGATCAATATGCGGTCTCCTTGAGAATAAAGATGAGCGCTCAGCAGATATCTTTTAGGCGGTTATCTTTTTGCGCCATGCAACGGCATGTTGTTCATGTAACTTAACAAACTCGTTTTTGCCGTCACAGTATATACTATTGTCATTATTACAATTTCTAGCAATATTTCGTTTAAGTGCAGCGTATTCTTTTGCCACTAATGGATGTGCAATTAAATAGTCTCTAAATGCTAAGTGTCGCATGGCATTGTCAGAGTCTTTGTGAAATGCATGAATATGATGTGAGCGTTGATTGCCTCCTTTTTGAAAATAACGACGCCCCGAAATACCAAACTCACCTTTGCATTCGTAACCGATGGACTCAAATATTTTATTGTATTTATCTAGGTTTTCTATTTCTTCGACTTCGATCAATATATCAATAATGGGTTTAGCCGCTAGACCACTTACAGCGGTGCTGCCAATATGGTGAACCCATATTTTGTTAATCGGCAAGCGTGAGATTATTAACTGCTTTTCAATTTCAAATTGACGTAGCCACGCATCGTTATATTCAACAACTTCAATAATTCGCATAATCTATTTTAATACCTCACACGTTTATATCGAGCGATTGGGTCGTTTTTATGAGTGTTTTCCTGACTATACGAGCAACCGTTAAGCCATGTGACTTTACACCGCCTTCACATCAACGCATTTAAACGATCTCGCTTTTAAAAATGATGGTTGAATTGTTTAGATAGCAAGCCCAAGCTTACCGATAAAATATTTCAAATACAATAATATACAGGCGGGTTGTGGCTGCAAAATATGGCAGCGCATGCGTGCTTAATTGAACCATTTCGCTCGCGATTGGGCGTTTGCTTATGCTAAATGTGACATCGAGGGGTTAGGTTTTTAGTCAGTTTTTGGGTTTGAAAGACAATCTGCAAATACTGACTTTGTTGGTTATTGCATTCGATGTGTTTGGCTTTAGGAAATATTCTTTATCCATTGCCATCTGGCCGTTGGTAATTAGAGCGGAATACAGCTCTCCGATTCTGCCGCTTAAATGCCTCAATTCTGTTGGGCACACACCCCATTGTAATTCTCTCTCAAACCATGACATAGCCTCACCAAGAGGCTCAATTATTTGTATTTGAGTTAAAGTCATTTACCTTCCTGAGGTTGAATTCTATTTAGTGCTTAACGCCCTGTTAAGGGGCAAATTGTAGTTGGCTAAAATTGTGAGCGGAGCGAAACAGCCAACTGTAATTTGTCCCGCTTGAACAACGCGCTAAAACCGATAAGCTAGATGCACAGTTAATTGCACATTATGGCGAGGCAATTAAACCCACACTTTCCACCCTAAAGCCTGATATCATGCAGACTATGAGTGATTTGGTTGCCAGAAGAAATCAGCTGTTAGTCATGCAAACGATGGAAAAAAACCGCCTGCAAATTTTACCAAAAGAGCTGATTTCAACCATCAAGCCTATTTTAGCAGCCTTTAAAAATCAGATTGAAAAAATTGAAAATAAAATTCTAAAACTCATTGAATCATGCCCTGAATATTCAGCCAAAAACACGATCCTACAAAGCATGAAAGGCATTGGTAAAATTGCCGCTGCCTCCATCATCAGTAACTTACCTGAGCTTGGCTATATGTCGAATAAAGAAGCCGGTGCATTGGTTGGCGTTGCGCCTATGAATCGCGAAAGTGGCCGCTATAAAGGGCTTCGAAAAATTCAAGGTGGGCGGCATCAAGTACGCACCGTTTTATACATGGCGATGATGTCAGCCATCTAATCAAACCCTGTTTTTAAATCAACTTATCAGCGATTAGTTGCTGCTGGGAAACCGAAAAAAGTAGCGCTTATTGCGTGTGTCAGGAAGATGATTGTGATCTTAAATTCGATGCTCAGAGACGGAGTTATGTGGGAAGCGCCAAAAGTTTAAAATTAGCTATTGACGCCATAGTCTCTTGTTAGTTGTTTTTATTACAATAAATTAAAATAGTATCACCTTGGGACTGAAATGGAACCTTTAAGTTTTGCAATAAATTAATAAACTCAGCCTCACAGGAAACTACTTTAGGAGGAACTAAACGCCCAACACTTTTTAGATATTTTGGACGAACACAAAACCACTCTATTTTAGTGAAAGGTTGCAGGCAATGAGCTGACCAATCACCTAAGTAGTTTACATTTTCAGAGAATGATAGTGGGAATGGGTCTTCATCAAATTTTTTGTATTGAAATGGAGGTGTAAATGGTAACTCAGTTTTAATTGAGTTGACCAAAACCTCTATTTGATTAGCATCCATACTTTTTATTTTCTCCAAACTCTCGAAACAACTAACAATTTAATATCGACCCTACGGGTCGTTTTTCTACCCAACATTGGGTCTATAGTAACTTACCCATATTAATAACAAAATATCTTTTATTATTCTATATCAAATAGATAACTAATTGACATTTTACTAATAAACCGACAAAAACGACCCATAGGGTCGATTTCTTGACTATAGGGGCACTCAAGAAAATACTGTTCATATACACAGTTTTTTTGAGGAGACTTATGAAAACGCAATCGCCATTTTTAAATAACGCAAATAACAAAGATACCCACTCTAATTTAGTTTGGCTTTTTTGCAGAGCTTCGCTCGCCTTCGCAAGCAAGCTACACCTACGCAAATCTCGCAACTCAAAACGCTGCCAATTTTCCCCGTGATCACGCCCGAAAGATAAGCAATTGATGAGTCAGGCATTTCATGGATGGCCTATCTTCACCATTGACGTTCACATCAATTATTATTTGCAGGATACAGCGTGATGGCGGTGGCGCTGAGAGTGTCCAGAGAGGGGTCAGCGTCAGCCCCTCTTTGGCTGCCGTCGCCAGTGCGACAACGGTGTTAATTCAAAAGCAGTTATTTATTTGAAAATGGCTTTTAAATAACTTTCGGGCTAAAGCCCAACCTACAAAAGCGACCGAGCTTCACTCGTTTTCGCAAGCAGGCTTGCACCTACAACCAATTTCAAAACTCACGCCGATCAAAATCCCCCCGTGATCACGCCCGAAAAATAACCAATTGATGAGTCAGGCATTTCATGGATGAAATGTAAGGTGAAGCTTGGCCATGGATGGCCTATCTTCACCATTGACGTTCACATCAATTGATTATTTGCAGGATTTAGCGTGATGTCGGTGGCGCTGAGAGTGTCCAGAGAGGGGTCAGCGCCAGCCCATCTTTGGCTGCCGTCGCCAGCGCGACAACGATGCTGATTTAAAAAGCGGTTTTTAAAGCTAAACACTATGGTTAATTTGAAAACGAGGGAAGCTCTTAAATAACTTTCGGGCTAAAGCCCGACCTACGATCAGCAAGCACGCCCAGTCACGACGTAGAGTCGTTGTAAAAAACAACCGGTCCAACATCATTTTTAGTCACGACATCAAACTCAGACTGAGAAGGAAGTCATGACTCACTCAGTGCGTTGCTTGTTTGCGAGTTTAAGTTCAATGGCGTGTCTTGCCATCGACACCGCTAAAGGGATGGCGGCAGAATACGGGTGAAGGGCGTAGATAGTGGATTGTGCCAAACGAGCGATCACTTGCATTTGGCTGTTGTGATATGCAAGCGTATCAGGGATGAGGCCAATCCCACATCCTGCTTCAATTAAGGCCACCGTTTGCATGAGCGTATTGGTTCTATGCTTGACGTCAAATTGATATGTTTGACCGTTTATGTGGTGGCTGATGTTGTTTGCCTGCCAATGATTGGCAATGTAACTGACCTTGTGTAAATCAACCTCCATCGCGCGTTTTTGGCAAAGGCAATCGTGTAATGTGCCAATCGCCGTTTGTCGGTAATTACTGTCGGGGGATTCTCCGACACGTATTGCTAAGTCAATATTGTGCTGCATTAAGTCTAAATGAGCGTCGTCACAGATTAAGTTAAATTTTACCTGCGTGTATGGCCTAAATGCATCGGTAATGGCTGGCACAACAATCGAATTCATTAAACCATGGGGGGCTGTAATGGTAATTAATCCCATGGGTTCGTGTTGTAATTCAAAGACTTCATTCCAAGCTTGCTCAGCAACGTTGTGCATCTGATGGCAGTGCTGATAAAACCGCTCACCTGCGGGCGTCAAACTTTGTCGCCGAGTGGTGCGTTTAAGCAAGGTGATGGCAAGTTCAGCCTCGAGTTTTTTTAAGTGTTGGCTTAAGACCGATTTTGACAGATTGAGTTTATCTGCCGCTGCGGTGATAGAGCCCGCTTCAACAATGCTCATAAACAGTGACATATGACGAAGCTTATTCATGTGATAATTCCTAATTGTTTAATTTAATTAAACAGTGATTATTGTTTACAGTGTTTTTGCTTGTTAATTCTACACGTAAACTGGTTTTAAATCATTGAGAGGAACAACTATGAATAATTCAGTTTTAATGGCCTGTAAACGTGCAAGTGCAGCATGGAAAACCGCTTTTAATCAGCAAGATGCAGCTGGTTGTGCGGCGCAATATGGTGAATCGACCACTATGATTGCTCATCCGTTTGGAACATTTACAAGCAAAGAGGCGATCCAATCTTTATGGCAAGATATTATTGACCAAGGGTTTAACGAGGTCACTTATTTTGACGAAATATGGGAACCTGCAGGAGAGGAAGGTTTTATTCTCAGCGCAAAATGGACAATGAATAAGGCCTTTGGCTCGATACAAAAAGAGCACTGGCAAATTCAATCAGACGGCCAAGCACGTTTAGTGTTTGATGAGTTTACCGTAGAGGGTGAGCGATAACCCAGTGTCAGCAACACGTTAAGTAATCGGCATCTCACCCTGAATGTACTGGCTGAGCTGCCGTACTTGGGCGTGAATGCTCTCACTCACTCCAAACGCTGCTGAGTGTCCTTTGTTTATGTTGGCGAATTACCAACATACTTGCCAGACACTTATTCGTAACCTGCTAATTCGGCGTAGCCAAGCCCAATAAAACCGCCGCGGGTTTGTACGCGGCCTTCCCAATATGGGATGGTGAGCCTATTGCGCGAATCTTTGGTCAGGGTGTCGACCACAATCGGGGCCAAACCGGGTAGGTCGATTTGCCATTGGCTCGGGTACTGTGTGCCGCCAAGCTCAGTATGGGCTAAAACCTGTAATTTGATATCAGCGTGAGGAATAGGCGTGGCTGCGCCGTGTTCTGTAATGCGAGTGCCGCTGCAGTTGTTGTAGTGCTGTTGTGCATCGCGGATGCAAAATACCATCAAACCCTGTTTTGGCGAGTCTGTACTGACTAGGCTAAACCAATCCCAGCCCAATTGGCTTTTATCTAATAAACTGGCTGACCACTCGCGGTCATACCAAGCATTGCCTGTGACTGTGTATTGTTGGCCGTTAAAAGTCAGGGTGCCGCTGGTAACAAGAAAAGGGTAGCTAAAATAGTAAGAGGCGTGGCCGCTTGCGGTTTTTTGGCTATAGCCGTTGTCGCCATGTAAGACCATTGGGCTTTGTTTGAGGGAGAGATCAATGGCGTAGTTGTCTTGTTTTGCATGCATTTGTAATGGCAAAAAATCTTGCCCAGAGCTGGTGAGCGACCAGTCATCAAGTTGCGCCGAAAACGGGCTTGCGCTAATGCTAGCTTGGCCTGCGCGAGCAAAACGCTCAAACGCGACGTGGGATTGCTGGTGTTGCAGCGCAAAATGGGCAAAGTACAGTTGGTTGTCCCACCAAGTGGATTTGAAAGGCAACGGCATTTGCGTGCGGAACAAAGTCCACTGGGCTCCAAAGGTTTCGCCTGTGTCTGCGGTGAGGTTGGCTGTCACATACCACCATTCAATGCCTTGTGCTAAGTGCGGGCCATGATCTTGCGGTAATCTCACCCCGCGGGTTTGATCAACAGGTTGGCCGCTCATGGTTTGCAGCGCGTTAGCATCTTGAGGTGCCGGGGCGGGCTCACATGCTTGCAGCAGTACGATACTGATCAGTAGTAAGGTTAACTTAGTGGCGCACTTAGTGGCATTTTTTGTCGCGCACAGCAGGGGCAATTTCATGATTCATTTCCTTTGGCGTGCAAATGACGAGTCAGTTTTTTAACGGGTAAATAGGCACAGAGCACCGCAGCAAGGAGTAACAATGCACAAGTCGTCAGGAGCGCTGGCCAATCTAGCGTTAAATGGATTGTCCAACCAAAGGCGATGGGCATGACAAATTTTAACAGGGCTACGCCTAATGCAAACCCTAAGGGAATGGCAAACAGGCAAGTAAAACCGACTAAAATACTGGTTTGCACTAGCTTGAGTGTGTGTAATTGGCGGGCATCGACCCCAAGATTGTGCAAAACAATCAACTGTTTGCCATGTTGCGCACTTAAACTCAGTAGGCTAATACAGAGGCTCACTAAGGCAATGGCGAGTATAAAGCCATTTAAGATTTTGGTGACCTGAAAGGTGTCGTTAAATAACTGGTTGGCAATGGCTTTAAAGCGTTTGTTCTCGGTTATAAAACTGCTGTCGATGTGGTAATCATTGATCAGTTGCTCAGTGAGAGCTTCAACGCTCGCGCCTTCATTTAAGGTCAGCGATAAACCAAACACTTGCCAGTGCAAGGAGCTTGTTTTAAGGCGTTGCTCTTGTGTTATTAAGCCAAGTGCTGTGTTGCCATAATCGTAAGCAAAGGCCGAAATACGACAGGCAAAACCCTGCTGATTTTGCAAAAAGGTGACGGTATCACCGAGTTTATACCCATATTTGATGGCTGCTTGCTCGTTCGCAATGCAGCCTTGATTGGCAAAATGCGCTGCATTGATTGCCTCTCCTGATGTCAGGTTAATGTGAGCAAATGATTGATGACTTTGCCCAAAACTGGCCAGCCTTGCGGGGACTTTATTTAAATATCCTGCGCTGGCCATATAAATGCCAACCTGTTTGATCTGTGGCTCAGTGCTCAGGCGTGCTCGCAGGGCAGGGTCGAAAGTATCGACATGAATGTAGACATCGGCGCTGAGTTGTTTTTCGAGGTGAGCATTGAGGGTGTTGCTAAAGCTTTTGACCATAATTTGCATGCCAATGGCACTGCCAAGCGCGACTAAAATCGCCACAATGGCAATGCGTAATTCTTGCAATTGCAGTTTACTGTCGGCATATAACCATTGCCACAACGGCTGTTTAAACGGATTGCGCACACTGAGCAGCCCTTGCAAACAGCGCGGGGTCACAAGCACAAACAACCCGAGAATAAACACGCACAGCAGCAGGGCATCTAATTCTGATAGCGCCTGATTATAAAAGTACACAATGGCCGCCAGTACCGCAGCAACACTTCCATAAAACACTACGTTGCTGTTGGCTTTTAGGGGATTTTTTTGAGTCAGTAACATAAAAGCCAACGTGCCAAGGTTGACCACAAAGCCGAGTAAAAAAGTATGCCATTGCCAGCGAATAGTCAGGGCTTGTTCAAGCTGATAGAGCCCCATAAGTGTGCGGTTGACATCGAATACTAAGGCATTGGCAATCACAAAACCAGCAATGCTGCCAAACAGTGCAGTCACTAGGCTCATCAGGATAAATTCAATCGCAATCGCAGTGCCAATAGCGTGTGGTGTGCAGCCCAAAATAGCAAACTGCTCCAGCAGTTTTTTGCGCCCCGCAATGGATAGCTTAATGGCATTAAAGCTTAAAAACGCCGCCACAATGTAACCAAGCAAAGCCAATGCGCCAAGGTTAAAAAAGAACGCCTCCGAGAGCGCATCAAAGTTTTGTTCTTGCGCAGCGACTAACCGAGCCTTGTTGGCCAAAATGGCCTCTATTTGTGGGATTTGCTCTGGGGTTAAGCCAATCATTTCAATAAAGCTCAGCTGCCCTTGTGCGTTAAGCAGTTTATCTGCGTATGCGATGTCGGTGATTGACCAAATGCCGATGTTATCAATCAAACGATAATGTGGAGTGGCCTCGTTATTAGCCAGTTTCAGCGTGGGCTGAACGGTTGTAAGTGCTAATTTTTTGCTTTGTTTGCGGTCGATTAAAATCGAATCAAAAGCCATCCCTGTGCTGCTTTTTTGTCTGTGCTGTGTGGTGCTTGGCGCGGGATGAGTGAGCCACATCAGGCTATCGATCCCTTGCAGATACACAGTTTTGCCTGAGGCCAACTTTAACTTTCCACGTAGGACTGGTTGCGCATTGATAAACCCTTGCGAGCGCAGGGTGAGCCATAATTGACCGCTGATAAATTCTTGGCCTATCGGCGGTTTAATAATGTGGCTGACGGCGGCATCAATCAACGCCGAAGAGTGGTGGTGGCGGTTTTTGGCTTCTTGGTTTAGGCCCGCAATGGCGGTTAATAAAGCACTGCCCAAACTGAGGCCCGCAATAAACAGCACCAGTAACCAAGGATGACGCCTAAAATAGGCAATGTGGGTGCGCAGTATGAGGGAGACTTCAGCCATCAAACTGCCCGTTTGCTAACACTTTGACACTATCAAAATACTGAGTTAATCGCTGCGAGTGCGTTACCATGACCAAGTTAATTTGCCGCTCTTTGCATAAGGTGGTGAGCATCTCCACCACTTGTTGAGCGCGTGTTTGATCTAAGTTGCCAGTGGGTTCGTCAGCTAAAATCAGTTTAGGTTGGTTAAGCAGCGCCCGAGCAATGCCGACGCGCTGTTGCTCCCCACCAGACAGTTGGCTGGGTAGCTTATTGAGTTTGTCCTTTAAGCCTAATTGTTCTACTAAGGCATCAAATTCGCTCGCGACTTGGTTTGGATAATTAAGTTGATGTTGAAACAGAATGTTTTGTTTGACGCTCAAGCAATCAAGTAATTGATAGTGCTGAAAAATAAGGCCGATTTTACGGCGGTAATGAGCCAGTTGCTGCGCATTGTAAGCAGAAATACGTTCACCATTGACCTCAATTTGACCGCTGTTTGGGCTCAGCAAACCTGCAAGCAAATGCAATAAGGTGGTTTTACCTGAACCACTGTCACCCAGTAACGCTAAATGCTCGTGTGCATTGATAGTAAAACTCAAGCCATCAAACAGGGTTTGCACCTCTGCACCATCTTGCCTGCGAAAGCATAAATCGCTCACACTTATCACATTAATTCCTTTAAGCTCAGTGTTTTAGCTAGTCTACAAAAAAAGCTGAGTTAAAAATAGTGATATATCAAATAACTGAAGGTCATTAATACTTAGGCTATTGGCTCCTTGGCTCAATGAAAGTGTTTGTTGTCGCTGAGCTTATGAGGGCTTAAGTACCTGTTTTCCATAGTCGGTATTGTTTATTTCTATCTGTTAAGGTGGCCATTTTCTCGAGTTTAGCTTCTATTCCTGCCAGAGTAGGGATGCCGCATTGCACTCGTTGTTCATCTGAGCGGGCATTTTTGTCAAAATTTTCTAAGTAGTAAATTTCATGTGTCCCTTCGGCATTCATTTTTCTGTACAATTGCGTTCCCCAGATTTGAGGCTGGTCAATTTTTTGCAGGTGTCTATCTTCAGCGGCGCATGATAACCAGCTCGCATTTTTATTGCTGGGGTCAAGGGCTCTTGCTTTTTGCGACAGCTCCATGGCCATTTTATAATGCGCAGGATCTGAACCATGTTGCATGATCATGGCCGCAGCAAAGTATTCTTCGGAGGATAAATTTTCTGTTGTTTTTATTAATTGCTCGACCTGCTCAAGTCTCACTTGATCGCCAGGCAGCATGACTTGCGTTATATACTCTTTCACTTCATTTTTAGGAAGTGTCCTTAGGTGAGTCCGAACGGCTTGATCGTCTTTATATAACGCGAGCACATCAATTGCGTAGACTGGTGCTGCCCACAATATTAAAGCAATAAACATCCATTTTACCTTCACCGAATCCTCCTAGGGTTATTGAGTCTTTATTTTTTAGTATCCATTTTAAATTTTATTTATCAAGTGTTTATTGGTTTAATTGTTTTTTTATCGGCGGTTTAATCGACGTGGTGTGGGGTTACTTTTGCTGTTTAACTGAGGGTTTAACTGAGGGTTTAACTGAGGGTTTAACTGAGGGTTTAACTGAGGGTTTAACTGGCAAACTGTGAGGTTTGACGCTGCTGGTTTGATTAACAGTCGCCATATTGCGCTTTGATTAGCGCGACATAATGGTCGAGATTTTTTTCCTTACTTAAACAAAATGCGTCTGCTGATAAATGCGCATCCTGAATTCGATCGAGCCTAAACTCGCGGTAGTTATTTCTGAGTTGGCAATAGGCCACGAGTGTCCACTTACCACCCCAATAAACCAATCCTAATGGTTCTACCGTGCGGGTTGTGAGCTGATTGTTGGCATCGCTGTAATGTAAGTTCACTGATCGTTTTTGTTCTATCCCTTGGCGTAATGTATAGGTAAATGACTGATGTGCTGAGCTATGGCTCCAGCCAGAAACTAAATAAGGTTGATCGGCGGTGTGTTGCTTTAAATTATCAGGAAGTACCGCCTCTATTTTTGTGATGGCACTGTGTGCTTTTTCGGCCAAAACCGGATCTGTCCAAGCACTGACCATTTTACTGCCCAGTAATAAAGCTTGAAGTTCCTCTAAGGTAAACATCATGGGAGGAAGATCATAATCATCAATCACATAACCAATCCCAGCTTCTCCTTCAATGGGTACGCCAGAATGTTGTAAGTGTTGGATATCACGATAAATGGTGCGCTCTGACACGTTTAAACGAGCAGCTAAATCAGACGCTCTAATAGCAAGACGACGACTTTTTAGAATGTTGACCAGCTGAAATAATCGTTCAGATTTATGCACACCATTTTCCTTGGGATTTTACCCTTTGATTGAGCGCTTAGGCGCTTTGTTCACACGGGGTTTGGCTCACTGCATTGTAACGCGCTAACGTGACTCTGTCTTTTTCTATCAGCTGTAAAAATTGCTGACAGATAGGGTGTTCCATAAACGCATCGCCAATGCGTTTTGCATCAGCCATGGTTTCAAAGTACACCACATCAACATACTGTGCTGTGTCTGGGTGTGTTGCTAAAGAGCGATACAACACACCAGGTTGTTGATCGATAAATTGCTGAAAAGCTGAGTTTGCTTGTTCAAATTGAGCTAAATCAGCGCTTTGTTTTAAAGTAAATTGCACGATTTCAATTGCGTTAGTTGACATAATTATCTCCGTATTTGATGTCGTTTGTTGACGACAACAAGTAAACCACGAGGGGATGTCAGAGAGTGTCAGTAATGATAAAAAATAATCCTTTAACCTCACTGAATTTGCGTGCAAATAACGCAAGCAATGTTTGATAGCGAAGTTAATGGCTTTAAAGAGTGATTCGAGCGAGCATGTCTTCACCATCCTCATCCATGCCAACTTCTTCAAAACCAAAGCTTGAATAAAAATCCTTCGCGACGGGGTTCATCGGGTTATAGCAAATTTCAATTTCTTTGAGGTTTGCGGTGTCTTTGATGGCGTTTATGGCCTGCGCCAGAGCGACTCGACCAATCCCTTTGTTTTGATGATTTTTGTCTACCATGAAACGCCAAATCGAAATTTTTGATGCGGATTCTTGCACCCACATAAAAAAACCAACCGGCGCGTTGTCACAGTAAATAGCTTTGCAAGTGTGGCTTGAGTTGTAATGGGATTCGACAAGCGACCACATATTGCACGCCACATAGTCTTCTTGTGCCTCTGTCACGTCTAACTCGCAGACAGGCTCGTAATTTGATTGATCTATATCTTGTAATGAAATGTGCATGTTTATCCTGAATATAAATGCCCTAACAAAAGGGGGAAATTAGTGTGTTAAATTAAGGTGCGTTGCTAACTCTGTGTAGCTGCCTTGATAGATTTGTTATGAGAAGCGGGCACCATTATTTTTTAGTCATCGTGGCAATAGAATCAAAGTCATTTAAATCGACCTTCTTTTCACGTTCTTTAAAAACGCTACCAACCTTGTTGGGTAAAGGAAATAACCTCTGATGCGGCATACTTTAGTTCGTAACAGATTAAATGATACCAAGGATACATAACCAATATATGCAAAAGGCAATGAGCCCCAAAATGTTGTTTTTAAATAGTTGAGTGTCATAGATAGCCTGTTAGGCGTAATGTAACTCCATGATGGTTTCATCAAATTCATCTTGCTCAACAACTTTAAAACTGAACTGTTCGAAGAACTTTTTCATTAAGTCGTGACCTTCGACGTAACAAATAGAGACTGAATTAAAGCCGTCTAATTGTTTGATTTCGTCTAATACTAACTTAATTGCTTTTGAGCCATATCCTTGACCTTGTAAGCTGACATCAATCAGCAATTGGTCAATGAAAATTTCGTTAGGCTTTTCATCGTCAAAATTAGGATAATACTGGATAAAACCAATGGGTTTATCACCCAAGTAAACGCCGCGATTAACGTAATAATCATAAAATTTGGAAGCTGCAATTGCTTCTGCTGGAAGGGCAACGTATTTTTCTTGTTCTTTTGTGATTTCAAGGTCAATCATATCAACCCAATTGTCTTTAGTTATTTCTTGTAAATTAACGTCCATTGTTTACTTCCTATGAGAGAGTCGTTAGTTTTTTTTGTGCTTTGATTAAATAAGCAAGGTGTCAGATTTGATCTTGTGTTTTTCGCTCTTTATCTGGTTGCAGTATTCGCTCATGATTTACATGACCTAATCGCTAAATTAGTCCCAATAATGCCAACTAACTTTATTCGTGTAAACAGGTACTTATGAGGTTGCTTTAAAAACATACAAGGAGTATCCAGTAGTTTTGGCTAAAGGGACTCAATGTGTTTGCGGCAAGGCAAGGCAAAGCTAGCGTGCTCTGCCAATGCCCAATAATGTATCTAACGTGACAAACCGATAACCTTCGTTTTGATAATGTTGAATGATGTTTTCAAGGGCTGCGACGGTATTGCTGCGGTTGCCGCCGCCATCGTGCATTAAAATCACCGCTTCGGGATGGCTGTAGTGGCTGGCAGCAAACTCAATGTCTTGCTGATTCACCACTTGGGTGTGCCAATCACGAGTGTCGATAGACCAATTAATGGTGCGCATGCCTCGGCTGGCTAGATACTCGATTTGATCGCTACGAATACGACCATAAGGCGGGCGAAAGAGTCTTGGCGCGTAGCCGACTAAGTTAAAAATGATGTCATTGGTGTTAATGATTTCGTTTTGCCACAAAAGTGAATGATCACTAATGGTACTGCTGTCGGTATGGCGATAACTGTGGTTGCCAATGAGGTGGCCGTGTTGATGAATGGCGAGTATGTCGGGGTGGCGGTTTTGAATATTTTGCCCAAGCACAAAAAAAGTGGCCTGAATTTGATGTTTGGCAAGTACTTCAAGGACTTCAGCGGTATGGGTGGATGGGCCATCGTCAAAGCTCAATGCAACTTCTTTTTTATCATGTAAACCATGCAAGTAATACGTAGGGTGTGTGAGTTGCAGCTGGTGCATTTCGCTGGCAGGGACTTGATCGTATTCGCTGATATCAGGGGTGCGCAAGGTCACCTCATTGATTGGCATAGGCAGCTCTGCGCTATGGGTTACAAACGGTAAAAAAGACGCAAGTGGCAAAGTTGATAAACTAATGTAATCACTGCCGGGGTAGTAAATATGGGCTTGTTTAATCGCATGTTGCATCAGGGCATTGCCCATACCACTGTTCAATTGGGAGTCCCCAACAAGCCAGCGTGATGTTGGACTAAAAGGTTGCTTGGCTGTCTCGCTAAGTACAGTATGTAGTGCAATAAAGTCGGCTTCATTGTGGGTCAGGTTTTGATACGGGTTCTCAATGTCAAATTGCGTTTGGGCGATTAGTGATGCAAACGCTTGGCTAAGTAGTACATCGGCTAATGTGAGTGCTTGGCCGTTGTTATTGACCGAGTGGCGTTTATTTAAGATTAACTGGCTTATTAATTGAACTGTGTGTTCGGCAGCGCTGTCATTAGCGTTCACGGGCAAATAAAAATAACCAGCTTGCACTGCGATTGCTGGGCTTTGTTCATGGAGATGAATTAACCACGGTTGACGATGTACCGCGAACGTATCGCTCAGTGTTGTAAGGTTATTGATCAGATCCAGCATCGTGGTGTTATCGGCTGAAGCTAAGCGCTGATCTGAAACGTACACAGTTAAGTCACTGTGGGTCCAAGGTTGATAAGTGATGCCACTGACTTCGATATTGGCTGGTGGACTCACTTGAGTGGGAAGTGTGGGCTGAGAGGACGGTGAATTAGAGCCACCGCAGCCAAGCATGAATTGGCTCAAGCACAACAAACAAGCGCTGAACAGATGGGGGGTTTTAACAGCAAGTTTCATGATATTCCTTTAAAGCCGATCCTAAATAATGCTCAACAATACTGCTTATTGCCTTGTTTTTCATATGAAAAAAATTAACGTTGCGTGATGTTGGTTGTGTGTTTGAGTGCGTCGTATGTAATCGTGAGCAACTTTGTTATGATAAGCCCCAGAAATGAACCGATTTGAAGAGAAATGCACATGGCAGTAAGAGAAATTTTAACCGCAGGGGATCCGCGTTTAACAGTTGTGGCGTCACACGTTGAGGATGTGAGTGCTATTCAGCCTTTAATTGATGATTTGCTCGATACTATGTATGCCACCGAAGATGCCATTGGCTTAGCAGCTACACAAATTGGCAGCGACCAAGCGGTCGTGGTGATTGATATTTCCCCAGAGCGTAATGAGCCACTAGTGCTGGTTAACCCTGTGGTAGCCAGTGGTGATAACCCAGAAAAAGGCGAAGAGGGCTGTTTGTCAGTGCCCAATTATCGTGCACAAGTGAGCCGTTTTACACAAGTTAAAGTGGTGGCGCAAGACCGCACAGGTCAAGCCATCACCATAAATAGCGATGACTTTTTGGCGATAGTAATGCAACATGAAATTGACCATTTAAAAGGTAAGTTATTTATCGATTATTTGTCGCCGCTTAAGCGAACTATGGCGATGAAAAAGGTCAAAAAAGCGACGGCATAGCGCGGAGAAATGTCTCCATCGCTTTGTGTTTTATGCTCATGATGGGGAGATAAAAAAATCCGCAGCGAATGCTGCGGATTTGGCTCAAATAAACGTCTTAGGGATGTTTATAATTTACGGGATTGCTTGCCAAGGGCCGCCATTGGCAGGGGCATCACCTTTGGTCCACCATTTTGCTTCATAGTGAGTCGTTACCTTGTTGACTGTCACGCTAACTTTGTCGCCTTTGAGATACACTTTATTGGCTGACCAAGCGGCAATTCCACCCGCTGGTGGCTCTACCACTGGCGGCGTTAAATCTTCTTCAACAACTCTTATGGTTGGCCAGCTGGCATGCGAGCCATAAAAGTTAGTCACACATTTTTCGTAATCGCCCGGTACTAACGCTGAGTAAGCTGTTTGAAAGCCCACTAACTCACATTCAAACGAAAAACCACCAGGTCGGTCGGCATAATATTTCCAGTTGCCATCCCAGTTGGTGTAAAGCACATCGGTGGCGCCATTGAGGTTTAAACTGCCATAAGGTGTTTGTTGAAAACAGGTGTTTTCTTCGTCGGTTTCGATAGTGATGTTGTAATGCGCTGCCAGTCCTTCCCAATAGCGGATCCGATTAACGGGCTGGCCTTTGTCTTTATTTTGTGAGCCACACTCAATGCCGCCATTAATGACATTGATGGTGGTACCAAATCCATATCCTATGCCTGCATCGGTTTCTCGTTGCGAAGGCGTCCAAGTGCGGTCAATCACGTGCAGCATGGCCGGTTTTGGCGCTTGTGGGGTTAAGAAAAACCAAATGGCAGAGGCTAAATTGAGCCAAGAATCAGCAACTAAACCTGGGTTTTTAAGTAAGACAGTGGCATCACCATCGTACATCACTTCAGAAAACATGCCGTAGTTGAAGTGATACGAAAGCTGCTTGGCACCTCGGCCAAAATACCCTTGATTTTGTGTACAAGGCCAGCGTTTATTTTGCCAATCGTTTTGGCCACAGCCTGTGGTGTAGCCCGGTTGCCCTTCTGACCAGCCCATTTCACGCACATGCACTAACGCTTGCTGCCACTCTTCGAGGCCATTGGGGTTATCGGAAGTATTACTTTTAGCAATGTGGCCACCTGTTTCTTGCGAAAAGTGGGCAAAGGCAGTGACGATTGACTTTTTACAGATTTCGTCAGCATTGCGACCGTCAGTGTAATCGCCACAAAAGGCAGAAAACTTACCGATGGCTTGTAAAAATCGGGTGTAGGTATATTCAGGTGCGGCCATTTGCGTTAAAAAATCCCACTCACTTTGTGGGAAGACACGCTCAACGCGTTTGACATTTTCGGGATTTGTCGCAGAACCCGGGCGAATGCCCTCAACCACACTGTTAGGACGTGTTTCGAGTGCTTTCGCCCAGATATCATACATAGGGTTTGGGGTTTTTGCGTCTTGCGCTGCATTGATTTGAGCGCGCGACACGATATAACCATCCGGATTATTCGGATCTATTTGTGGGTTCATTGCATAACAGTTCGCAGCCAGCGAGGTGCCAATGACCACATTAATAAGACTCAGTTTAAACATAGGAATAATCCTTTTGGTTGGATGAGAAATAGATCACCTCAATCTGACGTATGATTGGCGCAGTATGCACAAATCAGCATTAATGCTTAGCCATCAAAATGTACCATTTATGTTAATCAAATGTGCGCAAGGTGTTACTTGTGAACATAATGTTGATAAATGACATCGCTGTCAATACCTGTATTGGGTATTTGTGAGTTTTTATCAAAAGTGATGTTTGAACAGTCAGTTTCTGTATTGAAAATGAATAAATTAGAGTGAAAACTCAATTTTGAGTGAGCTGATAGAGGCAAATAGCCCCGAGTTTTGCGCTAGTCGCCGGATTTTCTTCGCTAGGCTAACGCGTTATCTTTTTAAACATCCACTCACAGGGCCCGAGTGTAAAAAATCGAAGCCAAATCACGCTAAACACCAGTGCGCTTAAACAGTAAATCAAGGCACTTTGCAGCGCGATCTCAATAGATTGGCCTGAGAGTAAATTAAACGCCTCAAGTAACCCCATACCAATAAATACGTGAGCAATATAAAGCGTCAGTGAGAGCTGGCCTGTGCGGTATAAACTTCGGATCAACCATAAATGTGAATACCGCTGCCCAAGGCCTAAGCAGAGCATTAAAATGAACACAGCACTGCTGCCTGCAGAAAGCATATACTGAGGGAGTGGTGGAATAATATTGCTGGTTAACAATGTATTAATTGTTTCAACGGGCATTGAAAAGTGTTGTTCGCCTAGCACACGTAACCCCAACAAACTGAGCTCAGTGAATATCAGTATCGCGAGTGAAATGATGGCATAGCGCTGTTGCACCACAGGATCAGTGAGTGGCTTTCGCCCAAGCCACATGCCAAACAATAAAAAAGCCGCCCAAGGAAAAACAGGATGAAAGCCGTTAAATATCATGTGTCGCAGCAAGCCTTGCCAAGTCCATAAATCGGTGTAGGTGAGGCTAGCCCAATCCCAACCTTGGTCATAATCAAACACCAGCAGTAACGCCACAAAGCCAAGTACAAAGCCAACACAGCTAAGTAACACAGTCCGATCAGAGCAAAAACACAACATCGCGGCAATCGCAAAATACACGCCGTAAAAATGCAGAATATCAGCGGGCCAAATAGGGGTGTAGGCAAGGCCAATCACAAACAATGCCAAAGCGCGTTTAAGTAGCTGGACTTGGGCTTCACGAATTTGGGGTTTATGGGGCTCAAGCCGGACTTTTTTGGTCATCAGGCTGATACCTAAGCCTGCCAAAATAACAAACAACGCAGAGGCGCGTCCTTCAAATAAACTGGCAAACCCTAACCAAAAAGCAGCACCCGTTTGCGCTTCCATGGCAATTTTAAAATTTACGATCACCATTCCAAACACCGCGAATGCGCGAGCGATATCAAAACCAAGGATACGTGATGAAGTGTTAGGTGCCATGTGTTTAATCTTGTTTCAATCCATTGTGACTGACAATGAGTGTAACAAAGCAGCAAAAGTGAAGTTGTGAGAAAATGTAGCTAGGGATGCACTGAAAGGAAAGCAGGAGTTCAGAGCAAACATAGACTGTGATTATAATAAAATTAAATTATCGGCATTTGCGATATGTTCTTGTTTATGCGAAATAATGATCACCGTTTTATTAACTAGCAAGTTGTGCATTGCTTGTTCAATTACCTGTTGGTTTTCGATATCAAGAGCGCTCGTATATTCATCCAAAATGACCACTTCTGGTTCATGTAAAATAGCGCGAGCAATTGCGATGCGTTGTTTTTGTCCACCTGAAAGTTGATTTCCTCTATCACAAATTTGAGTAAAATATCCGTCAGGAAGTTGCTCAATAAAATCATGAGCGTTGGCTTTTTTGCATGCACTGATAACTCGGTTCATTTGATCTGGTGTTGGTGTATTTGTGGCTTCAGGAATAAGGTTTTCTATTATAGATGATGAAAACATAATGGGTTCTTGTTCAACATAAGCAATGGTTTTTCGAAAGCATGCAATAGAGAGTTTGTTTAAGGAGTGATTTCCAATCATTATTTCCCCATTAGTCGGCAAATAATAACCTAAAAGCAGTTTAGCAAGAGTTGATTTACCGTTACCTGATGGGCCACTGATGACGGTTGTTTGCCCTTGTTTTATTTGGATGTTAAGTTTTTCAAATATGTGTTTTTCTGGTTTATTTGGATAGTAGAAACTAACATCACGAAATCGAATATCCCCGATAAACCGTCGCTTAGATTGTGCTAAGGGCTCGACATCGTTATCGTTATCTAATAATTGAAATAAATAACGGGTGGCGCCTAGAGTGTGGACCCACTCCGCCCAAAAACTTGCTAATGAATTAAGGCTAGTAAAGGCCATACCAAGATAAAGTACATAAGATGCAAGCTCCCCAATAGTCAGTGTATTTTGTTTAATGAGGTGACTGCCGAGAATGAGCATTATGATTAAACTACTAAAAATAAGAAAATTAAAAAAAGCCTGAAAAACAGCGATTGCCGATATAGTACGTTTTGCACATGTAATATAAGACTGGGTTGTATTGTGATATCTATTTTGACTTGAGCCAAACCAACTGTATAACTTGATTAGCGTATGACCATTTAAATTATCAAAAGCAATCTTATTTGTTTTTGCTAAGGCATCTTGTTCACGCTCCGAAAGCGGCTCTATTTTTTTACTTAATAGTTTTGTAGCAAAAATAAATGTAGGAATGCAAAACAGTAAAACTAAAGAGAGTGTTGTTGATAGCGTAAACATCATGATGATGCAGCCAATAGTTATAATTGTTGCGCGTATTGCTTGAGCTGCACTTGTTGTTAGTGCGTCTTTGAGCATTTGTGTATCAGCGTTTATGCGGCTTGCAAGCTCTGCTATGTTTATAGCATCAAAATAACTAGCGGTTTTATGGAGTAAAGTTTTATGGATAGTGAGCCTAAAATGAGAGACAACTTTAATCCCTAGCCGTTCAAATAAATAAAATCTGACTGCACTCAATAGGGAAAATACTATGATAGCGAGTAGGGTGTACAAATGAAAAGATGCGAATAATGTAGCAGGGGCGAGTCCATCTACATAATAATTAACTAACTTTGGGAGAGCCAATTGCGCAACTGCAGTAACCAACATAATAGACAAAGCAAAAAAAACTTCTTTTTTATAAGGCGCGATCAGTTTTAAACGCTGGATATGATCAGATTGATTCATTAACTTTCATCCATAATTTGCTGTTGGAAAAAACGCCAGTTATCATCATCAATACTTCCTTGTCCTTCAACCTCATTGAGCTCATTAATAAATAAATAAGCAGGTGATAATTCATGAGGGTTAATCATTTTATAATCAGAATAACTTAGTTGCCAAATCGCTTTAATTAAGGGAGAGCCATTAAAAAACGACTCTATGTTTTTCATTTGATCATGTAAAATGATTTGCAGGTTAACCCCGTTTGCTTGTGTCTTAATGTGTAATTGTTCAAGAATGGAAAGTTTACTTTTGCATTTTGGACAATTGGTCGCCAAAAAAACTAGAGCGCTAGGTGTCGTTATTTCAGTTGTTATTTTTCCTCGCGAATAAAGGTTGGTGGCGATTAAAGAAGGAAAGGTATCTATATCAAAATTTGGTGCACTAAGTTGTGCTTTTGCTTTGACTAGCTTGTTTAATATGATGAGATTAAGTGAAATACTCACAAGTACGAAAAAACTTAATAATGCAATAATAAATTGCCATTCATTAGTTGGTTGCATATTTATTCCGGCCTTATAAAAGCGCTTATAGACTTTAAATTAATCATTAGTACGACTAAACACAGCGCCAGTAATATTATGATAATTATTGATAAATAAAACATTGGCAATGGAGGGGAAATACATAAGAAAACACTTGCGATTAATAACATCATATTTCGTAGTAAATCTTCCCAACCTAATGCACTACTTTGTCCAAAACAGTTACACTGGATAGTTTTTTTAGTGAGGACAGCGTAAAGAGGGATACAGAAAAATATAAACATCATAAAACAAATAATTTGGTAGATGAGTAAGTCATTAGGACCAAAAATAAAGATAGGCAACAGAGATAGCTCGAATGAAATAACCGATATAGCAACAAATTTACTGATAGATGTAGGTATTTTAAAAGTCATTTCGAGCGTTGACTGAAACTCATCGAATACTTTATATTTTTTTATACCAGCGTAGATAAATGTAAACGCTATCACCATTGCAAAAAAACAACTGATTAATGGCATTTATAGACAACCCGTATTAACTGACCAACTAGGATTGAGGCCTTTCATGTCTTTCCAACGGCTACTCACCTTAGTTGAAGAAACAATCGTGCTATTACACCAAGCTTGCTCAAGGTCTGAACGATTCCCACCACCTAGGTTTTGGTTGAAATATTCAACAAGGGGCCAAACAGTTTTGTTTAGCTGGTGGTTATTTTCACAAGGCAAACCGAGTTCAAACAATTGCTTTCCTGTAACAGCATAATCATGGCTGTGAAAACTAAACATTAGCGTGTCAATAATGCGATTTTGAGTTATCTCGCAATGTTGACCAGTATGAGTTAATAACTCTTTTGCAATCTCTTTAACTTCAAGTACAGAGCGATAAAATGAAGTTAAAGTAGGAGGGAATATGTGATCGCAAAGCATAGCTAACATATTACTTTTATCGGAAAGTTCAGTGTTAAACCAATCCTGAGACATATTATTAAATAATTTGATATCGGCACTCGATAAAGCGGCGCTCTGATCTCCTTGATTGCCATGTAAGTGAGGATCGATGGCAGTAAAAATAGACAAAGGCGAATAATAAATTGTTTTAGCGCCAAGTGCCAGTAAGGTTCCTGATGACTGACAATGATAGGGGGCGATGATATTGAGGTTGTGACAAAATTCATGGAGCAACAATGCGATCCTTCGAGCTGCATTGATATCGCCTCCTCGAGTGTAAAGTAAAACATTTAACGTATCAGCAGATTTTAAGCGATTTAGGTGGCTGTATAATTCAGGTAAAAGATCCATTTCAAGGTGTGATGCAGCTATAATTAACGTGGCTTGTTCAGGAGATTGCTGGTTTAATGTTTCTATAATGGGATTGGCAATTTGTTGTAATTTTTGGTTATAATCATGCATGTTGTCTACACGCCTTTTCTAAAGTCTCTACTAACGTATGGGTAATTTCAAGTTCTGGTACGTTTTCTTCGATAAACATAAATTGACCATTAGGGTTATTTTCTAAGAAAACATAGTCACTTTCCGGTGTGACAATAAAATCTAAAGCTGAGTAATTTAATCCATAGCTGTTCACAAATGCTAAGCAAGCTAGTGCTACCTTTTCAGGTAATTCGTAAGAAGACATTGGGATTTGAATATTTAGATTTCTGCAGTCTATTTGTGTCTCGGGGTGTAATTGAGAGTCGAGTTTTGCGGTGAAGATTTTACCTGCGATTATGGTCACCCTTAATTCATAGGCTTTTTCTATATAAGCTTGAAATTGATTGGGTAGCAATCGAAGTGAATCAGTATCTTCCAGCATCTGTTCGTCAATTAGTGTTGTTGCAACACCTTGGCTTGGTAAATTACCTCCATTAATTACAGGATCAGACATGACTTTGTAGATGACTTTCTTATGTTTTAAATAGAAAGCTCTGATTTTTTCCGGATCATTGCTAATTAATGTATCGGGTATATTAAATCCAAGCTTTGAGGCTCTTTTTAATTGTTCTCCCTTCCACATGGATGCGCGCAAGTCCTTTGGGTGACTAATCCAAAAGCAATCGAGAGAATATAAAGCGCTAAATAATGCATGCTCCGTCTCTTGGTTTGCAAACTGTAAAGTTGCTCTTTCCATGTCTATTTGTTTATATGAAAAATCAGCTGGTTTACGAAGCCAAATAGCACCAATATTAGAGAGAGATACACGCTGTTTTGTGTCTGTGTTTTCTAATGTTGAAGAGAAATTTGTGTTACACGAAGTTTGATTTAATAAATACTGCTGTGGAAATCGGTCAAGATTCAAAACAAAGTAATTGGTATGATTCTTATTCAGGATGTCGAGAACCTTATCAACGTGATAATCCTGAGTATTACTAATGATTAAAATGGTTTTCATCGAACGCTCCAATACACTTTCTTAGGCTACGTCAGT
The DNA here is from genome assembly GCF_014925405.1 of Pseudoalteromonas ulvae UL12. Classification (NCBI taxonomy): domain Bacteria; kingdom Pseudomonadati; phylum Pseudomonadota; class Gammaproteobacteria; order Alteromonadales; family Pseudoalteromonadaceae; genus Pseudoalteromonas; species Pseudoalteromonas ulvae. The sequence goes on from NZ_AQHJ01000035.1 coordinate 400,939, forward strand.
GAATTTTCATTTCGGTACCAGTTGAAAGTATCTGTTATTATTATATTTATTTACACTGTAAGTGGGTGCGCTTTGATTGATAGCAATTGTATTGATATAAAAAATGAAAAGCGACAACCTCAAATTAAGATTGTCGCAAGTGATATTGAGTGATTAGCACCAAATACCATTATCGCGACCTAACCAGCGATGATCGCCTCTAGCCCAAGGTCCTGAACAACCCGCAGTAGCTGCTTTATTGTCAGCTTGCCATTTTTTTTCTTGTTTCACTTGGTTTTTGTTTGCCGCTGCAAACGCGAATGGTTTTGTATTTTTCATTTGTATATCCTGTTGTCTTAATGTTGTGACTCTAACGGTCAAAATTCACACTACTACTGTTTCTGTTTCTGTTTCGGGTCAATATGTTAAATAAATTATTTTTTAGGTACGAATGATGATGTATAAAAAACGAACTACTAATAAAGATTACAATTCTTGTTAGTAGTCAAATTTATTAATGAAGCGTCAGTTAGATACGTATTACTCTTAGAGGACGCTGAATTTATGATTGTTTTGTCCAAAGAGAATGAAGATATAAGAATCTTAAGGATGCAAAAAACTTACTTTGAAGCAGTTTTTGATGCTTTTGAAATCGGATTTGACGATAAAAGATTTTTAGACTGAACGCCAATAGTTTGGCCACTTTAAGAAACCGCTTTTTTAATTATACATCAAGCTAAAAGAAGAGTGTTCATGGCAGCAATAAAAAATATATCTGGTATTTTCATTGTATTTTCAATGAATTTTAGTCATATGTTAATAAAAGGTGAAGCTTGAATTAACCTTCACCTTAGGGAGTGATTTTTAAATACGCTTGAATAGGCAAAATTAAAGATATAAAAATGTAGCTATCAAGGAATCGGAATTATTGCACTGCTTTATTTTAGCAGTGATGCGCAGCGAGGGTTTCGTAATAAATCGGCAAAAATAGCCCAGCGTATTGCTGTTACTTGTGTGGCCGAAACTGAGTCTAACGCCTTGATTTGTTGTTGCACGATACGCTCAACATACGCTTTGGTCATATCTTGACCGAGATTATAATTGATCACATAACTGCGGTTTTGTTCGATGAATTTGAGTCGTTGTGTGGATTTTTTCTCATCCGTTAATGCGTATTTCATTAATAAACTGATGGCTTGTTCAGCGTCTATTTCACCATCGAGGTAGCGCCGTGCGACCATGTTGTCGACATAGCTGAGTTTTTGCAAAATGGCGAGAATTCGGTAATAACGGGGCACTTCACTGGCATCTAATCCCGCCAGTGGAAAGAGCACGTCTTGTTCAAAAGCCATGCGGGTTGCTTGGCTGAAAACCACTTCAATACCATAATTGGCACTGCCTTCGGCCAGTAAAGAAAGCGGCGAAAAGAGTGGATAAATACAGTATTCAACCCAGCCATTTTTTTTATATAAGTTTTGCTCTATGAGGCTATTAAAGACATGATGGCCGGGATACCCTTCATGACAAGCCAGATCGACTGCACGATCTATATAAATAGGAAAGTCAGTGTTCACTTCTATTAAACTGTAGCTATCACCTTTAAACCAGTTATAGGCACTCCATACTTGATCTGTGACTAATTCAACATCAAAGTTTTCATTTTCAGGTAAAGGGATATGTTGCAGTGTCAGTGCTCGGGCTTTATTGATGGCTGTATTGAACACAGTTGCAATGTGTTCTTTTGGAATAATAAACTGACTACGGTACGCAGTTAAGCGCTGATTTAAATTCTGCTGGCCGTTATGTTCTGTGGGTAAAACCGCATCAAGCTCGGCAAGTAATGTGTCAAAATCAGGCTCTGAATGGTGAGGAGAGATAGCGTCGTACAAAGCGCAAGATTCTTCGTCGAAACTCAGGGTGTGCCCTTGTAGCTGAGCAATAAATGTCTTGGCGGCAAATAAATGGCATTTTAATGAATGAATGCGACACTTCGCCTCTGGAGCTAAAGAGTGTCGAGATTGCTCAAGAGCCGTCACTTTCTGATAGAGAGTGTCCGCTTCTTGGGCGAGCACCTCAAGAGGCCATTTTTGAATATTAGATAACCATTCCTTCGGGCCGTAAAAAGCATCCACATACCCATCGTGGTGTTCATTGATATTTAAAGTGAGCTGAACGTAAGCTAAAGCAAGATCATCAACAGGCATCATTATTCCAATCAATCAAATAGTCGGCATTATACCGCGCTAAATTTTGCATACAATAGTCATATTCACTAAGCTAATGACTCGAAATAGTGTCCTCCACTTTTGTGACGGGATTATTGGATTTCAATGATTGAAAAGAAAAAATGCTGGTTATCAGTTCAATTAAACAATGAGCAGCTAAAGATCATAGTGTTTGTACGCTTGTTTAAGGCTGATTTAATGCTGCAGTTAATTCTGATTGGGAGAGTCCGATTTCTGCAATATCTTTGGCAAAAAATAATGTAGTGAGACTGGCAATGCGTTGTAATGCAGTGATGTCTGATTCTTGCCACTCGATTGCTTGCTCAGTATGTTCACAGCATATCACGCCAGTTGGAACAAAATCATAGTGAAAAATTAGGTCAAGCAAGGAGTGAATGTTCAGTGGCTCAAAGTAACTGTCTGTAAAACATTGCGTAACAGTATGGGTGCGAGCATCACCTGCGTTGAGAATGCGGTTTTGTAAAATGTAGTCAAAATATGGAGTGAATTGGTTCTTTTTCAGTATTTGCCCAAACTCAAACTCGTTGGCTTCATTGAGGCACATTAAGCAAAATATTTCACTTTTTTGTTCGGTAAAAGCCCATAAGCTCACCCGATCAGCACTGGGGACTAACTGCTTTATTGCTTTACAGATAATCTTTAATTTTGCACTGACTGATAATGTAGGTTTGCTCAGTTGGATTGTTAGATTTGTAATATTTCCCATCGTACCGTGATCGTTTATGTTTTTTCAAAGTGTAGAACAAAAATAAACAGATATGTAAATAAAGCCTATTTAAGGGACTGATTTACGGATATTTCATACGTGATTGATCTGATTAATTGGTTTATTTCTTTTGATAAATTTTGAGGTTTAGCCACACTTTGGCTCAGTATGATGAAGTAAAAGAGCAGCTCAGCGCGAGCGCAATAATCAAGAGTTGAAAGAGACGCTAATCCAAAAAATAACCTTTTGCATGACAGAGCATCCTATTTTATTCAACAGATTTAAGCGACTAAATAAAAAGTCTGATCTGCATCTCGTCTGGGTGGTTTTATATATTCTTAAGTTTGAACAATAGAATTGATTGAAATAAAAAACACCTAAAATAAATGATCTGAAAAAATATAACGGCGTATCTATTAATGATTTTTTAACACAATGGATAGGCAACAAAATGAACAAACTCGCAAAAAACTTAGGCTTGCTTGCATTCGCGTCTGTTTTAGTCGCATGTAATGATGATGACAATAAAAAAGTAGACGTCACGCCTTCAGCGCCTGCCCCGGCTCCTGTGGAAAAAACATACCTACGCGTGCTGCATGCATCGGCGGATGCACCGCTAGTAAATGTGACTGTGAATGATAGCGCTGTGTTAGAAGGGGTCGATTATGCGGTTGGCTCTACTTATTTTGAGCTGGACGAAGCAACGTATACGGTTGCGGTTGATGCCATCTTACCGACAGATACGGCAACAGTGATTGGTCCGCTTGATTTAGCCCTTGATGGCAATATGCAATATTCAGTGGTTGCAGTGGGTAGCGTGGCCGATAACACACTTGAGCCGCTGGTGCTTAGCCGAGAAATGAGTGAGTTGGCGGCGGGCTTTATCCGTTTACAAGTTTTGCATGCTGCGCCGGGTGTACCTGAGGTCGATGTGTATGTGACTGCACCTGATGTAGTCATTACAAATGAGAGCCCGCTTTTGAGTGCTGTTGGCTATAAGGTAAATAGTGAGGTGTTAGATGTCGCCGCCGGAGATTACCAAATTCGTATTACCTTAGCGGGACAAAAAGATGTGGTGTATGACTCGGGTACTTTAGCTTTAGCTGCTGGAGCTGATTTGTTAGTGGCCGCTGTGCCAAATACTAAAACAGGCAGCTCACCGGTAATGTTGCTCGCACAGGGTAACGATTCAACAGGTGTTATTTTAGATAAAAATGCAGGCAGTCATGTGCGTGCTATACATGCAGTTGCTGACGCACCGCAAGTCAATTTGGTGGTCAATGATACAATCACAGCGTTGACAAATGTTCCTTTTAAAGCTGCCAGCGATTATTTACCTTTAGCTGAGGGCGATTACAATTTTAAAGTTGAGCCTAGTGCTGCAATGGGTACTTATGTTGTTGATGCCGATGTGACTCTCGAAAAAGGCATGCATTACTCGGTCTTTGTAGCGGGCCAACTTGCCGATTCAAGCCAAGCAGCATGGCCGCTTGTGGATATGCCCAGACGCGTTGCCACAGAAGCGAAAATTCGCATTTTTCATGCCTCGCCTAATGCACCTGAAGTTGATTTGTACGTGACTGCGGATAGTGACATCAGTGATGATACCGCCGCATTTACCAATGTGCCGTTTAAAGCTGAGACAGGTTATGTCAGTTTAAATCCTGGTTCGTATTATGTCACCGCTACAGTCGCAGGTACGAAGGATGCAGCGATTGGTCCTGTGATGTTGACATTCGAAGGTGGAAAAATTTATAGCGCCGCAGCAGTAGAATCTGTGGGCGGCGGTTTACCATTAAGTCTATTAACGATGGATGATTTTTAAACGACCTTAATTCCTCTTTCCCTTTGACTAGGGGTTGTTGATCTTTTGCGGTTGAATTTTGTTCGATATAAAAGCGTTTTTATCACCGCGAGCAGTGTGTAGCCTAGTCATTCTAAGCAAATACTGCTCAACAAAGAGAAATACGCTTTTAGCCGAACCCTTCGGGCAGCGTTTGTTGGCTATTTCTACTGCGTTATCGCTAGCTACACCACAAAAGCGCTGCCTTGTATCAATACCCAACAATTCGCTGCAAAAATCATCACGAAAGATCAACAACCCCTAAGTCGGTACATGTGTTAAACGTGGTTACCGACTTTTATTTTGCAGTTATATTCTGTAGCATCGAGGCACATACGTTTTCATTAAGTACTTATTTTGGCCCAACTGTATTTTTATTACTCTGCAATGAATGCAGGTAAATCAACCACACTCTTACAATCTTCTTTTAATTATCAAGAGCGTGGTATGAACCCGCTCATTTTTACTGCGGCCATTGACACCCGTTATGGTCAAGGGCAAGTCAGTTCACGGATTGGTTTAAGTGCAAAGGCTGAATTGTTTGCACCTGAAAGTGATATCTATCTCGATATTCAATCGCTCCATCAGAGTAAAAAAGTAGACTGTGTATTGATTGATGAAAGCCAATTCTTAACCAAAAAGCAGGTAAATCAACTGACTGATGTGGTTGATAAGCTGAATATCCCTGTTTTATGTTACGGACTAAGAACAGATTTCAGAGGGGAACTGTTCGTTGGTGCGCAATATTTATTGGCTTGGGCTGATAAACTCATTGAGCTTAAAACGGTGTGCCATTGTGGCCGTAAAGCCAATATGGTTTTACGCACTGATGAGCAAGGTGTTGCCATTGCTGATGGGGAGCAAGTTGAAATTGGTGGTAATGAGCGTTATGTGTCAGTTTGTCGTAAACACTATAAAAAAGCATTGGAAACATTAGAGGCGGTCATAAGCTAATTTATTCACTTCATTGAAAAAGAGTGCACTCTTTACCATACTAAGTGCACGCTATTGAAGATAAAGGATGAGCTTTGTTTAGAGTATTACTGTGCTTGATAGGATTGTCTTTTACACCTTTTGTTCAAGCGAAAAGCCCTGTTTTAACATTGTCTGTTTCGCCTGAAGTGAAGATCGTTTTTCCATTACTTGAAAGCGCTGTTGAAGAAGCGTTTAAACAATTGAGTATTGAAGTTGAGTTTATTGAACTTCCCTCCGCTAGGGCAACTAAAGAATCGAAATTAGGCCACTTTGATGGCGAGTTAATTCGTATTGCAGAGTATGATCAGTATGTGCCGAATTTTATTGCTGTGCCTGAAGCTTATGGTGAAATGGAAATTAAAGCCTATGCGCGCAAAGAGACACAGCTTAACAGTTATGACGATCTTTTAACTACAACCGTAGCGACAGCTCGTGGCGCGCGATTTGTTAAGAGCATCCAACTTGAATTCCCTTTTGAGACTTTTGAAGTACTCAGGTGGGAGCAAAGCTTTTTGATGGTATCGCAAGGCCGAGTAGATGCAACGTTATCGACACCTGTTTATGCTAATTTATTAATGAAAAAATATGATATTGATAATGTTGACGCTAAAGGATTAGATTTAGGTGGCATTAAATTTTATTTATGGTTGGACAAAAAACATCAAGCAATTGCTGATAAGCTCGTGCCTATATTTAAAATGATGAAAAAAGATCAGCAGCTAGGCTTATTTTAACGCTTTGAAATTAATCAAAGCGTTAAAACTAGATACGATTAAAGACAACCTCTTTTAGGCGAGTTGCTCGAAAATCTCAGCACGCTCAGCAGCACCAAAATAACTCCATGCCAAGATACGGCTTACTTTTTGGCCTTGTGCCATATCGATGATTTTTGTTTCTTTGACTCCTTGTTTGTTTAACAGCTTTCTGAGTGCTTCAAGGTGTTCTTTTTTTGACACTAAACTTGTAAACCAAATAATCTGATCGGCGACGTGTTTGCTTTCTTCTATCATGGTGCTGATAAATGCAAGCTCTCCCCCTTCACACCAAAGCTCGGCATTTTGGCCGCCAAAGTTAAGCTCATTGCTAGGGGTTTTACCCAAATTTTTCCATTTTCGCTCTGTGCCTTGTTGCGCTTGCTCTAACGAGTTATGAAAAGGGGGATTGCACATTGAGAAGGTGAATAAGTCTTTGTCGCTTACGACACCATCAAAAATATGCTGCTGATTTTTTTGAAGCTTTAATTTAATTTTTAGCTGATTAAATAGAATAAGCTGTTTAGCAACTTTGATGGATATGGGGTCGATATCTGTACCTGTGAATTGCCAGCCGTAGCAATGTTGCCCTGTCAGTGGATAAACTAAATTCGCACCAGTACCAATGTCTAAAGCGGTAATTTGTTTGCCGGTTGGAATGATGTTGTGATTATCTTCGGCTAATAAATCGGCCAAATAATGAATGTAGTCAACGCGACCAGGGATGGGCGGGCACAGGTACCCTGCAGGAATATCCCAAAAAGTAATACCATAATGGGCGTGTAATAAAGCTCTATTTAAGGTTTTTACAGCCAGAGAGTCTGTAAAATTGATAGTTTTTTGCTGCGCTGGATTGTTGATGACAAACGGAGTTAACTCAGGCAAGTGGCTAGTTAAAAGATCAAAATCATAGCCTAAATTGTGAGCGTTTCGTGGGTGAAGACCCTGTTTGATGCGTGCAGTGTTTGTCATAATAAAGCCAATTAAAAAGCAAACGGCGATTATACACCGAATTGGCAGCCCCTAACACACTGTAAAAATGGCTATAAAAATGCCCTGAACTTAGCTTGTTGATATTTACCTGTTTACTGGTACGATGTGTGTTAAAAAAGAAGATAAATGCAGATGAACACAGTCTTACAAGAAAGTATTTATATCAGTCTGTCTGAAGGGCAGCAGCTTCACTTACGCCATATCTATAATCCCGATAATTTGGGCCCTGCGGTTTTTTTCCTGCATGGCGCTGTTGAAAATGGCAAAATTTTTTACACTCACTCAAATAAAGGACTGGCTCCATTTTTAGCCGCGCAAGGTTACCAATGTTATGTTGCTGATTTACGGGGGCGCGGTGCCAGCTTACCTGCAATCAATGCCGACTCACAATATGGTCAAACAGAAAGTATTTTGGAAGATATTCCGGCTTTTATCGCCAAAATCACCGAACATAGTGGGCATTTTCCGCAATATTGGATCGCGCACTCATGGGGTGGGGTATTGATGAATAGTGCCTTTGCGCGTTTTCCACAATGGATTGAGCGCGTGAAAGCCTGTGCTTATTTTGGCACTAAGCGTTCTTTGTATAACAAGCATCCAAGTAAACTCTTTCAGGCGAATCTATTATGGTATTTTCTTGCCCCTTTAATCAGTAAGAAAAAAGGCTATTTACCAGCAAAAAAATTAGGCTGGGGCTCGGATGATGAAAGTAAAAAGTCTCATTGGCAAAGCATGCAATGGGCAAAAATATCGCCTTGGATTGATAGTGATGATCAATTTGATTACGCGGATGTGTTACAGGCTCTATCACTTCCGCCTATTTTGCATATTGCTGGAGTGAAAGACAAAGCGCTGGCTCAGCCGATTGATATTCAAAAATTTATTGATGAATCAGGCCGCGGAAAGCAAGTAATGAATATTTATGGCAAGCGCTTTGGTCATCGTCATGATTATAATCATATTGATATGCTCACTCACCCTATGGCGCACCATGATCAATTTAATGACCTTGTTGCGTGGTTTAAATCTCATCAGAGCTAGCGCCTTACTCAAATAACGATAACTCAGTGACAAATGGTCGGTATTGATCAGAGCGAGCCACGGCACTCTTGTAAATAGGTCGCCTTACTTGCAGCGAGCTGAGTGTATCAACAGCGGACGTGGATTGGTCATGATGTAAGCAGGCTGCTTCAAAATCAAGTCCACAGCGGTGAATAACAGACTGTAAAGTAGCTGCGGGATCATTGATTAAATTTTCATATTCTAGTGTGATTATATCGGGGTACAACTCAAGCCAATGATCCATTGTCTTGAGGTAATACTGATTGTAGCGCGCCATTTCTTCCAACGAGCAAAAATAAGGCTCGTTTTCTGCAAAATAGTTTTCGTAAATAGACCAAGCAACATCTGAGACTCTGCGCTTTAAATCAATCACAATGGCGTTCGGAAAAAGCGCTTTTATAACCGGAACAGACTGGAAATTAGCGGGCAGTTTATCTATCACAAAGCTTTTTCCTTTATTGAAGCGCCGCATTTCATTGAGGTAATAATGAGCGGCTTGTTCAATCACGGATGTACTTAGTTTTGTGAGGCAATCAGGGTAGGGTAGCTGTAATTGGTGCTGAATTAATTCACAGGCGCGAGCTAAAAAAGGTTGTTCACCAGCGTTACTTATTTGACTATGGCAGTCGAGCATCTGCGCTAATAAGCTAGAGCCTGTGCGAGGAAGTCCGATAATAAAAATTGGCCTAAATGGATCGTTTGCGTCATCTCGTTTTAGGTGATGTGGAGCATGAACACGCAACAGTGCCTGGTAAAAAGGAGCCATTTGCACAGTGCTAAACTGACAAAGTTTCAATTGTAATTGGTTTGCTTGTTTCAAAAAATCAGCAGCTTGCGCCATATTTTTTTGTTTATCGGCACAGTAACCTAAGGTGTAATTCATGACGATTTTTGCATGAATCGACAGGTTTTTATTTTGTTGAATTTGCAGGCATTGTTCGAACGCGTGGTCAATCGTGTTGGCGTCAATTTTGACTAATTCAAACCAGCAAAAAAGGTGTATTTCAGAAAAAGGGCTGGCCAATACTTGTGTGAACAGTGCAACAGCAGCGTCAGTCCGCCCTAACACCACACAATGTTTAGCTAAGCGATATTGGATTTCTGCATGGTTGGTAAAGCGTTTATGGGCGTAATTGAGCAAGGTGGTGACATCTTGATGCGAACCAACAGCATGAAACGCATCGGCGAGCTGTAACAATGGAGACACTTCATCGGGCAATAATTGGCATACAAGCTGAAGATGAGCAATTGCTTGATCGTAATTTAATTGTTGCATTGCAATGGTCGCCAAGCCTAAGTGGGCATAGGGATCGCGATTATTGTGTGTAAGCCTTTGTTTGTAAAGTGCAGCCGCTTTTGCAAATTGGCCTTGTTGGATTAAGTCATAAGCATGTTGAAGTTCGGTGCTGGTCATGGTTGGCTACTTTTATTTTTTCTTTTTATTATGCAATAAAAAAGAGCCTCAAGAGGCTCTTTTTTGCGTCGAATTACACTATTAGAAGTTGTAAGTCGCTTTTAGGTAGTAGAAACCACCATTGAATCCGTATGGAGACGTTTCGTAGTATTGACCACCCCAGTTGTTATTTGGGATCCCGCCTGATTGCTCAGTGAAGTTAAGTTTTTCAGCTTCTTGGTCAAAGATATTTTGCGCACCAACTGATAAGGTAATCGAATCAGTAACAAAGTAACTGACTTCTGCATCAACAGTAACTGACGCATCGGCCGTAATCGCTGTTGCATCATAATCCACGTGGACACCTTGATATTCGCCGTAGTAGTTAACACGAGTAAACATGGCAAATTTTTCCCAGTCTTGAGACCAAGTCAACGTTGCGCGGTGTTTAGGTAAATCGTTTTCTAAACGGTTAACTTTGAAATCACCTGTGATGTCTGACCATTTTGTAACGGTTGTTTCATTCCAGTTGTATGCAAGGCTAAATGTAGAGCTACCGCCTAACAAATCATCTGTGTAGTTTGCAACAACATCAACACCTTCAGTGGTAGTATTAAAGTCATTAGTAAAGAAACTAACTTGTGCTAAACCAGCCACATTTGGCACACCAGCGGCAATTAATGCTGCTTTATCTGCATCACTCAATTCAATTTTATCTGATTGGCTGATACGGTCATCCACTTGAATGTTGTAGTAATCAGCTGTAAAGAAGAAATTATCAAATGAGTAAACGGCACCTAATGTATAACTTTGTGACTCTTCAGGCTCCAATTCTGTACCGCCTAACTGTACTGAGATTGGATTAGTCGGTGGTAATAACGCCGAATCAACTAATACACCGCTGCTTAAGTTAGTCTGTACGTTACTTACGTTAGCTTGACCAACAGTTGGTGCACGAAAACCAGTACTGATTGAACCACGAAGTGATAAGTCTTCAGTAGCGTGATACTGACCCATGATCTTGTAGTTGGTCGTTGAACCAAATGAATCATAGTCTTCAAAACGAAGCGCAAAGCCCATCAGGAAGTCTTCAGTAAAAGGCGCTTCAACATCAACGTAAGCGGCATAGTTACGACGAGTGTATTCGCCAGCTGCTGACGGTTGAAAACCTGGGAAACCATTTGAACCAATACCAAAACCTTGCTCTGTCAACGGACCAGCTTTGAATGATGCTTCATCACCTGCAATAACTTCAAATGTCTCTTCGTGCCATTCAAGGCCACCAGCTACATTGATATCGTCGTATAAATCAACATCAAAACCTTTTGATACATCAAAATTGAAGTTTTTCTCAAGTTGGATGTATTTACCTGGGCTGAAATCACGAGGAGAATCAGGACCAAGGGAAGCATTCAGAGTGTTATAGATGAAAAAACGTGATTCACTGCGACCCACATTACCACTTAAATCGTAGTACATACCTTCAAAGGTACCGTCAGTAATTTCACCTTTTGTACCAATAGTCAATGAAGTATCGGTAATGTTGCCACCGAAGTTAGGTGTGAAACCACCTGGAATAGCTTGATTAAATGCAAAGCAATTAGCAGCAGTAAGAGAGTTCAATGCACTTTGATCTGGGGTACCATTTTGTATTTCAACTAATGGACAATTTAATTGTTGATCATATCCATCTAAAGAACCAACCAAAATTGTGGGTGTTGCAGCATCCCATGCAGCTTGACCTGCAGGGTCATCATCATTAGGACGATATGTGTTAGTACCATTTACATTGCGGATATTTCCACCGTATACACCTGGGCGTGTATTAGGATTTCGGTAATAGAATCCACCTCGTACATCACGTTCAGAATAGTTACCAAACATGTAGAATTCAGAATCTTGAGTTAAATCTAAGCCGACATTACCAAATAAGCTAATGTCATCTTTTACTTCAGGCGAGCCCCAAATTTGCGCTGGATCACCAACACCTGGGATACCTGCATCGATAAAGGCTTGTGCATCAGGGCGTTGTGTACTGCGACTGGTTGCATCCGCATTTTTATATTGGAAGCTTAAGTTAACAAAACCATCATCAGTAAAAGGCATACCAACATTGCCTGATACTTCCGTTGTTGTGCCATCGCCTTCATAGTATTCACCATGGCGCACGACCATAGAGCCGCCTTCAGACGCATCTTTTAATACAAAGTTCATCACACCCGCGATAGCATCAGAACCATATTGTGCTGCCGCACCATCACGCAGTACTTCGACTTGTTTTAAAGCAATGCTAGGAATAACTGAAATGTCTGGACCTTGAGCACCATCATTGATACCACCTCCTAAAAAGGCAATAACAGATGCACGGTGGCGACGTTTACCATTTAATAAGATAAGCGTGCTATCAGATGGCAAACCGCGTAAGTTTGCTGGGCGCACTAATGAGGCCGCATCACTGATTGGATTAGTGTGAACATTTAAAGAAGGAACCGATCCTTTCAAAATTTCAAGCATGTCAGTGTTACCTGACTTAGTTAGTTCTTCACCACCAATGATATCAATAGGTACCGGTGACTCACCGATTGAGCGAGGTGCAGAGCGAGAACCAACAACGGCGATTTTTTCAACGTTTTTGTCAACAACCGTGGTTGATTCTTCTTCAGCGTAAACACCTTGAGAAATTAATAAACCTGCAGTAGCTGTAGAAGTAAGAGCTATTTTGATAGCTCTGTTAAGCGCATTATATTTTTTCATTCCAATCCCCAGTCAGAATTATTATAAGATTCTTTCGCTAAATAGATGTGTGAGATTTAGCAACAAAGAATTAAGCCTTAATCTTAGGCTTACTCAATTTATACATACAGTTAACAATGATTACAACTTGTAAATTAAATTAATGTAAAACTGTTATATAAATGTTCCGAATTAGTATAGGAGATATTTTGAACTTTTTATAAAAATGCTAAGTAATTAATAATTAAATTTTTTTATCTAAATTGTGACAGGTATGAGTTTGAGCCATGTTACGAGGGAAGCGATAATCGCTTACGGCATTATTGGGCTGTGCAAAAAACAGTGGCTATGATTTTTGATGTGAAGAAGAGTCTTTTAACTCTTTGATTTTCCATTCTTTAAGGGCTTGTTTATATTCATCCCAAACACACGGACAACAACTACCACCACCGCAGCAATCGCCTGGGCGTGGTTTTTGAGGGGCTGATGTGCTGGTAGCGCAAGACATACAGTGTCCGATTTAAAGATAAAAACTACGACCATTATCTAATAAAGAATCTTAAATTTATAGAGCGCAGATGATTGTTGTGATTATTTACAGATTATTACGCTTTATTGATAGGGCTTTATTTAAGGGTGTGTGACAATAGTGCGATGAAAATTATCTTATTGTTTCATAAGTCACCGGTTAGGGTGACAAAAATTACTTATGTTAGAAGCCGATTAAAATTGCGCCGCAGCATGCTGAAATTAAAAGCAGCGCTCGCGCAAGAAAAAGCGGAGACTAAACAAATGCTCAGCGTGTATAAAAAATATACCCGCCGTCAAGCCACGCCAGAAGAAATCAAATTTGCTAATGAGCAATTTCTCGATATTCTCAAAGGGTTAGGGCTTAGTGTGTTTGCCGTTCTTCCTTTTGCTCCAATTACTATCCCTATTTTGGTCAAAGTGGGCCGATTAGTCGGTGTCGAAGTGTTACCGAGTTCGTTTAATAAATCGTCCGCCGCACAGATTAAGTCACAGGATGGTGACAAACCTTAACCACACAATTGTTTTTTACATACCGCTTAGCCAAAGTTCTTGATATGCTGCTACAAACTCCATTCGAATTTAGAGTGAACAATGAAACAAGCATTAATTTTTGGCCAACATGGCACCCCTCTACATATTTTCTCTACAGAATCATTTACATCATGGTCTCAATCGCAAAGTCCTTTTATTCAAAATTGGCTTAAAGCGACTGCTTTTAAAGGCCAAGGGCTAGCATTGGTTCCCGCAACTAGTGGCGAGCTTGAGCAAGTGGTTTATTTTGCTGATGATCTAACGTCTTATTGGCTGTGTGGTGATTTAGTTAATCAATTACCCGTCGGCACCTATCAATTGATGAATGATGATGCGGCCCTGCGTAAACAAATTGCTTTTAGCTGGGCCCTTGGTCATTACAGTTTTGATACCTATAAGTCGCAAACAAAAGACAAGGCCCAGCTGGTCTTGAATAACCAACATGAAGTGACAGAGTTTAACCATTTGGTGAAGGGGATTGCGATTGTCCGTGATTTAGTTAACACACCTGCAGCAGATATGATGCCACAGCATCTTGCTGAGATAATGCAAGATTTGGCCGAGCAATTTAGTGGCCAATTTAGTGAAGTGGTAGGCGATGAGTTATTAGAGCAGAACTACCCGACCATTCATATGGTCGGTCGCGCCAGTGAAAATAAACCACGCTTATTGGAGTTAAACTGGGGTCAAACTGACGCACCTAAAGTGACGTTAGTGGGCAAAGGAGTGTGCTTTGACTCCGGTGGGTTAGATTTAAAACCTGGCGCGGGTATGCGCTATATGAAAAAAGACATGGGCGGCGCGGCGCATGTAATCGGTCTTGCGTATTTAGTGATGGCCTTTGGGTTACCCGTATCACTTCGAGTGTTGGTACCAGCCGTTGAAAATGCAGTGTCAAATAATGCATTTCGCCCAGGAGATGTGATTCAAACTCGTTCGGGGAAAACAGTTGAAATTGATAACACAGATGCAGAAGGGCGCTTAGTATTGTGTGATGCATTAACTGAAGCGCAAGCCCAAACGCCAGAAATTATCATTGACTTTGCCACTCTCACAGGGGCATGTCGTATTGCTTTAGGGACTGAGTTACCAGGCTTTTTTACCGACGATCGTGATCTTGCAGCAGGGTTACTCGCGAGTGGTTTAGAGGTTGATGATCCTGTGTGGCACATGCCGTTGCATAAACCCTACAAAGATTATTTAAAAAGTGATGTTGCTGATTTATCTAATTGCGCCCAAACTCCGTTTGGTGGTGCCATCACTGCGGCTTTGTATTTACAAGAGTTTGTCGCACCGACTACACCTTGGGTCCACTTTGATATCATGGCATGGAATAATCGAAAATTAGCAGGTCGACCTGTTGGTGGTGAGGCGTTTGGTGTTCGTGCAGTATTTGAATATCTGTCTAAGCGTTATCAATAAGCAAATCTTTCTCGATAGCTAACAAATAAACCTACTCAGGTTTCAAGTGAGTAGGTTTATTTAATGACGCCAACAAGGCGTCAATATTGTCATCATCTAAGTCGGCTATTTGCTCAATCAATAAACGTAAAATTCGCGATTTCGCAAAGCCGGTATGCTCAGCTAAATGGTTGAGCTGTTCAATATGCTCAGGGCTAAGCGTAAAAGTAGCATTTTTGAACTTTCGGGGCCGAGCGTTTTTTTTACGTTTTTGCTGACTGGGTTTGCTTTGTACTTGTTTTGTTTGACTTAAAATGGATTGACCTTGTGCGTAAGCCGTCGCATCTTCAATAAAGTCATCGACATCAATTTTCTTTCGGGTCTGTGCGGCCGCTTTTTTCTTTAGATCAGCTAAACTCATGGGAATTTCCAGGTTCAATGGCCAGCATTTCTTCGGCAATGGCGATGATTTCTTCGGCCGCTTTTCCTTTTGGGTCAATTTCAATCACAGATTCGCCATTTTCTTCGCTATCATCATAAATATTTCGACTATAGGTAATGGCATCGAGCACATTAATACCAAATGAGTCACACACTTCTTTTGCCTCTAAGATACGGCTAGCTTGATTAGGTAAAGACGGACATTGTGTCATGACAAATGATGCATTGAGTTTGGGATTAACCATTTTACACGTAGATAGAATATCTTCCATATGAGGCACTGTTTTTAAATCACGGCGCTTAGGACGAAGTGGGATTAAAACATGGTCAGCAACAGACATAGCTGCGCGCAGTGCAAGGTTATCTTGACCGCCACAATCGACCACTAAAAAATCATAATGATTCTCTAAACTGAGCAGATCATTGCGGATTTTACCGTATAACTGTACACAGTTGATGATGGGCAATTGTGGGTTACTTGAACGGGCTTGGATCCAATCTGACGTTGTGCGCTGCGGATCGCAGTCGACCATAAGGACAGTCGCTTCTTTATATTTGGCGAGGTAAACCGCGATATTTTGTGCCAAACAGCTTTTACCACTGCCACCTTTTTCGCCACCAATCAAAATAATCATCTTATTGCCCCTAATCGTTTGAAAAAATAAGGCCAATATCAAACCAGCCATGAGGTTGTTGTTGGACGCGAATGACTTTGGCGTGTCGCAGGGTTGTGAGCGCTTGGCGCGGTTTGAAAAAGACCTGTACGGGGGTATCTATAGCTATGCTTTGTTCTAAGCTGAACTTTAAGCCACCATTTGAAACATCCACACACATCACATCTCGGCTTTGTGGCTCACCTTGTTGGTTTTGCCACACGATTGAAATAAGCTCTTTTTCCATATCGAGGCGCATTGAGGAACGTCGGTCCAAAAAATCTTGCTCATCACTCATAGCAACTTCTCCATTTTTAATTGTGTTCGCACGTCTTTTAAAAATGTAGCTGATGTTGGCAAAAAAACGAATAATCGTTTCGTTTTGGGAAATAATTTATGCAGTAATAAAAAAGGGTTAGCTTATAAAATGTAATGCACATTTGTAAGCTAACCCTGTTGTTGGTTTAGTATCTCATAACGCTAATTTTGATTCGCACACCCTTTAATTGCATCTTCGAGCAACTCAAGTGCAGTTAAGTCCGAATGCGGTAACTGAGCACTGGGTGGATTAATCGGCTCGACTCGCTCGCCCCATTTGATATAACTGGCCGCCCAAGTCAGGCCGGCTCCAAATGCTGCAGACATGATATTTGCATTAGGTTGAATAAGGCCATTTTCGACTGCTTCACATAAAGCAATCGGCACAGTCGCCGCTGATGTATTGCCGTATTTATTGATATTGACCATGATTTTATCGTCATCAACCGATAAGCGCTGTGCAATTGCTTGTATGATTCTTAAATTAGCTTGATGGGGAATTAATACATCGATATCTGCAAGAGGTAAATCGGCTTGGTTGAGCACATCATCACAGGCGTCACTCATGCCTTTGACCGCACGTTTAAAGATTTCACGCCCTTCAAATAAAATATCAGAAGGCCCAACAGGTGCTTGATATTTGTTGATATCACTACCGAAATTGGTGATATGAAGAATGTCACGATCAGTACTATCACATCCAGTTTTGGTGGCCATTAAACCTGTGGCCTCTTCGGTCGCTTCAAGCACAACGGCGCCCGCACCGTCACCAAATAACACTGCGCTATCTCGACGTGCCCAGTTGACATACCAAGTCATTCTTTCTGCGCCAATTACAACCGCTTTTTTGATCATTCCAGCTTGAATTTGGGCAGTGGCGTTTTGCAGCGCATATAAAAAGCCAGAACAGGCTGCGTTAACATCGCAAGCAGCTGCGCCGGTCGCGCCAATATTTTTTTGCACTAACGAGGCGGTGTTTGCCACTAATGTTGAAGGAGTGCAAGTCGCGAGTAACACAAGGTCAATGTCACTGCCAGATATATCTGCACAGTCTAGAGCGTTTTGGGCAGCAGCAGTTGCAAGGGCGGCTGTGGAGACATGGCTGACTCGGCGTTCACTGATCCCTGTACGAGAAGTGATCCACTCATCGTTTGTATCAACAATTGTGCTGATTGCATCGTTGGTTAAAATTGCAGGAGGTAAACATTTCCCCCAACCAGTAATTTTGCCATATAACATGTTGTGTTCCAAAGTGTTTGTTGCTGCATCCAGTGTAGTGGAAGTTCTGCATTTGTGATGTGGTCAGAGGAGTTATAGCAAAATCAGCACTTGAACTCTAGCGATAATATCGAATTGCCGCTTTTGGCTGTGTTTATTGTTTTATTTGAGGCAATTAGCGCAAACCTTTTTGATTTAATCCAAGCTGTGATATTAATAAATGCTGGATGAATTTAATGAGTATGCATGTAATGAAAACAATAATAAAAACCGCCGCTTTGACGCTCAATTTTCTTGCATTGACAGTCGCTTTGGCTGCGTATGGTCAAGTCGATACACTTATTTATGGTGGCACTGTGCTTGTGACGCCGGGCGAAAAACCGTTACAAGCACAAACGCTTTTGATAGAAAAAGGGCAAATTGTGCGCATTGACTCTGGGTATAAATCAGCTCTCGAGCTAGAACTTAATGATGTAGATGTTATTGATTTAAAAGATAGTTATCTGTTACCTGGTTTGATTGATATGCACGTTCATTTAACTTTCGAGCGAGACCCAAACGCTAATCCCCATCGTTGGTTAACACAAGAGGATGCCGATCAAGCTCTTACGGCATTGCCTTATTTAGCACGCACGTTAAATGCTGGATTCACTACAGTGCGAGATTTAGGCGGTTCATACAAAGTGATTTTCCCCCTTAAGCGAGCGGTGAATGCGCATACGATAAAAGGGCCGCGCATTTTTGCTGCGGGTGATTTTATTTCAGCAAGTGGTGGTCACGGTGATTTACATGGTTATCGCCACGACGTCACAGAACTTTTTACTGGGGGCTTAGGCATTTGTAATGGCGCTGATGATTGTCGTCGCGCTGTACGTGAAGTGATTAAAAGTGGCGCTGATGTCATTAAAATCACTGCGACAGGAGGGGTGTTGAGTAACACGGCTGCGGGGGTAAAACAACAATTAACCGATGCAGAGTTACGCGCAATTGTAGAAACGGCGCATCGTTTAGGGCGAAAAGTGACGGCTCACGCCCATGGCACCGATGGGATCAATGCGGCAATTCGCGCGGGCGTTGATTCAATTGAACATGGCTCATATTTAAATAAAGAGTCAATCACACTGTTTAAAAAACATGGCACTTATTTAGTGCCTACGCTGCTTGCTGGCGCAACGGTGACAGAGGAAGTGCTAACAAATCCTGCCATGCCGCCCGCGATCGTAGATAAAGTGAAGCAAGTGGCCCCGTTGATGGAAAGCGCGTTTCGCAGTGCCCTCAAACATCGGATTAATATTGCGTTTGGCACAGATTCTGGTGTGTCAAAACACGGTGACAATAGTAAAGAATTTGCTTTGATGGTTCGTTATGGCATGACACCTCAACAAGCGATTGTCAGTGCCACTCGCTCGGCGGCACAACTACTTGGCCAACAAAATCGTATAGGGGATTTAGAGCCCGGTAAATATGCTGATATCATTGCAGTAAAAGGTGATCCAGAGCAAAATATTCAACTACTCTCAAAGGTACACTTTGTGATGAAAGAAGGGGTTGTGTATAAACATGAAAAGTCACATTCCGATTGAACGTGAGTTAGCGCAGCAATTAATCACCCTGGAGTGTGCGCTATTAAAACCCAATGTCAGAGCGTCTGCGCAAATGCTTGATAATCTTCTTGCTGATGAGTTTATTGAATTTTCAGCAACAGGAAAATGCTTTGATAAGCAACATGTTCTGACACGTTTACCGGGGGAGTTGATGCCTGAGTTCCATAATCAGGATTTTGATGTTCGCTTGATTAATGAGGGGCTTGCACAAGTGACGTATCGAGCCCGCTTGCAACGAGATAAAGAGCCAAGACCGCAATACTCGAATCGCAGCTCGTTATGGCGACAAACCGAAGATGGCTGGCAAATGGTTTTTCATCAAGGCACCCCTTGCGCAGAATTTACCTTAAAACATAAGTAAACCTGAGTGAATCAACCTAAAAATAAGGACGGATGTGAAGAAGTGGTCGTTTAAACGCGGCGGTGCGATGGATAAACTGCTGCTATTGCGCAGTGGCTCGATTATTATTCAGTTGGCGACTGTGGTTGGGATATTTTTTCTAATGGATTTGGCCATTGCGGTGATGCCGATTTTATTAGTGATTTTTGCTGAAACAGTGTTTCATTTACTCAGCATATTGGTGTATCGCCAGCGTCATGTTCGTCAGTTTGATTTAGTGCTGCAATTATTAGCAGATGTCATCTTTTTAACCTTGTTGCTGTCGCTCAGTGGCGGTGCGACCAATGCTTTTGTGTCTTTATTGCTTTTGCCTATTGTTATCGCGGCAGTGAGTTTGCCTACGCGCTGGTTAGCCTTAGTGTCGGTTGCTGCAATGGCGGCGTACAGTGTGATGTTATTAAAAATGCCCACCCACAGCATGCATCACATGGATATGAACAATCATTTCATCGGAATGTGGGTCAATTTTATTTTGTCGGCGCTGGTGGTGACATTTGTTGTTGGGGCATTGGCTCGTATGATCAGCGAACGAGAGCAAGCCATCGCGAAGCAGCGAGAAGAACAACTGCGCCAAGAGCAATTACTGGCATTGGGGTTAGCGTCAACACAAGTCACTCATCAGTTAGCGACGCCACTGGCGACCTTGCAGTTATTGTATGATGAACTGTGTGATAATCAACCTAACAACCCCGTTGTCGCAGAAATGGCAGAACCAATACAAGAGTGCAGTTCGCAATTGCGCTCGTTTACAGAATTTGCCACCAGTATTCGCGAAAAAACCCCTCAGGACTTTTGCGTTGACACGCTTGTTACACAACTCAAAGAGCTGTTTCAGCTGCAGTTTCCGCTTCAGCAGTTTGTGGTGAGTCCGGTAGAATTACCCGACATGTATATCCAAGGGGATGGTTTATTACTTCCTGCGTTATTTAATCTGCTGCAAAATGCCGTACAAGCAAATGAGCGCGTAAGGCAGCATACCGTAGAGCTTACACTGACGTTTGATGACGCTTTAAGGGTGCAATTTTTAATACGTGATTATGGGAAAGGGCTCAGTCCACAGCGGCATTTCGCACTGGGTGAGCAGTTGCAACCAAGTGAACATGGCTTTGGGATGGCACTGTTGCTCTCTAATGCAACAATTGAACGCTTTAAAGGGCATTTATCGTTAACTAATCATCCCGAGCAAGGGGCGATAGCGTGTGTTGATTTACCTTTAATACTCGCGCCTCATTCGAAAACAATAGCACCGGCAGGTATGGCATGAAACTGATGGTTATTGAAGATGATCGTGCCTTTGCCAATGTACTGACACGCCGATTTTCTCAGCAAGGCTTTGAATGCCAACAAGTCAATGCGTGGTGTGATGCACTGTGTGCTTGCCAGCAATTTAAGCCTAGTCATATTTTGCTTGATATGAAATTAGCACAAGACAATGGCTTGCAGTTGATCAAACCATTGCGCGCTGCCAACCCTGCTGCGCGCATTGTATTATTAACGGGCTTTGCCAGTATAGCCACCGCCGTGGAAGCAATTCGCCTTGGCGCCGATGATTATTTGGCAAAACCAGCAGACACGCAGACAATTTTTAAAGCTTTAACCGGCGTATCCCAGTTACCTGAGCTGGCTGATGAAATCATGTCGGCAGAACGGTTAGAATGGGAGCATATCCAGCAAGCGCTCAATGCAAATGATGGAAATGTCTCAGCGACAGCGCGCCAATTGGGTATGCACCGACGTACTTTACAGCGAAAATTACAAAAAAGGCCCGTACTGCGTTAATCAGCACGGGCTTTTTAGTTATCGGCATGTTTAAAACTGATAACTCAGTGCCACATAGCCATTGCGACCGATTGCTGTAATTGGCTTACCCACAGCCATTGCATTCCCTGCTGCTCGGTTTAATCCCGCTAAATGTTCATGGTAGGTTTTATCAAGTAAATTACTGATCCCGACACTCAAAGTAAACGCCTGCTGGGTGTAATAATCTAAATGCCAATTCAATAAAGCATAGCCTGCAGAGGTTTTTTCATTATTGATTTCACTGACTCGGCTTTGCTTGTGATAAGCGGTCACATTGAATTTAGTTTGCCAATTACTCGCACTGAAATGCAGATTCACTTGGCCGTTGAGTGGAGCAATGCGATATAAGTCATCGTTAATATCATCACGTGTGCCTCGTACATAACTGGCTAAGCCACTGAGTTGCCAGTGTTGATTGACTCGATATTGCCAATTGAGATCTGCGCCGTACAAACTAGCATCAATGTTACTAAATACCAGTGGAGAGGAGTCTCCCATCATGTTCGCGGCCATTTTTACATGACTGCTCTCTGCTGGTGTACCTTGAATATAATCATCAATTTGTTGATAAAAAATCTGTGGGGCCACACTGAAATTGTCGCTTTGATAGTTAAAACCTAAATTCGCTTGGTAGGCGGTTTCGGGGGCGAGATTAATGTTACCAATATAGGTTTTACCATCGGCAAGTCCGCCGGTTGCTTGCATAGGCAACCAAAGATAGCGTTCTTGATAACTGGCCGCGCGCTGTTTAACGGCCAACGCATAGTTCAACAATAACGTATCTGAGTACTGATACTGGCTGTGGTAAGACACATCAAACGTAGTGTCAGTGACTGATTTATCGGCTTGATTAAATGCATCTTGGAGCATTTTAACATGAGGCATCATCATGGCCATTGAGTGGCTAACATCGTGTGCATCGGCGTTGTTTTGTTTGATGCGAACTCCAAATGTATTGGTCAGTGCAGCCGCTTTATGTTGATACTGTGCAAAGATCGAATGGCGTTCATCGCTCACTTGGTTAAAGTTAACCAAGTTAAACATTGGATTAGTTGGGTTGGTAATCACGGAATCATGCTCGCTTGTGATGCCTTCTATCCCAAACTGCCAGTGCTGGTTTTTGGCGTTGAGCGCATAGCTATGACCCGACATGACGGCGGTGTTATAGCGATGCATTGTAGGCATGTTGTGCATACGTAACGAAAAGTTATCCATACCATGCCTTGCATCTTGGTAGCTGTAACGCCAATTGATAGACCAATCTTGAACCGTTGACAATCCATTGGCTGACCAGTGTTCTGTGTCGATATAATCAATATCCATCGGTAAAGCGGCTGTGCCAGATGGCCCGGTATCAACCTTATCCCATTTTAATCTGGCTGTGTGTTGCTCGTTTTCAATCGCAACAGCTGCACCCATCATAGTTTTGTCATACTCACTAGGCGTTATTTTGTTGTTTGAACCATCGGTAAAATTATCGGCTTTTTGATGATTCAAATACGCAAACCCCGCCATACCTTGCTGGCTAATATTGATGTCACTACTCAGAGTATGACCATGTGTATTTTGATTATAACTGCCCGTTAAGTGTCCAGAAATATCCATTTCATTACTGTCGCTGCTCACTTGCGCGGTTTTTAATTTCACCTCGACGGTTCCCCCTAATGAATCTAATGCACTGCTCACTGGAGAAATCGAGCGGTAAACTGAAATAGATTCGACCAAATTAGGGTTCACATAACTGAGTGGCGCGTCCATGGCATTGGGACCTGCACCACGAATGGTTTGACCCGATAACGTGGTTGCAACCCGATCGCCATACAGGCCGCGATATTGCGCAATACCAGTGATCGGGCCGTTACTGTTACTGTTTGCACCAGGAACCGATTTAAGCCATTGGCTGACTTCTGGTGTGTTGACATCCGCTTGGGCGTGTTCGATAGAAAAAGAGTTAAGAGGTTGATGCTGACCACTGATAGTAATAATTTCAATCCCTTCAACGGTGTTGGCGTTAGCTGGTGCAATCGAGAGCCCGAGCATTGCTGTGCAAATGAGTGACAGTTTCATGGTGTTTTCCTATACATATTAACGTCATGAATTTTCACAATAAAACGGTATTAAAACAAAAGGTGTTAGCAAAAGTGCGACAATATGTCGCACCTAAAGCAGCCGCTCACTAAATTAATTAATGCGCTTTTGGCAATAAACTTGTTTTATCTTGATCTCAGCACTAGCTTTGAAGTAATAACTAACAGCAACAGTCCTCATATCGGTT
The DNA here is from genome assembly GCF_014925405.1 of Pseudoalteromonas ulvae UL12. NCBI lineage: Bacteria > Pseudomonadati > Pseudomonadota > Gammaproteobacteria > Alteromonadales > Pseudoalteromonadaceae > Pseudoalteromonas > Pseudoalteromonas ulvae. Next base: position 424,793 of record NZ_AQHJ01000035.1, read on the forward strand.
GAGGTTACTTGACTCTAATGTATTTTTTGAACTCATGACTATCGATTTAACACATCTTAATTTTGGTGCCATATTAGTGGCTTCCTGCTCCTCATTTTTATTATGGGGGCTGTGGTATTCACCTTGGTTGTTTGAAATATCTTGGCTGGAAACATCGGGCCTAACACCATTTGATTTACAAAATGCCGATCCAAAAAAAGTAATGAGTGTGTCGTTTGTTGCCGCAGTAATGATTAGCTGCTTGTTTGCGATTTTGATTGGTCCAAGCCCGCATCCGGGCAGTGCGGTTTTGTTTGGTTTTGTGACCGGGATAGGCTGGATTTCCAGTGTGCTGGCCATTAATTATGTATTTGAGCAAAAACCGCTAAAGTTATTTTTAATCAATGCTGGCTACCATACTCTGCAATTTACTTTGATTGGCGCGGTGTTTGGCTTTTGGCCTTATTGATCTGTTAAACTGCTGACATCTACTTTTACCACATTTGATTATGGCTAAACCAAATAAAACAGGGCCGAGTAAAACCGTCGATATCTTTTGTAAAAAATGCAAAACACCGCTTTATAAATATCGCAAAGGCGGTAAAGGGGCGCTGGTCAAATGCTTTATTGAGCGGATCAGCCAAGATTATACTGAGCAAGAAGGTGTGTGCCCGGGGTGTGAACAACAATTTGCTCGGCGCTGCCTGATCCGGGGTGTGCCGGCCTTAAAAATAATGGGTGGTAAAGTCCACCATAAATAAGTTTAATCGGTTTATTGCATCAAGAGGCAAAACTTCATCGTCGAAGCGGATAAATGTCCTTATGTGTGTCGATTATTACTTTTAGAATAACGCGTTTTGTCGAGCTCATACTGAGTTCAACTACAAGCTGTTTCATGGAATAGAAAAACGTCCTCCCCATGGATAGGGCCAGCATATTTGGACGCATCACAAGCTTGGAGTGTTAAATGACGGATTTACTGTTTGATATTATCGGAATGTCGGGAACCTTTTTGGTTGTCGGTTCTTTTTTCTTGTTGCAGTTAGGAAAAGCCGATCCTACTGGTTTAAAATATAATTTGATGAATTTGACAGGGGCTATCTTATTATTGATAAGTCTCTGTTATAATTTCAATTTAGCCAGTTTTGTAATTGAATTATTTTGGATTGCAGCCTCATTGATTGGTCTATACAAATATTGTACTAAACCTAAGGTGGCAGCTTAACCTAATCAAAGGAGTGATTGTTATTTATGTCTTTTTCAGGTCACTCCTTTGCCTTTTTACTCATTTTGTTGTTTGTTTGTCCCCCGACATTTGCCGAAAATAACTCCGAAGACTCTCAAGAATCAGATACCTTAGCAAGCGTTCGTGATGGGATTAATATCCGCATGCAAAGTACGGCGCAATGGCTTGATGCGCTGATGGCGGATGAAACGCTTGACGATAAAGCGCATGCCAAAGGATATTTGCGGCTTGGCTGGCTGCCAAGAAGTGCCGATTGGAGTAAAACTCAGGTTCGATTTACGGTGCAATTAAGCTTACCAAACTGGGAAAACCGTTTAAAACTGATCATTGATAATGATGCTGATGAGCTTAATCGGTTGCCATTTGAAACTGAAACGCCGTTTGCTAGCAATACAAATGCCGAAGATGAGGTAAATGCGGCAATTCAATATTTATATGAAAGCACAAAAAATATTGAAATAGATAACCGATTAGGGGTTTCAAGAGGGCAGTTATATGGCCGCAGTGCAGCAAAATGGCAACGTCAGATCAGTCATACACTCTATTCAGCCTCTGCTGGGCTTGAGTATTATTTTTCCGATGGGTTTGGTCAGTTCATAAAACTAGCCGCCGATAAACAATTTGATCAGCAACTATCGCTCAATTGGTCTGCCAACCTTCGTAATATTGAATCGGAAATAGACACTGAGTTTCGCTCAGGCCTCTATTTGAGCTACCTTCCTGATAACAAGCGCGCCATGGTCATGGGCATGAATGTTAAAGACAGCTTTGATACATTGCGCAGTTATAATCTTTCTTACCGATATCGTCAGCAGTTTAAACACAGTTGGCTTTTTTACGAAATCGAACCGTTTTTAGAATACAGAGAAGAATTTGATTACCGTGATGAAGTGGGCATAGCGGTGCGTTTAATTGGTTACTACGGCCAATAAACCTTGTGATTGAACGATGTGCTTACCAGTGCCTTGTGTTAAAATACCGCGTTTTTTATTTTCAGAGAATTCCTATGGCCAATACCGCCCACGCATTACACATCTTGGTTAAGCATAAAGAGCAGGCCGAAGATATTATTAAACAGTTAAACAAAGGTGCGAAATTCCAAGTTTTAGCGAAAAAGCATTCTACCTGTCCATCAGGGAAAAGTGGCGGTGATTTAGGTGAGTTTAAACGCGGGCAAATGGTGCCACAGTTCGATAAAGTCTGTTTTTCAGGCCCAATTTTAGAACCTGTGTTAGTGAAAACTAAGTTTGGTTGGCATGTTGTTAAAGTACTTTACCGTACTTAAATAATAGATAACCAGTCACCTTATCGAGTTGATGAATTATTGAATAAAAAAGCGCCTGAAGGCGCTTTTTTTAAAGTTCAAAGACGCAATCTTTAAAACTGGTACCCTAAATTTAACGATAAGGTATTGGTGTTATTCTCATTAATAAAGTACCGAGAAATTTGCAATCCAGTTTGCCATGATGGATTGATTTGGTAGTTAAGTCCAAGACCTAAAAATGGGTCGACTCCATCGAATGATTCTTTTATTGTCGTTTGAGCATACTGACTATCTGTATCACTATGCCAAACATAAGCACCTAACGTATAACTGAGTAGCCAATCTTGATTCAATTGGGCCAGATAGGAACCTGAAAGGGTGATGCCATGTGTGAATAATGGCATATTTCTACTTTGTGTCGGAAAATAGGCATCAGGATTGAGCTGAGCACTCAGAATTCGAGTATCACTTTCACCCAAATCAACATAACCAAGCGATAAAGCCCAGCTGTTATCAAAGTGATAACTTAACTCAATGCCTCTTTGGGTTCCCGTATCATCGACCGTAATGAAGGTATCCTCATCGGGATGTTGATTGATAGATGATTCAACCTTTGATTGACCAACACTTATTTCTAACAACCAAGGAGTGTTATCCGCTGAGATTTTAGACGAAAAAATAGCCGCACTAAATATCAGGAGCGCAATAGGTGCTTTTGCCTTTTGCTTAATTAACATGACTGTCGCTAGTAGTAGTATCAATAGTGAGTTCAAGCTCCCTCCTGAATGATTTTTTATGATTACGTCTTGATATGCCTCGACAGAAATAGTGACATAACTGGTTGATGTGAGCTGGCCATCTGAAATTTCATAACTCAAGGTGTCGATCCCCTCAAAGCCGATTTTAGGGGTATAAGTGATACTTTGATCTGAATTAATGACAGCCGTGCCTTGCTCAGCATTAATTGATGTTATGAACAGATCTTGGTTTTCAGGATCTTCATCATTGGCTAACACACTGATGGTGATCACGGTTCTATCATTCGTCTGAGCTGTATCGGGATGTGCTATCGGAGCAAAGTTGGCATTCACAATAACTGATACCGTGGTGGAGCTTGTTCCTCCTTGGCCATCGGAGATACTGTATTGAATCGTCGCAGTGCCATAAAAGTGTGCGGCAGTTTGATAATAAAGTTGGTTATCAACAATGGAAACCGCACCAAAATCAACACTGGCAGCACTAATCATTAATGAGTCGTCATTGTCATCATAATCATTTGTAAGCACATCAATGGTGATATCACTATTCCAATTGATCTCAATGTGATCACTGATAGCTTTAGGCTGAGTATTTTGGCTTTGATAAACAGCGACGCCACTTGGGTCGACGATAGTACCATTTTTAATACCATCCGCATCGTTTTTACCGCCATCTTGTATGGTGAGCTGAACACACCATGCGCCTTCTTGTAAACCTGCTCGCCATTGAGGATCACCAGTTGTAGGGCAGTAACCGGGCTCTCCGGCAGCAGAATGAATTGCGTTATGCTCATCAATTAAAAATTCAGTCCATTGATTGTTAATTAATTTACGATAAACCGCATTGGCAGGTATAGCACTTACTTGAGGTAAAACAATTCGATATGACTCACCTGGCGTAGGCAGACCTTCAAGAATAAAATCAAATATTCCACCTAAATTATCTGCTTCGGTATCAGTTGGAAGTTCACTCGCTAATAATTCAATGCCACCGGTTTGATTATTGGCAATGGTTGAGCCTTTTCGCATACAAATACCCGGCTCACTTTCAACAAGAAATGAATTTGATTGCATGGCTTGTTCTTGCATCACATTACATTCACTGATTGCATCGAGATAATCAGGGATACCATCTTGGTCTGAATCTTTAAAGCCTTCTAGGTGATCAGGGATTAAATCACCATCACTGTCGAGATCAGTGAGCGATGTTAACTCTGTGGTGACTTCTAGGTAAATTGTTTTTTTACTAGATAATGCTGGCTCTGCGTTATCCGTGGCAACGAATTCGACAGTATAAATTCCCGGTAATAACCCCGTTGGATTAAAAGTAAAGGTTTCGTCATCGCTGGAGATATTAATGATATTTTCTGAATCTGTATGCCATGCTAAGGTTACGACATCATATTCATTAGGATCGTTAACCTGACTGGTTATTGATACTGTTTCATTTGAATTGGTGAGCACGTTTCGTTGTTGTCCCGCTTGTATGACTTGATAATCAATAACTGGCGGTAAGTTGTGTTCGACAATGGTGATGGTTTGTTGTGCGTTATCGCTGATATTTTGACCTTCATTTAGCGTGATTATAATCGTTTCATTCGCTTCACTGATCCCATCATCAAATGTGTTAACACTTAGGTAGGTTTTTGTGCCTTCATTAAACGTCACTTCTCCATCGATTAATGCATGATCAGCTCCTGTCGCTGTGCCACTTACGGCATAGGAAACAGTGAAAGGGTAACTTGCTGGCTGTCCGTTTAAGTGAAAAGTGACCTGATGAGTTGACCCTTCCGTTATTGCAATATCTCGGTCAATTGAAATTAGCGGATTGACAGTGACTGTCTGTTTAACAATTGTCTGCCTATTGTCAGCATCTACAGCTTGCCAAAAAACTGAGTGTGCGCCTGGGCGAAAATGTGTCCTAGGATTTATTAACGAGACAGCAAGAGGGTTACCTGCTTGATCTGTTGCAGTGGCGACACCTAAATCCACTTTTGTCATTAGGCCTGTCGCATTAACAATAAGATCGTCAGGTACATTTAAGTGAGGGTGCAGATCCATTTGACTGTCTTTAATGTGCAGTGTCACGCTTGTTGCCGATAATTTGTCTTCAACATCTGTAATACTGTACATCAGAGTAACAGTATTAGAGGTACCCGCTAATGCTTGATAGAGTATCTTGTTATTTTCAATGGATACATTTCCAATCTCTGCAGACACACTCGCGAGTCTAAGTTCATCCTCGTCCACATCAATATCATTCGCCAATACGTCTAATTCGTAACGTTCAGAAGCGTCAAATGGTAACGTTATATTATCAGCGACAGCGATTGGCGCGTCATTCTCAGGGTTAATCGTTATGGTAATTAAAGAGCTGTCAGATGTTAACTCCTGATCGAAGGCATGGTATGTGATGGTATCTACACCATGTACATCTTTATTCGGTGTATAAAGCCACTGATCACCCGACTGGGAGAGTGTTCCTTTTGTTGGTTGTTTAACAACAACAAATGAAAGCGCATCTTGATCGATATCGTGCCCTTTAGGATGAAAATACACGCCTTGATCTTCTTTTGTATTGAATGATAAATCTTCAGATGTAGGTTTATCGTTGACGTTCTTGACAGTAATTGAAAATAACGGCAACTGGGCTGTTTGGGTTTTATCTGTTACAGATAATTCAATATCGTATGTAGTGCCAACATCGTCATTGCTTGGCGTACCTGAGAGGCGACCCGTTTGTGTGTCAAAACTAGCCCAGCTTGGTTTATTGGTAATTGAAAATGTAAGCGTATCGCTAAGATCTTCATCGTGAGCGGTCGGGGTAAACTGGTACTGCATATCTTCATTCACTGACGTTTGCGGAGTACCTGAAATAGTCGGCGCATCGTTGGTATTAACCACTGTTAGCGAAAAAGGAGGCAAAGAAGTTTGTGCAAGTAAATCCTTCACGCTGATAACAATGTTAGTGGTTTCGACAATGGTGATGGTTTGTTGTGCGTTATCGCTGATATTTTGACCTTCATTTAGCGTGATTATAATCGTTTCATTCGCTTCACTGATCCCATCATCAAATGTGTTAACACTTAGGTAGGTTTTTGTGCCTTCATTAAACGTCACTTCTCCATCGATTAATGCATGATCAGCTCCTGTCGCTGTGCCACTTACGGCATAGGAAACAGTGAAAGGGTAACTTGCTGGCTGTCCGTTTAAGTGAAAAGTGACCTGATGAGTTGACCCTTCCGTTATTGCAATATCTCGGTCAATTGAAATTAGCGGATTGACAGTGACTGTCTGTTTAACAATTGTCTGCCTATTGTCAGCATCTACAGCTTGCCAAAAAACTGAGTGTGCGCCTGGGCGAAAATGTGTCCTAGGATTTATTAACGAGACAGCAAGAGGGTTACCTGCTTGATCTGTTGCAGTGGCGACACCTAAATCCACTTTTGTCATTAGGCCTGTCGCATTAACAATAAGATCGTCAGGTACATTTAAGTGAGGGTGCAGATCCATTTGACTGTCTTTAATGTGCAGTGTCACGCTTGTTGCCGATAATTTGTCTTCAACATCTGTAATACTGTACATCAGAGTAACAGTATTAGAGGTACCCGCTAATGCTTGATAGAGTATCTTGTTATTTTCAATGGATACATTTCCAATCTCTGCAGACACACTCGCGAGTCTAAGTTCATCCTCGTCCACATCAATATCATTCGCCAATACGTCTAATTCGTAACGTTCAGAAGCGTCAAATGGTAACGTTATATTATCAGCGACAGCGATTGGCGCGTCATTCTCAGGGTTAATCGTTATGGTAATTAAAGAGCTGTCAGATGTTAACTCCTGATCGAAGGCATGGTATGTGATGGTATCTACACCATGTACATCTTTATTCGGTGTATAAAGCCACTGATCACCCGACTGGGAGAGTGTTCCTTTTGTTGGTTGTTTAACAACAACAAATGAAAGCGCATCTTGATCGATATCGTGCCCTTTAGGATGAAAATACACGCCTTGATCTTCTTTTGTATTGAATGATAAATCTTCAGATGTAGGTTTATCGTTGACGTTCTTGACAGTAATTGAAAATAACGGCAACTGGGCTGTTTGGGTTTTATCTGTTACAGATAATTCAATATCGTATGTAGTGCCAACATCGTCATTGCTTGGCGTACCTGAGAGGCGACCCGTTTGTGTGTCAAAACTAGCCCAGCTTGGTTTATTGGTAATTGAAAATGTAAGCGTATCGCTAAGATCTTCATCGTGAGCGGTCGGGGTAAACTGGTACTGCATATCTTCATTCACTGACGTTTGCGGAGTACCTGAAATAGTCGGCGCATCGTTGGTATTAACCACTGTTAGCGAAAAAGGAGGCAAAGAAGTTTGTGCAAGTAAATCCTTCACGCTGATAACAATGTTAGTGGTTGTGCCAACATCGTCATTGCTTGGCGTACCTGAGAGGCGACCCGTTTGTGTGTCAAAACTAGCCCAGCTTGGTTTATTGGTAATTGAAAATGTAAGCGTATCGCTAAGATCTTCATCGTGAGCGGTCGGGGTAAACTGGTACTGCATATCTTCATTCACTGACGTTTGCGGAGTACCTGAAATAGTCGGCGCATCGTTGGTATTAACCACTGTTAGCGAAAAAGGAGGCAAAGAAGTTTGTGCAAGTAAATCCTTCACGCTGATAACAATGTTAGTGGTTGTGCCAACATCGTCATTGCTTGGCGTACCTGAGAGGCGACCCGTTTGTGTGTCAAAACTAGCCCAGCTTGGTTTATTGGTAATTGAAAATGTAAGCGTATCGCTAAGATCTTCATCGTGAGCGGTCGGGGTAAATTGGTACTGTGTATCTTCATTCATTGACGTTTGCGGAGTACCTGAAATAGTCGGCGCATCGTTGGTATTGCTTACTTCAATGAAAAAAGTCGGTAATGAGACCGATGAATTTGAATCGCTCACCGATATTACAACATTGTTATAAGTACCAACATGCTGGTTCAATGGCGTGCCATATAACTCACCTGTAGACGGATTAAAATTAGCCCAGTTCGGTTTGTTTTGAATGGAGAATGTGAGTGAGTCACCTACATCTTCATCATAAGCAGATGGTGTAAACTGGTAATAACTGTCTTCGTTTATTTGCGTAACTGGTTGACCAAAAATGCTCGGTGAGTCATTGGTATTAATTACGGTTAGTCTGAATGTAGGGAGAGAACTCACAAGCTGCCCGTCAGACACTGAAATAACAATATTATCTGTACTACCAACATGACTATTTGTCGGAATACCACTTAATTGACCATTGACTGAGTTAAATGAAACCCAAGCGGGTTTATTGGTAATACTAAAGGTTAGGTTGTCACCAGTATCTACATCATTCGCATTGGGTGTGAATGTGTAGCTACTGTCTTCTAAGACACTAGTAAGTGGTGTGCCTGAAATACTGGGCGCGTCATTGACATTTTGTACGCTAATAGTGAATGCACCAGTACTCGCAGAACCGCCGTGATTATCAGTGACTGTGATGTTGATATTTGGGTAGTTGCCGACATCAGAGTTAGTCGGTGTGCCACTGAGTAGTCCGGCCGCGGAGAAAGTCGCCCAGCTCGGTTTATTTGTAATAGAAAATGTGTGTGTGTCTCCAGTGTCAGCGTCAGTTACTGTCGTTTGAAAAGCATAAGCGGCATCTTGGGCAATTGTTGTTGCGGGAGAATTAGTAATAACCGGCAATTGATTTGGCTGAGTCGTGGTAAATTGTCTTGTAACTGCCCACAACTCGCCTTCGGCATTGATTGCCTGCAAGTTCCAATAATATACTTGGTTGCTTTGCAACTCACTCCCAGATGGAAGTGTAAAACTAGTTAATCCAGCATCGATAGCGTCATTTTGGTAAACAATGTTATTTAAGTTTGAATCAGTTGCGACAATTAACTTGTACGTCGCGACGTTGTCTGATGCACTCCATGTAAACGTAGGCAGGACTATTTGGTCGGTTGCACTGGCGCTTGGCGAAGTAAGTGCAAAGGCGCCTGGCGGAGGCGAACTTACATATAAAATGCCATTATATGCAATACCCGGGTTTGGGCCCGAAACATCATAATTACTGCCATTCGGGGTGTATTTAATATTTTGTAATCGATCTAAAATCGGTGAGTTATGAGATGTTTGGACAAACTCAGTTCCACCAGTAATGCCTATTGTTGCTTCTGTTGCCTTACTGCGTTCATTTGGTAAATCTACATAGTTGAAATAGATTTCGTTACTGCCACTGACCAATACAACTTGGATGGTACCTAAGCCTAATGTTTGGCTATAAAAACCATAATTTGAATATTGAATCGCTAAAATATCTGTGCCAAATGAGTTACTCGGGTCGTTGTGGGGGACCAATAATGATGTGACATGTTGTTTAGCATCTTTAGAGACGAGATCATCCCAAAAAACATAAAGGTTATAACTATCTTGCCCGCTGCCCGTTAGCGTTAATTCAGAGAGGGGTTGATTGGTATAATAGGAACTAACAGGCGCAGCATCCGCTCCTGGATCACCAATATTTCCTTTTCGAAGCGCAATGACACCATTGGAGGTAATCGAAAAATGGTCAACTGTTTTACCAAACAGTTCAAAATTAAAACCAATAGGGGTTCGAATGCTCTCTGCCACGTCATCGATAGTAGAGCCGCTGGATGTGACTTGCGAATGTAATTGCGCTTGTAAATAATATGTTTCAGAGTTGGCTTTGCTAAAACCAAATATACACATTAGGTATACAATATAGAGAAGTTTATTCACGAATAGCCTTATTAAATATTTAAGTACTTGAATAATAAAGGGTGCGAAGAATACATCGTTTGATTAAATATGGTAGGTACAAAGGCTATTTTAGGTTATTACATACTATTACACGGGTTACACGGTAGGAGAGCGAGAGTGATGAGGTAGGGAAAATAAGAATAATGGCCAATTACACATTGGCCATCAGTAACAAGTATCTCGTTAAGCTGAGGCTAGCCCGTTACAGCGGTTGGCTGGACATCTAACCCGTAGCCAAACATCACCGCCAGTACTAACACAATCGAAGCTGCGAGCATTAATTTTAGTAGCAACGGTAAACAAAAACGGAACCAGTGGCCATACGGCACCCCCGCCATTCCTAAAATACCCATTAATACGGCATTGGTTGGGATGATCATATTCGAGAAACCATCGCCAAATTGATAAGCTAACACAGCGACTTGACGTGGCACACCGACTAAGTCACCTAAAGGTGCCATTAATGGCATCGTGACATAGGCTTGGCCAGATCCCGATGGAATAAAGGTATTGAGGATGGTTTGAATCACGAGCATACCAATGGCTGAAATCTCGGCACTGACATATGACAGTGGTAAAGACATACCATGCACTAAAGAATGAAGAATTTGACCATCTTCGAGAATGAGTGCAATACCGCGTGCGACACCAATTAATACCGCAGTGGTGACCAGATCAGAGACTCCTTCAATGAAGCGGTTCGCTGTTTCATCAGCACTTAAGCGGCCTAACACAGCAATGACAGCGCCCCATGCGATAAAAACTCCACCTAACTCATATAAGTACCAGCCTTGGGTCGCGATGCCCCATACGGCAATAGTTAAGGTAATAATGAAGCTGCCTAAAATCAGTTTATGACGTGTTTCAAGTTGTGGATAGCTTGGCTGCTCTTGACCTGCTAATGGGCAAGGGACATCAATCATCATCGACTTGCTTGGATCTTCAGAAACCTTCTTAGCGTATTGCCAAACATGATGAAAACCAATTAATACAAAAGGAATGAAAATCGCTAAGCGTAACCATAAACCAGAATAAACAGGGATTTCAGCAATTTGTTGCGCAATCAGCACAGTGAAAGGATTAAATGCCGACACACCATAACCAATGCCGTAGCCTGCGACAATCATGCCCACAGCTGTCATGGCATCGAGGCGCATTGCTTTACACAAGGCCACTAAAATCAACACAAATGGAATATATTCACCAGCTGTACCAATACTGCTTGATGCCAAAGCAAAACAGAACACCACCATAAAAATAAGGCGCTGTGGTTGGCTGCCATGGCGCTCTAATAAACGACCGATTAACGCATCAACTGTGCCTGTGGCACGGGCAATCGCTAATACGCCCCCGACGATTAATACAAAAAAGATCACATCTTGTGCTGCAGCAAACGCGCGTGGAATGGCTTTTAGTAAGTCCCACGGGGTTAGGTAGTGTCGCTCAGCGACGGTTTGATAGGTTCCCGCAACGACCATTTCACGGCCAGTTTCAGTTAAGCTTGTTTCAAAAAAACCTTGTGGTACTAACCAAGTAGCAAAGAGGGCAACTACCATCATACCGAGCAATAAAATCAAGGTATGAGGTACTTTGAATGTTTGGCCCATCGACGTCTCCAATTAAGTAAAAGTAAGTTATGCAGTTTGCGATATCACCTAAGTGATGCGTTGAAAGAGACGTTGCATGGTTGAACGTACTCAAGCGTAAGCCAAGTCATCAAAGGGAATAAATTAGGTATTAGCACTGATAGCTAATGTCTAAAACCTAATCAAACTGCAGTTCTGATGGACTTTTCAGGGGGATGGCCGTCGCGGGCAAAAGTGTATCAGAATTTGTACCTTGTTAGTAATAATCTACTTGATTCGTGATGTGTATTTAATGAAATAAACTGTTTTATTTAGTTTATTAAGATTCTTTGGTTTGACCTCTGACCTGCTGGTGGCTATGTTTGTATTCAAAATAAGTACAAACACTAAAAGGTCCCCTATGAAATTGCTTTTGCCCTTGATGTTAGCGATAAGCGTCTTTTACTCACAAATGGCGCATGCCAATTACACAAAAACCAAGTATCCAATCGTACTCGTGCACGGTATTTTTGGCTTTGATGACATTGTTGGTATTGATTATTTTTATGGTATACCACAGGCGTTAACATCCGATGGTGCCCAAGTATTTGTAGCCTCGGTCTCTGCAGCCAATAGCTCTGAATTGCGTGGTGAGCAATTATTGGCACAAGTCGAATATATCTTGGCCCTGACAGGGGCAGAAAAAGTCAACGTATTTGGGCATAGTCAAGGCGCACAAACAGTACGATATGTCGCATCAGTCAAGCCGGAATTAGTGGCATCAGTGACCAGCATTGGTGGTGCCAATTGGGGGAGTAAAGTCGCTGATATAGTCCGTAACACTGTACCTGAAGGCTCTTTCACCGAAGCGTTTGCCGAAACGTTGGCCAATAGCTTCGCAGCTATTATTAGCTTTTTTTCTGGTCAAGGAATGCACCCTCAAGATGCACTCGCTGCGTTAGAAGTGTTAACAACCTCAGGGACATTATCCTTTAATCAAAAATACCCTGAAGGTTTACCCAGCCATTATTGTGGTGAAGGAGAAATGCTGGCTAGCAATGGCGTGATGTACTTTTCATGGAGTGGGTCTAAAGGCCTCACAAACATACTTGATCCACTCGATGGTGCAATTGGCTTGTTATCGTTGGCGTTTAATGAGCCAAGTGATGGACTAGTATCAAGTTGTAGTAGTCATTTAGGATTAGTGATTAAAGATAACTACAAAATGAATCATCTTGATGAAATAAACCACAGCTTTGGTCTTCATCATTTATTCGAGACCGATCCTGTCACTGTCTATCGCCGTCATGCCAATCGACTGAAAAATTTAGGTTTATAAGTATGTTGAGCATTCAAAAACTATGGAAAACTTCCCTATTATTAGTGGGAGTCACTCTGTTTGGGGTTGTCTGCTACTCATTGATCTTTACGACTGTAACAAGCTCACCAGTAAACGAGATTGATAATTTAAAAAGCCCATTAAATCTAGAGCAGACGTTAGCGCCAAAAGAACGGTCTAAAGTTGAGATTTATCCACTTGGATTTGGTAATGCTAGCAGTGAGGTCGCATGGCTTGATGAACAGGTGCGCTATTTTTTTGATCATAAACTGTATCATTATGCTGAATCTTCACAGCATGTTTGGCGTATATTTGAGCAAGCATGCCTTCCTTTAGCCCATTGTGATGAACTCAGGGCACTATTTGTCCGTTATATCCAATATAAAGCAGCATTAAAAACCATTAAGTTGGCGCAAACCTCCACTTTTGATTTAGGTAATACATTGGCAGGCATTGATGCCTTACAAGAGCAATTTTTTAACGAGTACGAAATCAACGCGTTGTTTTATACCGAGCGTATCACACAACAACAAGCCTTAGAGCGCAAAGCAATACTGACGGCGTCAGGTATAAATAACGATGTTAAGCAGGCTTTGTTAATGGCACATTTGTCATCATTACCTGAAGCCCAGCGCCGTGTGTTTTCGCCAACCGTGAGTTTGACCAAGGTGATTACACTGTTTAAAAGTGACACATTAAACGATGAGCATTACACACAACTCAATGATCAATTTGGCGATGCAGCAGCACAGCGACTTTTGAATGTTCGTCAAAAACAGGCAGATTGGCAGCGGCGTATCAATAGTTTTAACCAAAAAGTAAATCAAATCAAAATACTATTTGAGCATGACTTACATACTCAGCAGCTAGAAATTGCTGATTTAAAGAATCAGTCTTTTACAGTTCAAGAGCAAAAGAGAATTATTTGAAGCCGGTGTGTAGTGCGTTAGGGCTGAAAATAAAAAAGCGCCTGCGTAGGCGCTTTGTTGTTAGGGAGGTGATAAGTTTAGTTAATACGTAATAATTGTTTGTTATTCCAAAGAGGTTGCTTGCCTTCATCTAACCCTTCAAGGAATAAATAGGTGGCAGCACCTTTTAAACCAGCAAGTTCGGCAGGTAACTGCAAGTTATACACGCGTTCGTTACCGTATACGCCAACATATTGTGTGGTTAAGGTGATTGGCTCAACAAATAAGCTCGACGCGACAGAAATACGCACTAACCCTGTGTTTTTCATGCGAACAGGTAGTATTAATTGCTCTGCCGAAACAGCTAAACCACTGGCATCAGCCGCAAGCGGTGTGCCGCTGGCACGTGCTTTTGCTTGTGATAATAAGCCATCGAGCACTTTTTCTTGCTGAGTTTGGTTTAGTGTGACGATATCAGCTTGGGTACGATCAACGCGTACATCGGCAATACAGCCATAATCTTCAATTAACTGGCCTACATGGTGACCAAAGCGAACGGTCTGCATGTAGGACGAACGAATTGAAATATCTTGCGGTAAAGCAGCAAAAGGCGCACCAAAATCAGCAATAAAACTGCTGTGGGTTCTTACCGATGCACCACCGGCACCGGTTTGCGGATCTTCACCATAAATTACCGCGGCATCATTATCTTGCATACCGCAGACAAATAAATCAGTTGCTGAGTAACTACGGGCATTGCTGAGGACAGCCACAGGTTTGCTATAAACTTGCTTAAATGAGTTTGCATAAAACGAAGGTGTTAATGGCACATTGCGTGAATATTTTGTGTCAGTGCCAGCGACTTCAGCAAGCGATGCTGCGAACTCAGGCTCACTCTGACCATATGCAGTTTGAGTATAAATATACTGATTTAATGGTGAGTTTAATAAACGGTAATCATGGGCTTTGGTTTCTTGTGGAATAAATAATTGCGGCAGCATTTCAGACAAAAGCACATAACCTCCGCCATTGTTTCGCACGTCGATTACTAGGGCATCGGTGGTATTTTGCGCAGCTGCCACCACATCACGAATACCGAACAGTTCATTGACCCAATTAAGCTGTGGCGCAAAGGTACTAATGTTTAAGTAACCAATAGTTTGCCCTTTGTAGTTCACGGTATCGAAATAATACGCGCCACCAGGTGCACGGTTATTCGCAGGCCATGCACTCACTGGTGAAGGCGCAATTTCACCCATTTGTATTTCAGTGTCACGGGCTAACTCAAAGCCATCATAGTAACTTTGTGTCTGGGCAGACTGCGGTAATATCTCAAGCAGCGCTTGGGCATCTGAATTGATAATTGGTGAATTGTCAGCGCTGTCATTTTTTGCCTGATCAGACGTATTTTCAGCAATTGCTGCACCGCCAATTTTAACTGGGTGGTAGAGTAACCAATCAACCGTGACATCATATAACTCACCAGTTGATGCAGACTCTAACGTGACGGTAACCGTATCATCTTGCGGGAGAGTGGTTGAGCGATGACTTTGAAAGCGCATGTCATTTAAGGTGCGGGCAAATCCTGCATACGGGTTTGCCCCTGCACTTTTAGCTTGGCGGCTTTTAACTGCTTGGGCAATTGGCTCACCTTGATAAGCCACCACTAGATCACCGACTTGTGGCACAGGTTGCCCAGGAAATCGAGCGGCAAACGAGCCCCATACACTACTAAGTGCCACTGCAAACTCATCACCATTGTGAGTAACACGATCAAAGTTGAATGGTAAATAGCTTTGATGCTCACCAAATGGTGCCGGCAATGTGTAGTTTAAATGTAAATCACGCTGAGAGATAAATAGCTGACTCAATTGTGTATGCAACTGCGCTGTTGATAAATGGGCAACATTGGCAGCGATGTCATTAATGGTCTTAATCGGATCTAAATGGCCGTCAGCAGTAGGAGAAACGCCATAATATTCGTTCTTTTGATGTTGATTCACATAGATTTGTTCAAGTACCAGCTTGGCTTGTTCAACTAACGTGACTTTTTCGATGTCTGTTAGTTCTACAAAGCGCACTTGTTCGCGAACTTCTTTTAATGGTAAAAGCTCAAAAGCGTTCACCATGGTCGGCACAGCAAAAGCCAGCGCCACCGAAAGTGCTTTGAATTTCATAAATATTTCCCTTGATATCGTTATTGTTAAAGTCTTTGCCCTAAATAACTTAGGGACAAGAGACAGTTCGAGTGTACTGAAATTGCAGTGACAAAAGAGGAACTAAAACGTATACCTGATAAAAAAACAATATAAAAAGTGAATGAAAAACAAACGGATAAAATTCAAATGGCCGCAGTTGAGATGTAAACCTTAGATAAACAAAGCGCTTGTAACAGGTAAGCATTTTGTAAGCAAGTGTAAAGTATTCATCCTTAATCATGATAAAAACCCAAAAAATACCTGATTAAATAAAGCAAAATGCAGGTGCAACACTCAATAATCGTAAACTCGTCGCGTGCTCATCTTGAGGTGGGGGGAATAGGGCACTTGCTAGAGATTAACTTGTTATCGTTATTGAGAAGCAGCATTGCGTACGGCTAAACATGATTTTTGTTTAACTAGGGGGGATTTTCAACGTTTGCTTGCCAATTGGCGCTTTCTCCCACAGAGGGTTTTGATTACTATGGCTGGGTGTATTTTTATTGATTGTATTGTATGGCGTTTTTTTTCAAATCCCAGCCCGCAGCAGGAGTGAGTTGGGTAGCCAATGCTTATTGGTTTTTTCTTAGTGTCTTTGGGTTGGTATTGTTTAGCTGGTTGGGCTGGCAGGGCATGAGGTACCAGCAATTTCATTTTGATTTTCTCTATGACGCAATGGCAATCGCCGATCATATTGCGCAGTATGGCCCACAAAATAGGCACTTTTTGGGGTTTGAGCAACTGACAAAAATACAACATGTTGAGCTGTTTAATGGCATCGCTTCGGCCATTCATCAGCAAGGACACGGATTGACTGAGCTAACCTTTAGCAGTAGTTATGGTGTGCAACCTTTATTGACTCAGGCTGAAGTCGTTCACTTAACCGATGTTGCGTTACTCATAACTGGGTTTAATCAAGTCGTATTTTGCTGTGCGGTGCTAAGTGTGTTGCTGTTGAGTGCGCCGTTACTGTGGGTGAAGTCTGGGCCACTTGTGACTCGTTTGCCAGTATTCAACCCTTTTGGTTTGCTTTGCTTGTATGCGGGTGTCGGGTTTTCTATCTTGCTTGGTGTGGTGTTTGTTGGGCCAAAAGCAGTATTTTATTGGCTGCATGAGGTGGTCTTTCCTGCGCAGCACCAATGGTTTTTTTATTACCAAGACTCATTAATGACAACGTTAATGAAAGCCCCTGATTTATTTGGCATGATAACTTTAGGTTTATTGGGGTATATTGCAGTCATCACTCTGGTATGTACGTATGGGATCCGATCCTTGCTGGCCAAGGTAAAGCATTCGTATTGCCCTTAAGAGCATCAGCCTATCCATTTACATTTAGTATCTAAGCGATAGATTCTAAGGAAAAAAATGAACAACTTAACAATCCGCCAAGCTGTGATTGATGATGCGGCGACGATTTTACGATTTGTCACTGAGCTGGCTATTTATGAAAAAGCCGAGCATGAAGTGTTGGCAACAGAGCAAACAATTAAAGAGACCGTCTTTGCTAGTCAAGGCCATGTTAACGCCTTGATTTGCGAATTAAACGGCGAGCCCATTGGCATGGCGATTTACTTTTTTAATTATTCGACATGGTTAGCTAAACCCGGCTTATATTTGGAAGATTTATATATCACAGAGGCCAAACGTGGGTTAGGAGCGGGTAAATTATTACTCAAGCGATTAGCCAACATTGCAGTGACTCAAGGTTGCGGCCGTTTTGAATGGAGTTGCCTTGATTGGAATACCCCTGCTCGTGATTTTTATGAGTCTATCGGCGCGGTGGCACAAACTGAGTGGGTTGGGTATCGCATGTCAGGGCAAACTTTATCGACATTTGCACAATAGGCTCTATGGGTATAGAAGATGATTGCGTTAAGTGCACTTCTTTTTGGGGCTCGAGGCAAAAGACTGAGCTATACACTGCCAATTAGTTCATTTAAGTGTACTATTAATAGACTTAAGCTGTGAGAAAAAATCATTATGCTGCGTTTGGGTGTGATCATTGTTGCTATTTTTGCTTGCTTTTTTATTGCGGTAAACTTGGCTTGGTTTGACATGGCTCCTCAACTCGATTGGTGGAGTATTGTCGCTGAAGGTGCCATTTTTATTACCTTAATGGTGACGCTTTTTTCGTTGGGTAAACTGCGTGCAAATCAAGAAATCTATGGTTATCTAACTCTCGGTTTTTGCTTGATCCTCATTGCGATGTTAACCGAGTTCTTAGATGAAATCTTTCATCATCCCACTTTACTGACTGCCGTATTTGAAGATATTTTCCAAGTCAGTGGATTTATTTTAGTGGCAGTTGGATTAAAAAAGTGGGTGCACTACAACGTAAAAGTGAATGAAAACTTGCTACAACTTGCCCGTGAAGATGGCTTGACAGGCTTATTTGTACGGCGGTTCTTTTTAGAACAAGCTCAAAAACAGACTGCTTTGTGGCAACGTAATCATCAAGTTTTTTCTATTTTGATGCTCGACATCGATAGGTTCAAAGCCGTTAATGATAACTTTGGTCACGATGGGGGCGATCAGGTCTTGGTTGCCTTGGCTGAGTTACTAAAAGAAACTCTGCGTAGTACTGATTTGGTATCTCGCTGGGGGGGCGAAGAATTTATCGTGTTATTGCCAGATACTGAGCGTACTCAAGCAATTGAGATCGCAGAAAAAATCCGAGATAAAGTAGCCAATCTGTCGGTTTCTCATCATCGTCATACCATAGAGATCACCATCAGTATTGGTATCACACAAATAGAGCAAGATGATCTAGATATTCATGAAGTGATTAATCGCGCCGATCTACTGTTGTATCAAGCCAAAGAAAATGGCCGAAATCGCTGTGAAAGTGCACTTTCGCAGGGAAAATAATAAAGCCGAGCATTGCTCGGCTTTATTATTGATAGGCTAAACTAACGCTCACCTATTGAGAACTTCATTTTGCAAATGCATCTTGAAGTGGTGGTACGACTTGCTTTTTACGGCTTAATACGCCGTCTAACCAAGCACGACCCGCTTCTGGCGTTACACCGTAGGCACGTTCAACAATGCTTGCGTCATCAGAGGCAATTAAGATTTGCGACCCTTCTTTCATGATGTCTGTTAACAATAAAAACACAGAGTGACGGTTGCCTTCAGCTTTTAGTTTAGCGATATCCGCTTCTAAATCAGCTTTAATGTCATCAAACACAGATAAATCAATTACTTCAAGCTGACCAATGCCAACTAAGTTGCCATTCATGTTGAAATCTTTAAAGTCACGCATGACAAGATCGCGAGCTGGCGTGCCTTCAACTGCTGATTTGACTTTAAACATTTCCATACCGAGCGCTTTGAAATTTTCAATGCCTGCAATTTCTGCGAGGGCTTCAACACATTTAATGTCTGCAGTGGTGCACGTGGGTGATTTGAAAATAACCGTATCACTTAAAATTGCGCACATCATAATGCCTGCAATTTCTTTTGGAATTTCAACGTTATAAAAATCATACATCATTTTAATGATGGTGTTACTACAGCCTACAGGACGGATCCAACATTCAAGGGGGGTCGATGTTGTTAAATCCCCTAACTTATGGTGATCAACAATGCCAACAATGGTTGCTTCGCTGATGTCATCGGGTGCTTGTGTGATTTCTGAATGGTCAACGATGTACACGTCTTCGCCGGCATAGCTCATTTTTAATTCTGGTGCGTCAAAACCAAATTTATCCAGAATAAACGCAGTTTCAGGTGATAATTCACCTAAACGAGAGGCGATAGCAGGCTCGCCGATTTGATTTTTTAGATACGCGAGCGCGATTGCACCACAAATAGAATCCGAATCTGGGATTTTATGACCGACTACATACATTGACATATTGAACACTCCAATAAAATTTTGCCGCATTTTAGCAAAATTTTTCGGATTACGCCTATAACCAATACTAAGATTTTATGACCATTTATTTGGCTCTCGATTAAGCCTGCCATTTGGTTAGGCTTTTGGTTACACTGGTTGCGAGTAAATTGAGGAACCGTTTTATGCGCTTAAGTCGAACTGGTTGGAATAATGTCATCATATTTGCCATGTTATTGATGATTTTTTTATTTAATGGCTTACATCACAAATTAATTCAATCAGACAGCCCTGATTTAATTCAACCGCTTTTACCAACCAATAGTTTTGTATTGACCCTCGCTTATCCCGAAATGAAAATTGAGCGTGTCGGCATAAGTTGGCGTGCTACTGATTTGGTCAACATGCCATTGCCTGCTCGTAGTCCAGAGCAACTCGATAACCTTATTCGAGTCTGGCAGCAAGCAGAGGCGCCTTTGGTCGACGATGTCAGCCATTTACAGGCCATGTTAAAGCAACAAGGTGCGCAATCAGCCACTACCGTGTGGCTGGCGGGTCAATCGAATGCGTCGGTATTTCAGCTGATTTTTATTGATAGCCAACCTTATTTACTTGATCAACACCAGCAGCGCTGGTTTGTCCTTGAACCATCCTTAGTGAGCCAATTATTTCCATTTATGAGTCTAACGTCCGATGCCTGAATTACCCGAAGTTGAAGTAAGCCGAATGGGCATTGCCCCCCATTTAACCGATAAAGTTGTCAATGCGGTTCGCATTTATCATCCAACACTCCGCTGGCCTATTCCCGAAGAAGTCAGCTCCATTGCGGGACATAAAATCCGAATGGTGACACGACGAGCTAAATATCTTTCTTTGGTGACAGATATTGGTTCCGTGATCCTTCATTTAGGTATGTCGGGCAATCTTCGCGTGGTTGCCAAAGAGGAGCCACTGAAAAAACATGATCACATTGAATTTGAAATCGAAACAGGGGTTGTTTTGCGGCTTAATGATCCCCGTCGATTTGGCGCATGCTTATGGCAAGAGCCCGGCCAAAACCATGCCGTGTTTGCCAAACTTGGGCCTGAGCCGCTGACAGATGAATTTGATGCCCCTTATCTTTTTGCACACGCACAGGGTAAAAAAGTGCCCATTAAGCAATTTATTATGGATAACAAATATGTTGTGGGAGTGGGGAACATTTACGCTAATGAATCGTTATTTGAAGCGAAAATTCACCCGCAGGCCCCGTCAGGTACGCTGACTTTAGCGCAATTTGAATGTTTAGTGCCAATCATTAAACAAACCCTGCAAAAAGCCATTACCCAAGGAGGAACAACGTTAAAAGACTTTGCACAATCAGATGGTAAACCGGGTTATTTTGCGCAAGAGCTGAAAATTTATGGCCGCAAAGGAAAGCCTTGTGTGGTCTGTCAGCAGTTAATCGAAGAGGTGAGGCTTGGACAGCGCAGTACCGTTTTTTGCTCTAATTGCCAGCTATTGTAATAGAATGTAATACTTTTGGATGGATTTTACTTGTTTTTTGATCGAAAAATGGTCAGTATTCTTTGTTAGTTTTGAGTTAGATAACTTATTTAAATAACAAGGAGGTTATATGAAGCAGGTGTTGTTGGTATCGGTGATGTTAGGTGTGGCGTTTTATGCGGGTTATGCCAGCCACTCTAACGCGTACAATTTTACTAATTTACATACCAAACCAGCCACCCGCGAAGCAGTCTTAGATCATGCAGCGCAAAAATTTGATTCTTTGTGTTTTCAAAAAGCAGGCATGACTGACAGTAATTTTACCTATAAAAGTTGCACCCGCCGGGCGCGTGATTTTACCAAAATGTGCAAAGAACGGATCGCAAAAGATATGCCGCGCACTATCTCTTCCCAAGACGATTTCAAACGATACAGCTTGCGGATGATTAACTGTATTGTGCCTATTAGTTAAAGGGGTGCACTACGTGTTCTAACTCTCTAACCCCTTACTTGTTCACAGTTAGTTTTTTTGAATAGTCCCCCTCGATTTTGTTGCGAATCAAATACTTTTATCATTTAATTTGTGAACTTATGTTAGTTTATAAATAAACGATACTAAGCAACTTAATCGCAACTTAATCAAATGAGTTGTGTATGTTTAAATTTAGGGTGATGAACAGCATATTCCTATTTTTGGCCTTGATATTACGGGCCCGATTTTTAATGCTGGTAAAAATCGTGCTAATCTTTCTGCTGCTGAACAACGAGCGTACCAAGCACAGCTTCATTACGAACACACTGTGCTGTCAGCCTTGCATGAAGTGAGTAATAGTCTTGCCAGTTTTGAAAGTAGCAAAGCTATTTTCTCTGCTCAGCGAAGTCTTGTTTACAGCTCTAAAGAGTATTTACGTTTAGCACAATTACGTTATCGAAATGGAGTAGCTAGCTCACTGGATTTAATGGATGCTCAGCGATAGTTATTTTCTGCTCAAATTGCATTAGTGAAAGCGAAAAACGAACAATTGAACTCACTGACTTATTTGTATAAAGCATTGGGCGGTGGTTTTTAAGTTAATTGATATACAAAAATAAAGAGAACAATAAATGAAAACATCTATTTGTATGATTGCATCGCTATTGTCGGCACTGCTACTGACAGGTTGTGATACTAAAAATGAGACAAACACTGAAGACGCAACGAATAAAGTAAGTGTTAGCCAACCCGTGTTGGCCAAACCGACTGGACTAGATAATAAAATAGACAAAGACAGCACCATACCTGCAGAAACGGTGACGTTACCGCCGAAGAATGTCACAAAAGAGCAAGTAGCACAGCTTAAACAACAAGTGCTTAATTTGACTGAAGTGACTGCCGCGCAAGATGTTTCATCCTGCGCCGTGATTGCCTTGGGTCACAAATCGTGCGGGGGACCAAAAGAATACATCGCTTATTCAAAAGAGCAAACAAATGAAACGGCACTTAAACAAGCTGTCAGTGCTTATTATCAGGCAGATATGCAATATCAATTAGAGAATAAAATGATGTCGACCTGTGAAGTCACACCAGAACAGTTCCCAATTTTGCTTGAAGGGCAGTGTGGTTTGACTCCAGACCCAGCAGCAACGTATTAATTGTTTTAGATTATAAAAACAAATCAACATTTACTCGCTGTGCTTGTTTCTATTGTGGTATATTTTCTAAACGCACAAATGTGGTGTTGTTATGTGTGAGTTACTCCCTTATAACAACAACGTATGCGTGATTAATTATAAAATTAGCATCAAACCATAAAAAGGATTTTTATGACACAAGCAAAAAATGTATTTAGTTGTGCCTTTGCTGGTTTGCTTGGCGGGATCGGCATTGGGTGCTCTGCATATGGCTTGTTTTTTATTATTTCTGCGTATTTAGATCAGTATGAAATAACGCCACTTGGGTATATCTTATTGTTGGCCGGGTTAATCTGCATGACATTCGCTTACTTTTCGGGTAAAAAAGCGATTAAAAATCAAATTTCGATACGAATTCAATCGTTAGAATGAATGCGGTTCAATAAAAAAAGCTAACAGAGTGTTAGCTTTTTTGTGCCTATTTAACCCGGTTTCAGGTTAATGCATACTCTTAAAGCTCAAATGGAGCCACCCCAATACCACTCATGGTATAGCCGACTTGAGCAATATCACCACTCCAACCTTTAGTTGATAAAGTGCCAGTGACTACAATGGCATCATAGAGACTGTCGATGGGTACACCATCTTTAATTATGACATGGACAATTTGATTTGGCGGCGGCGGTGGCACATGAATACAGGCACCAAAAAATGGCACTAAGAGGAACTCAGTGATGTTTTCATCATCACCTTCTAAGGGCACTACAAAGCCTGGCAGACTAACAAGCTGATTATTGAGCGCTTGAACAACTGGTGCATCTAAATTAGGCTGAATCCAGTTTTGTTCAGCTCCTTCGTGATTGGCTTGCGCAGCAGCTTCGACTTGTACATGCCCTTTGGGGATTAAGTCTTCCCAGTAGAGTTCTTTGGGTTTGCCCTCAGCAAACGTAACAGGACTCACCATGAGGTGAGTGATAAGCACTAGCTTGATTAATATAGAGTAAAAAGACATAGATATTCTCATAATTTGATACTCATGCCATCCGCTAACGAGTATCGATAAGCTGTCACAGCAGGAATGAATCCAACACACAATCCGGCGCCAATAATACTGGCTATTAGCTTAACTTCATAGCCTGATAACGCACTTAACGAAACGCTTATTCCTGCAACGCTTTGTAAATAAGGGGCGCACAATGCAATTAAGAGATAAAAACCAAGCACTCCGCAAATCACTCCTGCACTGGTTACAAGCAAAGACTCTAGACTCAATAAGCTAAAAATATGGCTGGGCCTTGCTCCCACTGAGCGTAAAATAGCCAGCTCTCTACGCCGTTGATTCAAAGTGCTCAGTAAGGTGGTGAGCATGCCTAATAAGCTGATAATGACCACTGCGATTGAAATAAGCCACAGGGCTTTTTCAACAAAAGACAGCATTTGCCATAATTGCCTGAGGGTAAAGCCAGGCAAAATAGCCAACAAGGGCTCATCCTTAAACTGATTAATATTACGTTGGGCTTGCAAAGCAAACACAGGAGAGTTTAATCCCACTAGAAAAGCACTAATTTGTTTGGGATGGCCGACTAAATCAGTAAGCTGCTCATGCTCATGCTCATGCTCATGCTCATGCTCTGTTGAGGAAGTATCATGAATTCTATCAATCGCAATTAGCGGGATATGCACCGTTTTATCTACGGGTGTGCCTGTGGCGGCCAAAATTCCCACAATCGTGAAAGGATGCGCATCATGGTGATGGAAGCTGGTATTTCCTGCTCCATGAGACACCACAATTTGCTGGCCGAGTTCATAACCCAGCTCTTTTGCTGCAAGCGCCCCTAATACTACTTCTGTAGGATGGGCAAAAAGACGACCTTGTTCTACATGAAGTGCTTGTTTTTTGGCGTAGCGGTAGTGGGTGAAATAATCTAAGTTAGTGCCTAAAACGGCGTAACCTCGATGTGAGTCTCCTAACGAGATAGGGATGGTCCACTTAACGCCTCGTTGTTGCTTAATTTCTTGGTAGCTTTGCCAGCTGACCATATTGGTGGTGTGGCCAATGCGAAAAACAGATGCGAGCAATAACTCTGTGGCGCCACTGCGCGCGCCGACGATTAAATCTGTGCCAGAAATCGTGTTGCTAAAGCTCGCTTTGGCTTCAATACGGATGCGCTCAATACTGAGCAAAAGCATCACACTAATCGCAATGGTGAACAAACACAATAAAGCACTGCTTTTTCGATTAGCTAGGCTAAGTCGCGCGAGTTTAAATAAAATCATTGTGCGACTCCTGTATTGGCCAAGCTGGTAATATCAACACTACGGGTAAATAAAGGCGCAAGGGTTAAATCATGGCTGACAAAAACAATGCTAGTGTGGTGTTTTTTGGCCTCTTGAAACAATAATGAAATAAAACGTTCACGATTGTCGTTATCGAGCGCAGAGGTAGGTTCATCGGCGATAATGATTTCGGGTGCACCAATCAAAGCCCGTGCAGCGGCCACACGTTGTTGTTGGCCAATGCTCAGGGACATCACCGATTGGTGCCAATATTGTTGTGGTAATTCTAGCGCGGTTAATAATCGCTCGGCACTTTGCTTAATCGAACCATCTTGTTCAATCGCATGCATCGCACGTTTTTTAGAAAACGCAGTGGCCAATATGACATTTTCAATTGGATTGAGGTAGCTAATTAAATTGAAGTTTTGAAAAATATAGCCAATATGATCAGCGCGAAAACGGTCGCGTTTTTTCGCGCTCAGTGTACTGAATGGCTGACCTAATAAAGAGACTTCGCCTTGGGTTGGTACATTGATGCCAGCCAGTAACGACAGTAGACTCGATTTACCACTGCCACTAGGGCCAAAAATAAAAATCTGTTCGCCTTGTGCGATCTCGAGCTGTGAAATATCGACAACCGGTTTGTTTTGCTTAGGCCAATGAAATTGAAGGTGTGTAAGAGAAAGCATAACATCATCGTAATTTGAAGAATATTGCAACACTATAACATTTAATCAAGGTGACCAAGTCTTACACGACAAAACGCAGAAATTATCGATAGAGGCTAGCAGCTGAGTTTTGGTGGTTGATTTTTGTGCGAAAAAAACGTGCTTTTTATTGCACTGAGTAGTGTGTGGCTTGGCCACTTTAACTTTATATGACTCAACAAAGAGCAACACACTGTTAGTCTAACCTTTCGAGATGTGTTTGTTATCGCCTTTTTCTGAGGCCAGTTACACCACAAAAGCATAGCCTTGGATAAATCGCCAACAATTGGCTGTAAAAACAATCAGCAAAGAGCAACAGCCCTAATCTCGCTGATTTAATCGGGTTAATTTTGTGGCGAACTTGCAAAATTATCAGGTGATTTTTACCGGACAACGCGTCGCAGCGATTGTGATTTTCCCCCTGCTGCACTATTATACCGCCTGAAAAAAACAGTAGAAAATCAACCCCAATTTTCTTGTTTCACCTTTTTAGTATCGTAATATATCTTTTGGAGAGCCAATGAGCACCTATAAAGTATTGGAAGTCAATGACGACTTACCTATTCGCACCCAAGGTAATGTTCACAGCGGAAAAGTTCGCAGTGTTTATTGGTTAACCTCTGCCGACAGCGAACGTTTAATCGAAGAAAAAGGCTATCAGATCCCAACAGATACCCCTTTAGCTATTATGATTATTTCTGACCGCATTTCTGCATTTGATTGTATTTGGCAAGGTGAAAATGGCTTAAATGGTGTGCCAGGTAAAGGGATTGCGCTTAATTCTGTCGCGGCTCATTGGTTCAAGTTATTTGACCAATCAGGCCTTGCTGGTAACCATATTGTTGATATTCCACATCCGTATATTTGGATTGTGCGTAAAGCACAAACCGTAAAAGTAGAAGCCATTGCACGTCAATACATCACAGGCAGCATGTGGCGTGATTACGCCAAAGGCGTGCGTAATTTCTGTGGCATTGATTTACCAGAAGGCTTACAAGCAAATCAAAAACTCGATGAAGTCCTGATCACTCCGTCAACTAAAGGCATTATCACCGATGTGCCAGATGTGCCGCCTGTGGATGATGTGAATATCACTCGTGACAATATCGTTAATAATCTAGCGGCATTTAATTTCAAATCGCTTGCGGATGTTGACCAATACGAAAAGCTACTGACCGAAGGCTTTAAGCTGATCAGCGCACAACTGGCTGATTTAGGGCAAATTTTTGTCGATACAAAATTTGAGTTTGGTTATGTCGATGAAATCGATGGCAGCCAAACACTGATTTATATCGATGAAGTCGGCACGCCTGATTCGTCACGTATTTGGGATGAAGCGGCCTATAAAGATGGCAAAATCATTGAAAATTCAAAAGAAGGTTTCCGTCAATTGCTGATTAACAATGTTCCAGACAGTGACGTGTTATTAAATAAAGACCGGATGCCAGAGCGTGAAGCCCTTGCACAAGGCTACAAATTACCGGTTGAGGTGATGATGCAAGTGTCAGATACCTATGTTGGGATCGCAAGTAAGATTATTGGCGAGCAAATCGAGATCCCACAGGATCCACGTGCAGAAATTATCGAATTACTTGATAAAGAATATGGTTTAATCGACAAGTAAGCTTATTTACTTGCCGTGGTTTGTTTTGAAAGCTCCTTAGGGAGCTTTTTTAGTTTATTTAATCTAAACCATCAAAGCAGAGTATACTTGTTGATATTTTAACCGCTGCAATATCATGTAATCTGTCATAAATAATAGCGTTTTTTCCTTTTATACTTACCTTAGAACAAATTAGTGACTATTTTCCGTCCCTATTTAGTGTGTTTGAGAAAACAATATAAGCAATGCGGACAGTTTAAATTATAAAAAGTAACATTTATTTTACAATGCAGCGTGTATCCGATAAAGTGCGCATCGACGTTATCTTATAATGATTTGAAACAATAATAACAAAAAGGAATTTGATGTGTTTTCACTATTTATACTGAGCAATTCCTTTCTATTTACCTCAATTGCAAACCTGCCATTTTACAAAAACTAAAATAAATGAAAAATAAAATACAATTTGTGTCACGAACCTTATTAGGTCGTGCAAGATCTAAATGGACTAATTTGCCGTCTGGCATTTATTGTTTTACTTATCATAGAATTGGCGACGCAAAACAATGTGATTTTGATGCAAATGTCTATTCATGCACAGCAAAGCGTTTTGAGCAGCATTTAATGTTTTATAAAAAACATTTTGAAGTTATCAATCAGCAACAACTTCAGCAATTACTTGAAAGTGATAAACCGTTAGAAAAGAAATATGCATTAATTAGTTTCGATGATGGGTATATCGATAATTATAAATTGGCGTTCCCGATTTTACGAAAGCATGATTTAACCGCATTGTTTTTTATTACCACAGGGTATGTTAGTCAGCATAGAATACCGTGGTGGGATAAAATCGCATGGTTGATCAAAAAGTCAGAGTGTAAAAAATTATATTATCCAACAGATGCAAAGCCAGTAAACTTAAGCCGTCGCAATAAAAATAAAGTTATCAATGATGTACTTAAACGCGTCAAAGCGGATAATCAAACTTCAATGGCAGACAAAATTGATTTATTAAGTGAACTGTTAGGTACACAGCTAAATGAGTCAATGAATGACATTCAGTTATTTATGAATTTTGAACAAGTCAAAGAGATGCATCAAGCAGGCATGGATATCGGAGCACATACAGTTAATCATTGTATTTTGTCGCACGAAGATAGCGCTACGCAGCAGATTGAATTAGCGCAAAGTAAAGCTGAATTAGAAACGCTTTTAGGCACTTGTGTTCCTTTACTTGCCTATCCTGTGGGCGCATTTAATTGTTATAACGATGACACCATCAAGTTAGCGCAAGAGCTTGGTTATCAAGTGGCATTTACTTATGAAGAAGGGATTAATTTATCGCCTGCATCGAACCGTTTTGAGCTGTTACGATTCCCAATCGAAAATAATAAAAGTATCACACGGTTAAAATACGCATTATCGTATCCGAAAAATGTGCATTAATGAGCAAAATGAACAGTATCGCTTTAAAAAAATATACACTAAAAAATGATCGCCCATTCATCATGGCATCATGGCAAACGCTATTAGCAAATAGCGACCATAGCTATTTTCAATCTTTAGAATGGATGCATGCTTGGTTGACGCACTTGCCTGAGCATCAAGACTTAGATTTTTGGCTAATGACCAATCACAATGAGCCCTTAGCAGGCCTTGTTATTGGGACATGCTCGAGAAAATTTTTGGGTGTCAAACCATTAGTCAGAGCGGTTGTTCAAGGGGTGGGTCTTGAGGAGTTCGATCTCATTACTCCAGAATACACTGGGCTTGTTTATAATGACTTAGAGCAAGTTGATTTTGCGCTCTGGTCTGACACATTACTTAACCATTACCATGAAGTATTGCTACCTTACACCTCACCAGTACAATCGGTCAGGTGGATAAATCAAAAACAAGCACACTGTTTATATAATGAAGCCACTTATTATGCAGATTTGAACGCTTTTAAGGATGGAGAGTCCTTATTTTGGCAATCAATTAGTAAAAATACTAAGAAGCAGCTAAAAGCCTCATTGAATGCATATGAGAAAATGGGGTCATTAAACATTGAAGCAGCCAAAGATAAAACGCAGGCGAAAGAATTTTTGCATGAGCTGGGTAAATTGAGTTCACTTAAATGGGACTCAACGAATAAAAACGGCGCGTTTGATCAACAGCAATTTATTGTCTTTCATCAAAACCTGATTGAAAAATCATTTAATAACGGTCATCTACAATTGTTGAAAGTCACTGCTGCAGAGCACGTGATTGGCTATTTATACAATTTTATCTATCAAGGTAGCGTGTATTTCTATCAGTGCGGATTTGTATATTTAGAGCAAAACAAATTTAGACCGGGTTTAGTGTGTCATTACCTTTGCATGCAATTAAATGCGAGCAAAGGCGCGTTGAATTATGATTTTTTGGCTGGCGATAATCGCTATAAACAAAGTTTCGCAACCAAACAGGAGAACATGCCAACGCTATTATTACAGCGTAATAATTGGTATTTGAAATTGGAAAAAACGCTAATTTTATACCTTAAGCGACTGAAAAAATTCCAATTTAAACGTTAATTAGGCTGCAAGGGTCCATTACCTGACTTAACTCACAAGTAGTCTGAGTATTTGGGTCGAATGATTGATCGTTGAGTAAGGTTTGATTAATAGTATTACAGAGTCTCATAATACGCTTTTTTGCTAAAGCTTGTATCACATAATAAATAATGAAATATGCTGGTTAATGAACCGCACTTTGCGGATTAAAAACAATGCTCTATTATACTGCTCAGTCTCTGGTATCTGCTTGTTTAATCGTATAATATCTGTACTTATCGTGGCTTGTTATTTGCAAATATAAAGGATTTAAATGCATCAACGTTTTATCCAAAGTCGCCGGCAATTTATCGTTGAGCGTGGACGCCTGTATTTTGAGCATTGCTTAGTATTGACTCTCGTGACATTTTTAATGAATGTGCTATTTGGTTACACGGTACAAACTAGCATGTTTATTTACCTCCCTATTTTAGCCATGGTTGTGATCAGTTTATGGCTAATTGTGTTTAATTCCGGCAGTGCAAAAGTGATTGAGCGTGGCTTGATATTGAGTGATAAAGGGAAATGTTTTATTAAATTTGGTCAGGAGCAACACATTTTGTGGCAGCACTTTGCGGGTTTTGAATTACAAGGTTGGCCAAAAACAGTGGTAATTTCGAGTACCAAGCTAGGTCAAGAAGCTATCACCTTTAGTAACAACACATTTTCACCTGAACAACGCCGCGTTATATTTGAGCAGCTACGCTTTAAACAAGCACAACTCACAAGTCAGACTCAAGAGCGACCATCTAAAGATCAAAATACGCATAATGAGCACGCATAATTTAAAGGGATTGAAATGTTAAGTGGTATTCATCATGTGGCGATTATTTGTTCAGACTATCCACGCTCGAAATCGTTTTATTGTGATACGCTAGGTCTAGCCATTATTAACGAACAATACCGCGCAAGTCGTGATTCGTACAAACTGGATCTCGCACTTCCTGACGGTGGACAACTTGAGTTATTTTCATTTCCTGACCCACCTCAAAGGCACTCAAATCCAGAAGCACAAGGATTGCGTCATCTGGCCTTTGTGGTTGAATCAATAGAAACAGCGGTTGCTTCACTAAACGCTAAAGGAGTCGATGTTGAGCCGATCCGAGTGGATGAATTGACCGGCAAACGATTTACATTTTTTAGAGATCCCGATAACTTACCCCTTGAATTGTATGAACAGTAATTCAAGGGCACATGATCAGTCATAAAAAGGACAGCAAAATGGATGATAACACTAAGCAGCAATTAATTGCGCAAAGCTGGCAAATACACAGTGAGGTTGAGCAAGCATATCGCGCCCATCCAGCCAGTGACCATGATCCACTTTGGCTTGAAAAACAACGCCTACTATTAGCTGATATGGCGATGCATTTACTGCAAACCGCTCTTGGCACACAAGCATTGAATCAAGACGCACTACGAAATAACTTGCATGCTATTTTGACAGTCAGCGATGCTTTTTTACCACACGCTAAATTAAAACAAGCCACTGCACATTTATATCAAGACTCGCTGGACAATTAAGTTAACGGCTCGGTTTATCTGATCAACATGGGGCAATGCTTAGGCAGTACGAGCGCAATTTCAAGTGGGCAGACCTTAAAGTGAATATCGGTGACTGAGATAGGTTCGCCATCTAAATTCATTGGCATAGCATCGTCACTTTGCCAATGTGCCTCACTAACTTGATGGCGTTGCACAAAATCTCCAGAGCAATTCGGGTCGCTTAACTCGTTTATCACAGTGCTAATTGCAGCAGCTGGAAAGGCATGCAGTGCCACTAATTCTATTTTTCCATCATTGATATATGACTTGGCTGACAGGACTTGCCCTCCACCTGCTTGGCGGCCATTGCATAACGCACCGACGAGCACACTTTGTTCAATACGTTTTTCATCAAATGATACGGTCCCATTAAAGGGTTTAAAATCGAGTGCTTGGATTAAGCCAGTTAAAGTGTAAGCTCCGCCCCCTAAAAAATTTTTCAGCGCCGGCGGGGTTGTCGCGGTGACTTGTGCCCCAAACCCTGCAGTGGCAATGTTGAGGACATATTGCTGATTGGCTTTGATTAAATCGATTGAAGTCGATTGCCCTTCTGCCGCAAGCACAAGTGCTTCAAGTGCTGATCGAGTTGGGATCTCACATGCGGTCGCGAAATCATTGGCAGTACCAAGCGGTAAAATAGCTAACTCTGGGCGCTGATCTTTGGGGTGCTGCATTAAGGCATTCACCGCTTCATTCACGGTTCCATCGCCTCCGCCTGCAATAATGCGCGAGCAACGATCTTTCACTGCTTCTGCGACAAAGCGGGCAATATCGCCACCTTCCCAAGTGACTCTGACCTCGAGATCCCATCCTTGTTCACGTAATTGCATCACGGCATCACGCACGTTCGGTTGTGATGCTTTTTTGCCATTCAGTAATAGGCGAAGTTTCATTGTATGTTCCTTATAGGAGGGCGTGTTTAAACTGGATACCTCATTGATACTAAATAATCGTAACATTTACATGGTACTACGCAATGTTAAACCGAGATCGCAAGCTGCACTTTTTGTTTCAGTGCAGGTAAAATTACCAGTTCAAACCAGGGGTTCTTTTTTAACCAAATGTTATTACGAGGACTGGGATGGGGCAAGATCAGCGTAGTCTCATCAAGGGCTTGTTGGCGCACTTGTTCGGTGAGGGATCCTTTATGCGCACCAACGTGGTAGGCAAGGGCAT
Organism: Pseudoalteromonas ulvae UL12; assembly: GCF_014925405.1. Taxonomy (NCBI): domain Bacteria; kingdom Pseudomonadati; phylum Pseudomonadota; class Gammaproteobacteria; order Alteromonadales; family Pseudoalteromonadaceae; genus Pseudoalteromonas; species Pseudoalteromonas ulvae. Next base: position 457,681 of record NZ_AQHJ01000035.1, read on the forward strand.
ATTGACCTATTACCAGCGTGAGCGATAGCTGGGATAGTTGCTTCAGCAGGGGGCGGCGCCATGTTGTGGCACACTCTTTATATGGTGGATTATCGCCGGACGGTCCTTTGCCGGGGTAGCAAAAACCCATCGGCAAAATGGCTAACAACTGAGGATCATAAAATTGAGCGGGGCTTAAGCCTAACCAGTCTCGGAGTCGGTCGCCACTGGCATCATCAAACGGTCGCCCTGATTGATGAGCACGAAGACCGGGTGCTTGTCCTGCAATTAAAATCCGTGCTGCAGGATTGAATTGAATGATCGGCTTAGGCGCTAAGGGCAAGTGCGGCGCACACATTTGGCACGTCATAATGTCCTCATGTAACTCTGCCGATGCATGGGTGAAACCAATTAGCTTGTTCATGAGAATTTACTGAGTACCCAAGTGCCCGACCTTGACTAAAATCACGGTCTCCTGTTCAACAAATGGCTGATGCTCGCTCATGTGTGGGCTGCGCAGCCAAGTGCCGGCCGGGTAGTGGCCATATTCGTCACAAAAAGTCCCACTTAAGACCAATATTTCTTCCCCACCAAAATGGCGATGAGGCACAAACTTCTCACCCGCAGGCCATTTAACTAACGCAGTATGTTCGACATCGTGTTGATGCAATTGCATGACTTTTAGATTGCCTTGACCTGTTTGCCAGATGGCTTGTTGCGTGTTAATGCACACTTGAGTGGTGTCATCGGGTAAAAATTGATTGAGCTTTACAAATAAGGTACAGCCATTTTTACTAAATGGCTGGTGACGACTGCCTGGTGGATTACGGATATACGTACCTGCAGGGTAGTCGCCGTGTTCGTCGCTAAATACTCCGTCAATGACATAAATTTCTTCGCCCATCGGGTGGAGATGAGGGCTGAAATGCGATCCTGCTTCATAGCGCACAATGCTCGTTGCATGGCCGCTTTCGGCGTGTTCACGTGACAATACTTTGCGCGTCACCCCAGGAAGTGGGCTGGGCTGCCAAGGTTGATGTTGACTACGGATCACCACTTTTTGACTCATATCCAAATTAATATGCTGCATAAATACCTGTGTTTACTGTCGAGTGGCCGTTTAGGATTATACGGCCATTTTTGAATCATATACGTCTGTAATATTGGACAAGTTTAGTTAATTTCGTCCTGCCATCACACCACCATCAACATCCCAAATAGCACCAGTGACCCAGCTTGCTTCATCTCTCAGTAAAAAGCGAATACTATTGGCTATATCTGAGCTGTGACCGATGCGGCCAATTGGATGGAAACTATCGAATGATGATAGCGCATCATCCAGTTGTTGCTCGTCAATGAAACTATGATAAATAGGGGTTTTCACAACAGCTGGTGAAATCGCATTGACACGAATGTTGTATTCAGCGAGTTCCATCGCCATATGTTGGGTTAAGGCATGGAGCCCCGCTTTGGCCATCGAATAGGCGCTTGAAGGGGTGGCTTTGATCGCTTGTTTTGCCCACATAGAGCCAATATTAACCACACTGCCTCCTCCATGTCGCTGCATTGATTGAGTCACAACTTGACTGAGGTAAAACGTCGCCCAGTTTAGCGCCATATAACGTTGGTAATCCGCTTGGCTATGGTCCAAAAAAGCTGTGGGTTTAAAGTAACCAGCAGCATTGACAAGATAATTGATCGGATAGTGAGAGAGTTGCTCGGCCAATCGTTCAAGATCGGCTTGCTGGTATAAATCAGCTTGTAACGCTACCACCTCAGTATAGGGGCTTAATTTGTCAGCTGCGGCGTTTAATTTATCTGAATTATTGCCCACAATAATGAGCTTTACTTTTTCATTGGCAAGGCGCTCTGCTGTCGCCAGTCCCATCCCACTCGTCCCACCAATAATTAATGCATAGCCAGAATATTGAAAGTTCATAATAATACCTTATTGTTAATCGTTAAATCGTGGCATTGTTTGCCGTTTAGCTGTGGTAATCTTATGCACATTACAGACAACAAAATAGTAAGCACAAATTGGTACTCTAGGCACAAATTGGTACATCTTTATGAATAATAACGATAAAAAAATTACGAGAATTCAGGGCCCAAGCGAAAGTGCGCGGATGGTCGAGACGATAATTGGCTGTAAATGGTCGTTGACCGTTTATCAATTACTGGCACATGCTATTAATCGTCCGGGAGAAATGGTGCGTGCTGTCGATGGCTTAACCACCAAAGTGTTGAATCAATGTTTAAAACGCAATGTCGACTTTGGTATTCTTGAGAAACACGTTTTTGCTGAAGTGCCGCCGAGAGTTGAATATCAAGTGACGCCTTTTGGTCAGCAATTTATAGCGGTGTTGGATTCACTTGAGCAGTTACAACACGCAATCAGCGAGCAAAATCAACTATCAGAGCCAACCCATGTTAAATAAACACACGTTAGTGGCTGACATTATCCGTGCGTTAACTGAGTTACACGCTATAGCAAAAGAAGGGGCCGACAACGCGCACGCAGGGGCGATTGATGAGCAAAGTGTCGCTGAAACACAATATGATACTTTAGGCCTTGAATCGGCCTACTTAGCTGAAGGGCTTGGGCGGCGTGTGTTGATGTATCAGCAAGAAATTCATGCCTATCAACAGTTATTATTACGTGATTTTACCGCCGATGACGCCATTAAAGTCGGCGCATATATTGTCATTAGTAATGATGAAGGGCTTAAACGGTCGTTATTTTTTGGCCCGTGCAGTGGCGGTCTGCAAGTTGCAGTAGACCAGATTCAACTAAGTGTGATTACCCGAGAATCGCCGTTAGGCAGTGCATTATTAGATAAATATCTCGATGACGAAGTGACCCTGAAATTGATGGGCAAAAGCCAAACGTGGACGATAGACACTGTGTGTTAGTTAAAATAGTGTGTAAGTTAAAAATATTGCAGCAAGGAATCCATAAAACCCAATTTGCTCGGCTGCGCGGTAATTTTGTCGATAACATATTGTTGTTTAGATAAACTCAAATACACGAACACTTGGTGAGGTTCGTTGCGTAATATCGCGTCAAATTCCACAATGCATTCTTGACCATCGCACTGGCTTTTCATTTGTTCACGAGTTGGCGAGAGATCTTGATAAAATGCGCAAATAAACGCCATCATCACTTGCCAAGGTTGCTCATTGGGGTTGCGCCACAATTTATGGGCGGCTTCTAATTCATCGGCTTGTAACAGTGCTTGGTGGTCAAGCACTGTCTGCTTTGGATCCGCAGCCATGCAGAAAAATGGCACCAAAATCAACATAAAGAAAAAGCATCGGCTAGGCATACATCAAACCCTTGTAATTATTGATGTCTTTTTATCATGTTTAGTTTTGGATCACGTGTACCAATTTCCTATTAGGTAGTCGATTTTAGTATATAGAGAGCGAAAGATTGAAACGGGTATCACGTTCTACTCTGTTGCAAACCATCTTGAAACAATTGCTTGCATTTATAACCTTCTGTTTGGTCCAAAAGCGCTTATCAATTGCAAATGAGTGTGATTAGATAAAGCTGGAATGAATAACTATTAAAAATTAAATAACAACAAGGAATGAAGATGAACACACTGTCGACTTTTGCATTATGTGGGGTACTTGCAGGTGCTACATTGACAACGATGGCCGTTGATGCAGCCCCAGTGGGTGAAGTGGTTAAAAGTGACATTCGAAGTGCTAGTCATAAAGCGCGTGATGAGTTTCGTAACCCGCAACAAACACTGAACTTCTTTGGTATCCAAGAGAATATGGCTGTAGTGGAAATTTGGCCTGGCGGCGGCTGGTACAGTGAAATTTTAGCGCCGATGTTGGCAGACAAAGGCACGTTTTATGCGGCGCACTTTCCATCTGGCACCGATGTGGAGTACTTCAATAAACACCTTCCTAAATACCAAGCAAAAATCGCCAATACAAAAGGCATGGAGAAAACTAAATTAACCGGTTTTCATCCTAAACACGCCACCGATATGGCGCCAGCAGGCAGTGTGGATGCAGTGCTCACATTTAGAAACTTGCACAATTTTTACATGAATGGTGATGAGGCATTGAAAATTGCACTCGCATCATCGTTTAAAGCACTTAAACCTGGCGGTATTTTTGGCGTGGTTGACCACCGTTTGCCTGAAGAACTCGATGCTGAAAAAAATCGCAATTCGGGTTATATCAAACAAAGTGTGGTGATCAAAATGGCTGAGGAGGCTGGATTTAAGTTCGTAGCTGAGTCATCAGTCAATGCTAATCCTCTTGATAATGCACAACATGAAAAAGGCGTCTGGTCTTTATCTCCGACGTTTGCGCTTGGCGAAAAAGACCGTGCTAAGTATCAAACGCTGGGTGAATCTGACCGTATGACGCTTAAATTTGTCAAGCCGAGCACGATGTAAGGCATACCCTGTTTGAACTAACGTTCACGGGAAGAACGCCAAAAAAGGGAAATCATTTGATTTCCCTTTTTTTACTGCTATGGCATCAGCATTTGTTCACACTGCTCAATCTTGTCCCGCTCTTGATAGTGGTTTGCATTCAGACCCAGTAGTTGGGGTAAGGTTGCTGAAATACAAATTGACGATAAAGTGCCAACCACAATACCGCTAATTCTTGTGCCGCTTGAGGGCAGCGCATATTGGTGATGCTAAAATGACTCCAAAAGTACGGAAGTAATCTTAGCTACATTGATGATTTTGCTTTTTTAACGCTGTTGCCGTGTTGATCTTTGCAGTATTCAGAAAACACCGTTGCTAATCACTTTCATATCAAGCTATTTAGAATAAATCCCTTGAGACTTATATAGCACTAATGAGCCTATCCAATTTAGATCATTAGGGTATTTATCTAAAATCTCATTAACTATTTTCCAGTTCAAAGGTTCGCTATCTGTTTGTTTTACTATGTAATATTTCTGATGAGCATTCATGTAACACCCGTTAGTAAATTAGTTACTTTATAAGATAAACTGTATGGACTTCCCAGCTCTCACTAGACAGTCTGTTGTTTCAAAAAATACGCTTCTTCGAATTTAGCAGGTGATATACCGCCTGTATGCGAGTGGCGTTTTTTTGGATTGTAAAACATTTCTATAAAGTTAAATATCTCTGTCTTCGCTTCGACTCTGGTCGAATATATCTTCTTTCTGATCACGCGCTTTTTAAACGTAGCAAAAAAGCTCTCAGCAACCGCATTATCATGACAGTTTCCTCTGCGGCTCATGGAAGGAATAAGATTATGCTCTTTCATAAACGCTAAATAATCTGCACTGCCATACTGACTGCCTTGATCGCTATGTACCAACACAGATTGTTCTGGCCGACGTTGGTAAACGGCCATTAATAATGCCCGGATAACCAAATGCTTATCCATGTTTTTATCCATCGACCAACCGACAACGCGTCGTGAGAACAAGTCGATAACTGTCGCTAAGTACAGAAAACCCTCATACGTTCGCACATACGTGATGTCACTCACCCACGCAGTATTAGGTGAGTCTGGGGCAAAATCACGCTCCAATACGTTATCTGCAATCCGTGATGGCTTAACGCCTTTGATGTATTTGCGCTTGTAACCAATCTGCGCTCTAAGGTTGTTCAGTCGCATAATTTTAGCAACACGGTGCACGCTACAAGACTCGCCCGCTTCACGAAGATCACGATGTATCCAAGGGCTACCATATGTTCCGCCGCTGGCAATATAGAACTCTTTTATCCGCTTGAGCAGGCGATTATCTTCAATCGCTCTCGTGCTCAACGGCTGTTTAAGCCATGCATAAAAGCCACTGCGATTGATTTTTAATACACGGCACATGGATAACACAGAGAACTGCTTCTGGTGATCTCGGATAAAGGCGTACTTTACTCTAGCTGGCTTGCAAAGTACCTTGCGGCCTTTTTTAAGATGTCCCTTTCCTCCGTGACCCGCTTCAACTCTGCCTCTAACTTAGCAATTCGAACCGAATCATCAGATGACTGGCGAACGGCTTTATTGCCACTTAACTGGCTTCGCCAGTGATAGAGGGATTTAGTTGAAATACCAAGCCGATCAGCAACTTCCTGAACTGAATAACCACGCTCAGTAATTTGCTTGACTGCTTCTATCTTAAACTCTTCGGTATACCGTTTGCCTTTGCTCATAAACACCTCTATTTGAAGTTACATTGTAACTGTTAAAAGTGTCTAGCAAAGTCTGGGAAGTCCAGTAATCGGTGATAACAGCACTGCTCACCTGATTTTGAAATAAAAGTGTAAACCTTATTAATTAATAGGGTAAGGCGGGATAGCGCAGCAAAAAGGCAAAGTAAAGCGAGAATAAGAGCACAAAAAGTGAGGACTGAATCGTAACTTAAGTCAACGTTCGGTCTTCTCAAAAATTATTGACTTTATAGTTTGTAGTTTGTAGTTTGTTTTAATTTTAAAGGACTAAAATGAAATGAAAAAAAGGTTTCTTGCATCACTTCTCTTATTAACATACTTTTCAAATGACGCAGTTGCCAATATAGAGACTGGTTTATATTGCGAGTCATGCTCCAACATTAATGCTGCAAAAACATTTTTGCGAGACTCTGGTTTAGGTCCAACTGTTGAGTGCAATCAATCCAGTTGTTTTCCTTCTCCCCCTGAAATAATTCAAGTTGGTAATGGAAGGCATGTTTATACACTGAAAGCGTCTAGAACTATTATCTACCCCCACACTTTAGAGATTACTGAAAACAACCAGCCTCTAAACGTAGCTAGTTATCAAGAGTTATATCAAACATGGGAAGAGTTTAAACAGTTTGTATTCAGTCATAATCTATATGTTGTGCCGTCTTCTATCCCTGAATTGACAAGTAATCGTTCAGATGTGATGTCTACCGGTGAACAATGCCCTGATACAACGGCTGCAAAAGCATTGACTAATCCGAATCTTATGGATCATATTTTCCAAAAAGCTGAAGTTGAGTTAGCGACTGGACTTGGTACCCCTAATCACAGACAATTATCCGAAAAGTTACTTGGTAGTAACATGGTCTTGAGTAATGGAGCAATGGGCGGTGTATTTAAAGGAGTTAATGTTTCCGCATCTATTTCAAAAAACGATTCTAATCAAACAGTCTCCTATATTGCTGAATTCTCAGAAACAGAAGTAAATGCAAGTGTCTCAGATAGATTAGTCTTTACTTTCGACTATCATGGTCTTGACGCAAACAACATACCGGTAATGAATATGAAGCTGATACCTGGCGCTTCTAGAATTGGTGGAAAATCACTCTCTGTTCTTTCAGGTAATTTTGGTACAGCTTTTATTGACAATGAATGTTTACAAAATAGTTTAAAACGATTTAAACACATTAGTTCTGGAACATTTGAGTCAAGTCAGGTTGATGTAAATGACATACCTCATATTCCACCAGGCCAAGATAGAGAAGTTCAGATGTGCCAATACTATTTCAATCAACCCGGTGTCTATTCAATGACTTGGTATGCGCCTTGTAATTAATAAACACGGAATATAAAAGTAATCGCTGGAAATGTTGATGATAGATAGTCAGTGCTGGATATGATCGAGAGTGTTACAGTGTGGTGATCAAAATGGCTGAGGAGGCTGGATTTAAGTTCGTAGCTGAGTCATCAGTCAATGCCAACCCTCTTGATAATGCACAACATGAAAAAGGCGTCTGGTCTTTATCTCCGACGTTTGCGCTTGGCGAAAAAGACCGCGCTAAGTATCAAACGCTGGGTGAATCTGACCGTATGACGCTTAAATTTGTCAAGCAGAGCACGATGTAAGGCATACCCTGTTTGAACTAACGTTCACGGGAAGAACGCCAAAAAAGGGAAATCATTTGATTTCCCTTTTTTTACTGCTAAGGCATCAGCATTTGTTCACACTGCTCAATCTTGTCCCGCTCTTGATAGTGGTTTGCATTCAGACCTAGTAGTTGGGGTAAGGTTGCTGAAATACAAATTGACGATAAAGTGCCAACCACAATACCGCTAAACAGTGCCAACGAAAATCCCGCAAGCGGTGGCCCCGCTAATAACCAAATTGATGCTATGGTTGCAAGGGTCGTCCCTGACGTGATTAAGGTGCGGCTGAGGGTTGAAGATATCGCTTGATTGATGATTTGCCCTAAAGGATTTGGCCCCTCAGGTTGTGTAGTGGTGCGCATTAATTCGCGCATGCGATCTGCGACAATAATAGAGTCATTTAAAGAATAACCGATTATGGCGAGCAGGCTGGCCAAAACGGTGAGATCAAACTCTATTTGCAACCAAGCAAATATGCCAAGCACCAACACAATATCATGAAATAGAGCCGCAACCGCCCCGACGGCTAAGCGCCACTCAAAACGTAGCGCCAAGTAAATCAGCACCATGATTACTGCACTGAACATTGCCAGCCCACCTTGTTCGAATAACTCTTCCCCCACTTGCGCCCCGATGAAATTTGCTTCCAGTAAGGTCAGTTGCTCTTGATGAATCTGATTGAGCTCTGCAAACCAGCCTTGCTCTGATTGACCGCTAGCGTCGAGGTTTTGCCGCACAATAAAGTGGTGCTGATCGGCGCTGCTGACTTTTAGACCTTGCGATTGTGCTTTGCCGAGTATCTGGGCAATTGAATGTGCGACTTCGCTGCGCTCAAGCGGCTGCTCAGATTGAAACTCAGTGATAAATCCGCCATTAAACTCGATACTAAAATTGAGCTTATGTGTCATTAAGCCAAACACCGCTATGCTCATCAATAAAAACGACAGACACAGCCCGATGATACGAAGTTTGGTAGGGAAAGATTGAGCGGTTAATTGTTTAAAAATCATAATGTTTCTCCAGCTGAGTGAGCACGAGTAGGGCTGTTTTTTGGGGCGCGATAGAGCCAAAAGCTCAGTGTTTTGGCAACAAATACTCCAGTGAAAAGACTGGTCAAAATGCCGAGGCCAAGAGTGAGTGCAAACCCTTTGATTGGACCGTAACCGATTGAATACAAGATAACCGCAGTGAGGAGTGTGGTGATGTAGGCATCGACGATTGAATGGAATGCTTTGTTATAACCTGTTTTGAGAGCCAGCAATGGGCTGCGGCCTAAGGTTTGTTCTTCTTTAATTCGTTCAAAAATAATCACGTTGGTATCCACCGCCATGCCTATGGTCAGCACGAGTCCGGCAATGCCGGGCAGTGTCAATACGGCACCCGGCAATAACGACATTAAACCAATCAAGCAGATTAAATTAAGTAGCAAGACAGTGTTTGCTATCCAGCCCATTTTGCGATACCACAGCGCCATAAAGGCAAATGTAATCGCGAGACCGAGTGCTAAAGCAGCAAAGCCATTTTCGATATTGGCTTGGCCAAGGCTTGGGCCAATGGTTTGCTGGTGGACAATGGTCACAGGCGCAATTAATGAACCAGCTCTGAGTAATAACGCTAATTCTTGTGCCGCTTGAGGGCTGTGCATATTGGTGATGCTAAAACGACTCCCGAGTACGGAGGTAATCGTAGCCACATTGATTACCTTGCTTTTTTTAACACTGTTGCCGTGTTGATCTTTGTAGTATTCAGAAAACACCGTTGCCATAGGTTGGCCGACGTTCTTTTTGGAAAAAGCAGTCATTTTAGTTGCGCCAATGCCGTCGAGTTGCAATTGCACGGCGGGTTTTCCCATTTCATCTCGGCTCGCTTGTGCTCCTTGAATATGTTGGCCCGATAACACTACGTTTGGATTAAGTGAAAGGCTGCTGCCATCCTCCAGAGTATAACGAGTGCCACCGATAGTCTGGAGTGCATGAAAATCAAGGGAAGCAGTCGCGCCAATGATGCGTTTGGCAGCAGTCGGATCTTGAACGCCAGGTAGCTCAACGCGAATTTTATGGCTCCCTTGTCGTTGAGTGACCGCTTCGGTGATCCCTAATTCGCTAATGCGCCCACGAAGTGTGGTAATGGCTTGTTGCATCACTTGCTGATGAAATGCTTGCTGAGCTTGCGGGTTGAAAAACAAGTTAACACCGCTACTGTTTGTTTCACTGCTCAAATCAGTAAAGGTTTGTTTTAAATCTTTGATGACTAAAGCGAGGTTATCATTGGCTTGACTGACATGAATCACAACCTGCTGCGCATTATTGAGCTCAATCCGTGCGCCGCGCACCTGATGGTGACGTAAAGCGCTTTTTGTTTGCTGCTTAACTTGGGTGATGCGCTCATTCAGGGCGTGATCGCTGTCGACCTCTAATACAAACAGCACGCCACCGTTTAGGTCGAGGCCCAGTTTGATAGGCGCTAAGCCTAATGCCTGAAGCCAATATGGGCTGGTTGCTTTGCTGACTATTTTTGATTCAAAATCAGTAGGATAATGCTGATGAAGCCAGTTTAATGCTGCTGCATTTTGGTTACTATTTTCCAAAGTCAGTTGCAAGGTATTACCAGCTTGCTTAGCCTGGCTGACAGTAAACCCTTGTTGATTTAATTTGTCTTTGAGTGTTATTAGCGACAGGCTGCTTGTTTGGGGAGAGGTGGCACTGACGATAAGGTTATTTTGTTCTGGATAAAGATTGGGCAACGCGCAAATAGCTAAAAGTAATAAAGTGAAAATCATCACTAAAGTGGGTAACCATTTGCGTGGTTGGGTGCGGTTTACATCAGCCTGCTTGGCTGAAAAGTTGGGCAACGAATTCATAATGTTTCTCTTTTTGCGCCATCAACAAGCATGCAATAGCGATAACGCTCAACATGTAATTGCAGATAGCAAAAATAAGGATATCTCACTGGCAAGGTGCAACGTTTATTGACGCGCACTGCAAGTTAAATCGATTAAATTTATTTAAAAGAAAAGGTTATGAATAATTAGTGTGGCAGCCGCTGTAGAGTCGGTTTGATTCGTGCCAACCACTAATGCGGGATTTGGCTCGGCGGTAAATATGAATAAACCATAATGGAATTGGCCGATGGGCAATTAAGATGAGCATTGATAGCAGAGCAAAGACCCAGATAAAAAATTCAATCACTAACCAGTAAATCGGGTTCACTTGGCTTGGGTATAAAAAAGTGGATGGACTGGCTGAGCGTATTTCAGGAATCATTGCCGCAGCAGGTTGTTGTTCGTTAACGTTGCTTACAGCAAGTTGTATAGGGCGCTCTGATGAGTTAGAAAGGTCTAGATTGGGTAACGGCGCAGCATGTTTATATTGACTGTGTAGTTGTGCGGCAAAGCTTTCGGTAAAGGCGTGCTCAAGCGCAGTGCGGTCATTGATTTGTTCGCAAAAGAACAATGCAATACTCACTAATAATAAACTTATCGTACGCCAAACAGCTTTCATAATACCTTAGATATTGGTTACCAAAAAAAGAAACCGAGTGTATGAATGTGAACAACTATGCCACTTAATATGGGGGCAGTTTACAAAGATACAAACCGATAGCAAGTAAAAGCGAGTTTTAAACGGCGGATTGAGCAGACTGCGTAGCGGAAAATGCCGCATGCAATCTGCTCATCTAAGATCACTGCTGTAAAATAAACCCTAAGCCAGAAGTGATAACGGCAACTTGCGCCGCAATGCACTCTTGTGGTGTGGCAGTGGCGCTGTCTGGATAGACTTCTGTGGTGGTTTTATACGTCGCATTACTTAATCCGCCGCACAGTCCCAGTTTGGTTTTTGCGTAGTTAATCACCCCGAATTGCTCAAGTGGCGCGCCAATGATTTCACCCTTATCGTCAGCTGGTGCAATGTGCGTAACGTTAGCCACGCCAGCAATAATAGCGGCTTGGAACTCTGCTTGTGGGTTTTCACTGTCGCCGACTAAATAAAAGCCGTCGGGGATGTTCCAGTTATCGTGGGTTTGGGCATCGCGAGCGGCCAGAGCGGGACGAAACTCTGTGTTGTCAGAGTCAGTGGTTTCATGTAAGTCAAAATGCGCCACTAAATCGACCCCTAACTCCTTGACCATTTTCATCAATGCCACAGATTCTTGCGCTGGGCTATTGGCATAAAAAGAACGATTCGGATCGGTTGCAGTTGGATTCCAGCGATTGATGGTTTCATATCCCCAAGGGCTGACACACGGTGCAATCACGATATTAAACGCATCAGCGTATTGTGCGGCGGCCGTTTTCGCAAAAGCCAAAGCACCATGCACACCGCTGGTTTCGTAGCCATGAACACCACCTGTGACTAGCACCGTTGGCTTATCGGCTTGCCATACGGTGGGTTTTATCACAAACAATGGGTAATGTGTGGTGGCAGGAGCCAGCTCCGGATACGCTAACTCGCCATATTGTTCAACAGTAAACTCAGAACGAAGCGCATCAATTTGGCTAACAACATCATCAAAATAGCTGCGTTTCACCGCTTGTAATGCCAGCCATTGTTGTTTTTCTGTCTCGCCCCACTTTACGCCAGCAGTGCCAATTGTTGAAACTTGAGTCATGTATTTACCTTAAAAAATAGATGATTAAAAAACTAATCAGGAAGTAAAAGCGTTGAATGCGCAGCATAAAGGCTGTGCTTGTTGATAGCAACGTTAGAAGGTTATTTTGTATAAAATCTGCGATAGGCCACAGGAGAGAGTGCTTGAGATGACTTTGATAAAGTGCCGTTGTTATCCGGCGTCTGATGACAAGGCCGGTAAAGTATGATTTTATTGCTCAAATACACAATTGAGTCAGTTAGGATCTCTCGGTGTGTTCTACCGTTTGGTTAAGTATCAGGAGTAAGGGTGATTTCATTTCAAACAACGGCTAATTTAGCTCAGTCAGCTCAAATGACATTCGATAATATGCGAGTGTATTACCAACATTACTCAGTTGACTGGGAAGTCAGTAAAATCTGCGAGCAAATCGAAGGATTAGAAAATTGGGACATTTTGTACAGTGATCAGGTTGTCGGTGCTATTCGTTTAGCATTTGATGACAGTGGTTGCTACATACGTGACTTACAAGTCAGCCCAGCATTTCAAAATAAAGGCATGGGTGCACAGGCCTTAGCTTATGTTGAAACGTTGGCGAAACAAGCGGGCGTGAAACAACTTCGGCTGCGGGTGTTTAAAATTAGCCCTGCGGTGCATTTGTATCAACGTAATGGATTTGTGCTAGATAGTGAAGAAGATAATTTCTTTTACCTGTCAAAAACGCTCGGTGAATAAATAATTCAGTCGATTATTTACACCGTAAAAATTTTTAGCTTAACTTCATTCACGGCGGTTCAACTTGCCTGAATTGGACCGCTTTGTATAAAATCGAAAAAACCGCCACAGCTTCGCACAAAGTCAAACGTATGATGCGCTCTCTCGCCCTGAAATCACTTACTATCCACAAGGTGTTGACCAATTTAGTACTAAAAATACTTATAATGACCGAGGGTTTTTAACTGTAGTGGTGGTTTATTTACTGCACTTTTCGAGGGAAGTGATGTTGCTTACGAGTACAAATTGAAGTCCAAAAGTGAAGGTGAGTTTACCCTCATACAAAAAGAAAAAATAGATATTCAGTCTGGTTGTGGCAAAGTTAAAATAGGCTCTAAAGCCAGAATAAAATAGGCTCTAAAGCCAGAATAATAGGCTCTAAAGCCAGAATAAAATAGGCTCTGAAAATAAATTGTAAGCCTAGCTAGTAGATATATATTTTATCTTTACAATCTTTTATTAATCAGTGTTCAAGTATCTATCGTTAAAATTATAAGAGAAATAATGGACACCCACTCCAATTTGCATGCAATAAATATTTTAAATTATTAATGGAAGAAGGTTTACATCAGCAAGCTATTAACTTAACAATAAATTACTTTGGAATAGATGTTTTAGATAAGGGGAAATTTTGGTATCCCGAATTCTCATCTAAATTGAATGATTATGGTATTGTAAAAAATGGAAGAATACTTATCGGTCGTGATGCTTTTGAAAGTTTATCAGTATTAGGTTCAACTATTTATCATGAAATACAGCATGTCAAGTTTGGTTCTGTTTCTGGACTTGAATATCAGGGGGAAACATTATATATGATGGAAATGCGCGCATATCAAGCATAGCTTGATTCAGCAGGCCGTTTCGGGATAAATACTGAAAATATAGATTTTATTAAAAATAGAAGAGCTACTTTTTGTAGTTACACTAGCCAAGCAACTTTAGACAGTCAAGGTTTATCATGCTAAGAAAAATATTTTACTATTTACTATTTATTATACCTACTTTCGTTTTTAGTAATGAATTTTAAGTTAGCATTTTAGAAGAAAGTGATAAGCTTAAACTATTGATTGGAAATACTTCTCAAGATCCAATTTTAATGGAATCTAGGCTTGTTATTACAGACTGTTCGTTTATCGGAAATTTATGTTTTAAAGCAATGGATGATAAGGGAAATGAATTGAATATACTTTATTTTTCTCCAAACTTTGACACAACATTCAAAGATAGATATTGGTTAAAACCAAATAAAATTATTGGCTTATATATATTAAAGGAAGATCTAAGTTTAATGTTATCACTCAAGAAAAAATCGAAGATTACGCTTCAGTTTCTTTATCATAATAAATCAAACGATAATGTATTTAAATCTATTCCAATAAAAGTTAATTTGCCATAGTTTAAAAAGAAATAATGGACACCCACTCCAGTTTGCATGTTGGGGTGGTTTGTCTAAGCTTTAGTTTCTTCAAAATCATTTCAAATTCTAAGTTCAAGGAGTGAACGATGGGATTAGCAAGGAAGCGGCAAATCGCTTTTTGACTAGCACAAGCTTTTCAATTTCATTAACATCGCAATCGAGATGATCTTCGCACCGAAAGATAATTTTTTTGCCAATAGTGTTTGGTCTATCAGGGGACGGTGCAACTATCTCAGTGCTAATATCGACATGCTTTTTATGACAGGCAGAGCTTTCAGTATTGTGAAAGTCAATTATGTTTGTCGGCATGATTTATGGCACATTTTATTTTTGACATTCTTTTTGAGAAATTTTTTGGAGTATATTGTTGAATGTTTTCTGCTGAGTTATCAATTATTTTATTGAATCTGGTGATTATTTTAGTCGCTTATCTGTCTGTTTATCCGAAGTTGGCTGGGAACAGTTTTAATAAAATTTCATTTTATGATTTGTTTACCTCGGGCTTTGCATTTTTTGTGGTGGGTTCGCAATATTGGGGTTCAGAGCGTTTGTTTAATCTGTTTATAATCGACGTGAACTGGTTTTGGTTTACGCTGGTGACATTTGCGATTATCGAAATACCAGTGGTGCTTTGGTATATCAAAAAACATAAGGTTAAGATCTAACTGTTTAAGCTCATTGCTGATGGGGTAATAGCAGCGACTTTTAAGGCCGAATAGATAAAAAACAACCCGCTAAAGCGGGTTGTTTTATTTGTGCAATAGATAACTCATCGAGGTTGATAAAACCAATCAATGAGTCTCACTACTTTGCTTTACCAAATACGAACACGTTGATCTTCTGGAAGATATAACGCATCGCCTGGTTGCACATTAAATGCTTTGTACCATGCATCGTGATTACGTGGTGCTTGGGCTCTGAAGCGACCTGGCGCATGAGTACCGGCGCGAAGCTGGTTTAACATGCTTTGTTCAGTACGTTTTTCTTTCCACACTTGTGCCCATGCGAGGAAGAAGCGTTGGTCACCGGTTAATCCGTCGATAATTGGCGCTTCTTTACCGTCTAAGCTCAGCTGGTATGCGTGATACGCCATCGCGAGGCCACCCACATCGCCAATGTTTTCACCTAAGCTGTTACGACCATTAACAAAGTTGCCTTCAATGGGTTCGTATTGGCTGTACTGTGCAGCTAACTGGTCGGCTTTTGCATCGAACGCAGCGCGATCTGAATCTGTCCACCAGTTACGCTGAATCCCTTGCGCATCTGATTTTGAACCTTGATCATCAAAACCATGGCCCATCTCGTGGCCAATCACGGCACCAATGCCACCGTAGTTCACCGCTGGATCAGCATTTGGATCGAAAAATGGCGGTTGTAAAATTGCTGCAGGGAACACAATTTCGTTGAATGAGCTGTTGTAGTAAGCGTTCACTCTTTGTGGTGTCATGCCCCAGCGATTGCGATCAGTTTTTTGGAGCTCTCTTGCGACATCTTGTGCTTGGAAGAACTCACGCATGTTTTTGATGTTGCCCATTAGGTCATTATTCGTAATGGTTAAACCATCAAACGACTGCCATTCATCTGGATAACCAATTTTAGGTACGAATGCCGCCAGTTTCGCGCGTGCGTTCACTTTCGTTTCTGCGCCCATCCAATCTAGGTTATCAATACGCTCGCCTAATGCTGTGCGAAGGTTTTCGACTAGCTCAGACATTTGTTGTTTTGATGACTCAGGGAAATAACGACTCACATAAACTTTACCAATGGCAAAACCTAGGGATTCCGTGCCTGACATTTGGCTAATTGCACGTTTCCAGCGAGGACGCGGCTCTTGTTGACCACTGAGCTCTTTGCCGTAAAAAGCAAAGTTGGTGTTGAAGATGTCTTCCGATAATAAGCCTGCATTACCGCTAAGTGCATGGTAAGTCAGGTAATCTTTCCAGACTGCGATATCTTGGTTATTGATCAGATCAATCATGGCTTTGATTGGCTCTGGTTGTGATACATTAAGTTGTGGCACTTGGTAGCCAGTTTGCTCAAAGTATACGTCCCAGTTAAAGCCTGGGTAGTTAGTCGCTAAGTCTGTACGGGCAATTTGGTTAAGGGTTAAGTCGCGGTTACGGCGCTTTTCTCGTGGCCAATGACCTTGTGCAATTTGTGTCTCTAGTGCCAAGATTGCTTGTGCGCGCTCAGTGCCATTGTCAATACCGGCAAATTTCAGCATGTCTGCGATATGCGCAACGTAGGCAGCACGTGTCTTAACAAAACGTTCTGCATCTTCTAGGTAATAAGAACGATCTGGCAAGCCTAACCCGCCTGCGCCTAATGACATTTCGTATTTATTAGGGTCTAAACGGTTAAACCACATGCCGCCACCAATTGGTGTTCTTACGCCGTTTAACCACGACTGGCCAAATACAGCTGTTAGATCATCCGTGGTCTTGACCGCATTGATTTGTGTTAAGAGTGCTTTGATTGGTGAAACACCTAATTTATTTAACGTCTCGGTGTCCATGTAAGCGTTATAAAAATCAGCAATCATTTGCTCTTCAGCATTAAGATCGCTGCGAGCTGCAATTTCTTCAATGATGACTTTTACACGTTCTTCACTGCGCTCAGCAAGACCTGCAAATGCACCGTAACGTGTTTTATCGGCCGGCATGACATAGTTGTCGTACCAAGTACCACTGGCATACATAAAAAAGTCATCGCCTGGTTTAATCGCTTCGTTACGCGCGGTTAAATCAACACCAAAGCTGCCTAACTCTGCTTTTGCAGGCGCGGCTGTTTCTTGTTTGGTAGGTTGTTTCGCGGTTTGCTCTGGTTGTGAACAACCAGCCATAAATGTTGCAGCTAAGGCAGCTGCAATTAAATTCTTTTTCATTGGGTTCCCTTGAATGTTAATTATTATAAATTAGGTACTATTGTGACCCTGAACAGTTACCTTCCGATTCTTATTGATATTTCTTTTCGAGGCAATGCTTTTGAGGTGAATGGCTACCTGAGTAGATAAAGTGAGGATGACTCTTTATTAAGGTCAACCCTTTGTGTCTCTTATCCTGATGATTTTCATTTCGACTAATTTAGAGATAAACAACCGACCGATGCGGGGAGTGATAACTTATAAATTCACCTTGGTTGCTAAGTTGAGAGTTTTTTAAACAATCAAGATGAGGGGGCCAGAGCGATCCCCTGTTAACTTTGCATCGTATTGATGAAAGTTTGGTAGGAGAAAGACATGAAACTCAGTAAATTAGAACAATATTTTGAGGTCGAAAAACTTGTTTTTCATTCTCTCGATTTAGCTCTTTATAACGTCAGTGCGGTTGTCGAAGGGCAAGAATACATGATAACGGATGAAAAAAATCAGCGTTTGAAAAGCCATAACTTATTGTCTTTGCAGCAGCTTTGTCAGCACGTCAAAGCTAAAAAACAAGTGGTACGTCAATCAAGCCCGTATGATGAAATGGTCGGCGGACCAGTAAAAATAAATAATGAATTAGAAGTGTCGCTTGGAGATAACAAATTATATTGAACAACGTGAGCGACTCTTCAGTGATCAGTTCAGCAAGCTGAAGAATGGTTCGTAGCCTTGTTTGTGTTCGAATCATTCTTGTTTTATTACACTTTAGTCTACTTTAATCCGCCGTTTGTCCCTAAAATGTTTTAAAATTGTTTCCTTTTTGTTACTTTTTTGTCTGTGGAACTTTAATTGGTATTCAAGTGTGTAATCATTATACTCAGACTTGTGAGGTTATCATGTTGTTTTACATCACTTTAATAACAATAAGATGGGAACATTATGAAAGTAAAATGGACATTTAAGCGTTCAATGACAGCGCTGGCAGTGGCATCGTGTTTATGCACACTGCCTCAAGCTTATGCTAATAATGCATTTGGTTCGGTGTATGGGAAAGCTGAATCCGGCGTAGTAATAACCATTAAAAATGAGAATACCGGGCTATCTAGGCAAGTGACTGTTGGCGCTGATGGGCGTTTTAATATTAAAAACTTACCCGTTGGGCGTTACTCGGTAATTGATAATAAAGGTAACTCAGCGCAAGTTGCAGTGAATGTTGGCACAGGTTCGAATATTACATTACTGCAAGAAGGGCCTGAACGTATCACTGTGGTTGGTGCGCGAGTCGCTTCAATAGATACCACGTCAGTAGAATCGACCAGTGTGTTTTCCGCCGATGACTTTGAGTTATTACCTGTTGGCCGTGATTTAACTTCGGTCGCTTTATTAGCGCCTGGTACAGTGAAAGGTGATTCAGGATTTGGCAACCTGGCTTCATTTGGTGGTTCGTCTGTGGCTGAAAATGGTTATTACCTTAATGGTTTTGATATCACAGATAACCGTAAGCTACTTTCTTTTGCGAATATTCCTTTTGATGCCATTGCTTCACAACAAGTTAAAACCGGAGGATATGGCGCTGAGTATGGCCGCTCACTCGGTGGGGTGGTCAATCAAGTAACAAAATCAGGTACTAATGAGTGGCAATTTTCTGCGTCCATTCATACTAACCTTGATGCACTTCGTGCAGAGCCTAAAGATGTGAAAACCCGCAATGAAGACACATTAGCCGATCCGTATGGTGATCATTATCTAAAGTATCGAAAAGCCAATACCTATGATGCAACCAGTTATGTGCTCACCGCAGGCGGACCGTTAATTGAAGATAAATTATTTGTGTTTGCCACATTTGAAGGCTTTCACAATGAAGATAACTATTACTACAACGATGAAAGTCTTAACGTAAAACGTAACTCTCCTCAAGGATTAGTAAAGCTTGATTGGTATTTAACAGACGACCATATTTTTGAATTCACTGGGGTGTATAACAAAAAAATTGAAGACCGTATCATCTATGACAATCCGCATTCAATAGAAGATCCCGATTATCGCCTGACATATACGGGTCAACACGGAGAAGTGCGCCGTGAATTTGAACGTGAAAGTGGCGGTCATATCGCAATTGCGAAATATACTGGCGCAATTACGGATGATTTTTCATTATCTGTAATGTTAGGGGACTTGAAGTCCGTCAATGATAAAGATTCGCCTGAAGTACCCGATGGTGTCGATACCAGTTGTAATCGAATTTGGGATTCTCGCGATAACGCCCGTGGTTTAGTGCAACGCGGATGTTGGACACAAGGCACTGTGTCGATTTTAGATCCAGATACACCTGAAGAGTATTCAACCCGCACAGCAATCCGCATTGATGGAGAATATCAACTAGGTGATCACGCTATTCGCTTTGGTTTTGATGAAGAGCGTTTGTCTAGTGTCGACCGAGGTTGGGTTTATGTTGGGGATGATAGAAAGTACTACCGCTACTTCAAAGTAGGGGCACCCAATCACAGCTATACCAAAGTTAATGGTGTTGAACTAGAGCCCGGGCAAGAATATGTCCGTATTTGGGACGGCGCGAAATTATCTGCTGAATATAAATCAACAAACTCGGCTGTTTATATCGAGGATAGTTGGCAGTTTAATGACGATTTGATGTTATATGCAGGCCTACGATGGGAAAGCTTTAAAAACGAAAATGCCGATGGAGCGGCATTTGTGGATGCTAAAAATGAGCTGGCTCCAAGGTTAGGTTTTTCTTGGGATGTTGACGGTAATTCTGAGAAAAAACTGTTTGCTAGCTTAGGCCGTTATTTCATTCCTGTACCTGGTAATACTAACGAGCGTTTGTCAGGAGTATCGTATCGCGATGTTTCTTATCATTATTTTGATGGTCAAGATCCTCGTACTTGGGTGCCGAACATCACTGGAGATATAGGCCAGGCGAATGTGGAAAATAAACAATCACCCAATCCGGGCTCTATTGTGGCACAAGATTTACGTCCTATGTTCCAAGATGAATTTATTTTAGGTTATCAGCAACAAATTGATGATGATTGGACGGTCGGGATCAAGGGGATCTACCGTAAAATTCAAAATGGTATGGATGATTTTTGTAGCCCGGGTGATATCTATCAGTGGGCCCTCGATCAAGGTTATACCGATATGGATTGGCACGATATACCAACTTGTATCGTCTTGAATCCAGGAGAAGATCTGGATTTCCAGGTAGACACGAATAATGATGATACCCTTGAAGATGTCGTGGTGCCAAATTCGTACTTAGGCCTACCTGAGTATGATCGTGATTATAAAGCTCTAGAATTGTCATTTAACCGTGGTTTTATTGATGGTTGGAACCTGGGTGGGTCGTATGTTTGGTCCAAATCACAAGGGAATGTCGAAGGGTATGTAAACTCTGGTTTGGGCCAAGATGATCCGGGCATTACTCAAGACTTCGATCATCGTTTATTTCAAGAAAATACCTATGGCTATACGCCTAATGACCGTCGCCATGCGTTTAAAGTCTATGGTTCGTATGAAGTGACGCCAGAAGTCATTATGTCAGTGAGCTTTAATGCGACCTCAGGTCAAGCTAAAAACTGTTTAGGTTATGTGCCGTATGAACAGTTTGAAGGGTACCCGTCAAATACACCTGAGGATATCACTTATGATCGCTTAGCCCGTTACTCGGCGTCATCTTTTTATTGTCGAAATGAAAATGGTGAACGTGAGTTAACATCTAAGGGTCAGTATGGGCGCACACCTTGGACATTTAATACTGATTTATCAGTTCGTTACACGCCAAAATGGGCTGGTGATAAATTAGCATTACGTGCGCGTTTACTTAATGTGTTTAATTCACAGCAAACGGTTGGATTGGAATCACAAGGTGATTTTGCGCGAGACTCGACGCAAATTAATCCTGACTTCCATGTGCCACTTGATTTTCAAACACCTAGAAGGCTGTATCTATCATTAACATATAACTTCTAATCGGCGGTTATGAACAAGCCCAATCGATTAATCGATTGGGCTTTTTTTATCGATATAAATTGGCGTATTTTAAACTGGCTAAATCATTAAAGCGCACACCGTGTGTTGCCATGATTGGTAGAACCTGTTTGCTGATCCATTGGCGAATATAAAAAGGTTGATTGGGAATGAAATGATGAATCGTATGTGTGGCGCCAAAATTGAAGCAAAATAGCTGAAAAGGCGCAAAGGCCCAGTGAGTTAACACATGTGTTTGCTGTAGTAAGTTATTCACTCCGCCGTAATAGTGCATTGAAGAAGTGACCAAGTTTAAGCTCGCTGAGCGTAACACATTGGGGAAAATTAAGGTGACCATCACGAGGTTAATCCATGGTATGTTGCTGAGCAACCACTGCGGATAATCAATGGGGATGGCTAAAAAGTTGAGTAAATGAAACCCAAGAAATCCGTATAACATAACAAAATAAGCGGTCGCTAAAGGGAAACCAGCATTAAAAATCGTCAAAAATCGAAAACCTTTGATTTCTTTTTGCATCCGTAAGCCTGAAATCATTAGGCTTAATAAACCATCACAGACAATCACTGCGCGGATAAATGGGTTTTTAGTACCATTGCCAACGAGGCGTTCTTCGATATCTTGATCGGTCCCTGATACTTTGTGGTGGTGTAAATGTATTTTACGGCGAAACCATGGATTGATTGTATTAGGGCGCATACACCAGACAATCAGCATCAGTAAGTTATGCATGATAGGGTGCTTGCCAAAGTATTGTTTATGAATGAGGTCGTGTTCCATCTCATGAGAAATTGACGTCACGATTGCGGCAGCAATAATGCACAACCAAGCCGGAATAACCGCTAAATAATACAAGGTACCTAAGCCGATTAGGGCACCGAGTGAAGTCAGGACGATTATCAGACCTAAGGTATTTTGATGAGCTAAAAAAGTATGCCGCGCTCTGAGCTTTTTCTCTTCAAATTTTATGGCTTTGACAATCGCTTGGATATGTTGATTGGGCGATAAAGTGTGCATCAATTAAATGGCCTCCAGCGTAATTTGGCGTGATGATACGGGATCTTGCAAATCAAGCAAATGATACGAGATAAAACTCTGTCACGATCTAAATCGGCGGCATCTTCAAGTCGATATGTCGCCGTTGCAGCAAGTTTAAACGTTCTTCTAAATTACCCCAATGTTTCATCATCAGTTCATCCATTAGTCCTGATGTGTCAGCTTGGATAAGTGCTGATTCTAGAAGTGAGTGTAACTGTGGGTTGTCTTTATTGACGTAAATAAAAAAGTCATTGTGGTACTCAAATAATAAGTGCTGCTCAATGACGAGATCTGGGTAGCGAGCGTGTTCGTGTAGGATTTCGTTGACCCCTCTTGAAAAGTACTCAAAGTGACGTCGGCCACTGGCTAGCATATTGAAAATTTTGCTCTTATCACCACTAAACTCGATATAAGGCAACTGATTATATTGCCAAACAGTTGCATCAAACCAGCCTTCACCAAACCCACCAGTGAGTCCTGCGTTGATTAGATCTTGTTTTGTGTGAATATTATCGAATATACGTTGATGCTCAGGTGAAATAAGTAAAACACGCTTGCCAATTAACTCCCGAGTTAAGCCAACATTAACCCGTAAATAATTGGAATCTAAGAGACTTGATTGTAATCGAATGATTAAAGAAAGTTTATTTTCTGAGAAATATTTATCTTGTCGTTGTTGGTTCAATTTGCCTTGATAATTAATTTTGAGCGGTGTGCCAGCTTTAATAAGGGATTGCTGGATGAGTTCAAGGTAATATGCAAAGCTTGCTGGAGTGGTACTGGTTATTTTTATTTCTGTGGGTACTGGCAGCTGTTGAGTTGTTTGGTTGATGACTTCAGTGCTATAGACCCCATTGCTATAGGTAAGCGTCATCACCCACAAGCCGAACACGAATGAGAGACAATGTCGTCGTGCAAAGCAAGGTTGAAATACAATAAAACAAAAGCCCATAAAAGGTCACATAGTAAACCGATGAACTGTCAGTATAGCAAAGTACCTAATGGCTGTGCTATCTAAGATCACCACTACTGAGTATGGCGAATCAATGAATCGCGCATGATGACTTTAGGTTCAAATACATGCTGAATAGAGCCATTTTTTTGTTGGTAAACTTGCTTTAACATCAGTTTTGCCGCCATTTGGCTCATTGCCATAATAGGATTTTCGATGGTGGTCAAACGCGGATATAAATAGTTAGCAACAATTATGTTATCAAAGCCAATCACGGAAAGTTGATTCGGTAGGTCAAGGTTGAGTTTACGGCCATATTCCATCGCACCTGCGGCTGTTTCATCATTCGCGCAGCATAGTGCACTAAATGGGCGTCCCGTATTTGCAAAAGCGGCCATGCCTTGCTCACCGCCGGTTTCATTAAAGTCACCTTCGAAAAATAACGTATTTTCAAATATGATGTTGTACTGCGCCAGCGCTTGTTTATGACCTTCTAGTCGATGGCGAGCATCGGGCTTAAATAATGGCCCTGAAATATACGCGATATCGCGGTGGCCATGCTCTAGCAACGTTTTTGTCGCAAGATACCCGCCCAAACGGTTATCTAAACTAATACAGCGCTCAGCTAATTCAGGCACGAAGCGGCCAACCAAATACACGGGCACACTTTGTTTGCATAGAGTAATCAGGTAGTCATCGCTGACGGCTTCGACATGTAAAATGAGTGCATCACATTTACGGCTGAGTAAAAATTCAATGCCAGCTTGTTCTTTTTGCGCTTCGGAATGACCCGTTGTGATGATGACGTGTTTGCCTGCAGCACGCACTTCGGCTTCGATGCCACTCATCATTTGACCGAAATAAGGGCCATATAGCTCAGACACCAAAATACCAATACTATTACTGCGGTTTGAAGCCAGAGACTGTGCAACAGTATTTGGGCGATAACCAAGTTCGTCCATGGCGGCTTCGACTTTTTTACGCGTTTTGTCGCTGACATTTCCACTGTTGTTCATTACCCGTGATACTGTGGCTAATGACACTCCTGCCAATACGGACACATCATAAATCGTCGCCATGGAAGTCCCTGTTATAGATGGATTAATAAAAATTTAACTGGTCGCTAGCTTATCATGTTGAGCACGAAGATCACTGTTTTGTGGTAATTGATCATGCAGCTCGCTGACTTTTTGTTCTGTTAGGGTATAACGGGTCATAATGAGTGCAACCAACACTGAACCGAGTGCGGGATATAAAGTAAATGATAAAACGATCCCATCTAAGGTGGCTGTGGTTTGGCTGCTATCAGGTTGATAATCGTACCAAGCTAATAACCAACCGGCGCAGGCTCCGCCAATTGCGACGCCGAGTTTGATGAAAAATATCACCCCCGAGTAGACCAAACCTGTGACTCGCTGGCCGGTTTTAAATTCGCCATAATCGATAGTGTCGGCCATTTTTGCCCACAGTAATGGCGTGGCCATGTCTAAGAAAAATTTCCATAAAATAAAGGCTAGAAATGCCAGTGCAATTTGATGAGATTGTACAAAATACGCAAATGCACACATGACAGCTGCGATACTCTGCAGCCAAATGTACGCTTTGATTTTACAGACGCGCTTAGCCAATGGTTGTGCCAGTGCACAACCGAGCATGCTGGCCAATACTCCGGCGGTCATAAAGGCAGTGATTAAATCTTCGCGACCGAGGAAGTATTTGACGTAATAGACCGCTAAACTAAATTTTAACACTTGTCCGGTCAGTAAAAATAATGCCGCGATGCACAGAATACGCCATTGATCGTTTTGCCACAGTGCCGCGATGCCCGCTTTAAATTTTATTGGTGTATCAGGGGCCGCAATCCGCTCTTTGGTGCCTAAAAAACACAATAAAAAAAGCACCAAGCCAAGTGTGCTCATCACCACCATGGTAATTTGATACCCTTTGGCATTATCCCCTTGTCCAAAATAGGCCACCATCGGCATAGTGCAGGCGGCAACAATCACACCTCCGAGCATGCCAAAAACAAAGCGATATGCTTGCACACTAACACGCTCTGACTTATTTGCGGTCAATACCCCCCCTAAGGCGCAATATGGAATATTAATAGCGGTATAGGCAAGCATCAATAAGGTATAGGTAACAAAGGCATAAATGATTTTACTATTGCCTGTAAAATCAGGTGTGCTAAACGCTAAAATACTTATTAGCGCAAAGGGTAGCGCTAGCCAAAGCAAGTAAGGCCGAAATTGCCCCCATTTTGAATGGGTTTTATCCGCTAATGCACCCATAAGCGGATCGGTAATGGCGTCAACAACCCGCACGACCAAAAACAAGACCCCCACCACAGCGGGCGACAAGCCGACTACGTCGGTATAAAACAGCAATAAAAACATCATGACTGTTTGAAAAATGATGTTGCTGGCGGTGTCTCCCAGCCCATAAGCTATTTTTTCTTTTTTTGTCAGCATGTTGGCTGTCACCTTATTGATAGTTCTTTTGAGTTTAGACGCGTTGCTTGATTAACTCTTGATATGCATGGCCGCTGGCTTTGATGGTTCGAGTCTGTGTTGTGTAGTCGACATAAACAATGCCAAAGCGTTTTAAATATCCTTCGGCCCATTCAAAATTATCCATCAAACTCCAAGCAAAATATCCTTTAATATTAACGCCATGTGTGATGGCACTCTCTACAGCATTAAGGTGAGACTGATAATAGTCAATACGGTCGCTATCATTAATTTCACCATTGATCAGTTTATCGGGCATAGCTGCGCCATTTTCAGTGATATAAATCGGTGGCAGTGGGTAGCGATTATGTAATGAGATCAGCAAATGACTAAATGCTTCAGGGTAAATCTGCCATCCCATATCGGTGAGAGGCGGCTGCGCTGGGAGCTCTTTAAAAACATGCTGTTTATCAGCTTGGTACACGGCGCGGGTATAATAATTGATACCAATAAAATCAAGTGGCTGATTTATTATGGCCATGTCTCCTGGTTGAATAACAGGTAGGTGATCATTTGCCAACTGATTGATTATATCTGGATATTGACCCTCCATAATCGGCTGAATATACCAGTGGTTAAAATACTCATCGGCAAAATGTGCCGCATGGATATCTTCGGGAATGTTTGTTGCAGGGTAAGCCGGAGTAAAGTTAAGCACGATACCGTTTTGGCTGTTAGGGCTGTTTTTTTGCAGGGCCAGCATGGCCAAACCATGTGCTAACAGTAAGTGATGAGCTGCTTTTTTACCGTATTGTTTTCCTTTTATGCCGGGGGCGTGAATGCCAATTTCATAACCTAAATAGGCGCTACAAAAGGGTTCGTTAAGTGTGGCATAGCTAGTGACTCGCCCTGCGAATGCCTGACTGATCAGATCGGCATAATGCGCAAAGTGATACGCTGTTTCTCGATTGAGCCAACCCCCTTGGTCTTCTAAGTATTGTGGAAGATCCCAGTGATAGAGCGTCACAAAAGCTTGAATGCCTCGTTCATTTAGGCAATTTAATATTCGAATATAAAAATCGACCCCTAGTTGATTTAAGCTGCCGTCTTCATTGATTACTCGGGTCCAAGAAATTGAAAAACGATAGGCATCTACGCCAAGCTCACTAATAAGGTCGAGATCTTGCTGCCATTGATGATAGTGATCACAGGCGACAAGCCCATCGGAACCGTCAGCAATGTTATCTGGCTGGGCGCAAAAGGTATCCCAAATATTGGTCAATCTGAATTCTGCAGCGCCTTCAATTTGAAATGCCGCAGTGGCTACACCATAAGTAAATGCTTTTGTATTCATGGCAGAACCATGGGGCAGAGTGAGTTTCTTCATCAGTCAAGAATACCTGTAATCAATTATTTTATTTTGTAAGCGCTTACAAAATGCCTTGTGTTATTGGTATTTTGCCATTAGATTTAAAAGCTAAATGAAAGCGCTTACATTTGAGGTTAGTGCTTTATAAATTAAATATCAACTGAATTTGTGTAATTACTTTTACAACAAATCAAGCATATATTCAGTTGATCTCACTGACGCTAAGAGGCTTTATTATGGCTAATACTTTGTCGCCCATGCCCGCACACGCTCATTCTGAGCAAGCACCTAATTACACGTTTGCGCTGACATCATTGACGACGCTTTTTTTTATGTGGGGATTTATTACCTGTTTAAATGACATTTTGATCCCCCATTTGAAAGGGGTATTTGATCTGAGTTACAGCCAAGCGATGCTGGTGCAATTTTGTTTTTTTGGTGCTTACTTTCTTGTATCAGTGCCATCTGGGTATTTGATTAAACGAGTAGGTTACCAAAAGGGCATTGTTTTAGGATTAGTGATTGCTGCTATTGGCTGTGCTTTGTTTTATCCGGCTGCGGCAGTTTTTAGTTATCCGGTATTTTTATTTGCTTTATTTGTACTTGCATCAGGGGTGACGTTATTGCAAGTGTCGGCAAATCCGTATGTGAGTAATCTAGGGCCGGCTAAAACAGCATCAGCACGCTTAAATTTGACGCAAGCATTTAATTCGCTAGGTACCACAGTGGCCCCTTTTTTTGGCGCATTATTGATTTTAGATCAAGCGAGCCAAGCACTCAGCAGCGCACAATCTGCGGATGTTGTGAAGTTGCCTTATTTGCTGCTTGCATCAGCGTTATTAGTTTTGGCGGCTATTTTTGCATGGTTGAAACTACCGGATTTACAGCAACAAACTGATCCCGATCCCGTCAGTGTCACTGATTCAACCGTTTGGCAGCATCGCCATTTAGTACTCGGTGTGGGAGCTATTTTTCTGTATGTGGGCGCTGAGGTAGCAATTGGTAGTTTCTTGGTCAGTTTTTTGAGCTTAGAGACCATTGCCAGCTTATCTGAACATCAGGCCGCTCAGTATATTGCTTATTACTGGGGAGGTGCGATGGTTGGGCGTTTTATTGGTGCTGGTTTATTGCATAAAATTGATGCAGGTAAAATGCTGGCCTTTAACGCTATCATGGCGGTGGCATTATTAGTGGTGACCTTGTTGGCATCGGGTGCATTGGCCATGTGGGCGATTTTATTGGTTGGTTTATGTAATTCAATTATGTTCCCAACTATTTTTAGCCTGGCTATTAATCAATTAAAGCACCATACCAGTCAGGGTTCAGGGTTGTTGTGTTTAGCGATTGTAGGTGGTGCAATTGTGCCACTATTGCAAGGGGTGCTAGCGGATCAGTTTGGGGTGCAGCTCTCCTTTGCCTTGCCAGTGATTTGTTATTTATACATCGCGTATTATGGTGTGTTTGGCAGCCGTGTCGTATCAAAAGTTTAGATAGAATAGGAAATTATACGTATGAATAAATCTATTTCACCGTGGATGCCTGCATTACTTGTAGGTGGCTTAAGTGCGCTGTCTTTGGGTTGTCAGCCCACCGCTTCAGATGTCGCCAAAAATACCGATGCGGCCCCAGTTCAAGGTGACTTAACGATTTGGCCGCAGTTGGATATTGCAGTTAAACCGGATCCTATTATCGAAGATAAAGTTGCGACACTGTTGGCATCAATGACGCTGAAACAGAAAATAGCCCAAATGATTCAGCCTGAAATACGTGATATCACCATTGAAGATATGCGCGAATATGGGTTTGGTTCGTATCTCAATGGCGGTGGGGCGTTTCCCAATAATAACAAACATGCAACGCCACAAGATTGGATTAAATTGGCGGATGATTTGTACCAAGCATCGATTGATGACTCCCTGGATGGCAGCGCGATCCCGACTATGTGGGGTACAGATGCGGTACATGGCCATAATAATGTCATTGGCGCGACGTTATTTCCTCATAATATCGGTTTGGGGGCGGCGAATAACCCGCAATTAATTGAAAAGATAGCCGAAGTGACGGCAACCGAAGTCATGGTAACGGGCATTGATTGGGTGTTTGCACCTACTGTAGCTGTGGTGCGAGATGACCGCTGGGGACGGACGTATGAAGGTTATTCAGAAGATCCCGCGATTGTTCGTGATTATGCTGCTGCAATCGTTAAAGGTTTACAGGGCCATGCTGACGGTGACTTTTTGTCTGATAAACGGGTGATCAGTACTGTGAAACATTTTATTGGCGATGGTGGCACTGAAGGAGGCGATGATCAAGGCAATACTCTGGTTGATGAGCAAACCTTGTTTGATATTCATGCCCAAGGGTATGTCGGAGGACTCAGCGCAGGTGCACAATCTGTTATGGCTTCCTTTAATAGTTGGCATGGTAAAAAAAATCATGGCAATGAATACCTGATGACGCAGGTGTTAAAAAATAAAATGGGATTTGATGGATTTGTTGTGGGTGATTGGAATGGTCATGGCCAAGTGGCGGGTTGTTCAAATGAGAGTTGTCCGCAAGCGATAAATGCCGGTTTGGATATTTTTATGGTGCCGACACAAGCTTGGAAGCCGTTGTTTCATAATACATTAGCGCAGGTAGAAGCTGGTGAGATAGCCATGAGTCGCATTGATGATGCGGTGAGTCGTATTTTACGTGTTAAGTTTCGTGCGGGTTTATTTGATAAACCAAGCCCAGCAAAACGTGTTTACTCAGGAAAAACCGCCTTAATTGGTGCGGATGAACATCGTTCTGTGGCTAAACAAGCCGTTCGTGAATCTTTAGTGTTATTAAAAAACAAACAGCAGCTGCTGCCACTTGCGCCTAATCAGCGCATTCTGATGGCCGGTGATGGCGCTGATAATATTGGCAAGCAGTCTGGTGGTTGGACGATTTCGTGGCAAGGGACCGGAAATACCAATGCTGATTTTCCTGGTGGCAGCTCTATTTATGATGGTTTCAAACAGCAAGTCGAGCAGGCGGGCGGCCAAGTGGAGCTCAGTGTCGATGGTCAGTATCAGCAGCGCCCAGATGTTGCAATTGTGGTGTTTGGTGAAGAGCCTTATGCAGAAGGAAATGGTGATTTAGATAACTTGGAATATCAACGAGGAAGCAAACGTGATCTTGCGTTACTCCAACACTTAAAATCGCAGGGAATTCCTGTGGTGTCTATTTTTATTAGTGGGCGACCTTTGTGGGTTAATGCAGAGCTCAATGCGTCTGATGCGTTTGTAGCAGCTTGGTTACTGGGTAGCGAAGGAGATGCCGTCGCCGATGTGTTACTTCGTTCAGCCACAGGTGAAATACAACATGATTTTAAAGGTAAGTTGTCTTTTTCATGGCCCAAAACAGAGTTGCAAGCAACAGTAAATAAACATGATGGGCAAGTGCCTTTGTTACCTTATGGCTTTGGTCTAGCTTATGGGGATCGTAATGTACTGGATGATAACTTAAATGAACAAAGTCAGGCGATTAGTAGCAATAATCAACCTTTGGTGTTATTCGATAAATCGGTAAAAGCACCGTGGCGAATGAGCTTATTTGATCAGCAAGGCATGAAAGCTGTTGCCAGTAGTATTGAACGTAACCAAGCACTTGAAATTAAGTCAATTGATGATGAAATTCAAGAAGATGCGCGTTTAGTCACGTTTACCGGTGAGCAAACTGGCCGAGTTGAAATTCATGATAATTTTCCGTTTGATTTACGGGGATTTGATGAATCGCATAGCGCGTTGACAATGTTAATGCGCGTGTCGCAGCCATTTAATGCACCGATAGCATTGACTATGCGTTGTGGATCTCCTTGCTCTGTGGCAGTCGACATTGCGGATACACTTAATCAAAACGTTGGTAAAGGTTGGCAGAGCATCAGTGTTGATTTAGCGTGCTTTAAACAGCAAGGTGCGACCATGAACAAGATTTTTGCACCCTTTGCCTTACAAAGTGCTCAGCCTGGCAGTGTCGAGTTCAAGCATGTTGCAATTGTACCTGAACACGCCAAAACGGCGACGATTTCATGTCAGTAGGGAAGTAAAATAGACGTTATTGATTAAACAGCCCGTAGTGATCATTGACGGGCTTTTTTATCGGTACATTTGTTTATTTACAGAGGCCTACTTTATTGGCATGATGGCAACTGAAATTTTATAGGTTGTTGTTATGAATGAACTTATTGCTTTTTTAATTTTGTTAGTGTTGTTTTCTGTTGTGTGTATAGCCCGCCTGCGATTATTGGCTGTTAAAATGAGTCGGTATATTGAGCACGCTTATCCAGATGATTGGCAGCGATTTTTATCGACGCGTCATGATCAGGCATCACAGAATAAGTGGGCAAGGGTGGCTGCTATGGAAGCGGTGCGTTCTGGGCAGTTTGATCAAGCTCACGATAACGAATTTGTAGCAAATAAAACGCAGATAAAGCGCGCGCAGTTAGGGCTTTTTATATCCCCTTTTCTGGCTTTTTTGCTTAGTGCATTTGGCTATTTTTTCCTTGTTTAAACGGCTATCACGGATGTGCTTGGTTTAGCCGAAATCAAAGAATAAAAATCAAACAGTAGATAAGGGGAGAGAACACGCTAAACGGTTCTTTCCCTTGTTTCTTGTCTGTTTTTATTTACTGAATTGCCAGTAATTCAACATCAAAAATAAGCAAAGAAGCCGCGGGGATTTTACCGACACTGCGTGCACCATAAGCAAGTTTATGTGGAATAAATAAGCGCATTTTATCCCCTTCACTCATCAATTGTAATCCTTCAGTCCAGCCCGGGATGACTTGGTTAAGACCAAAGCTGATTGGCTCACCCCGATCAACTGAGCTATCAAAGACAGTGCCATCAATTAACGTACCATGATAATGGACTTTCACTTTATTCGAGGCACTGGGTTTGTGTGTGCCTTCGCCAGCTTTTAGTAGCAGGTATTGTAAGCCTGAAGGTGTTTCCATCACTCCTTCTTGTTCACGGTTTTCGGCTAAAAAACGTTGCTCTTTTACAATGTTTTCGGCAGCTTGCTCTTTGTTTTGTTGAGAGTTTTTAAAAAATAAAATGCACATTACGACAATAATGGCGATCAAGATGTAATTAACCATAAATACTCTTTGTGTTGATTGAGATGACGTTATAGTAAGTGATTGTATCGGTTGCGTCATGGTTTTACGACCAGTGACGCATAACAGATGATTAATTGTGAATAGCGGGTGGCACACACCGTAGATATTGAGGCGGGATAGGGAGTTGAGCGCTCAGTTCTGCGGCGGCGTGCCAAGGCCAGCGTGGTTGGTAAATAAGGGCGCGAGCTAACGCGACTGCATCGGCTTGTTGGTCTTTTATGATTGTTTCAGCTTGTGTTGGCTCGGTAATTAAACCTACCGCAATCACGGGGGTGGCGACATGGGCTTTAATGGCGCTGGCAAAAGGCACTTGAAATAAAGGTGCGGCGGGAATATTTTGCGCCGGACTTAATCCGCCTGTTGAGACATGAATGAAATCACAGCCTCGGCTTTCTAAGGCTTTGCTTAAATAGAGGCTTTGCGCCAGATCCCAGCCCCCTTCAACCCAATCAGTTGCAGAAAGCCTGACACCAACCGCCAATGTTTTGCCAACTTGCTGTTTAACTGCATCAAATACATCGAGCAATAATCGACAGCGATTTGCTAAACTTCCCCCGTACTGATCATCCCGTTGATTACTCAAGGGCGACAAGAATTGGTGTAATAAATAGCCAGGTGCGGCATGCAGTTCAATACCATTTAAGCCGATATCAGCGGCTCGTTGGCTTGCAGAAACGGTATCTAGAATAAACTGCTCGATATCTTGCCCTGTCATTGCCGTCGGAGTTTGAAAGTCTGGGCTATACGCGAGCGCTGAACTGGAAAGAACAGGCCAACCGCGTGGATCGTTTGCATCGCGGGCCCCATATTTGAGCCAAGGTGCTCGGGTTGACGCCTTTCGCCCTGCATGAGCCAGTTGAATAAATATCGGCATATTACTGCATGCTCGACCCGCCCTTAATTGCTGTTCGATACTGTTTGCACAGTCATCATGCCAAATACCTAAGTCGAGGTCGCTGATCCGCCCTTCAGGACTCACTGCAGTGGCTTCTAAAATACATAGCCCAGCACCTGATTGGAGCAATTGACACCAATGATTGGTATGCCAAGCAGTAGCCAGCCCATTTTCGGCGCTGTATTGGCACATGGGGGCAATAATAATGCGGTTGCTCAGAGTGATAGGCCCAAGGGCTAAAGGAGAGAACAATTGGCTCATTTTTTTCTTCTATTGATTCTATTTGATTTCAAGAGGATTCATACGGTTATGACTCCTCATGTAGTTCAGTCTGTAATGGCTGTTATTGTAAAGGTAATTGATTAATATCAGCAATCGCTTGTCTGGGCCCTAAATGGCGAGTTAGAAACTCCAAAGTTTGTGATGCGGTCGTTCTAAATGTCGTGAGTTTACCGCCGTAAATGTTCATTAATTTGGGGTGGTTTCTTGGGCTGTGCATCAAGGTGTCTCGGGCTCGCGAGAATGCTTGGCCTTGTTGTTTAGGGAGCACTCGAACACCGCAAAAAGTCTCGAGTATCTGTGTTGTTAGTTGTTCTTCATTCCCCGCCTCGGGGAAGTAATGATGATAGATTGCCAACAAGTATGCTTGTTCTGAATCGGTGATACTTGGGCGCTTGGCTAACGTTGTTAAGGTGGTTTCTGTGGTGCCGATCAGTGTTTTCCCGTACCACGGCATGACAAAAATAACCCGCTCATCGAGGTGTGACTCTAAATATAAAATGCCAGTGGGCTCTGGAATATCAAGCAATATGTGAGCCCCTTGCACCCAGTCAATATCTTCACTTAATGCAGAAGGGATGACATTGCCAAGAACATGATTGACCCAAGGGCCAGCTGCATTAATGACTACTTTAGCCTGAGTGTGATGTGTCTCACCTTGTTGTTGATACTCGACATGATAACCATGAAAATTTTGGGTAATGGTTTGGCATTGTGCATGGTGTTGAATATCGGCTCCTAAAAATGTGGCGCTTCGGGCCACGGCTTGTGTGAGCAATGTGTCGTCGGTTTGTGCATCCCAATACTGAAAAACGGCGACTAAATCTGTGGTGGTCAGCCCTGTAAGTTGTGACCATTGCGAACGAGGGAGAGTGCGAAAGCGGCCTAATTTGTTAAAAAGGCTTAATAATGCATAAAGGCTCAAACCTAGGCGAACCAGCCAAGCGGGCCGTTGGCTGGTTTTATATACGGGAATATAAAAGGGAACTGGTTTGACTAAATCAGGGGCAAGATGAAGTAAGGCTGCACGTTCTTTCAGCGCTTTATAGACTAAATGAAACTGACCTGTTTCGAGGTAACGTAGACCACCATGAATCAGTTTGCTTGAATTGGCTGAGGTTTGCCTGCCAATGTCACCTTGTTCAAGTAGTTGCACATTATAGCCTTGTGCGCGAGCCATTTGTGCGATACCAACGCCTGTGATCCCACCACCGATAATAAGTATTTCTACATTTTTAGCCGCCATTTCGCACCTTTTTTCTTTTTAACATAGCATAAATAATCAGCAACCACCTTGTGTTAATTTGCTCAGTTCTCATGATGTCGGACGTCAATTGACGAAATTTTACGATTTAAACTCGACCGAATAAGTAATGAGACTTATACTGTTTAAATATACAGTGTTTTAGGTGGTGTTATGCGTGTTATTCCTATTCTTATTGAAGCGGGTATCACAGGTTTTGAGTCGCCAGCGGCAGAATATAAAGAGCTTGGGTTGTCATTAGATCAATTATTGATCACTCACCCGAATGCGACGTTTATCGGTTTGGCATCGGGACATTCAATGCAAGATATTGGCATTTTCGATCGCGATTTGCTGATTGTTGACAGGGCTGAACCCGTTAACCAAGGGGATGTGATCGTCGCTAACTTTAATGGCTGCTTTGTGTGTAAAATTATCGATAAAGTGAATCGTCAGTTGTTGTCCGCATCCAATGCTTTTCCTCCTGTGTTACTGACTAGTAATGATGAGTTCCAAATTGAAGGTGTGGTTACACGTTCTATCCGCATTCACAAAGCAACGCGGGAGTTATTGGCATGTTTGCGTTAGTGGACGCTGTGGCCTTTTATGCCAGTGCTGAAAAAGTGTTTGATCCGAGCCTACGTAAAAAACCGGTCGTGGTATTAACCAATAACGATGGCTGTATTTGTGCGGTGTGCCCGATTGCCCGACAACTTAATATACCTAAATTTTTACCATACTTTCAGGTTAAGGATTATTTGGCGCAGCATCAGGTGGTGATTCGCTCATCAAACTACGAGCTGTATGCCGATTTAAGTGAGCGGATGATGAATGTGATAGCTGAATTTGGTGATGACCATCATGTGTATTCGATTGATGAAGCTTTTTTACAGTTTAGTGGTTACCAATATTGCATCAAAGATTGGATGGAATATGGTCAGCGTATTCGCCAGCGCGTGTGGCGTGAAACAAAGCTGCCTGTGGGGGTCGGTTTTGGTTCAACAGCGACGCTCGCGAAAGCGGCCAATCATGCAGCAAAAAAGCTGAGCGGATTTACTGGTGTCGCCATCATTAATACTGAGAGTAACCGCAAAGCTATTTTAACTCGTATGGCGGTGACTGATGTCTGGGGGGTAGGGCGTAGATTAGGTAAGCGATTGAACTTAATAGGAATTGATAATGCATGGCAATTAGCACAGCAACCCTCAAAACGGATGCGACAACAGTTTGGTGTAGTGATGGAGCGGGTGGTCGCAGAGCTCAATGGTGAAGCTTGTTTAGAGTGGGATGAAGTACCGCAGATCAAAAAAGAAATTTTCTCGACCCGCAGTTTTGGTGAGCGGATAAACGATTATCAAGCATTACGATCTGCATTAATGAATCATGGGGCGACAGTAGCAAGAAAACTGCGAAAACAGCGGTCATTAGCAAAGCAGTTATTGATATTTGCGAGCAGCTCTGTACATCAAGAGCCGTATTATAAAAAAAGTTTGGTCCATCAATTTACTGTAGCAACGGCCAATACTCAGACTTTCGCAGAGGCAATTGAACGTGCACTAACGGTGATATATCAGCCGAATGTTCAGTTTTATAAATGTGGGATCGGGGCGATTGAATTAATGAGCGGGCAGTTTTATCAAGGTGATTTGTTTAATCAGCATGATGAAAATGAACCTTTAATGCGTTGTATTGATGGAATTAACCAACGTTTTGGTCAAGATACTTTGTACAGTGCATCACAACAGATGCGAACAAATTGGCATATGAAACGCGCTTTTTTATCACCTCACTATACAACTCGTTGGCAAGATGTGCCGAAAATTCAATGTTAACAGCATCACGTGCTCAGACAGCCGTCTATACTTAAGTATTATGTGTGATTGGATACTGAATATGCGCATCTTCTTTGTGTGTGGGCTACTGATGTGCAGTGTGGCACTGAATGCATCACAAATACCATTAGCTCAACAAGTTCATGAAATTACATGGATGACCGAAGATTACCCACCTTACAACTATCTTGAAAATGGACACATAACAGGGGTCACGATCGATAAATTATTGGCTATGTTTGCCTATATGAATATTAACTTTTCACGTGATGATATTGATATTTACCCGTGGCCACGTGCTTACCGATATTTAGAGGATAAGCCCAAAAGATGTTTATTTTCTATGACTTACACCAAAGAAAGAGCGAGAAAATTTTACTTTATTGGGCCAATTGTGACTAACCGAATCTCACTCATTGCCCTCGATGATGGAAGGTATGAGCAATTGCCTGCAGCACAATTAAAAATAGGTGTGGTACGGGATGATATCGGTCATATTCTGTTGCGTGAACAAGGAGTAAGTGAGGATCATTTTGTCTTTTTAAGCACTGGATTTGAAATGGTGAAAATGCTATCGCTACAGCGAGTTGATGCGATTGCTTATGGAGAAAGCATTGCGCGTTTTCAGTTTAAACGTGCAGGCATCACCACATCAAAATATCATGTCGTAAAGGTGTTAAAAGAATCATATTTGGGCTTTGCGTGTAATAAAGCTGTCGACAAAAGCCTCATAGAAGCAATGCAACATGCATTAGAACACATCAATCAAACTCCAAAAAAGCCCGCAGTTTAGTCGGATTGACTTGGCTACACGATTACCGCAGGCTAATTTACCAAATAACGAATACAAAAGAGTGTTATTTGGCCTGTTGTAATAACCGGTCTAAATGGTTAGCAAAATTTTGTCTGTCTGTTTGGTTTAAAGGAGCCGGCCCGCCAGTTTGAATGCCACTTGCACGTAATGTGTCCATGAAGTCGCGAACATTTAACCGAGACTTGATGTTTTCAGTGGTAAAGAGCTCCCCGCGAGGGCTGAGCGCTGCCGCTCCTTTTGTAATGACTTCATCCGCTAACGGGATATCACTGGTGATGACTAAATCACCAGGCTGGCAACGCTTTACAATTTCGTTATCAGCGACATCGAATCCAGCACCGACTTGTAAGGTTTTAATATATAACGAAGGAGGAACTTTAAGTGCTTGATTTGCAACTAATGTGGTTTCACATTGTGTGCGAATTGCAGCGCGATATAAAATATCTTTGATCACAGTCGGACAAGCGTCAGCATCGACCCAAATTTTCATCATGCGTTTAAAGTGTGTAAAGGGAATTGATAGTAATGATCATGCGCTCTTGAGAAAAAATTGTAAAGAAATAACCGTTTGCGGATTAGGAATGCAAAGCAGTCGATTAATAAAACTACTGGTACAATGAGCAAATAGAAACCTTCATATTTTTGTAATATTATCAATAAGCAAGCGTGAATCTAGGGTTGGTTTTATTTGGGTACAAAGCAAAGGAATTTAATTTGGGATACCCTTTGACTGTTGAGTAAAGTTATATATAATGTGTCTTGTCTGAAAGTAAGTCTAGTATTTATGCACACCATTTTGATGTTTTATTTACAGTACCGATGTCCTGTTTTTAAAAAAGTAATGGCAGCACTTCCAGCCGAATTGTCTCAATAATGAGACTTTATTATTTTTGATTTAATAGGATAAGATTATGTCTACAACTACTACTGGTACAGTTAAATGGTTCAACGAGTCTAAAGGCTTTGGTTTCATCGAGCAAGAAAACGGTCCAGACGTTTTCGCTCACTTCCGTGCTATCACTGGTACTGGTTTCAAAACTCTTGTTGAAGGCCAAAAAGTACAGTTCAAAGTAACTCAAGGTCAAAAAGGTCCTCAAGCTGAGGAAATCGTAGTACTTTAATTAGTACTCGACTAAACCAATTTGGTTTAGACCTTCAGGCTTAATTGCTTGAACTAAAAAAGGCGATACTGAGAAGTATGGCCTTTTTTGTATTTCTCCCACAGTGAAAGAGGTTGTATGCTACAAATTACCGCGAATATTGTTATTGCAGAGTGGGAGTTAGAATTTTCGGCTATTCGAGCGCAAGGCGCGGGTGGTCAAAACGTAAATAAAGTATCAAGCGCCATTCATCTTAGGTTTGATATACAGCGATCATCGCTGCCTGCTTTTTATAAAGAACGTTTGCTTGCTTATTCGGACAGCCGGATCAGTAAAGAGGGCGTTGTGATTATTAAAGCGCAACAATATCGTGACCAAGCAAAAAATAAGCAAGACTCACTTGAACGGTTAAGGCTATTGATTAGCGAAGCGACCAAAGTTGAAAAAGTGCGACGCAATACAAAGCCGACTCGAAACTCGCAAAAAAGGCGTATGGATAAAAAAACACAAAAGAGCCATACAAAGGCTTTACGTGGTGCAATTCGTTTTTAAAACAATGGAATAAATCAGGAAAAAAAGAAGAAGTCTGTTAATCTTAATCATACAAAGAAATTTTTCATCGAGTCCCAGCTATGCTGGTGTTTATGTAGGGTGAGTTAGGCTGCGTGTTAGAAACAAAATCAATCATACCCCATCACCTCAGTAAAGCCATTATTTTAGGTTTGATAGGCGGGGGCGTTAACTTACTCCCATTTTACTTTTTATCGAGTACAGAGTTCCTATTTGGCCAAGCCTTTGCTCTATATGCCTTGCTAATTTACGGACCTCGATACGGCTTTATCGCTAGTTTAATTGCCGCTAATTTTTTATGGTTAAAGTGGGATCATGCTTGGCCAGGGATCCCATTTTTACTGGAAATTCTGTGGCTAACATATTTTAGTATAAAGCGTCGGCAGCCTTTACTCGGTTGGGGGATTGTCTTTTGGTTGGTGATTGGGCTGCCCATTTTAGCGTTAATAGGTTACTGGGTAAGAGAAATTCCCCCATTAGGCTTATTAACTGCCTTAGTGAAATATTTATTAAATGCGATAGTCTGTTTAGCTATAGCAGATGTTGTTGGTTTTTATTCCAAGCATTATTTTTCAAACTCTGAATTTAAAACGCCCTTAGTTCGCTTGTTACGCTATACCGTCAGCGTGTTAGTTGGCTTGTCACTCTTAGTAATCACGGTCATTTTGATTAACTACAATCACCAAAATGTAGAAACTCATGTTCGATCGCAACTCACGGTTAAAGCAAAAGATATAGCTTTAGGTGTTGAACGATATTTACATGAACATGCCACAGCCATCAATGTTCAGGCGCAAGCTGTAGTCGATGGCGTAAATACACAGCAAGCTATCAACAGCTTAGTACGATATTACCCTGCATTTTTAACTAGCTTAGCGACTGACCAGAAAGGAAAGTTGATTTCAGCTGCACCAGAAGCGTTTTTAGACAAGTTGGATGGACTCAATATGAGTGTCGCAGATCGTGATTACTACATCGAGGCATCTAAAAGTGACAATGTATTTGTATCCCATGCATTTGAAGGGCGAGGTTTTGGTAATGATCCAATCGTTGCTATTTCAAAAGGCGTCTATCATGAGGGGAAATTTCAAGGCGTTATAGAAGGATCGTTAAATTTAGAAGCCTTCGCATCATTTAAACCTCAGCTGTTTGATCATAGTGTGGAACTACTTGTGATTGATAGTCAAAATCAAGTGGTGTATCAATCACAAAACTTACATTATCAAGTACTCGATACACTGACAGATCAGACGTTAAGCGCCTTTATCAATACTGCGAGCAGTCCTGTCTTTATTGATAATCAAATGAATTCATACTACAGCACCATAGAGCCGACTGCGCATTATAATTGGCGTGTCGTACTGATGTTGAACAAATCACATATCGATATTCTGGCTGCTTGGTCATGGCTCAAAGCGATGTTAGTGATGACGCTAGTCACGTCATTGGTTGTCTTGTTCATTATGCGTTTAAGTCGATGGTTAGTATCACCCATAGAGTCATTAAGCAATCAGATGCATGGGTTTAACCCACAAGATTTGAGACCCGTAGTTACAGAAACGCAGCAAAGTTGGCAAGAAATTGATGCGCTGCATCAACAGTTTATACAAATGGCACGCAGTTTACATATTAGTTTTACTGAATTAGAAAAATCAAATAAAGAAAACGAACAGCTCAACGAAAAATTGAGCGAATTCAACCATGAATTAGCGATTGAAGTCGAAAAGAAAACCTTTGAATTAATGCAAAGTGTGCAATCAGCTGAGCAGGCAAATCAAGCAAAATCGATTTTTTTAGCCAATATGAGTCATGAAATCCGCACACCGATGAATGGCATTATTGGCATGATAAATATTATGCTAAAGAACCCTCAATTACCTGAAGATATATACGAAAAATTGACATTAACTCAGAATTCAGCCCAAGCATTAATGTTAATTTTAAACGATATTTTAGACTTTTCTAAAATTGAAGCAGGGCAACTTGAATTAGAAAATACACCTTTTCAATTAAGGCAAGTATTTAAAGATTCTGCCAATATGTTCCAAATCTCCTCGTTGCAACCTGGGGTTGAATTAAACGTCGAAGGGGTTGAGTCTTTACCAGAAAGGGTCGTGAGTGACTCTGTAAGGCTACGGCAAATTATCACTAACTTATTAACTAATGCCGGCAAATTTACAGCACAAGGTCAGGTAACCATTCGCGCCGAGTATGCCAACCAAGCTCTAACATTTAGTGTGAGTGATACAGGGATAGGCATTGCACAAGCAAAGCAAAGCCAATTGTTTAGTGAGTTTAGTCAGGCCGATGTATCTACTACGCGAGAGTATGGTGGCACAGGACTTGGCCTTGCAATTTGCTTGCGCTTAGCTCGGCTCTTTGGGGGAGATATCGCACTAGAGAGCCAAGAAGGAGTGGGAAGCTGTTTTACGGTGACATTACCGATGAAGCTAGCGGAAAATTCTTTAGCCACGGATCCAGCCAAAAGTAATGCTTTGAACTTAACTGGAAAAACATTGTTACTCGTTGAAGACAATCCAATTAATCAGCTTGTTGCCAGAACCATGTTACAAGCTGTCGGTGCGAATGTTGATTTGGCAGAAAATGGCGAGCAAGCATTAAGCATGCAAAAACACAGTCGTTATAAACTCATTTTAATGGATTGCCAAATGCCAGTGATGGATGGTTATACGGCAACCCAAGCGATGCGCTCAGATCCTGATATATACGGCGATCCGATTATTGTTGCCTTAACAGCCAATGCGTTTAAAGAAGATCAACAAGCATGTTTTGATGCTGGCATGAATGATTTCGTGAGTAAGCCTATAGAAGAGGGTGTTCTACATAAAGTGCTCAATAAGTGGCTTACTCAACAGAGCTGATTGCCAATTAAAAGGCATGAAAAAAGCCGCATCCTGCGGCTTTGGTTACAACTGTTAGAAGGTACAATAATTAATTATTAAATTGATTCTAGGCCAATTTTAACCATTTCATTGAATGTGTTTTGACGCTCTTCGGCTGGGGTTGCTTCACCCGTGATTACATGGTCACTGACAGTAAATAAAGCCATGGCTTTGACACCATACTCAGCAGCTACACCGTATAAACCGGCAGTTTCCATATCAACAGCGAGCACACCTAATTTATCTAAGTCAGCATAAAAAGTAGAGTCGGCTTGATAGAAAGTATCGGTCGTAAACACATTACCCACTTTAACATTCACACCTAGATTGCGGGCTGCATTGACGCCATTTTCAAGTAAACCGAAGTCGGCAATTGCAGCAAAGTCATAACCACGCACACGTGCACGGTTAACATTTGAATCTGTGCTAGCACCTTGAGCAAAGATCACATCACGGATTTTAATATCTGAACCGATACCGCCACATGTGCCAATACGAATAAGGTTTTTAACGTTATAGCTGCAAATTAATTCACGAGCGTAAATTGACATCGATGGGATCCCCATGCCCGATGCCATGATGCTGACAGGCTTACCTTTGTATGTACCAGTAAAACCGAACATATTGCGTACACCAGTCACTTGTTTGGCATCGTCAAGGAAGTTCTCTGCGATGTATTTTGCGCGTAATGGATCGCCAGGCATTAAAACTGTTTCGGCAAAATCGCCTAACGTTGCGTTGATGTGAGGAGTGCTCATAAACCTATCCTGTTAAATTGCTTTATTAAGTGATTGCGCGAAACTTTCGCCATATTCCATTGCAGGTAAGTCAAACCACTGGGCAAGGGTTTGGCCGATGTCTGCAAAACTGTTTCGTTCACCCAAGTCAATGGGAGACATGTTTTTTCTGTATGCCAAAACGGGCACGTATTCACGGGTATGATCGGTCCCTGGCCAGGTTGGATCGCAACCATGATCGGCAGTGATAATTAATAAATCATCCTCGCCTAATAAATTCAGTAATCTCGGTAAATACGCATCAAATTGCGCAAGGGCTTCGGCATAACCGACGGCATTGCGCCGATGGCCAAACTTTTCGTCAAAATCGACTAAGTTTGTAAATACAAGGCTGTTGGATGCCGCATGACTGAAGACCTCAGCTGTTT
Source organism: Pseudoalteromonas ulvae UL12 (assembly GCF_014925405.1). Lineage (NCBI taxonomy): Bacteria > Pseudomonadati > Pseudomonadota > Gammaproteobacteria > Alteromonadales > Pseudoalteromonadaceae > Pseudoalteromonas > Pseudoalteromonas ulvae. The sequence goes on from NZ_AQHJ01000035.1 coordinate 500,880, forward strand.
TGTCGAGTAAGTTAATTAACCCTGAAGCTTTATGTTTTTCAGTAATCCCCTGATGAGCATAAATATCTGAAATTTTACCTATGCTGATTACTTGCCCTCCAGCTTGTTTGAGCTTATCGAGCACGGTTGGCGCAGGAGGTAATACGGCGTAATCACGACGATTGCCCGTACGTGCAAACTCATTTGAACTTTCGCCTAAAAATGGGCGGGCAATCACACGGCCTATATTCATTTCATCGAGTAGCTCACGGGCAACTTCACACATTTCGTAGAGTTTTTCTAAACCAAAATGTGATTCATGTGCCGCAATTTGAAATACGGAATCGGTCGAGGTATAACAAATTGGCTTGCCTGTACGAATATGCTCTTCACCGAGTTGCTCTAAAATGGTGGTACCAGAGGCATGACAATTGCCCAAAATTCCTGGAATGTTAGTGCGTTTTATAAGTTCGTCGATAAAATCATCCGCAAAACAAGGCACTGTTTTTGGGAAATAACCCCAATCGAATAAGACTGGCCCCCCCGCCATTTCCCAATGGCCAGACGGTGTATCTTTACCTGTTGAAAGCTCTTTGGCATAACCAAAGGCTGCAATTGGCGCAGGCGCTGGCGCAGTTTGGCACACAGTGCCACTGGCGCGCTGGCAAGCTTCAATTAAACCAAGCTTGGCTAAGTTAGGTAAAGCAAGTTTTTGTCCAGTCTCACCATGATAAGCGGCAAGCAGGTGAGCAAAGGTGTTGGCACCTGTGTCGCCGAACAAATGTGCGTCAGGAGCGGCACCAATGCCTAAACTGTCCGCCATTAAAATTAATGCTCTTGCCATGCTTATCCTTAAAAGGGGTAAATTACGATTTGTTTGCTGCCAATAACTCAGTATAGCCAAAGTTTATTGCTTATCGATTGCAGCCAGAGTCTAGTCACTGGCTATAATCATTAGCGAAGGAAACCTTTGTCTGAAAGCTTCAATCACATTACTACTTTATGATTTTGTTGATTTTGTCGTACAGGACATTTGTCCTGTTTGTAAGAGGGCAAAAACGATAAATTTGCCGCTTTAAAATTGTCAATTGAGATTCTTTTTTTCTTTTTTGGTATTGTTTAGCTACTTTTTGTTAACTTCTCTTAGGTGTGAATACTTGTGACTCGAACTATTATAGCGATTGCTGGTGCATCAGCGTCTGGTAAATCACTGTTTAGCCAAACAATTTATAATGAATTGGTCAATGAGCTCGAACCTGGTGCGATTGCTATTATCGAAGAAGACGCCTACTACCGCGATCAATCTCATTTGCCATTTGCTCATCGTACACAAACCAATTACGACCATCCTGAAGCATTCGAACATGAATTGATGTTAACGCACCTCAATCAGTTGCGTCAGGGGCAAAGTGTTGAAGTGCCTATTTATGATTATGGTCAACACACGCGTAGTGATAAAACGCGCCGAGTATCGCCAGCCAAAATATTAATCGTTGAAGGTATTTTATTGTTATCTGATCCTAAACTATGCAACGAATTTAATATTAAGGTGTTTATTGATACGCCACTGGATATTTGTTTAATGCGTCGTATGAAACGAGACATGGAAGAGCGGGGCCGGAGCCTGCAATCTGTGATTGATCAGTATAAATCGACCGTTCGACCGATGTTTTATCAGTTTATCGAACCGTCAAAGCATAACTCAGACCTCGTGGTCACACGTGGTGGCAAAAACCGAGTCGCCATCGACATCATCAAAAGTAAAATAAAACAACTTTTACAACAATAATAATAGGTTTTTATAAATGACTACGTTCATGAGTTTAGTTGGTATTGTGTCGTTGCTGTTGGTCGCGTTTGCGGCTTCGACTAACCGAAAAGCAATCAGTATCAGAACTGTCGGTATTGCATTTGCCATGCAGTTTGTGATTGGTGGGTTTGTGTTATTTTTTGAAGCAGGCAAAAATGCACTGGTTGCTATGTCTGCGGCTGTGTCTTCGGTTATTGGTTATGCCAATGATGGAATTGGCTTTTTGTTTGGTTCATTAGCGAATCAAGAAACATTGGGCTTTGTTTTTGCGATTCAAGTACTTCCAGTCATCGTTTTCTTTTCTGCGCTTGTTGCGGTGCTCTACCATATCGGCATTATGGACTGGATTATTAAAATCTTAGGTGGTGCCTTACAAAAATTACTTAAAACATCACGCACAGAGTCGCTGTCAGCGACCGCTAATATTTTTGTTGGTCAAACCGAAGCGCCGCTTATCGTTAAGCCTTTTATCGCAACGATGACAAAATCAGAGTTATTTGCGGTCATGGTCGGTGGCCTTGCAACCGTTGCAGGTTCTGTGATGGCGGGTTATGTCATTATTGGTGTTGAGCTCAAGTATTTAATCGCTGCAAGTTTTATGGCTGCACCGGGTGGATTCTTAATGGCAAAAATGATGGTGCCTGAGACAGAATCACCAAAAGATACCTTAGCGGATATCGATGAAAATGAAGACAAGCCAGTGAATGTGATTGATGCTGCGGCATCAGGGGCGGCGAACGGGATGCATTTGGCATTGAACGTAGGTGCGATGTTACTCGCATTTGTTGCATTAATCGCTTTACTTAACGGATTGTTAGGTGGCATTGGTGGCTGGTTTGATCATCCAACTCTGACATTACAAGAAATTTTAGGTTATGTATTTGCACCAGTAGCATGGTTACTGGGTGTGCCGTGGAATGAAGCGATTATTGCGGGTAGTTTCATTGGCCAAAAATTAGTTGTAAATGAGTTTGTTGCTTATTTAGACTTCATTAATTATCGCGATACGTTAAGCGCCCATACACAAGCAATTATCACGTTTGCTCTGTGTGGTTTTGCGAACTTATCATCGATAGCAATACTACTAGGCGGATTAGGTGGCATGGCACCTAGTCGTCGCAAGGATATCGCCCGCCTAGGGCTCAGAGCGGTCATGGCAGGGTCTATGGCTAATCTGATGAGTGCCGCCATCGCCGGCTTTTTCCTATCACTAGGATAAGGTCAGCTATGTTAAGGACATTTAATGACAATTAGAACGATTCCAACATTAGATATATCGCGTTTTAACTCAGATAAAACGAATTTTGTTGCCGAGTTAGGCAAAGGGTACAGTGAGTTCGGCTTTTGTGGCATTGTTGGCCACGGTATTGATACAGATCTCGTCGCTAAAGCGTACGAAGCTATCCGTACTTTATTTGCGCTGCCACACGATGTGAAAGAGCAATACAGCGCCGTTAATATTGGCGGTGCTCGTGGTTATACTGGCCTTGGGATTGAAAAAGCAAAAGACAATCCACACCCAGATTTAAAAGAGTTTTGGCATGTCGGACGAGAGTTAGATACGGCATTGGATATTGAAGGACTGTATCCAAATGTATGGCCTGTTGAAGTGCCGCAGTTTAAAGCTGATGTCTATGCGTTGTATCAAGCACTCGATGAGCTTGGTCGTCAAGTATTATCCGCTTTAGCATTGTACTTAGGGCAAGAAGAACATTATTTTGACGATAAAATTGACCATGGTAATTCGATTTTACGTCCACTTCATTATCCACCTATTTTAGATGGAGAGACGCCAGCTGTCAGAGCAGGCGCACATGAAGATATAAACTTTATTACACTGCTTGTCGGTTCTGAGGAGGCTGGTTTGGAAGTCCTCACTCGTGATGGTGAGTATATCCCAGTAACAACAATCCCAGGCACGATTGTTGTAAATATCGGGGATATGCTGCAAAGGTTGACGAATAATGTGCTACCGTCAACAACCCATCGTGTGGTTAATCCACCGGGTGATGCGGCCAAACACAGCCGATTCTCAGTGCCGTTTTTCTTACACCCAAACCCAGAGTTTATGATTGAAACTTTGGATACGTGTGTGACTGAGGATAATCCTAATCGATATCCACAGCCAATTTCGTCAAATGATTATTTGACTGAACGCTTAATTGAGATTGGTTTAATTAAGTGATCCCGAAAGGGAATGTCTAAGTCTTAAGGGGTTAAGACCGACAAAAAATTTGAACGATACTAGAGCAAAGGGCCTTTTTAGGCCCTTTTTTTATGCCGCTTTATTGAGCCAACTGGATAAGTTTGTATGAAAAATGAATACAGTTCACACTGACTCTACAGGTTTAATTCGGTAGATTCTTCGACAGCTTTTTAGTTTTGTTCATCACACCATCGTAATAATTACCCATCAACATCTTATTTTCTTCTTTATATCGACGTAACTGAGCTTCGTATTGTTGATTTAGTTGGTTTGCTTTATCGAAATCATTTTTTAAGTGCATCAAATCAGCCGCTTGTTTATTAAACAAGGTATTGATTTTATGTTGTTGTTCCTCACTGATTTTAAGTGTTTGATGAAGATGTTGGTTGCGCTCACTTAAATCACGGCAATGATGGTGCAACACTTTGTGGCTCATCTGTAACTCTTCAAGTTGATTGGTTAACTCAATATTTTCTTGTTCGAGTTTCGTGAGTTCTGGGCTAGTTGAAGGGGTAATCTGCGCCTGTTCATTTAACAGTGTTTCTAATTTATTGTTACTGAGCTGCCATTGTTGCTCCACAATCTCAATATGCGCTTGTTGCATTTTTTGACGTTTGTTTAACTGTAAAATATGGTTGTTGAGCGCTTCAATTTGAGTGTTTTTATCATCCAATAAACGCTCAAATGCTGATTCAAGTTGCGGATCCATGCTAATGACTGAATCATGGGTGTGTGGTGCTTCACTACGGTTTAAAGGGGTTTCCATGGTAAATGCGGCTCATTTATAAACAATAACAGCACCTTACTTAACTTTTACTATGGGGAAATTGATTTAGATCAGGTTTAAATTTTTTCTAATTTGAGACAAGCGAAAGTTTGATCTAGTTCAAGGTTCACCTTGAAAACCTTAAATAAAACGTGAGGTTATAAATCATTTGTTATATGTAACCAACCCGTATAGAAAATTGATCCTGTCTTCAAAGGAGATGATTTCAAACATGCCTCAGCCCAGATAATGCCAAAATAGTACACACAGCGCCAAAATGGTGTAAATACACTATGCTTAAACCTCAGAGAATTCAGGATTAATAGGGAGTGAGGATGGCTAATTGGCAACTCGGGCAGATCAGCGCAATAAAATGGTGGACCAAAACATTATTTAGCTTAACGGTCAAAGCTGAAGTCGCGCCTTTTAAAGCTGGGCAATTTACCAAGTTAGCCCTAGATACTGATGGTAAACGTTTTGCTCGGGCATATTCTTACGTTAACGCGCCTGATGATCCAAATTTAGAATTTTACTTAGTTGATGTTGAACAAGGCAGCTTAAGTCCACTGCTATCAAAGTTAAAAGAGGGAGATAGCGTCTGGATCAATCCGCAGGCCAGTGGTTTTTTTACCCTTGATGAAGTGCCGCCAAGTAAACAGATTTGGTTGTTATCGACGGGTACCGCGATAGGGCCTTTTTTGTCTATGTTGCAAAGCACTCAAATATGGCAGCAATACCAGCAGGTTTATTTAGTGCATGGTGTCAGAAAAACAGAGGATTTAAGCTATCAATCGTTAATCACACAATTGCAACACGCACACCCTCAATTACAGTTTGTTAGTGTGGTATCTCAAGAAGAAAATAGTGCGGGACTTACAGGGCGAATTACCGAACGTTTAATTGATGGTACGTTAGCGCGTTATTTTACCACTTCAATGAATATAGAAGACAGTCAGTTTATGGTAGGTGGCAATCCAGAGATGGTAAAAGAGGTCTGCCAAATATTAACCGCTCAAGGTTATGCACGAAATCGTCGCCAACAACCGGGTCAGTTCACTGTAGAGCAATATTGGTAAAGACCGAATAAAGGCAGTGTCATCAGTTAACGGTATGATTGAGCCAATTTTTATACCAATGAACCATTTCATTACAGGGTTTTGGCCGGCAAATTAAATAGCCTTGCAATAAAATGGGGTCTTCGAATTCATTTTGCAGATATTCTAATTCGCTAAACTGCTCAATACCTTCAGCAACCAATGTAAAGTGTTGCTCTTTGGCAATTTGCTTAAGGGACTCAACAATAACTTGAGAAAACTTGTCTGACTGAATGTTTCTGATGAGGCTACAGTCAATCTTAATTTCTGTAAAAGGCAGCGTTCTCAGTTGCGTTAAGTTGGTAAAACCAGTGCCAAAATCATCCAAAGACATCAAATAGCCGCGCATTCTTAAACGGTTAAGCGTTTCTAACTGTGTGGTTGTTTTAAGTGCATACTCTTCGGTAATTTCAATAATAATATGCGCTGGGTTTAAACCGTGATGTTCACGTAACGAATCAAGCTGACTTGGGAAATCTAAGTTATCCAGTTGTGTTGGGGAGACATTGACCGCGATTTTTAACTGTGAACCAAAGCTTTTTGCTAGATGATGGTAATCTGCCATCGCCTTATCAAATAATTGAAATGAAAAAGAATCGATTAGACTGAATTTTTCTGCTGTGGGAATAAATGATTTGGGCTGGAGCATTAAATGGCTGTGATCATTGGCAATGCGGGCTAACACTTCGACACTTTCAACAAGGTTCGTTTTACTGCAAATCTTGGGCTGATAATAGGGGGTAATCATATTCTTTTTAATGGCATTGATGAGCTCTTGTTCAGTCATTTGACCTAAATCGAGCACTTTCTTATCAAGGAAGGCGTTTAATTTGCTTAAGATTAAATTGAGTTTTGCGCTGTCTATTGGTTTTGAAATATTGCCGATCAGATGTGTTTTGTTCTCTTTAGCTAACTCAGAGGCCAGTGCGATCACCTTTTTTTCCATCTCCGAAATAATCACCACACCACCAGTAAAACCTTGTTGCCCGAGTAAACGAATGAGCGTCATTCCATCCATATCCGGCATATTCAGATCCGTAAACACCGCTTGATAATAATTTAAATCTTTACTTATGCGCTCAAAGGCAAGGGTTGCATCGGTAAAAGTGTCAATATGTTGATAGCCTTGTTGTTTGAGGTGAGCTTCTAAGACAAGCAAAATGGCAGGGGAGTCATCAACAATTGCAAAGCGGTGGTTTAAGCTGTCCATCATGGCGTTCCTTTATCTGTCCGTATCTATAAAAGGTAGCTCTCTGGTTTGATATTGCTACTAAAAATGAAAAAAAGAGCTTCAGGAATAGAGCAAGATCAACAAAAGCTCGAAAAAGCGCAAAACATTGGCTTTTATTTTGAAGTCAAACGGGCTACCTTATAACTAACAATAAGAAAGGATCAGGTGCTAGTACTATGTTATTTAATGCAAAAATGGTAGATGAGTTAAATTTATTACTAAAATTCCCAGACAATAGCATGATGCAAGGTCTAAAAGTTCATAACGATGCAGAGCCTGCGGTGAAAGAAGCTGCACAGCGGTTATTTGATAAAGGTATCATTGACCAAGTTGATGGTGGGTACTTAACCGATTTAGGAATTGACTTAATTGAACATGCTCAAGTGTTGAAATTAGCGCTGGGTAAATAACAGACAAAAAAATAACGTCCGATAAGGACGTTATTTTTTGATACTTGGCCATACAAAGTTTGATTGGCATGTATCTAAATAGAGTTGTTCAACCGCGGAGCGTGCCCATGGCGTTTTTCGTAAAAATTTCAGGCTCGATTTCACACTAGGATCATTCCTAAAGCAGTTCACATTCACATGCTTGGCCATTTCGGCCCAACCTAATTGTTGCTCTAACGTGGTAACAATTTTTTCTAATGTGATGCCGTGTAATTGATTATTTGCTTGTGGGTTACTCATAACGCTTTATGGTTGAAAAAAGACCCCTGTATTATACCAGAGAGCAGTGGATAAATGAATCATTCAAGTCTTGAGTTCTAACGGACGATAATTTTTTTTGTTTGGTTAGTTGGGTAAAGGATTTGCCCTTGATCATTAATCATCCGCCACGCAAGGCGACCGTTACTTTCAAACTGATTACGTGCTGTGCAAATGACGCGAGTTGTTTCCATCATAATAATCGCTCCTTCACTAAAACGTTTATCTTGATACCAACAAACAGCTTCAGTCGAAGAAGGCGCAATAATCACACTGTCTTTTTGAGTCGGTGTGCTACTGACTGCAAACGTAACAAAGAAGAACGCTAATGCGGAATTTACTTTCATCAAACACCTCGTTGAGAAGTTCAAAGTCATGCTAATGACTTTAGCACAATGGTCTGATCACCTACTTATTAATCGCAATCTTTTGACTCAGATTGAAACTCTGTGCAGTATTAGTTCGTTCCAAATAAATGACTGCATAGTCAGTGCTTTGATGAGCCTAAAGCTGTGTTTATGTCGTCAATATAATTAAAAATAAAGCAGCATTTTAAGCTGATTAGGCCTTACATGAAACACTTTCCAGCAACAGCCATGGCTTTAGCACTGTCGAGCATTGTCATCAGCCCTGATTCATTAGCTAAGCCTTTGGGTGCAATTCACACATTAACCGAGCAAGCGAACCAACTTGATATCGTCACACAAGATAATGAAAAGGTACGAGTTTCATTTTTGAGGGATGATATTTTTCGTATTTGGGCGGGAAGCAGCACGTTAAGTGAGGCTGAAAATAAAGCGGCGAGTATTATTTCTCAAACTGATTTTGCTCAGGTTGAAATGAATGTCACTGAGCAAACAGACTATACCTTAGTGACAACTAACACACTGTCGTTGCGTGTTTATCAACAGCCGCTGCGTTTTGAGTTATACCGTCCAGATAACGCCACCCCAATCTGGCAAGAAGTAAAACCAATAGAACTGACCGAAAAATCAAGTTATCAAACCCTGACGACCCATAAAAACGAGTATTTCATGGGTGGCGGCCAGCAAAATGGCGCCTTTGAGTTTAAAGGTGAAATTCTTGATATTTCTTACTCAGGAGGATGGGAAGAAGGCGACAGGCCGAGCCCTGCACCGTTTTATATGAGCAGCGAAGGCTATGGTGTACTGCGCAATACATGGAGCAATGGCCAGTATGATTTTCGTTCCGATGATTACCTCACTGCTGAGCATAAAGAAAACCGCTTTGATGCCTATTATTTTGTTGGCGACTCAATTGCTGAGGTGTTAGATGCATACACAGATGTATCGGGTAAAGCGCCGCTCATTCCGCGCTGGGCCTTTGAATACGGCGATGCTGATTGTTATAACGATGGCGATAATATTAAAAAACCAGGCACAGTACCTGATGGCTGGAGTGATGGTCCAACCGGTACGACCCCAGATGTGATTGAATCAGTTGCCAAAAAGTACCGCGAACACGACATGCCTGGCGGCTGGATTTTACCCAACGATGGTTACGGCTGTGGGTACACCAATTTACCCGAAGTGATTGAAGGACTGAGTGAACTCGGCTTTAAAACCGGCCTGTGGACCGAAGATGGCGTGGATAAAATTGCGTGGGAGGTGGGCGAGGCGGGTAGCCGTGCGCAAAAGCTTGATGTCGCATGGACAGGTGCAGGCTATCAGTTTGCACTTGACGCGAATCAAAGTGCAGCGCAAGGGATTTTAGATAACTCAGACTCACGACCATTTTTGTGGACAGTGATGGGCTGGGCGGGCATTCAGCGCTATGCAGTAACATGGACTGGCGATCAATCTGGCAGTTGGGATTATATTCGTTGGCATGTTTCGACTTTAATTGGCTCGGGCTTATCGGGGCAAGTGTATGCAACAGGTGATGTTGACGGTATTTTTGGCGGCAGTCCAGAAACCTACATGCGTGACTTACAATGGAAAGCCTTTACGCCGGTATTAATGGGGATGTCGGGCTGGTCAAAAGCGGCGCGTAAACATCCGTGGTGGTTTGACGAGCCATATCGCTCAATTAACCGCAAATACCTCAAGCTAAAAATGCGCTTAACCCCGTATATGTACACCTTAGCGCATCAAGCTGAACAAACCGCAGCGCCCATTGTACGTGGTTTAATGTGGGATCACCCCAATGATCAATATGCATTTACCGAGCAATATAAAAATCAGTTTTTCTTAGGCGAAAGCTTATTGGTTGCACCAGTGTTTCGTTCGCAAGCGGGCAGCAATGGCTGGCGTGAAGACATCTATTTACCAAAAGGGCAGTGGATTGACTATTGGGATGGCACAGTCACAGAAGCTCCCAAAGAAGGTCGAGAAATTGATTACCCAGTCACGCTGGATAAACTGCCGCTGTTAGTCAAAGCGGGCGCTATTTTGCCTATGTATCCAGAAGCTTTATATGATGGGCAAGTAGCAAAAGATACCTTAACACTCGATATCTACCCATTTGGTCAGTCATCGTTCGAAATTTATGAAGATGATGGTCATACCCGCCAGTATCAACAAGGGGCGTTTAGTAAACAGCTGATTAAGGTGGTTGCACCTCAAAATAAAGCGGGTGATATCACGGTCAACATTGGCGCTGTTCAAGGGCAATATCAAGGTATGGAGACTGAGCGGGTCTATCAGTTACAACTGCATACCCGTGTTTTGCCAGACAGCGTCGAATTAGACGGCAAGCCCCTAACACAGGTTTCCACGCAAACGGCCTTTGAACAAGGTCAAAATGTCTGGTTTTACGATGCACAGACCCAATTTGGAGTGGTGCATGTTAAGACAAAAAAAGTGGCGGTTAATCAGCAGTATAACGTGACACTTCGTGTGAACGATGGGTTAACACTTGCTGCAACACCGGCTTATCCAGCGATGCCCGATTACGGCAACGCGATTTCGGCCGATAGTTTACTGATTTTAAATCGCCCCCTTGAAGAGCCGGGTCACCCAATATCAAATGCCTTTGATAACAACCCAGATACTTGGTTTAGAACCATCCGCGACCAAAGTTTAAAAACAGGGCCGCATGAATTTGTGTTAGCCATGGGCGAGCGCCGTATGGTTGAAGGCTTTGAGATTGCACCACGTAATGACAAACACTGGAAATACTCACAAGTTAAAGACTACGAAGTGTATCTAAGTGATGTCAACGGCCAATGGGGCGAGCCAATTGCAACAGGCAGTTTAGCCCGATTACAAGAAAGCCAAAAAGTCACCTTTGATGCCAAGCCTGGCAGCTTACTACGCTTTAGAATTGTCAGCACCCACGATCAAGGCACCTTTGTTACGGCAAATAAAGACGATAAACCCACCGGTGAAGCGTTTAATGCGTTTATTCCAATGCAAGTGACTCCCATTGCAATCGGTGAATTTAAATTACTTGAGCAACCACAGCCAAAGCGTGGCAAACAGCGCGTGTATTTATCGGCGGCTGCATGGAATAACGCAACCACCGGAAGTAAAAAAGGCGTGCAAAAAGACAAAGCTTGGCATCCAACTAAAAGCAATGCCATGAAAATGAACGGGCTTGGTTTTAACAAAGGGCTCGGTGTTGATGGCCACAGCCAAATAGATTATGCCCTGTCGGGTCATTGGCAGACGTTTAGAGCCGATGTGGGCATTGATGACAGCTGCGAAGCAGGAGCAAAAGTGAATTTTCAGGTTTATGCAGATAACAAACTGTTATTTGATAGCGGCGAAATCACCCCGCCAGCGGTGGTAAAACCCGAGCTTGATATTCGTGGTGTCAAACAGCTGAGCCTGCGCACGTACAGCCAAGGCGCCACACAACAAGTTGCTTGTGCCAACTGGGCCAATGCGCAAGTAATTGGGTTTGAAGGCGATAAAGTCGGCCACTAAACCCGGTATTTCACTCAAAAAAAGCCCTTGTTCAATGATGAAAAAGGGCTTTTTGTAACACAGTAACGTGAACGTGTGTCGCAATCATAACAACTATCGAAGTGACTATTGAAGATACGCAGTCTTTGAGAGCGCTTTAGTACTCTGCATATCTGGGCTTAATAAAAGGTGCACAAATTGACACAATTTCAAGCTGAGATAAAACAGTATCACCAAATGTGAGTCGAAGTTGGTCACCACATAACAGTTGCCGTTGTGCTGGTTTAATCGCAATTTTGAGTGCCACCAGTTGTGGCTCAAAACAATGGACAAGCTCCGCTTGATAAACATCACTGTGCTGCATCGCTTTAATGTTCGCGACCATTGGCAAGACTTCTGGAGCACAAGCAAAGCGGACAATATGCATCAGTTGCCCATAGGGGAGTTGCACCGCTTGTTCTTCAAATGGTACAGCTGACTCTAGTGAATATTCAGGCTCAGATTTATTTGGATCATTGAGTACTTCAGTGATTTTAGCTGTGATGGGTCTCTCACTGAGCGTTAACCTTACAGCCAAACCGGCACTAAAATGTGCGGGCACAATCGCTTCGTTGAGAATTTGAATAATGATTTCTCGTTCTGTAGGAATACCGTTTTCGTTTTTATCAAACCAGCGGATCATGGCTTTTTCATCGCTTGCGGTTAAACCAATAAACCCAAACTCAAGTAAAGGCTGGGTAACGGGCATATCTAAACGCACGCGATAGCGTTTGTTCACTTGACTATCTCGCCACAGCTGATTGAAATTGGCTTGTTGGTAAGCTATCTCTGATTGATTCGCTTGTTTAGTGAGCGAGGCTAATACAGCCAAAAACTGTTGCCGCTGCCATGTATTGATTGACCACAGCTTTATGAATTGTTTAACCACCACAAAGCTAATAACCAGTGCCGCTAAGCGAGTTAAAAATGATAAACTTTGGCTTAATTCAATGAAAAAGCAGGTATAAATTAGCAGCAAAAATACACTGGTATCAATCAACCAAAAACTCTTAGGCTTTTGTAAATGCTTGCGCGTGATCCTCAGCATTCGCTCACTGTTAACATGGCGTGCTATTTCGGGATAATGTTTAATCGATAAAAACATACAACATCCTGTAATATAATGGTATTTTTATAATAACAAGGCAGACTGAATTCTAGAAGTGTTTTTATTTCGGGGAAACTAGCTAAAACAAAAACAAGCGAACAAACTTGGTGTATTTTCAAGCTCGCTTTGTCAACAGAGCAATGCCTTGGCATGCTTACCTCACAGCAATAATCATCATCAATAAGGAAGCGTATGCTGAACCTATTACTCATTGTTATTAGTTTGATCATTGTGGTGTGTTTGGTGATGTATATCATCACGCCTACAGCCACCTTGTTTAAGTTTTTAATCAGCATTGAGAGAAGTATTGCTCGCCTTTATGTCGATCGTTTAACCATCGATGACTTTGAAATTGAGTATCTGCGAGGTGGCTCGGGCGAGCCATTATTGCTGTTACATGGCTTTGGAGGTGACAAAGATCATTGGAATAGAATTGCGGGTTATTTAGGCGACCATTTTGACGTGATAGCCATTGATTTACCGGGCTTTGGCAACAGTAGCAGTGAGATAACACAAGATTACGATGTAAAGAGCCAAATTAGTCGACTCAAAAAGATAGTTGATGCACTCGAACTGACAGAGTTCCACCTTGCGGGGAGCTCAATGGGTGGCTACCTCGCAGGGCATTTTGCTGCAATGTACCCTAATCAAATTAAAAATTTATGGCTAATTAGCCCTTTGGGCGTTGAAAACTCAGATGAAAGTGAGATGTTTAAAGCGATAAACGCAGGGCAGCATCCCATCATATTACCTCGCAATGGATCTGAGTTTAGTGCATTGTTCGCCAACTTATTCGTCAAAAGACCCTTTGTACCCACCATCGTGATCGCGTATCTCGCGACCATGGCTGAACAAAGAATTGAGCTGAATACAAAAATTTTTAACCAAATACATCCAATCAATCATGATGGTACATATTCAGCGTTATCACTCGAAAAAGCGTTACACAACTACCAAGGCGCAGTCTTAATTACCTGGGGCAATAAAGACCGTATTTTAGATGTGTCTGGCGCACTAGGGTTGAAACAAGTGTTGCCAGATGCTCATATCGATATACTCAACAATGTCGGCCACTTACCTATGCTAGAGCAGCCTTTTAACACAGCACAGCCATTTATTGCGTTATCGAAAGGGAAAAAAGAAAGCGACTGTTAGTCACTTTAAAGGTTTCAACTGAAGTTTTGATGCCGATATGTTTTGCAGCAGTGGTGTTATGTCGTGACAGAGTTTGTTTGTGATTTGTACAATCAATGATTCCTAGACAGAAGTTATTAAATCTATCAGTAATTTTGATACGATTTGTATTTTTTACAATACAAATTGCTTAAAATCAATAAGATACTTTCGGCTTTTAGGTGTTTTTCCATGTGTGCATGTATATACAGTGTTAGTGAGTTTCTCGTATAGTCAAGAAAACGAGCGATTGGGTCGTTTTCACCCCAAAGCAATTTTAGCCTTAGAGGTAGAAAGCTTTTTGTAGCAATATGTTATCCAATGTGATAAAAATTCCTGAAGTAGAAACTCGAGACGGTTCATGGCAGAAAAACGACCCAATCGCTCGATATTAAATTGTTCTGATGGAATTGGAAACCCTAGATATTATAGCGTACACAGGATTTTTTACTGTATATTTAATCAGTATAAAATGGCTTGTTTTAAGTGCTATAAAATCTAACAAAGAAACTTGACGGGACTATACTTTATTTCAATCCCTAAAGCTTAGCACTAATGCTGTTGAAACCAGCGGGGTTTACAAACAGACATTAGTGCTAAGCTTTAGGATATGAAGTCTCGCTCAAGTGCCATTTTCCTTCGAGTTTTCCAATCTACGCAGCCAAAACGACTAAAGTCTGGCTGCCACAGAACAAGTCAATGAAATACGACTCCGCAAGTTTTTCATTTTCTTTTGCAAACAACGCAAAGAAACTGCCAAACTTGCTGCACGTATTATTGAAGCGTTAGGGCTATAGGAGCATTTAATTGAGTATTGCAATCTCTGAAATAGAATTAGAAGGATCTGAATTTGATAAGGGGTCTTTCACAATGATGCCTGTAAGCTTTAATAATGAAGACAGAAATAAATATTCATCAACAGCACTTTCTTTTTGGAAGTATGCCCGTAATGACTTAGATATAGAGTTATTCTCTGAGCCTCAAATGTTAGTTGAGCAACGCTCGGGAGAGTGGTTTGGTCCAGCCATTTTACTATCATCAGCTTTAGTTACAGGGAACTCTGAGCTAATTTCCGTATTTTGTGGGGTAGTATCAAACTACCTTACTGATTTTTTTAAAGGCAACCCAGCTCCCCCGAAAATCAAGCTGAAAGTTTTATATAAAGAGACTAAAACGACTAAAACTACTGAGATTTCTTATGAAGGTGATATTAATGGTCTTGATAAGTTAGAGTCATCGATATTAGATGTCGTGAATAAAGGTTAAGTTGTGACGAATAATATTTCATTTGAAAAAATTGGGGAAAATTTTCGTGATTTCATAGATTCCTGCGGGAAACTTAACTTTTATACTCGTTCTAAAAGGTTACAATCTGAAAAAGTTCAAGAATGTGTTGCATATATACAAGAGACTATGGCGTCAATAGCTAATTTTAAACTTTTGGCGCTTCCCACATAACTCCGTCTCTGAGCATCGAATTTAAGATCACAATCATCTTCCTGACACACGCAATAAGCGCTACTTTTTTCGGTTTCCCAGCAGCAACTAATCGCTGATAAGTTGATTTAAAAACAGGGTTTGATTGGATGGCTGACATCATCGCCATGTATAAAACGGTGCGTACTTGATGCCGCCCACCTTGAATTTTTCGAAGCCCTTTATAGCGGCCACTTTCGCGATTCATAGGCGCAACGCCAACCAATGCACCGGCTTCTTTATTCGACATATAGCCAAGCTCAGGTAAGTTACTGATGATGGAGGCAGCGGCAATTTTACCAATGCCTTTCATGCTTTGTAGGATCGTGTTTT
The DNA here is from genome assembly GCF_014925405.1 of Pseudoalteromonas ulvae UL12. Classification (NCBI taxonomy): domain Bacteria; kingdom Pseudomonadati; phylum Pseudomonadota; class Gammaproteobacteria; order Alteromonadales; family Pseudoalteromonadaceae; genus Pseudoalteromonas; species Pseudoalteromonas ulvae. Next base: position 516,671 of record NZ_AQHJ01000035.1, read on the forward strand.
TGGCTGAATATTCAGGGCATGATTCAATGAGTTTTAGAATTTTATTTTCAATTTTTTCAATCTGATTTTTAAAGGCTGTTAAAATAGGTTTGATGGTTGAAATCAGCTCTTTTGGTAAAATTTGCAGGCGGTTTTTTTCCATCGTTTGCATGACTAACAGCTGATTTCTTCTGGCAACCAAATCACTCATAATCTGCATGATGTCAGGCTTTAGGGTGGAGAGTGTGGGTTTAATTGCTTCGCCATAATGTGCAATCAACTGTGCATCTAGCTTGTCGGTTTTAGCGCGTTGACCAATGGCGCCAGCAAAGCGTTTTATGTGTATTGGGTTGGCAATGACAAAGGGTAAATTGGCCTTTGCACATGCAATAATAAAGGGCATTTCAAGGCGGCCAGTGGCTTCAATAATGATGCGGTTTGGAGAGTGTATTTTGATTTTTTTAATAGCCTCTGCAATCCCTTTTTCATCGTTCTTAACGGTGAAATAGATATCAAGAGGGCGAATATAAATATCGAGTTGAAATTTGCCGGTATCGACACCGACATTAATGTTTTGATTAGTATTTGTTTTCATAATAAGCTAACTCTTGCTTGCATAATGCGGGTTCGAGACCCAGTAGACTATTCGAGTGTGATGCTTGGAGTCTTTTGTGGCGTTCATTCTTGTTATCGGTCTCTCAACAGAGGATCCATCGCTTAATCGAACTACCACAAAAGAGAGCTTTAGTTGCAGCTAAAGCCTGGGTCTCACAATACCCGAACTCGGTTTAAAAGAATAATTTGATGGGTTTATTATCCATACAAGTTGCTTAAACGGAAAAATAACAGTTGGCCATCGCTTCGCGATTTTAGCCAACCATTATTTTCCGCTTAGCAAAGCGTTAGCAGTACAGGGATATGTAATGAAATTAGGTGTAATCTGCACATTAGGTTTTTCTTTAGTATTTACTTTGACTGGTTGTTCAACTCAACCTGTATCTCACTATTCTGAGGTAGAAAAAGCAACATCAGATTTTTGTTCAAGGTATAACTATGTCAATGAAGTTGGTAAGGAAGTTAAGCTAACAACTTATACTATTATCGTAAAAGAAACGGATGATAGCGGTAGGGAAATTGAAACCAGCAAAACAGTAACTTGCGACGCATAATACTGCTAACAAGGCATTCAAACGGACAAAAAACAGTTGGTTGTTTTCACTCCGTTCAACATTTTAGCCAACTATTTTTCGCCGCTTAACGAGGCGTTAGATGATCATCAACAAAGGAGTGTACTTTGGCAAATCCTCGGGTTTTTATTAGTTCAACATATTATGATTTAAAGCATGTCAGAGCCTCTATGGATATATTTATTGAATCCTTGGGGTATGAAACTGTATTGTCAGAAAAAGGAAATATTGCTTACGCACCAGATATGCCGTTAGATGAATCTTGTTACAAAGAGATCTCTAGCACCGATATTTTTGTTTTAATTGTTGGCGGAAGATATGGCTCTGAAACTAGTGAAGGAGACAGAAAAAAAGATAAAGAGTTCTTTGATAGATACGAGAGTGTTACAAAAAAAGAATTTGAAGAGGCTAACAAGCGTGATGTACCAACCTATATTTTAATTGAAAGTAGTGTTTATTCTGAATACCAAACATATTTACGTAATAAGAAAAATGAGAATATATCTTATGCGCATGTTGATTCAGTGAATATATTCAAATTTATTGAAAAAATCCTTTCTCTCCCTAGAAATAATGCAACTAAAACTTTTGAAAAGTTTTCGGATATTGAAAGTTGGCTCAGAGAACAATGGGCAGGTTTATTTCGTGATCTTCTACAGAGAATGTCTGAACAAAAGAAATTTACTGAGCTATCTCATCAAGTTGATGGATTAAAAGAAATAAATACAACTCTGAAGACTTACTTGGAATCTGTTATGCAATTTGTTTCTCCTGATAAATCAAGTGAAATAATAAAATCAGAACACAAACGATTAGATGATTTACATCGAATAGAACAAGTTAAAACAAGTGACTTGGGCCGTTTTCTAAATAAAAAATACGGCCTTCCTGTTGAAATTATTATAGAGGAAATTGTTAATGCTAAATCTGGAATTGGTTTTGCGAAGTCTTTATCAAAGTACGAAGAAACAGGAAAACACTCTCGAGATATCGTTGAAGTTTTTGAAGAATATTCAAAGGCAACAGATGATCTAAATGATCTTAGGAAACTATTTGACTTGAGTTCATTGCGGAAACCACCTAAAAAATCATCTAAGGACGCTCGCAAGCTCGGGTAAAATACATGACACCCATAAATATCTCATTGAAAAATCACAATAGAGGGTCTAATTTTAATTAATCACTTCATGTTTTGGTGGCTCACATGGCACAAGCAAGACGGTCGTTAATTGATTTAGACTCCACTCCTTATTATCACTGCATTAGTCGGTGTGTTCGCAGGGCTTTTTTAGCGGGATTTGATAAGTATTCAGGTCAAAACTTTGAACACCGACGTGCGTGGTTAGTCGAGCGATTTAAGCGGCTATCGCAAGTGTTTGCCATTGATATTGCGGCCTATACGGTGATGTCAAAGTCTAATCATTTCTACGTGAAGTGATGCATCCAAATATCCAATTCCCCTTAGAAATCCTTTGTTGTATTTTTATTTATATTAATTAAAATCAGTGAGATATTTATGAGTGTCATGTATTTGCTTGTATATGTACAGCGTCGATAAAACGGTCGAAGTGTGGCGAAATCGGCTTTACGACATCAGTTGGTACATGCGAAACCTAAATGAATTTATAGCCAGAGAAGCCAATAAAGAAGACAACTGCACAGGCCGATTCTGGGAGGGCAGATTTAAATCACAAGCATTATTGGACGAGCAAGCAGTACTCAGTTGTATGATGTACGTCGATTTAAACCCAATCAGAGCCAAAATGGCGAAAAGCCTGCAAGGCAGCGATTTTACGTCAATTCAAGAGCGCATTCAGCATTATAAAAAACAGTCCACGTCAGAAAACACGGAACAAATCACACCACAACCAAAGCAGCTTATGGCGTTTGGCAGTAACGCAAACAACCAAACCATTCCTTTTAAGTTACTGGATTACTTAGAGCTTGCCGATTGGAGTGGCCGACATTTTGACCCCAAAAAGCGCGGTGCTATCTGCAAAACTCAACCCAAAATATTAGTGGAATTGGGGATTGAAACTGCGGTCTGGCTTGAAGCTGTACATAACTTCAGGCGGCAATATAGCAATTTCGCAGGCCAACCGAGTGCACTCAGACAATGTGCTCATCAGCATCAGCAAAGTTGGTATCGCGGAGTCGGTTGAGTTTAAAAACTCTATTTTTATCTCAATGAAATAAGCAATGGCCTAGTTTTGTCATGGCTGAAATAGCGATTATCAACCAACTTTTTATTGATATACCTCCATTAACCTTGTGAGTTACCAACATTAGCAAAGTCTAATCATTTCTACGTGAAGTGATGCATCCAAATATCCAATTCCCCTTAGAAATCCTTTGTTGTATTTTTATTTATATTAATTAAAATCAATGAGATATTTATGAGTGTCATGTATTTGCTTGTATATGTACAGCGTCGATAAAACGGTCGAAGTGTGGCGAAATCGGCTTTACGACATCAGTTGGTACATGCGAAACCTAAATGAATTTATAGCCAGAGAAGCCAATAAAGAAGACAACTGCACAGGCCGATTCTGGGAGGGCAGATTTTAATCACAAGCATTATTGGACGAGCAAGCAGTACTCAGTTGTATGATGTACGTCGATTTAAACCCAATCAGAGCCAAAATGGCGAAAAGCCTGCAAGGCAGCGATTTTACGTCAATTCAAGAGCGCATTCAGCATTACAAAAAGCAGTCCACGTTAGAAAAAACCGAACAAGTTACTCTGCAACCAAAGCAGCTTATGGCGTTTGGCAGTAACGCAAACAACCAAACCATTCCTTTTAAGTTACTGGATTACTTAGAGCTTGCCGATTGGAGTGGCCGACATTTTGACCCCAAAAAGCGCGGTGCTATCTGCAAAACTCAACCCAAAATATTAGTGGAATTGGGGATTGAAACTGCTGTGTGGCTTGAAGCAGTACAAAACTTCAGGCGGCAATATAGCAATTTCGCAGGCCAACCGAGTGCACTCAGACAATGTGCTCATCAGCATCAGCAAAGTTGGTATCGCGGAGTCGGTTGAGTTTAAAAACTCTATTTTTATCTCAATGAAATAAGCAATGGCCTAGTTTTGTCATGGCTGAAATAGCGATTATCAACCAACTTTTTATTGATATACCTCCATTAACCTTGTGAGTTACCAACATTAGCAAAGTCTAATCATTTCTACGTGAAGTGATGCATCCAAATATCCAATTCCCCTTAGAAATCCTTTGTTGTATTTTTATTTATATTAATTAAAATCAATGAGATATTTATGAGTGTCACGTATTTGCTCTTATTAATTAAAATCAATGAGATATTTATGAGTGTCATGTATTTGCTTGTATATGTACAGCGTCGATAAAACGGTCGAAGTGTGGCGAAATCGGCTTTACGACATCAGTTGGTACATGCGAAACCTAAATGAATTTATAGCCAGAGAAGCCAATAAAGAAGACAACTGCACAGGCCGATTCTGGGAGGGCAGATTTAAATCACAAGCATTATTGGACGAGCAAGCAGTACTCAGTTGTATGATGTACGTCGATTTAAACCCAATCAGAGCCAAAATGGCGAAAAGCCTGCAAGGCAGCGATTTTACGTCAATTCAAGAGCGCATTCAGCATTATAAAAAACAGTCCACGTCAGAAAACACGGAACAAATCACACCACAACCAAAGCAGCTTATGGCGTTTGGCAGTAACGCAAACAACCAAACCATTCCTTTTAAGTTACTGGATTACTTAGAGCTTGCCGATTGGAGTGGCCGACATTTTGACCCCAAAAAGCGCGGTGCTATCTGCAAAACTCAACCCAAAATATTAGTGGAATTGGGGATTGAAACTGCGGTCTGGCTTGAAGCTGTACATAACTTCAGGCGGCAATATAGCAATTTCGCAGGCCAACCGAGTGCACTCAGACAATGTGCTCATCAGCATCAGCAAAGCTGGTATCGCGGAGTCGGCTAAGTTTTAAAAACTCTATTTTTATTTCAATAAAATGGGCAACGGCCTAGCTTTATCATGACTAAAATAGCGATTACAACCAACTTTTTATTGATATATCCTCATTAACCTTGTGAGTTACCTGCATTAGCAAAGTCTAATCATTTCTACGTGAAGTGATGCATCCAAATATCCAATTCCCCTTAGAAATCCTTTGTTGTATTTTTATTTATATTAATTAAAATCAGTGAGATATTTATGAGTGTCATGTATTTGCTATGTATTTGCTTGTAAGTTGAAAAATAGCTAACAAACCAAGTCAACGGGACAATTTTAAGTTGGCTCCCGTCGCTTCGCTCCTAACTTTAGCCAGCTAAAAGTTGCACCTGCTTGCTGCATCAGATTAGAAAGAATTACCCTTAGGGAATACTGGGTTTTATACAGAAAATAAAACTGTAGGTTCAAGGGTTATACTTTCAGATATAGCTGCAGGCTCAGGAATTATGAGTGCCTCACTCTTTACTGTTTTATTGCCCCTTATGGCGGCGTTTATATGTTTTTCAAATTTTGAGTTTAAATTTAAATAAGGAAGTTAATTATGTCAGATACAGAACGTTCACAAATGGAAATTAATTTAAATAAGGTTTTCTGTCCAAAATGTGATGAGAAAATGCCAGCTCTACGCATACCAAAAAATATTCAGCAACTAATGTGGGGCGGCTGGACTTGCCCAAAATGTGATTGCAAAATGGATAAGTTTGGTAAAAAAATATCCGAGTAATAAACATATAGACGTTTAAGGCTTCAGATATGCTGGTCTACTCTTATTAATTATGTGTGTGTTCACGATTTTAGTCAGCGCTCAATATTATCTAAGCAAAAAGCCAAGCTTAAAACAGCTTGGCTTTTTTCATGGTTAGGTCGATTGTTGGAATTGGTTATCGACTCTGTCGGCTTGTGCATCATCTTGCAGTTGCGCTCGATGATCTGTCGCGAGCCAGTGGTATAAAATCGGCAGGACAATTAAGGTAAACACTGTGCCAATGATCATACCTGCCACTAAAATGATTCCGATACTGTTTCGCGCTTCAGCACCTGCACCCGTGACCAGCACTAAAGGGAAGTGTCCCAATACAGTTGCGGCGGTTGTCATCAGAATTGGGCGCAAACGAGTGCTCGCGGCTGCTTTCACTGCGGCCAGTTTTTCCATTCCGGTCAACTGCATATGATTTGCAAACTCAACAATCAGGATGCCATTTTTAGCGATAAGACCAATCAGGGTGATAAGACCAATTTGCGAATACAAGTTGATAGACGTCAAACCTAAAAATGCCAACATCAACGCACCAGACAACGCCAATGGTACACAGCCAAGTAAGACCACCAAGGGATCACGAAAACTATTAAATTGAATCGCTAAGACAAAATACACCACCACAAGTGAAATCAGTAATACCGTAATCATGGTATTGCCTTCTTTGCGCATTTCGCGTGATTCACCTGCATAATCAATTGAGTAATTGGCTGGTAAAATCTCGCGGGCAACGGCTTCAATCTGAGCTAAAGCCTGCTCTTTGGTGATATGAGGTAACACCCCGCCATAAATTCTGAACGATTGCTGTTGATTGAATGATCCTAATACACGAGGGCCGACCATTGGTTGTACCTCAGCAAAAGAGGACAACGTCACGGTTTCACCTTTGGCTGTGGTGATCTCTAAATCAAGGATCAATTCTGGATTAAATCTATCTTCGCCCATTACCACAGGGATCACTCGATACGCTTTACCGTTATCATTATATTGATTGACGTAGTTATTTGATAACAACACACTCAGTTGGTCGTTGACGGACGCGGCGGTTAAGCCCAGATCGGCCATCATGACTTTATCGAAAATCAGCTGACTTTGAGGTAAATCAATCTTTAAATCAGTATCAACGAACATAAAGCTGCCACTTTGGTATGCTTGCGCCATGATTTGTTCGGCGTACTCACGCATTTGCTCGTAGCTATCACTGCCTCGAAAGACCACTTCAAGATCAAACTGTCCGGCAGTCGGTAATGCAGGGGACAAAACAGGAAATAGATTTAATTCGCTGACTGATCCTAATTTTCCGAATAACTCAGGTAATATCTCATGCACGCTTTGTGTACGTTGGTCGAATTCTTTTAATTCAACGCCGCCAAACCCTGCGTTTTTAAAGACGATTTGCCAAGTAAACTTACTTCCATCGACTGAATTCATCACATCAACCACTCGGTGCATGTGGTTGGTGGTATACGCCAATGAAGCCTCAGGTGGAGCCGTGACGACGACATTAATACCACTTTGGTCTTCGACAGGTGCCAACTCTTGCTGAGATAACATGTAAAAAGGCACAACCAGTAAGCTAAAAATAATGGCACAAAACATGACTTGGGCACGCCAAGTAAACAAGCGATCCAAAGCTTTGATATAGCGTTGTTGTAAGCGGTCAAAGCCATGGTTGATTGCGCGAGTGAGTTTTCCTTCACGACCACCTACAGGGGAGACATATGCACTCATAATGGGCGAAAGTGTGATGGCGACCACACCTGAAATTAACACGGCTACAGCGAGTGTAAAGGCAAACTCACGGAATAAAAACCCAGTTAAACCCGACAAAAATCCAATCGGTGCGTACACGGCCGCCAAAGTGAGCGTCATCGCGATGACGGGCACCAGTAATTGACGACTGCTGAGCAGGGCCGCTTCAAAGCGACTTTTGCCTTCACGCATGTGACGGGCGACATTTTCGACAACCACAATTGCATCATCAACCACTAAACCAACCGATAACACGATGGCCAAAATAGTTAACAGGTTTAATGAAAAACCGACCAAAGACATCACCCCAATTGCGCCTAAAATTGAGATTGGAATGGTCACTAATGGCACTAATGCCGTTCTGAGACTCCCCATCATCACGATGATTACTATGCCGACCAATAAAACGGTTTCGACTAATGTCGTAAATATTTCTTTAATGGCGTCACGCATGTACAAAGTACCGTCATAACCGACGCCCACTTGCATGCCATTAGGAAGGCGCTGATTGAGCTGGTCGAGTTTTTCATAGAGCGCATCGCCAATTTCAATTTCATTAGAACCAGGTAAAGGCCACACAGCAATAAAAATGGTCTGATCATGATTTAGACGAGCATCAACAATGCCTTCTTCTTCACTGACTTCAACTTCAGCGACATCCGCTAAGTGGATTTGGACATCGTCGCGGGTTGCTACGACCAATTGTTTGAACTCATCGACAGTGCTAAGAATAGTGTTTGACATCAGATCAACACGCTGCCTGCCATTTTCGCTGTAGCCAAGGGTGGCAATAGTGTTGTTTGCACGTAAAGCCGCCATAACATCATTGGCATTTAGGTCAAATACCGCTAATTTATCGGGATCAATCCAAATGCGCATCGCGGGATTACGACCCCCTTCTAAGGTGACTTTTTGCACACCTGAAATATCACTTAAATAAGGGACAACGTTTCGGCTGAAATAATCAGTCACTTCGTGACGGGGGATCCCTTTTGCTGCAATATCTAAATAAAATAACGCATTCTGACGATCCGCTCTGACTATCGAAATGGCTGGATCTTGCGCGCCTTGTGGCAGCTCAAACTTTATTTGGCTCAATTTCGCCGATAATTCCGCTAAAGCGGCAGTGGTATCGTAATTAAGAGACAACCACGCAGTGACTTTACTGCTACCTGCAATGGTGGCTGAGTCGACATAATCCACGCCTGGCACAGTGGCTGCAATTCGCTCAATCGGTTCAGTGATATACCCTTTGACCACCTGCGCAGATGCACCGGTATACACAGTATCAATAACCAGCGAAGTGCTTTCAATTTTGGGGAATTGTTGAACCGAAATATGCGAGGCAGAGTACATGCCGCCCAACATAATCAATAAAGAGAGTACAATGGCCAGCAACGGGCGTGTAACAAAGATGTCCATCACCGATTTTTGATGTTCGTGTAAAGCGCTCATTACAAACCCTCAGGCGATTGTGTGAGAGGGACGTGGGTGTCATCGGTGTCGCTTGTTTGCGGATACACTAATAACCCTTGGCTTAATTTGAATGCACCGATAGTGGCAATGAGCATGTTGCTTTCAAGACCCGATATAATGGCTTGATTGTCGCCAAGACGTGGGCCAAGTTCAACCGCCAATTTATGCGCTCTGAGAGTGTTGGTGTCATCTTGACGTAATTGATAGACAAAATCACCTTGGCTTGTACGGGTGATCGCCAAATTTGGCACCATAATGACCGATTGCGCAGGCTGAGTGATATAAATATTCAGTAATTCATTATGAGCAATCACATCGTCACTGTTGTCGAGCACAACGCGATAAGTTTGATGACGCGAATTGGCCTCCATTTGTGTTTGTTTCGCCACAACTTTAGCGCTGATTTTTGGATTCGTTTTGTGTTGATTGATTTGCTCAACCCATACTTGATCGCCAATCGCAAGACGTGTTTTTGTCTGCGGAAGTTTAAACTCAACCCAAATTTGATTGCTTTGAGCAATTAACGTAGTGATGGGGGAGTTGTTCGGTAAAAATTGACCGACTTCAAAAGTGTCAATGCCCACTCGGCCCCGAAAAGGTGCAATGACCTGTTTTTTATTAATAATACTGTTGAGGTTATCGATGTTCGCAATGGCAATTTGATAATCGGCTAAGGCAGAATCAACCACTTGTTGGCTGACTTTTTTACCGATTAACATTTGTCGATTTCTCTCTAAAGTTGACTTAGCTAAAGCAAAAGTGGCTTTGGCTGCATTGAGCTGCGCTTCTTCTTCACTGGTATCCAAAGACAGTAGCACTTGGCCTGCTTCGACAATATCACCGGCATTGAAGTTAACACTGACAATATTTCCTGATAATTGATTTTGTAATGCAACAACCTGCAAGGCACGGGCTTGACCTGTGACTTTATATTGAGCTGAAAAAGACTCCTTTTTGGTCACCGTAGTTTGTACCGTTGCTGAAGGCTCAGGGAATGATTCACCAAATGCAATCGCTGCTTGGACTTGTTGAAATTTTAAAAAGCTCAAGCCCGCAATGGTGCCAACGGTAATAAAAAGGGCCAAGGCCCATCGACGAATATGCATAGTCATTTCCTAAATTAGCGTAAATTACGAGCAATCAATAATTGCACTGTTTTTTCAATGCCCGCTTTATCGAGCGGCGTTTGCCATTGGTAAGAGTTAATCAAGCGTGTAAAAATTCGCACAATCGCAGAATCGCTAGCGACCGGTTCATGTAATTGCGCTGTGCCTAGTGCAATTTGGCGAATTTGTGTGATCCTTTCGACATTTTGATAGCCCACGGTTAATGACCAGCCACCAAGATTAATTTCATCAATCATTGCTTCGATTTCATTTTCATCATCACAGATAAGCTCGTTGTTTTGCACCGCCTGTTTCATTGTTTGATAGAAGATTTCTTCACAATGTTGATGCGCGCTAATCATTCGCTCTGTCCACAAGGGAGAGGTTTTCGTTACCACTAACTCATTGGCCACAAAAGCATCTAAGTGAGTATCAAATGGGTAAAGTTGCATTTTCATTGGGTTCAATAAAGTAATGCCCATGATCCGCTCGGGTGTTGTGAGTGGAAGCTCGAGGATTTCTTTAAAAATCATACTGTAGTGTTTGAAAACACGAATAGCGAGGGCAAAAATGATGTCTTCTTTGCATTGAACATGCTTGTAGATTGAGCCCATCGAGATAGCGGCTTCTTTGGCTACTGCCGACATTGTAAAATCGAGTAATGATGTTTTTTCGATGCAATTAGCAGCAGCATTAAGAATGATATCTTCTTGTTCTTGCATGCTAAATTTTGGAGCTGGCGCCATGATGATCCTTAAGACATAACCAAATAACCACATTCGAATGGTGTTCGAATGTGGTTATTATAAATATAGATCCATTCAAGTCAATCAATTGATCATTAAAAAATGGCGATAAAACATACACAGCTGATGCACCCGAGCAATAAAGTTGCTTGGTATTTTTAATTGCCATAGAAGTAAAGTTTGATTATCAGTTTGATACGGTAGGATATTTTTGAATGTGGGTGATAACCGCGATGCAAAAATCGACAGCAAGCTCTGAATAAACGGCACGAAGCGCTAGCCAAAAAGGCGCCGCTGTTACTTTTATATAACCGTGAAAATAGAGGCTCAGGCTATATTACGCGGATCCAGAATTAGGAAATGCAACACCTAATGTCACGATGTGGATGTGCATCACGTACTGTATTGACGGATAAGTACGTGATGCAGAGTCTATTTTCCGCAATAACAATGCCTTGTATTGGCATTGTTATTGGGGTTTGAATGACTATGCTGCGTCGATTTGGTTTTCGGGCGCGGCGTCAATAAAGGCTGGTATGGTATTGCAATGCTGATAAATGGCTGCAATTTTTGGAAATTGACTCATATCGACTTTAAAGCGGTGGGCGTTGAATACTTGCGGCACTAAACATAAATCCGCAAGAGTCGGTTTGTCGCCAAAGCAAAATGGTCCATTGCCAAGTTGGCTTTCAATTTTGGCAAAGCCTATTTCAATCCAATGGCGATACCAGGTATTTTTAGTATCGTCATCTGCACCCAACTCACTGCTTAAATATTTTAATACTCGTAAATTATCAATCGGGTGAATATCGCAAGCGATGGCATAACACACGTTACGCACTTGCGCTTTTTGCCACGGATCGGCTGGCAGCAGTGCTGGAGTATTAGGCTGGGTTTCTTCTAGCCACTCTAAAATCGCCAATGATTGTGCAAGCACACCTTGCTCTGTTTCAAGGGCGGGCAACAAACCTTGCGGGTTTTTACTGACGTATTCATCACCTTGTTGCTCTGATTTGAGTAAATTAACCGGAATAAGCTCATGGTCAATCTGTTTCAAATTGAGTGCAATACGCACCCGATAGGCGGCTGATGAGCGAAAATAGCTGTAAAGTTTCATTGATTACTCCTTATGCTTGACCGGTGAATTTCTTTTCAATTTTTTGCCAGCACTTGGCGTAATCTTTTTGCAAGTGATCCCCTTCAAGTGCGAACTTAGTTGGTGAAATAACATAACGCGATTCGAACATAAAGGCCATGGTGTTTTCGTAGCGTTGTGGTTTAAGGTCGGCATTAGAGGCTTTTTCAAATACGTCTGCTTCTGGGCCATGCGGTGACATACAGTTGTGTAAACTCATGCCGCCTGGGACAAAGCCTTTTTCTTTAGCATCATACACACCTTCAATTAAGCCCATGAATTCACTCATGATATTACGGTGATAATAAGGCGGTCTAAAGGTATTTTCTGCTACCATCCAACGTGGCGGAAACACCACAAAATCAAGATTGGCCACACCCGGCGTGCCGGATGGTGAGGTGAGCACGGTGAAGATAGACGGATCGGGATGGTCGTAACTGACGGTGTTCATGGTACAAAAGCGGCTTAAATCATATTTGTATGGCGCGCTATTTCCTGTCCATGCAACCACATCAAGCGGTGAGTGACCGATATCACAGCGAAATAAATTGCCGTTAAATTTTGCAACAAGCTCAAAGTCACCTTCAAGATCTTCAAAAGCCGCCACAGGGTATTGGAAATCACGATCATTGGCATAACCGTTGGCACCGACAGGGCCACGTTCGGCTAAAACATAAGGATTGCCGTAGTTTTCACAAATATAACCACGAGCCGACTCATCGAGTAATTCTACGCTGAACTTAATACCGCGCGGGATCACCGCGATTTCGCCGGGTTTGATTGCCAGCTTGCCACATTCAGTGTGAAGCACCAAGGCACCAAGCTGAGGCACAAATAAAAGCTCGCCATCGGCATTATAAAAATAGCGCCCTTGCATGGATTGATTAGCCACGTACACATGAATACCGACACCCGCTTGACCTTGGGCACTGCCATTGGCTGCCATGGTTTTTAAGCCATCGATAAAGTCAGTTTTTTCGCTTGGAATAGCAACCGGATCCCAGCGGAACATAGTTGGAGGGGTAACGGCTTCGGTAATGGGGGCAGTGCGAATTAAACCATTATCGATTGCTTGATAATCACCTTGGATCACAGATGGGCGAATACGATAAAACCAATTACGGCGGTTATCAGCACGAGGCGCCGTAAATGCAGTGACATTAAACTGCTCAGCATAGAGGTCGTATTTTACTTTTTGTGGGCTGAACTGGCCGACAGGCAGGGCACCTGATAATGCTTCTGTTTCGAATTCGTTACCAAATCCAGTCATGTAATTAAGTGCGGTCATGGGATTGCTCATCTGTGAGTGTCAAGATGATATGAATATACTCTCACGTGAGAGTATATTCAAGGTTCATAGTGAATATTTTTAAATTATGAGCGGGGCTGTTGATCTTTCGTGATGATTTTTACAGCGAATTGTTGGGTATTTATACAAGGCAGCGCTTTTGTGGTGTAGCGAGCTACACGAAAAAGCAATAACGCAGTAAAAATACCCAACAAACGCTGCCCGAAGGGTTCGGCTAAAAGTGTATTTCTCTTTGTTGAGCAGTATTTGCTTAGAATGACTAGGCTACACACTACTCGCCGCGATAAAAACGCTTTTATCTCGAACAAAATTTAACCACTAAAGATCAACAGCCCCGCATCTAACTTTTTATAAAATTATATTTTTCAATTGCTTAAACTTTAAATTCAGTCACTAATTGACTCAGTTTATGGGACATTGCACTGAGTTCAATACTCGCCTCTTGGGTGTGAGCTGCGCCCACTTCGGTCTGTTTGGCAATGGTGGCGATTTGCAGCATCTCATTGGCGATATCAGAAATTGCCATGGTTTGCTGTTGGCTGGCCGCAGCAATATCGGTGTTGATGTCACTCATTTCGCGCACAGCACGATCGATGTGTTGCAAGGTTACTTCGCCTTGTTCACTGATAGCAATCCCTGCAAGTGCGGCCTGTTGGCTGTGAGTCATTTGGGTGACAGTGTCACTGACGCCTGCTTGTAATTGATGGATAATTGCTTGTATGTCATCGGTTGATTGTTGGGTGCGCATCGCTAAAGAGCGCACTTCATCGGCGACAACCGCAAAACCACGACCTTGTTCACCGGCTCGGGCTGCCTCGATAGCAGCATTGAGCGCCAGCAAATTGGTTTGGTCTGCCACTTGTTTGATCACGTTGAGTACCTCACCAATTTGCTCAGATGAGCTTTGTAATTTTAATACCGTTTGTTGTGCTTGACCCACTGTTCTAGCGACTTGGCGAATCGCTGAGACGTTTTCTTGCAGTTGTGCTAAGCCATCTTGAGTTAATTTGGCACTGCGCTGCGCGGTATTAAGTGCACAATGTGTTTGTTCAAATACTTGTTTGGCTGAATTATCTAAATCAGTGACTTTAATCGAAATAGCTTCGGTTCCCTGATTTTGTTCCGTAATTCCGGTTTGAATTTGGCTGGTGATGCAAGCGAGTTCCTCTGCTTGTGAAGCTAAAGAATGGGTGTTGCCGGTAATTGTTTGCAGCACAGCGCGAAAATGTTGCGTCATGGCATTGAACGCTTTAGCCATCAGGGTGAGCTCATCTTTACCAGCGGTTTTAAGTGCTATCGTGAGATTTTTTTGCTCAGCTATTACCGTCATGGTCTGAGTGAGTTTAGTGAGTGGTTTGATGATATTACGTGCGATTAAATTAGACACAACAATTAATAAAAAGATGTAGAACAAGGCTTCAATTAAAATGGTCATAACACGCTCATTAAACTGTGTTTCGACATCGGCGTAATAAATCCCCGTGCCGATGGCCCAGCCCCAATGATTGAGCTTGTAAATAAACGACGACTTGCGTTCTTGTTCATTCGAGCCCGGTTTTGGCCACTGGTAAGTAACAAAACCAGAGCCACGTTGGTTAGCGACATCAACAAATTGACGAAACGCGCTAGAAATAAACGTTTGGTGATGATGAACCATAGATTGTTCATTGAGTTCAGGTTTAATAGGGTGGGTGACCATGTTGCCATTTTCATCAAATAGAAAAAAATAGCCAGAGTCGCCATAACGGGTTTGAGCGAGTAAATCGCGTACTTTTTGTTGTTTTTTCGGGGTTGATGTATCTGACTGGCGGGCAATTGCATTGATTTGGGATGTGAGCGCTGTCACTAAGTATTGTGCTTTTTGTTGACGCTCATAAATAATACTGTCTTTGAGTTTAAATGCAGCAGAAAGCTGCGTACCGATGATAATAAAACACGCCAGTACAACACTTATTCTAAGCTTGGTTGGGATCAGCATTTTTCCAAGCAGGTGATTAATTTTTATCATATTTTAAGTTACTAGAGATATTTTGACATCGCTGTCATTTTTGAGGTGGGGGTATAGTACCGATATTGATTGTTAAATAAAGTAATATTTATGCAATAAAAGGGATAATCAAAGACTGAAACGCTATATCTTATTGATAACTATTCTCAATTGCTGGGCGGCTGGAATGTGAAATTTTGTAAAAAACCCCTTAAGATGATGCGCTGCGTCGTGGTTTGAGAAAGAGGAGTTTGGCAATTTATCTTGTGAGTGTTAATGTCGCAACATCGTTAAATAGATAAGATCGGATGATGAGTCCTGCTAAAAATGAAATATTAGACTTACAGTCTTTTTTACCTTATCGCTTAAGCCAATTAACCAGTCATGTCAGTGAAACATTCGCCAAAGTGTACCAACAGCAATATCAATTGAGTATCCCTGAATGGCGCATTTTGGTCAATTTGGCACAGCGACCAGCGAGCAATGCTAAAGAGCTCGGAGAGTGTGCGGCGATGGATAAATCAACGGTGTCTCGCACCATTAAAATACTGCAAGACAAGCATTATGTGATTAAGCAACCGGATCCAGTCGATAAGCGTGCCAGTGTACTGAGCCTCAGCGAACAAGGCTGGACACTTTACAAGGAACTCGTGCCGCTCGCTAAAGAGTGGGAAGAGACTTTGCTGGCTGCGCTCACGTCCGAGCAATATGAAGGGTTGATGAATACTATTGAGACACTTGAGCAACGACTCGACGCTTTAAAATAACCGCGATTCAAACGCTGTCCGAGCCAAATTAACCAAAAAATCAACGCGCCTTCGTTTTACACACAAAAAAAGACCTAAGCATGCTTAGGTCTTTTGGTATTTAAATTGCGTATTTAAATTAGAATGTGTAGTTCACACCAATGCGCATTTGCCATAAAGAACCATAGTTCTTCACGTCTTGTTGAGCATTGTTCTTGTTAAAGCCTTCGTAAACAAACTGGTTGTTATCGTTGATGCTAGTTTCAATCATACGATTGCCCACAAATGCACCTTCTTTTAACACACCCCAGTCATCGTTTAACAAGTTACCAACGTTTTTAATGGTGAAGTACGCTTGGCCTTTATGTCCATCCATAAAACCAGGAAGGTCTTGTGAAATACGTACATCAAACTTCACCCACCAATCTGCATTTTGGCTGTTACGGTCAAGTGTTTGGCCACGTGTTAGGCCTTCAGACTCAATCCATGCATTCATGTCATTGATTTCATCTTGGCTCATGTTGTAAACCACTTTAGGGTCATCAACCAGTGGGATGTACACTAACTGACGATTACCATTCCAGTTGTCGTCACCGAAGTTACGGTCACTGCCTTCAAAAGTATATGAGTAAGGGCGGCCTTCACTTGCTTGACCTAATAGGTTAAAGCGGGTGTTGTAACCATCGAAGAACTCATGCTTGTAACCAAGTTGGAACGTGAAACGGTGTGGAACTTCGTAGTTTGATGTTGCAAGGCCTGGATTACCTGGATTGGTGACTGCTAAGTTACCGTAGTTAGAACCTGATGTAGAGCTCGTCATTGGGTTCACGTCTTCTGCATTGGTGTATGCATAAGAGACAGTAAAGTTAATGCCGTTATCGTATTCTTTGCTTAGTGCAGCAGAAAGAACCGTTGATTGACCATCATCGCCTTTCACGTTCGATAAAATGTATTCACCTGAACGGCCATCTTTACGTTGATAAAGCGGGCGACCATCAGGGCCGACATTACCTGAATCTTCAAGTCCGATATCATACACAATTGCACTGTCTTGCTTTTGTGAATGTAATAAATCTAAGGTAATAATATAGTTATCTTCAGTGAAGTAGGTACCACCAATCGCGTATTTCCACTCAGATGGGATCTCGAAGCTGTAATCAATGGCATTAACTGACCCATCACCGCCACCGATTGGGGTATTAGCGATTTCATCGTACATTGATTGTGGTACTTCATAGATAGGTAAACCGCCACCGACCATAGGTGTGTTGAATAAGTCTACCCCACGTTCTTGAAGACCAATTTGTGTGGCACCGTCGTTAGAGTAGGCATTAGATACCCAAACATTCGGGTTACCACCAGAGTAAAGACCAAAGCCACCACGGACTTCTAAGTTTTCAGCAGCCTGCCAGTTGAAACCAAAACGTGGTTGCAATAGGTCAATGCCGTCCATGTTCTTTTGGTTATCAAAATTGTAACGCTGTTCAAACTTTGCGTTGTAGTTTGGTTTGTCATCGCTAGTGAACTTGTCATAACGAAGACCAAAAGTCACACTTAAATCATAATCCATGAAGTTGTATTCATCTTGAAGATAAAAAGTGTGCTGTGCAAAACCAAAGTTCGCCGCTACGTCATCTGGGTTATTAGTACCGGCAGAGTTGTTGTAATAAACACGCGCTGCTTGACCTGCTTCAAAGTCGTCGATTGAATCAAAGCGGAATTCACCTTGAGTATGTTGCATAAACAAGTTGAACACGTTGACTTCTTCAAACTCATAACCACCGGTGATTTCGTGCTCACCTAAGTAGTAAGTACCCGCAACTTTGAAAGTCGTTGTATCATAATCTAAGTCGTTTGATTGACGCGAGTCATCAGGGCCTAAGAATACAGTTTGGCCGTTATGACGAATTTGTACTTCACCGAAGCTGCTTGCTGCATCTAAAGACTCTTGACGCATGTCTACGTCAGACTTACCAATGCGCACTTCAGTTGAAAAGTTATCAGTCCAATCTGAGTACACAGAACCCACAACAGACGTGAACTCTGCACCACGCTCATAGAAGTGGCTGTCGAGTGTGACGGCCCAATCGTCAGATTGTGATAATTTGAAACCATCGTTGTAGTTGTAAACTACACTTGCACGGTGATCGTCATTGATGTTCCAGTCAAGTTTTACAAGTAACTTTTGGTCATCAACTGGCATGCTTGTTGGTGTTGTACCGGCATCGTAGTTGTATTTGTCTTTTGCAATTTGCACAATGCGCGCTAAATCAGCCGTCGAAACAGAGTCATCTGCAGTATTACCTAGTTTCGGATAGTCGAATAACTCAACACCTTCAAGTTCTTCATAGGCGACAAAGATGAATAATTTATCTTCGATTAGCGGTGCGCCAACAGAGAAGCCATAACGTTTTTCAGAGAAATCACCTTGTGGGATGTCTTTGCCTTCAATTTTGTCGCCAGTCATTGAGTCGTTGGTGTAATCGAAGAAAACACGGCCGTGTACTTCATTAGTACCAGACTTAGTAACCGCATTGAAGTTACATGATGTGAAACCACCATAGTTTACATCAAACGGTGCAAGCTCTACGGCTACTTGGTCAATCGCATCGTAAGAAAAAGGAGTACGAACAGTTGGATAACCATTGTCATTTAGACCGAAGTTATCGTTCATGCGCACGCCGTCAAGCGTTAAGCTGTTAAAACGTGGGTTACCACCACCACATTGAATTGCATCATCGCCACGGCTTTCGTCGATGAAAATACGTGGATCGGCACGCACGATATCTTTTAAGTCACGGTTAATCGCTGGAGCGTTTTCTAATTGCTCTAAACCGAAGTTTGCAGAAGGACCCGTACCACCTGCGAATGAGCTGATAGGACGACCAGTAACAACAATTTGCTCGATGTCAGATTTTGCATTCAATGCTACGTTTACAGGGTAAGTGTTACCAAGTGTTAGGTAGACATCTTCAAGCATAGTGTCTTCAAATTTATCTGAATCAACGATGATTTGATATGGACCACCAACGCGCAGACCTTTTGCACTAAATAGACCTGATTCATTGACCACTGCATTCTTAGTAGAGCCTGATGGTACGTGAATGATGGTAATTTTAGTACCCGCTGCAGGGTTGCCGTTAGGGCCAGTAATTTGACCTTTCACTGCAGACGCCGTGTCATTCGCCATGGCTGCGCCACTTACACCTAAACAGGCAGCAACAGCAAGTGTGAGTGCCTTTTTGCGTAGTTGAGTTTTCATCTAGTAGTTTCCCGTGTAACTATAGTTTTAAAAGTTAGCTTTATATTAATTATTAACTTCAGTGTGTTGGTGCGTGCTTAAAGCATTCACCAAAGGTATTGCAGCTGGGTCAAATATGGCATTTAACACACCTGCTAATCTTATTCCGCCCTGTAATAAGCGGGTTTTCATGGTGTTGCTCTGCTCGTACACATAGGCATAAGAAAAGTCACCATCTTCTATTTCGTATAATGTTTGAGCAATGTGGAATGACTCCATAACCCAGTCTTTTGGCTCGCTGTTTAAATATTCAGCAATCAGCTCTTTGTTATTGGTATCGATGAAGTAAGCAAATTCTGAAAATGATAAGTTTTCACCTTCTACTAAATCTCTGTCCCATAAACGGTGCAAGTTGGTATCTTGACCGAAATACTTTACTTTTATTTTGTTACCGCCGTGGTCATGCTTGCGACCCACATGCATTGGCTGGTGGATATCGCCGACTAAATGGGTTAAAAAACGAAAGTAAAAACGTTTTTTATCAAGAGTTGTATCTTCACTTTTAAGTACTGCGATACTTTTCAAAATTGCAGCGTACGCATCCGTTACTTCACCTTTGTGAGCGGTAATGCGGTATTGCTTTGGTTTAAACTCTGCTGCACTACTCATATTGATGTAATGCCATTTGCCTGACTCTTTTTTCCAAAACGTATCAGGGTTAGAGCGCATTTCATCAGCCCAAGTCGTGACTTCTGGTAACTTGTCACCTTCGAGTAAATGACGAATGGCCATTTTGGTGGTGTCAGTCAGATGATTCTCTGCTATCTGACCTACAACGCGGTGACCATTTTGTGCCCAAGCATATGATTTGCTCATCATACTGAAGGTTAAAAATGTCGAAAATATGACAGTCGCGGTAATTTTTATTGTGCTTTTCATGCGCTCATTTATCAAAGTGTTAAGTATTTGTGTGAGGTAAATTGTCCTTATTTGAAATCAAATAGAAAGGACTCAATAGTATTCATAATTACTTGTTAATAAAGCTATAAAAACAAAAGCTTAGCTAATACTGGTAAAATTACCTATTGATATAAGTAAGAATAATTGTTCAAATGGCAATAGGTTTTTAATAAGTTGGTCAAACCAGTGCGCTTTTATACTTTTTCAATCTCAAAAATTACAATTGTTACATTTTTGTTTCTATCAATAATAAGTGTTTTTTTTATTTCTGCACGGTTCAATAGCACAAATATCAATCCGATCCCTGTGCTACTCAATGTGTCGACTGTATGCAAAGTCAAAGAGGCTGGAATTAAAGATACCTTAGTGGTGTATGTTCCCTCTGAAGAGTTGGCAAATCAGATTGCAGACAAACTTTGTTTAAACGATGTGGTGGGACGCCAGTTTGGTGAAGTCGAAGTGTTTTGGGGCTACAAGCTCAGTGATTCAATCGAGTTTTTGGGTAAAGGCTTTGCTGATCTGATCTTAGCTAAAGAAAACATTGTCGAGGCTTTTATGGTTGAATCTACTTACAACTATCAGGCTGTGCTTGGTTACCCCAGTTATCGCGCCTTTTTTATCTCACTGAAAGAAAAGCCACGTCTTGATAAAGCTTACTTTTTAGATAAACGCATTGGTTTGCTTGAATACCCAACCAGCCGCTCGGGGCATATTTTACCTAAAGCACAGTTGAAAAAGCTTGATTTAAACATAGAAAACTTAGATGTCCGTTATGCAAATTCTCATGATGCGCTGCGAGCGTTGCTGGCTTCAGGAGAAGTGGACTTGATTTCTTCCTATTGGAAAGAAGATGATCAAGAGCGTTTTTCGCATAATTACGTTACGCCAATCAGTGATAACATCAGTGGCAGTAAATGGTATTTAAAAATGGAGCAGCGCAATACGGATTTATATTGTGCGGTGCAAAAAACGCTCTTGAGTTTAGCGCAGCAGCAGATGTCGAGTTATTTCCATCAAGCTGAAAAATACTTAGTGTGCGGTGACAATGGTTCGTTATTGGAGATGTCTGATGAACAATAAAGCTAAGTTTTTAATCGCTTTTGTGTGTTTTTATTTGCCTTTACAACTGAGTTATAGCGCCGGTGCCGTGTGGGATTATCAACAACGTGAGCAATCAGCGTTGGAACAGGTCAAGAATCGCATTGCGTTGGATTTACCCCGTTTATCATTGCCTAATGAACGCTTCCATATTATGGGCAATCCCGAAGCGATTGTCGCATATCTGACCGAGCTGAATATCTATTTGGCTGAACATGACTTTGGTCTGCGTGTTACGCAGTTACAAAAAGTGACAGGGAAAGCACCCGGCTCAGCAATGATAGCGTCTCATACGTTTCACTTAGTGACGCCCGATAACCATGTTATTGGCCAAGTTGTGTTTGAGCCGCTTGCAATCAGTGCGCATATGTCTCTTTGGCCCATATTGATTGCAGGTTTGTTACTGTGGTTGAGCCGACAACACGTTATGCGTTGGCGCGCGCCCGATCACGAGAGTCACTCAGTGATAGAGCCGGTGATCCCTTTGGTGCTGCAACTCAATTTAAAAGATAAAACCTTAGTGAACAGTATTACTGAACAAGCGGTGCCGCTGGCAAACAAACCACTGTGTTTTTACATCGCTTTACTTGAATATTGCTTAAATAACAAAGATGTGACGCTAAATCAAAATAAAGATGTGCCTATCGAGTTAGTCGAATTAGCCAATAAATATTTTTATCGTTTAGTTGAACTTGGCCACACGGTCAGAAAGCGGCCAAATTTTACCAATAGTTTAGAAAAAACCTTAAGTGAGATTAGAGCCGCTTTGGATGAAGTGTTGGCTGAAAACCCTGAAGAAAAAGAGCTGTATTATCCGCCAAAAGCGCATGGGGAAGGCTCTCGCTCTAAGCTTCATCACTATGGGTTAAATAAAGTACTTGAAGAGCATTTTGAAATAATCGGGCGCTAAGCGCGGCGGTAAAATAAATAAGGGGCATGATGCCCCTTATAAAGTTAGAATCTACAGTGAATGATTATTGATACTGGATTTCACCTTGCGGTGCGTAATCGGCAGCATTAACCCGTTGATGTTTAATAAAAAAGTGCTTTAACACTTCCGCATCTGTAGTGTCAGTGGCAACAAAACCTGGGTGTTGTTTCAAACTAGGGTAACCATCGCCACCGGCTGCATTATAGCTGTTGATGCTAAAACGGTAGGTTTTATTCACATCAAGGGGTTGCCCTTGAATACGAATATTCTCTGCTTTGCCTTGTATGAGCGTGAGCTCTACACCGTAAAACTGGCAATAAGCACCAGAATCTGGCGGAAAACTCGCTATGGTACTTAAGTAATCAGCCACTTCATCACCTTTCATATCGACGTAGGTAATACGGTTTTTGAACGGATGAACAGAGAGTATATCTTTGTAGCTGACTTCGCCGGGTTTGATTGAACTTCTAATCCCACCCCCGCTAATGATGCCAAAATCGCCTTTTACACGTTCCATCTGCGCTGCGGCAATTAATCGCCCAAGATTAGTTTGCTCAAAGCGCGCAAATTTACGCTCACCTTCTAATCGCCCATCGAGCTTGGCAACGGCAACAGAAAGCTGCTTGTCGCCTTTATCTTGATACGGTTGTAAAAAAGCCAACATCTGTGGATCTTTTGCAATCTCTGGTTGAGCGAGCGCTTTGCTTGTTGAACCATCGGCATGGCGTGTTTCACGCTGCATATTCACCGGAATAAGTTCATAGCTCATCAGTGTTAGTTGATCATTTTGGTATTCAAATTCAGCTTTACCGACATATTTTCCCCACTCATGGGCTTGGACAATCCAAGTACCATTTTGTTGATCAGGTTGGCAGGCATCACCTGGTTGGAAATCACTTTTTGCAACGTTAGCGGCTTCCATACAAATGGGTTCTTGAGAGTGACCGCCAACAATAATATCGAGCATACCAGCAGGTAAATTACGGGCTAAGGTGACATCGCCAGGGGCATTAATACCATGATTAGCATCAATATAATGGCCCATATGTGTCACAGCAATGGTGATATCTGGCTGTGTGGTATTGGTTAATGTATCGATGACTTGCGCAGTAACGCGACTAGGCTCAGCAAACTCTAAATGACCAATAAATTCAGGGTTGCCAATTTTTGATGTGTCTGTTGTGGTTAAACCAATTACCGCAATGGTTAAACCTTGTTTTTCAAATATTTCATAGGGTTGAAAAGCATGTTCGCCAGTGGATTTTTGAAAAATATTGGCCGATAAAAAAGGAAAGTTAGACCAGGCTTGTTGTTTGGCGAGTATATCCAAAGCGTTATCAAATTCATGATTGCCCAGTGCCATGGCATCGTAACCCAGTAAAGACATGCCTTTAAAGTCAGGCTCTGCAAACTGCATATCAGATTCTGGAACGCCGGTGTTGATGTCGCCTCCTGATAGCAAGAGCACCGCGTGACCTTGTTGCTCGGCTTGTGATCTTAACTGATCAATTAAGGTTTTACGGGCAGCCATGCCGTATTCACCCTCTTCGTTATGCCAAAAACGGCCATGGTT
Source organism: Pseudoalteromonas ulvae UL12 (assembly GCF_014925405.1). Lineage (NCBI taxonomy): Bacteria > Pseudomonadati > Pseudomonadota > Gammaproteobacteria > Alteromonadales > Pseudoalteromonadaceae > Pseudoalteromonas > Pseudoalteromonas ulvae. Next base: position 540,657 of record NZ_AQHJ01000035.1, read on the forward strand.
ATCGTTGGTATGTAAAAGCGTGAAGCGTTTAACTGACTCAGAAGAGGCACTTGTTGGCAAACCTGAGTCATTGGCGCAGCTGACTAAGCCAAGCAATGATGCCGTAAATACAAATAAAGGCAGGCGAGTATGTAACATTGTAAAACCTATTGTTATTAAAACGACTATTAGGTATTGCAAACCTGATAGCTTTACGTTGGTAATAGCAATGTTACTGCAGTTTGTATGTGTATGTTATGACACTGGGCTGAAATAGCTTTACTTGAAAAAAGTAAATTTACTCAATACAAGCGTTATTTGTTTTAAGCACTTGGTGGCGCCGAGTTAACTCATTTTTTGCCAGTGTTGCATGTTTGTGTTGATTGGCGATCATCCAATTTAAAAATGAAACGGGTAACTGGCTGTAGTGTTGGCCTTTATGTAAACCAAATTCACAAATGGGGGTTGTTGTCATTATTGGCTCCTATTAGTGTTATTTTTGAGCGAGCTAAAGCCTAAACAATGCCATTACAGAAATAAAGGGAAGATAGAAATTGTTTAATCTGTTACGTAAAGGTTAAGTTACATCAATAAAATGCAACATTGTTTTGTTATTAAGTGTAATCACGCTAGTTATTTTGAATCTAAGTCGGTATTCTGCAAAAAAACAACGATATTTTTTAGTTTAGGGACCGATTTACTGATGCGTTTACCTCATACATTACTTGCCAGTGCACTATTAACCGGCGCTGTTTACAGTGCCACAGCTCACGCGACCTTGGTGGAACTGAACACTAACCAGGGTAATATTAAGCTTCATTTATTTGATGAAACCACACCTGCGACAGTCGCGAACTTTTTGAATTATGCTAATAAAGGTAGCTATGATGATACAGTGATCCACCGCGCAATTACTGGTTTTGTGATGCAAGGAGGCGGGTTCACTTTTGAAGATAAGTTGCCATTAACGCCTGTTGCCACCGATCCTGCGGTGACGAATGAACCTAAGCATTCAAACGTCAAAGGCACCATCGCTATGGCTAAACAAGCGAATAATCCAAATAGTGCGACAAACCAATGGTTTATTAATTTAACAGATAATAATGACCCTAATAACTCATTGAACCTTGATCAACAAAATGGTGGTTTCACTGTTTTTGGTCAAGTTGTAGCTGCGGATATGGCTGTTGTAGAAAGTATTATGAATCTAACAATTTGTGATTCTTCACAACTTTTAAACTTTTCGTCACCATCACCATTAATCAATTACACCAGCATACAATGTAGTGATAATACTGATATTGCGGAGGAAAACCTAGTTAAAGTAATGAGTGTCACCGTACTCGATGATGATCCAGCCAGCGCCACAAATGCGGGTATCACGCCGGTTGAAAATACCTTGATTAAAGCTGAGCCCACAAAGCCAAGCTCTTCTTCTGGTTCGGGCAGTTTTGGCATGTGGTTGATGGGGGCGCTGGGCTTAGTGGCATTACGTCGTTTTAAATAAGTATGAATCTGCAGAGCGCATGCGCTCTGCATAGTTTACTTGGAAGGACTAGCGCAACATTAATTGCACTGCCATGCCAATCCACCACACCAGTAAAACAAACGCACCAAATACGAAACTCTTATAGCGTTTTACTACATCGTTGTGCCCTAGATGGATGACACTGTGGATAATACGACTGATAACAAATACACTCGCACATCCGACAGAAAACCAACCAGTTAAATTCAACTGTAAACATATCAGAATGGCAACGTAGAACAACACAGGTAATTCAAACTGAGTTAAAAAATTTCGCCCTGCGGCAATAACAGGTTCAGGTGCACTTTCAAGAGACATGGTTTTGAATGCACTGAGCTCAATTTGTTTGTTTTTAGCGGCAGCAAAGCGACGCCTTCCCATAATGAACATCACCACAAACGTCAGCAATACTTGAGTTAATACGGCTAGAAATAACCATTTTTCCATTATTTATCTCGCTTTTTATTGTTATTAAAAAATGTAGGTAAGCCCTATAGTACAGTCTTTAAGCTGTTGAAGCTAAGTTTTAACCGTTATTCACAAACTGTTACAAACAAGCAAAATAAACCGTAGGCAAATAAGTGCGCCTTTTTTATGATGACCACATCCATGTCACACTCTCTTTATTCAGGAACTCAACATGAAAAAAATGCTAACCCTTAGCGCCATTGCACTGGCTGTTTTAGCTGGATGCAACTCAACACCGACACAACAGTCTGTAAAGGCTTCACTCGTACCCGATACTTTGGTGGTCAGCCCTAATGATAAGCGAGCTTATCAAACACTAAAATTAGCCAATGAGATTGAAATTATCTTAGTGTCAGATCCTTCAGTTGAAAAATCAGCGGCGGCACTGAGTGTGGGTGTCGGTCTTTTACATGATCCGATGACGCAACAAGGCATGGCGCATTACCTTGAGCATATGCTGTTTTTAGGCACAGAACGTTATCCAGATACCAAAGAGTATTCTGAATTTATGACTAAAAACGGTGGCGCTCATAACGCTTACACTTGGCTTGATATCACTAACTACATGTTTAAAGTGAACAATGATGCCTACGACAATGCACTCGATCGTTTTGCTGATTTTTTCAAAGCACCAAAATTGTATCCTGAATACACTGATAAAGAAAAAAACGCAGTGAATGCAGAATGGTCAATGCGCCGCGAAATGGATTTTTTTGGTCAGTTTAAACTCAGTCGTAACTTAATGGGCGACCATCCTGCAAATCGTTTCTTAATTGGTAATTTAGAAACCTTAGGTGATAAAGAAAACAGCAGCTTGCATCAAGAAACAGTTGATTTTTACAATCAATATTATTCATCGAATATCATGAAAGTAGCGATGATTTCTAACTTGCCGCTGGCTGAAATGGAAACCTTAGCTAAAAAATATTTTTCCGACATCGAAAATAAAAAAATAGAAAAACCGACGGTTACCCAAACGCTTGATTTAAGCAAAGTTGCTGGCAAACGAGTTTTTTACAAGCCTAATGAAGATGTAAAACAGTTAAAACTCGATTTTACCATCGAAAACAATCAGGCCGATTATGCAGTTAAACCAAACCGTTTTATCGCTTATTTATTGAGCTCAGAAATGCCTGGTACACCGGCGCAAATTTTGCGTGACAAAGGCTGGGTATCACAACTGACCTCAAGTGCTGCTCCCGATATGTATGGTAACTACGGAAGCCTGTCAATTGATTTGGAGTTAACCGATCAAGGGATGGCGAATCGCGATGAAATCGTGGCGATTGTGATGCAATACATTGAGTTAATTCGCACTCAAGGTATCGACGATAAATATTTTGATGAAATTCGCACCTCGTTAAACAATCAGTTCACCTTTTTGGAAAAAGGGGATGAGTTTGGTTATGTCTCAAACTTAGCTGATAGCATGCAAAAATACCCGCTGAATAATGTAATCAATGCTGGATATTATTATGCCAAGTTTGATGCACAAGCGGTGACTGAGGTCTTAAATCAGCTCACTCCTGCAGCGTTAAAAATTTGGTATATCAGCCAGCAAGAGCAAACCGATAGCCAACTGCATTTTTATGATGGTGAGTATCGCTTAGCTGACCTAACCGCGGATGAAATTACGTCTTGGCAGCAACCTGCAAAAGTTGCGATGAATCTTCCAGCCGTCAACCGTATGTTGCCAGAAGATTTTGCCATTAAAACGTTGCCAGGTGCTGCCACTACACCTGAGGTTGTATTTGATCAATCGGGCGTCAAAATCTGGCAAGTTGCCAGTGAGCAGTTTGCGCATCAACCTAAAGGTTTACTGAAAGTCTACCTTAACAGTGATTTAGCGGACTCGGGCGCTAAAGCTCAAGTGTTGTACTCAATTTGGGCTGATTTATACAATTTACAGCAAAGTGCCCTTAGCACCGAAGCCAGCATTGCGGGAATGAATTTAGGGCTTTCTGCCTCAAATGGGTTAGTACTGACTATTAATGGTTTTACCGATAAGCAAAGTGAGCTACTGACACAAGGTTTAGCGGCATTGAATGTAGCCGTCGATCAGCAAGGCTTCGCCCAAGCGATTGACCGTTTTAGTCGTTCTGTCGCAAATCAAGGAAAACAATTCCCGTTTTATCAGGCGTTTGATGAGTTTAATAACCTTATCTCGAATAACAGCTATTCGAACGAAGTGTTGATCAGTACAGCGCAATCACTGACGGTCGCAGATTTAAATGCGTTTATTAACCAAACATTTAAGCGTAATCAAATCCGTAGTTTTGTTTTTGGTAATTATGATCAACAGGATGTCAGCCGTATTGCCAAGCAGTTACAAGCGTTACTTCCTGCTGGGCATCAGATCTCGGCTTATAGCAAAGATACAGCATGGCTCCCGCGCACAGGTGAAGTGTATGTCGTTAAAAAAGACATTGATGTCGCTGATGTGGCGATTGTTGATGTGGTGATCCACCCGCAAGCGGGATACAAACAAAAAGCCCGAGCGAGAATTTTACAAAGCCACTTTAGAACCGTTGCATTTGATAAATTACGTACCGAAGAGCAACTTGCTTATGCTGTTGGTGGTTTTGCTCGCCCAATTGATGAGTTTGCAGGTTTAGGGTTGTATATTCAAACCCCAGTCAAAGGGCCAAAGGACATGCAAGCACGGTTTGATGCCTTTAAAACTGAGTATGTTGCAGAGCTTAATAAAGTCACACAAGAAACCTTTGAGCAGCTTAAAAACGCGACATTAGTGGGTTTAAAAGAACAACCGAAAAATCTTGGCGATGAGCTATCGCCATTATTAGGTGATTGGTATCGTGAAAACTTTGCTTTTGATAGCCGTGCGCAATTGATTGCTGAAGTTGAAAAAGTGACCTTAGAGGACATTAAGACGTTTTATAAGGAAACCATGGGCAACAGTGAAGCTGCGCGTATCAATGTGCAAATGCGTGGAACTAAGTTTAAAGAAACCGACTTTGCTACGATTAAAGGGGCGGTTGAAATAAAAGATTTAGCTGAGCTTAAACAACACATGAGATATCAGCAATAAATTTTTAGCGCTGATGCATTCATTGCAATAGAGCTTTGCAGACAACGCGGGTGATTTCCCGCGTTGTCTTTTTTAATGATTTATTCAAGTTATGTTAAATAGAGCGAATTTTAGGTTTGTAGGGTCGTTATTCAGCAAAAAATAGTCATATTCAAGTTGTGATATTTTCGCTAAGCTAAGACGTCATAATAAACGGGAACGTTTAAAGGAACGAAAATGGATCATTACTTTTTGACCACCGAACGGCTTAATTTTAGAGCGGTGTGTTTAGAAGACGCAGCATTTATACTTAAGCTGGTTAATCAAGCCTCATTTAAAGCCAATATTGGCGACAAAGGGGTCACTGATTTATTTTCGGCGCAAGAACATATTCATACTAGTTATTTAAGCCAATATGAAAAATTAGGTTTTGGCCTGTATTTGCTGGTAGAAAAAAGTACTGCGCAACCTATTGGCGTATGTGGTTTAGTCAAACGCGATTTTTTTGACTTCCCTGATATTGGTTATGCGTTGTTAGAGACGGTTGCCGGCAAAGGGTATGCCACAGAAGCTGCAAAAGCCGTTTTAGCGTATGCCAAAAAAGAGCTCTCAATTGATAAAGTATTGGCCATTACATCGCCCGATAATATTGGTTCACAACGGGTATTGGAAAAACTCGGTCTGACTTTTCAAAAGCATGTTTATTTACCCGGTTACCGTGGAGCGAGCTGTTTGTATGAATAAATATCTGCTCGTTGCCGCTCATGCAAGTAATTGACCTGCAATCATTTTTAGTTTTATTACTAGGGGCTGTTAATCTTTCGTGGTTAAATTTTGTTCGAAACAAAAGCGTTTTTATCGCGGCGAGCAGTGTGCAGCCTAGCATTCTAAGCAAATACTGCTCAACAAAGATAAGTACGCTTTTAGCCGAACCCTTCGGGCAGCGTTTGTTGGGTATTTCTACTACGTTATCGCCTTTTCGTGTAGCTCGCTACACCACAAAAGCGCTGCCTTGTATAAATGCCCAACAATTCGCTGCAAAAATCATCACGAAAGATCAACAGCCCCTAACCGATAACCGCTAAGATAACCTCATCATTCTATTAATTAACCAATTCATGCGTATTCAATCAGTTGATGCTTTAAAAGGTCTCGCTATTTTAGGGATCTTGTTTTTAAATATTTATCACCTTGCAGTCATGGACATGGGCTATAGCCCATTTGCACAGCCCCCAATTAGCGATGAGATAATTGAAGTATTGAACCTTTATTTTTTTGAGGGGCGGTTTGTCAGTTTGTTTAGTTTATTGTTTGGGGTCGGTTTGATGATCCAATTCCAAGCTCTGCAAACAAAAGGGCTCGATGTGGAAAATATCATGCAGTCGCGTTTAAATTGGCTGTTAGTGTTAGGTGTGCTACACGGTTGCTTTGTATTTATTGGCGATATTTTAGTGACTTATGCGTTATGTGCTTTGTATGTATGCCGTTACCTTGCCGATAGCACAGTGCAATTATTTAAGCGCAGCGCGCAGTATTTGTTGATTGGCGCGGTGATATCCATCGTGTTTGCGTTTATTGCTGATGATACGCCACAGCGTTACTCGGAAGAGTTCATCACCCGCTATCAAACTTTGCATTCGAGTTATCTGGAGCAAGTCTTGCTTCAATTCATTTATACAGGCTTGGCCGTGTTGATGGTACCTGTGTTATCTCTTTGGTGTATTGGTGGGATCATGTTGTTTGGAATGGCACTGTATAAAAGCCAGTTTTTTCAGACGGGTCTCTCCACTCGTGTCTTAGTGATGCTGCTGTGTATTATGCTGAGTGTGAGTTCCATAGATGCTTGGTTTAGGTCGCAAGGATTATTAAGCTCACATTTGTCGATATTCAGTGGGTTAGCAGGGGCGCTGATGTATGCGCATTGTATAATTTATCTGGTTAATCGGGGCAGTGCGTTCTGTCGAGTGTTGATTCCTGTCGGAAAAATGTCTTTAACACTGTACTTGGCCCAGTCGGTGTTTTTTGCCTTAGTGTTTCGGGTCTGGTGGACTGATTTAGCCCTCGATTACAGCCGTTTAGATTACTTATATTGGGTGTTAGGGTTTTCTTTGTTGCAGATCGTATTTGCAAATGTCTATTTTATCTTTTTTAAACAAGGCCCTGCAGAGTGGTTATGGCGAAAGTTATATGCCAAACCTAAAGTGCTGTTGGAGTAATCTATTGTGTAGAGTGATGAGCAGAGAGCAACAAGGCTGCGATCTGCTCATTGTTTTATTTATGATTCACTGTGGATGGTGACGTTTTCAATCACGATAGGGTCAAATGGCACATCTTCGTGCCCAGCTACCATGGCTGTTTTTACTTTTTCTATCTGGGTGACGACTTCCATTCCGGCGGTCACTTTGCCAAATACGCAATATCCCCAGCCATCATTGGTGGTAGCAAGGTGATCAAGAAAGTCGTTGTTTGCCACATTGATAAAAAACTGCGCGGATGCTGAGTGCGGCGCATCTGTGCGAGCCATAGCGATGGTGCCAATGACATTGCTCAGCCCTTTATTGGCTTCATTAACGATTGGAGCGCGTGTTGGTTTTTCTTTCATTTTTGCCGTAAAACCGCCACCTTGGATCATGAACCCTTTAATGACACGGTGAAAAATAGTGCCTTGGTAAAAACCATCTTGGCAATATTTCAAAAAGTTTTTCGCTGTCACTGGGGTGGTGTTCATATCGAGTTCGATGGTGATGTCACCAACATTAGTACTAAACGTAATCATCTGTTTCTTCGTTTAAATCATAATAGCCGCTAGTATAACGTGCTCGGCAACCAATGGGCGCTAAAATTAAGTTAAAAACTGAGTTTTGGCTTGGCGTGTGTGGATCACTGCTGCCAGTTCATCTTTGTTGAGCTGACAATCTGTTGGCAATCCTTCATGCTGAAGCAGCCAACGTTTTCGCTCGACGCCTCCTGCGTAACCAGTTAATTTGCCGTTGGCACCTATGACGCGATGGCAAGGCACAATAATGGTCAGCGGATTACGGCCATTGGCTCCCCCAACGGCGCGCACTGCCTTGGGATTATTTAATTGCTCGGCAAGTTGGCCGTAACTGCGGCTTTGTCCAAAGGGGATGGTTGCCAAGAGTCGCCACACACTTTGTTGAAACACTGTGCCAATTGGGGCTAAGGGTAAATCAAACTCGCGGCGCTTTCCTGCAAAATACTCCAAGAGTTGTACCGTCGCCTGTTGTGTCACGGCATTCTTGTTTGTCGCTTGCTCTGCGTGCTGGCCACAAAAAATGACATGGGTGAGTCCTTGCTCATTCGCTGCAATTTCTAAGCGACCCAGTGGTGTATCGAGATATTGAAGGTAACGGGATGCATTGCTCATAATTGGTTCCATAATTGAAAAGTTAAATAGCTTTGCCAAGGGGAGGCGTGAGCGGCTTCAAATACAGAGTCTGATTGAAGCAGGGCTTTTTTTACCCCTAAATCGCCCCCTAAAAAGATATCAGGATCGCTCAAACCTCGCATTTTTGCGTAGTCCGTTGTCCATGGGCCAATCCCTTTGAGGGCAAGCCAATGCTGACTCTCGTCTGGCTGAGGATGGGCTAAATAATGGCTGGCCAAGTTGATGAGGGTTTGTTTTCGTGACCCAGGGATTTTTAAAAAGGCCAGATCACTGTTAACAATCGATTCGGGTGTTGGAAATAAATAACATTCACCCATTGGCTCTCCTAATGCGACCACCACTTGCTGGACTAAATTTTTGGCCGCATTCACCGAAATTTGCTGGCCTAAGATGGCTCGGATCCCAGCTTCAAACATTGACCAAATGCCGGGCAATCTGATCCCTGACGAAAGCGCAAGTTGGCCATTTACTGCCTTTGTTAAATCGGTTTCAATTGCCACTAAGTCTGCATCGAGATCAAAAAGGCGGCGAATATTATCAACCACAGTGCTCAAATATGTCAGATCATCAATATCAATAGTCAGGGAGAACTGATGTTTATCGGCAATGTGAGTGAGGGTAAATTGCCCTTTGGCACCTTGCCATTCAAAGGTGCGCCCGTAGCTGTTATCCGTTGCCCACTCAAGGCCCTCAATTAGGCGAGCCTGATAAAAGCGCAGCATTTTATCGACATCAAAAGGTGGGCGATAAGCTAAAAAAAGCTGTAATGACTCATTTTTTGTGGGTTGTTTCATTCTGGTTTGACTCGGAGTGAGGCTCAGTTCACGGATAAAGCAATCATTAAAGCGCCGGATACTATTGAAGCCACTGGCTAATGCAATATCAGTAATGGAGAGCTGAGTTTGATGCAATAGTTGTTTTGCAAACAGACATTGCTGGTATAAGGCATATTTTTTCGGGGATAAGCCAAAGTGTTGTTCGAACAACAAGCGTAAATAACGGTCGCTGATCCCTAGGCGCTCAGCCAAATCAGGGATTGAACCCTGTTGCAGTGCCCCTTGATTGATGAGTTTGATGGCTCGATCTAAGGTGGTGTTCACCCCTCGCCAAGCACTGGAACCCGGCGCACTATCAGGGCGACAGCGAAGGCAAGGGCGAAATCCTGCGTCGGCTGCTTGCACCGCAGTTTGATAATATCGGACATTGTGTTCTTTGGGTGGCGCGACGGGGCAGATCGGGCGGCAGTAAATCTTAGTGCTGGTTACCGCAATAAAAAACTGCCCATCAAAACGGGGATCCCGCGCTAAACGGGCTTTTTGGCATATACCAGTATCAAGCTTTCTCAAGGAATGTGTTCACTACATAGTGTCTCTGTTCATCACACTATAACTGAGTCAGAGTGAAACACTAGCCATAATCGGCAGTGAAGGTAAACCCGTATAAAATGCGTTACGCACAGCATTTTTTGTATTTTTTACCACTGCCGCAAGTGCATGGATCATTGCGTTCAGGTGTTTTTTCAACGATCTGTGTGGTTGGTTTATTGACGGTGAGTGTCAGGGCCGAAATATCTTCCGGCAAAGTGGCATCAATACTGATTTGCGCTATCAGTTGATGTTGTTCAGCCATGGCTTGCACTTCATCGTGGCGTTGCTTAGTTTGTACTGTTAGTTGCAGTGGGTGTTCTGCACTGCCAAATTTTACTTTAGGGTTAGGTTGATATGTCCCTTGGTTATGTTTACCCATAATGTCAGGCTTACCACGATAGAAAAATTTAGACATATACCACTCCAGTCAAAGGCAATCACACAGACTGAAATTCGACTCAGCACTGCAAAAGGCTGCGCAGTTTATCAGCTTAGCCGCTGTTGTGCGAAAGTTAATGGCATTAAATCAATTTTGCACTCAATGCTTTTAAGACCGCTCGGGTGCGATCGCGTGTGTTGAGCTTGGCCAAAATGCTCGATACATGATTTTTCACTGTGCCTTCGGCTAAGAAAATGGCTTGGGCAATTTCTTTGTTCGACAAGCCTCCAGCAATGAGTTTTAAGATTTCGATTTCTCGCTCACTTAAGGGTTCTATGTTGTTATCGCAGAAGGTTGATAGTTGTGCTTCATTAAGCTGATTGAGTAATACCGGCTCTGCGAGAGTATGACCTTGATGCACTTGCTCGATGGCATGGTGGAGTTTGTCTGTATCGACATCTTTGAGTAAAAAACCATTTGCACCCGCTTGCATAGCATCGACGAATAATTGTGGATCGTCAAACGTGGTTAAAATAATCACTTTACAGGCAATTTTTTGCTCTTTTATTTGTTTTACCGTGTCGATGCCGTTTTGTTCAGGCATACGAATATCCATTAACAGTACATCAACGGGTTGTGCGAGCAATGCCTCGCAGACCCCGATGCCAGAGCTCAATTGCCAACTAACATGCATTTTTTGGTTGAGTGAAATCAGATTGGCAATACCTTGGCGCACCAGCGCTTGGTCATCGACAATGGCAACATTAATCATAGAGTACCTCGTGAGTCGTTCAGGGGGAGGGTCACACACAGCACAAACTGTGATGGGGTTTGTGTAAGGGAGAGCGTGCCACCCAATTGGCTTGCGCGCTCAGAAATCGATGTCAGGCCACTGCCAAATTTCACCAAATGCTGATGAAGTTGGCTATTACTGATTTGTACAATTAACGAGTCATCTTGGCGCGAAATCGAAACAGTGATGTCGCGCAGCGCACTGTGTTTGATGGCATTGGTGATGGCTTCTTGGCAAATCCGTAAGATGCATTCAGCTACAGTATGGGACTCGATAGTAACGGATTGTTCAATCTCAATGTTAAGGCTAGTGCCTGGTAACACCTGTTTTATCTCATTTAAAGCGGCATATAAATCCAGTTGGTCGTGGTGTCGTATCGTCTTGACTATATCGCGAATTTCATTCAATAACGCGCGCGCGAGTTCTTTTGATTGCAACAAAGTCTGATTTGCAATGCCTGATTGTTGTTCGGTTTGCTTGGCTGCAAACTCTAAATTGAGAATTAACGCCGTGAGCTGATGACCACAAATGTCATGTAAATCTCGGCTAATTTTTAGCCGTTCACTTTGGCGGATACTGTCGCTCAGTAGTGCCCGTGTTGAGACTAATTCTGCGTTTAGTAGTGTCAGTTGTTTATTTGCGATGGCTTCATTTACGGCCACGCGGCTGGCAGCAAATGCAAAAATCTGAAAGGCAAAAAACAGGCTACTTTGGAGAAGAAACTGCCAAAAAGAGGTCAATTCTACGCCGTGAAAATAAAGCATTAGACTTAACAGTAAGTGGTTACATACCAATACAGCTAACGCAACAGTTTGCTTAAAAATAAACGGGATTTGACCTGCGATAATCACTAACAAAATATAGAGAATATCGCTGTTGATTATGTATGCGATGGCAAAGGCACATAAACACTGCAATACAATAGCACCAGCAAGTGAATTCGAAACCGATGGGATCCCATCGGTGAGGCTAACAAGCAAAAAACCTGTGATAAACAGTGCAAACAAACTAATCACATTAATCGTTAGCAGGTCGTGATCCGCTCCTGCGAGCCCCGCGAGGATCGCCCCACAGCCGAGTACTCCAGCTAAGGTGAGTAACCAGTTTATCGATGATTTTAAGTGAAGCATTACACGGACCAAGCAAAAAATGATGGGCTTAGTTTACTGAGCCTTGATCTCAAATAGCAAGGCAAAAATACGCTGACATGTCTTCTAACATAATGACTTTAAATAATTTATAAAAACATGACTTTTGTCACCTGTCAGCGATGAACCGACTAGGTAGACTGTTTATATCGGTCGTTAGCACGGGGCTAGTGACACAGGTAACTCAAAAGGATCCACTATGTATATTCCAGGTTTTGTTGGCCGCACTTTATTATCACTGGGTGCCATGTTGTATTGTTCGACAGCGTTAAGTAGCGACTTATCAATTCGGCTTTCGGGTCTTGAACAAATCAAAGGTGAGGTGCTGGTGGTGGTATACGATTCAGCAACAGGGATGAAAAATCATCAAGCATTTAAAACGGATATCAAAGCAGTAACGGAAAAAAACATGCTGATCCATTTCACTGATGTGCCAGAAGGTGAGTACGCGGTGATGGTGTATCAGGATTTAGATGGTAATAAAAAGCTTAACCGAAACCTGATTGGCATTCCAAATGAACCCTATGGATTTAGTAATAATCCGAGCTTAATGGGCCCACCACGTTTTGAGCAACTTCGTTTTCAACAAACCAAGCTCGGTCAAGTGTTAAACATTTCATTAAATTAAGGAGGCAAGGATGCAGCGGCGAGAATTTTTACAAAAATCGTTTCAGTATGGCAGTGTTGCGGCTTTGGCCAGTCAATGTCCATCGTTATTTGCTGAGCCAAGTCAGCAAGATAAATTCTCGATGGCGCTGCAAAATGATCCCCGTTTATTGGGTTGGCAAGGATTAAAAGACGATATCAAGCCTCATTTTTCATCTTGGTCGGGGCAATTACCCCAAGAACTTGAAGGCCGTACGCTGTTTCGTAATGGACCAGGTCGCCAGGAGCGAGGAGGCGAGCGCTACACACATTGGTTTGATGGTGATGGGTTTATTAATCAGTTTAGTTTGTCTAAAGAAGGGGTGACTCATCAAGGCAAATTTACTCAGACAGCGAAATACACGGAAGAAACCCAGGCCGGTCGGTTTTTGTACCATGGGGCAGGCTCTAAAGTGGCAAATCCTAAGGGAATTAAAGGGCCGCAATCCATTAATACCGCCAATACATCATTATTGCCGATTCAAGGCGAGTTATGGGCTATGTGGGAGGCGGGTACGCCTTATCGGGTGGCGCAATCCGATTTAGCAACTAAAGGCCCTGTTGCGTTTGGTGCTGATCTTCAAGGAGTACCTTTTTCTGCTCACCCACATCATGATGCCGATCGGTCGATTTGGAATTTTGGTGATGTGTCATTTGGCGAACAAGCTGCCATGGTGTTGTATCACTTAAGTGCCCAAGGTGCGGTCAAACGCTATAAGCTCGTCGCGCTGCCACATCACAGCTATATTCATGACTTTACGGTGACTGATAAGTACTTAATCTTTTATTTACCGCCGATGTTACGCCGTGAAGGCGTGACTTATATGGAGCGCTTTAAATGGCAAGCATCGTTAGGTAGCCGGTTATTGATCATCGATAAAAACGATTTATCAGTGGTGACGACCCTTGAACTTGAGGCTGGGTTTTCGTTTCATTTTGGTAACAGCTGGCAAGTTGGCAATGAGTTAGTGATTAATCTGTGTTGGTATCCAGATGCCGCGATTATGACGGATGTGATGGCCAATATTCAAACAGGGCAACACGCCAAGAGCTATCAAGCGGCAAAAGCTTATCAGGTACGAGTCGATTTAACCCGTAACCGAACACGTACGGTTGTGATGGATCACCACTTAGAGTTTGTACAATTTGATAAGCGTTTTGTCAGTGAGCCCAGTCGATATCAGTTTGGGATCACCATTGAAAATGCCAAAAACAATGCTGAATTTGATTCTATCGCGCGTATTGATACTGACACGGGCCTTCGTGATCATTTTAGTTTTGGTCAGCATGCCAGTGTTGAAGAGCCACTTTTTATTGCAAAAGCAGGGCACAGCCAAGAAGGTGAAGGGTACTTAATCCATACTTGGCTCGATTTCAAACAGGCCAAAACAGGGCTTGCGGTTTTTGATGCGAAAAAAATTAGCCATGGACCACTTGCGATGACGCAGTTGCCGTATTATTTACCGCTCGGTTTTCATGGTGCATTTGTTTGATTGTACGCTTTTTGCGTGATTGCAAATGCTATACAGTCAGCTGAACGCTCGATAATAACTCTACCTGCGGTGGTTATTTGCAGTGTAAAAAACATGATTGTTTAACTCGCAATAGGGAGTTTGATCGAGACTTTTAATCCACCTAAAGGACTATCTGTTGCTCGGATTGTGCCTTGATGAGCTTCCACTAAGTTTTTACAAATGGCGAGGCCTAACCCTGAGCCTCCGAGTTGTCGTGAACGGGATTTTTCAACCCGATATAAGCGCTTAAATATTTTTTGCCAATGCTCTTTTTCCACGCCAGGACTCGTGTCGTTAACGGAAATAATGAGATGCTGTTTTTTACAATAGGCCGACAAGTTAATTGAACCTGGTTTATCGGTATAAAGACAGCTGTTTGCAATTAAATTAAGTAAAACTTGTTTAATTTTGGCTTGATCCCAAACACAATGTTGGTCCTCTAAGCGAATGTCTTGTTGCCATTCAAAACCATGGCCTTGTACATATTCAGCAAACTCGTTGAGCCATGCATTGAGCAGAGTTGCGACATGGTGTTGGTGCATTGTCAGGTGTAAGTCGCTACTTTCTGACTGGGCGAGCTCATAAATATCGCAGATGAGACGATTGATATCCATCACTTTTTGACTGATGTGTCTATAGCTGGTTTGTACATCTGAAATTAGATTGTATTGCAACGCATCGACTTGCAGTTTTAATGACGTCAATGGAGTCCGCAGCTCATGAGAAATATCCGCCAACAGCTGATCTTTGTGTTTGAGTAATTTTTCATTATATTTGCTTTGTAAAGCCGCCACTTTTTTACGTTGTAACACCACAAAAAGAGCCATAATGAGCAATAAACTGACGATGATAAATAAGGCAATGACCTTCATTTTATCTGCTTGGGTTTTAGCAATCAGTTTTAGCTGATATTGTTCTGTTTGTTCGAGCTCTTTAACTTTAAGTTGCTCTTGTAATAGATTGATGTCTTTTTTATTTTTTTCTCGTTGTTCGATGCTCGATTGTTGATTTAGTTTCTGCCGATATTCATTGGCTTTTTCGAGATGCGTGTAAGCTGCTTCAAAGTGTTGTTGTAATTTTAGGACGTTGGCAAGCGAACGATGATCGTCTTGTAATAAGAGGTCACTCTCTATCGCAGTAGATATTTCAAGTGCTAAATAGGCGCGCTCTAACGCTAGTGAAAGCAAATCTTGGGATAAATAATAGTGTACAAAACTATTATGGATATACCTAAGGGTAAGCTTTTCACCGGCAAGGAGAGCAAAGTGTTCAGCTTGATCGAGCGCTGTTTTTTGTGCTGAGCTATCGTTTAATTTCTCATAAATCCGTTCGCTTTGCAGATAGGTTCGTGCAATCGCGCGTTTTGCGTCAATTTTTTTTAAGTTATCTAATGCGAGATTATTATACTTAAGCGCCTGTTGGTATTGTTTTTTTTCTATTTCAAGACTCGCTAAACTACGATAATCAAAGGCTATGTCTGCGTGGTTGTTACGCTTAATATCAATAGCTAAGGCTTGTTGAAATAGTGCTTGTGCCCGCTCAGAATCGTTTGTTTGACGATATAACTCGCCTAGATTAAAGGCATTGGAAGCAATCTCGGCTAAGTTATCTCCTTGGTTGAGTAATGACATGGCTTTGAGCTGATATTCAATGGCTAAATCGAGTTTTCGCTGTGTTTCATAAAGGACCCCAAGATTATTGTAAATTTTAGCTAAACCGTCGTTATTTTCTGCCTGAATGTACAGTGCAAGTGCTAGATTATAATGATGTTCTGCTTGCGGGAGTTTGGCTAAATTACGTTGATACACACCTGTCATTCGATAAAAGTTAGCTTGTTCACTAAGAGAAAAAAGTGCCGCTTCTTCATTCAATAACGGCAATATATGAGAGAGCATAATTTGTTCTGCTTGACTGTAGTTGGTACGATTTTTTTCTAGTAAACTGCGTTCAAACCAAGAAAGTACTACAGTATGGGCGTTATCACTGGTAATTAATGCATCGAGAATCTTAATCGCAGAGGGATAGTTGCCGTTTAACCAATGATACTTGGCTATTTTTAATTGAATGGCCGCTTTATTTTTGCCGTTAGCCCCTTCAGCAAGTTGCATTAATTGGGGGAGGGCTGCGCTGTTACTGAGATCAATGTCATCGAGTAGCGTCGTTTTTCCCCAAATAAAAGTCGAAAAGAACACGCAGATGAAGATAATTAGATTGGTAATGCGCACGTGATTAAGCCTTTACAGATAATGGTTTAAACTGCTCAATATTAATACGGTATCCCGCACCATAGATAGATTCAATTGGGGCGATAAAATTGAGTTGTGCTTTGAATTTTTTGCGGATGTTCTTTACATGACTATCAATGGTGCGATCATTGATTTCATGGCATTGGGGGTAAGCCTGCTCAATAATGCTATCGCGTGAGAAAACACGTTCACCATGCTTAAATAACAATTCGAATAAGGTAAACTCTGAGTTAGAGAGTAAAACGTGTCCTTGAAGCGTGAGCACTTCAAAAGTATCAGAGTTAAGAGTCATACTTTGATACTGAACAGTCCCGATACTTCTTTTTAATATCGCTTTCACTCGTAAAATGACTTCCATCGCGTCAAATGGTTTGCAAATGTAATCATCTACACCCAAGTTGAGACCTTGTAATTTTGTTTTTTGCTCAGCAAGGGCGGTGAGCATTACAATTGGCACATTTGAAAATGAACGTATTTCATGGCAGCACTGCATGCCATCTTTGTTTGGCAGCATTAAATCTAGAATAATCAGATCTGGTTCAAATCGTTTTACAGCATTAATAACATCATCACCATCATCAATATGGAGGGTATCAAATTGATGTGCTTGGAAAAATAAAATCAATCCTTGCGCAATACTGAGATCATCTTCCACTATGAGTATTTTTTCCAATCGAGTTAATCCTTTATTTTAAATGGCGTTGTTAAGTATTCGCCGACTGTTGTTATTTTATCTGATTTAAGGACTGCGGGTCTACGATACCATTATTTGAAATGCTTAATGCAAGTTGGATTTTGTGTTTAATAGCTGGTGTCAAACTTGGATCTAGTAGCATCATTTCTAATAAGCTGAATAAATCTTCTAGCTGCTCTAACTCATTATTTTGATACAAGGTATTACAAAAAATCGGAAAGCCAAGGGAATCGAGGGTTGAAATTATTTTTTGATTGATTAAAAAGTCCATCGTTTGCATCTGAGTGACATCCTTATTGAGCGAATAAGGATATTAAAACTGCAAATTGTGCAGCAAATATGGATTAGGGAAATTTTTTAGTTCTTTAGTATGGGGTTTAAAAAGTCGGTGACAGTTAAGTCACCGACTTGTGAACATCAACAATTGTATAAGGGAAAGTATACATCCAAATGGACGAAATCATTCTAAGTGATTGAAACTGAATCAAACCTTAATAATTTTTTAAAGATAAGGTTAGTCATAAGAGTCGGTATTTGTTAAATTGCGCAACTCAATAATATTTCTGCGACCCAATTCATGAATGACTTAACCCAAGGCTCGATACCCAAGCATTTAATCACTATGGCAGTGCCGGTGATGATTGGAATGCTGATCCAAACGCTTTATTTTTTAGTTGATTTATATTTTGTAGGTCAACTTGGAGATAGCGCTTTGGCTGGACTCAGTTTGGCGGGTAATGCGATGTTTTTGATTTTTGCGCTGACACAAATTCTTAATGTCGGCACGATGGCGCTGATTTCTCATGCGGTGGGACGCAAAGATAATGCCGACGCGAATGCTATTTTTAATCAAAGTATGATGCTTGCGAGTCTCTGTGCTTTGGTAGTCATGGTGATTGGTTATCTGGGTGCACCATTTTATTTAATGACTTTAACTTCTGATCCGCAAACGTTGGCGGCTGGGCTTGACTATTTATATTGGTTTTTACCGGGAATGGCTTTGCAGTTTCCTTTGGTTGCGGTGAGTGCCGCATTGCGAGGTACTGGGATTGTAAAACCGACCATGTTGGTGCAAACGCTGTCAATTATTATCAATATTATCCTCTCACCAATTTTGATTGCAGGGTGGGGAAGTGGTGTTGCGATGGGGGTTGCAGGTGCAGGTTTGGCAAGTTCTATATCGGTCGTTGCTGCTGTAGTGATGTTGTGCGTTTATTTTGTGAGAACTGAAAAGTTTATCTCGTTGCTGTGGCCTCTTTGGCGTTTTAATAAACAAATTGTGAAGCGTTTACTGGCGATTGGTTTACCTGCGGGCGGTGAGTTTTTCTTAATGTTTGCTTATATGGCATTGATATATTGGTTGATCCAAGGCTTTGGTGCAGATGCACAGGCTGGCTTTGGTCTGGGATCTCGTATTATGCAGTCTTTGTTTTTACCGGCAATGGCTATTGCGTTTGCAGCTCCTGCCGTAGCGGGGCAGAATTTCGGTGCACAGCACTTTGATCGTGTTCGCGACACATTTTTTTGGTCATCAGTCCTAACTTGCAGCCTGATGGCTGTGCTCACGTTGGTGTGTTTTAGTATCCCAGCAGGGTTGGTGCAAGGTTTCTCAGGCGATGCTCAGGTCATTGCTGTGGCCGCCACCTTTTTAAGTATTATTTGTTTAAACTTTATTCCAAGTGGAATCGTCTTTACGTGTTCGGGCATGTTTCAAGCGCTTGGTAATACCCTACCTGGGCTTTACAGCACGGCGGCGAGGATCAGTCTGTTTACTGTTGTGGCCATTGGTTTAACGTCGCAAGGCGAGTTTACTCTTGCACAAGTGTGGTATGTATCTGCTGGATCTGTGATTTTTCAAGCGTTAATCAGTTATGTGCTGTTAAAAAGACAGTTTAAACAGCACTTACCGCGTACGCTTTCAGAAACTGCATCGACGTTAAGTGCTCACTAACATTTTGATATCCAAATACTAATATTGAGAAATGAGCTTTGTTGTTAGCTGTTTGTAAAAGTATTATTACAACAAAGTGTGGTGATTTAACTTAATTTACTTTATTTTTTTGAGCTTTACGTTTACGTTGACCGCTCTATTTAGTCGTATGTTGTAACAAGGCGTATTGTGTGAGTAAGAATAAAACGATTGGCAGTATGCTAATTATTGCGGGAACCACGATTGGTGCAGGCATGCTGGCGTTACCTATCGCCTCAGCAGGACTGGGATTTTCGACCTCAATAGTGGTTATTTTAGCCACTTGGTTATTAATGACGTACACAGCGTTGTTAATGATTGAAGTGCACCAACACGCTGAAGTGGACGCCACTTTAAATACCTTAGCAAAACAGTTATTGGGTCGTCGCGGGCAAGTACTTGCTAATTTTGCGATGATTTTTCTATTTTATGCATTATGCGCTGCGTATATCACAGGCGGTGGCTCGCAATTACAGGGAAATCTCAACAATTGGTTTTCGTGGCAATTGGCACCGCAAGTGGGGGCGATTGGTTTTGCTCTCCTATTTGGCTTTATTATTACGCTTGGCACCGGCACAGTCGATAAAGTGAATCGCGTGTTATTTAGCATTAAAATTGTGGTGTTAATTGCGATGTTTTATATGCTAACGCCTCATGTCAAAATGCAGCATTTACTCGAACTACCTGTTGAGCAAGGGCTTATTTTATCAGCTCTTCCTGTGGTGTTTACTTCGTTTGGTTTTCATGGCTCTATCCCCTCGGTGGTCAAATACGTTGGCAAAGATGTCAAAGTGTTGCGTAAAGTCATGATCACTGGAGCGGCTTTGCCTTTGTGTATTTATCTTGTTTGGCAAATTGTTAGCCAAGGGATGATGAGTCAGAATCAATTGTTAGACAGTGAAGGGCTAGCTGGCTTTATTGGCGCAGTATCGACATTAGTGAACAACCCTGCAATCAGCCAAGCAGTCACTATTTTTGCAGATTTAGCATTGGCAACGTCCTTTTTAGGTGTGAGCTTGGGTTTGTTTGACTTTTTTAGTGACACCCTGAAAAAATCAAATAGCAAACAAGACAGATTATTAACGGCGAGTGTGACTTTTTTACCCCCATTGGGCTTTGCGTTATTTTATCCGCAAGGATTTATCATGGCATTAGGTTACGCAGCTATTGCTTTGGTGGTGTTGGCTATTTTCTTGCCTGTTGCGATGGTGTGGAAGCAAAGACGATGTTCGAGTACACCGGATGGTTACCAAGTCATCGGCGGGACGCCTGCTTTAGCGTTTGTCGCAGTGATGGGAGTGTTAATCATTAGTGCGCAAGGATTACAGATGTTAGGTGTCATCCCCGCGGTAGGCTAATCAATTTGGCAAGTGAGCGCATTGTTTACTTGCCGCTTTTAATTGTTGTGAATGATGTGCTGCTCGAATTCTTTTGCACTTTGCAGTACAACTTGTTGCCAAGCTTGTTCAAGAGCTTGAACTAAGCCGCTATACCCGTCTTGTGTTAAATCGACCGAGACGTTGAAATATTGATTCAGTAGTACCACATTGGCTAAGCCATTGTTGAATTTAATAATTCGCCATAACCCTGAAATTTCTGCATTGTGTGTGAGGCCACCATTGAACTCAGTGAGTTCCCATTGCAATTCATAATGATGTTGTTGGTTTGAATAGGGCAATGCAGAGCGCTTTTTACTGACAAACACATCTGGTAAGGCTGCAATTAATTGCTGCTCGGCACTATTTAACAACATGCCATCTAAAGGTTGATCCCACAAATGCGCGCGAGCACTGCGCATTTGGTTAGCGGAATGTTTCATGGCAATGCCACGATTACTGATCGCACCAAAGAGTATTGGATCTGCAAGGACTAAAGCTGTGGATGCAGGCGCAACAATGGGTTGATTGATCGGCAGGTTTTGAGCAAATTGGTAATATTCGATTTCTGACGAAGGTGAGCTGCAGCCACTTAGTAATAGCCCGCTGCAAAGAGTGAACAGTAAGTGACGCATAAAACGATGAGCAATCATTGCTTACTCCTTGGTTGTAGGTCTTCGGGGGCATTTTTATCAAAAATCAGCATATTCGGTTGCTCGTTCAGTGACTGGGTGAGAGGCTGAAGTTGTTCAGTCAATTTCTTTAATTCTTCAATGGTGCTATTCAAATCGTGATACATAGGCGAACCTTGTTGGTAATCGGCCATTGTTTTAGCAAATTGCTTCATGGTGAGATCAAATTGAGTCATAGAAGTCGACACTTTATCTAGGCTGGTGGCAAATTCAGCAGGAATACTTTGGGTTTGCTGAGTGTTGATAAAAGCGCGCATATCGGTTGCCAGTTGTTGATATTCATTCATGGCACTATTGAGTTGGATAAGTGATTGCTCAACATTGAGTTTATTAATTTTTGCTAATGTTTCTGACACTTGATTCGTTAGCACTGATAAGCCACTTGAAACACTCGGAAATACTTGATAATTACCTAGGTTTCTCACTTGATAAGGATCTGGATCAGGATAGAAATCTAAATCTACATACACAGCACCTGTTAAGAGGTTGCCTGGTTTTAAAGATGCTCTGAGGCCTCGTTCTATCCATAGCTGCGCATTATTTTGCCAGAAATCTTTGGCGACTTTTGCTTGGTGATAGATACGACGATATTCAATTTTTATCATCACAGGGACTGCAGTATTATCTGACATGAAATGAGCAGGCGTGCCATCTACGACTAAGATTGCCGGAGTTTCTACAACAGTACCGACTCGGGTACCGCGATATTCAACAGGTGCCCCGACTTTTAGTCCACGAATCGATTGCTCAAACTCAATGATGTAATAATCATGCTCAAAATAGCGTTGCTCTAACGCGGTTTTGTAATCTTGACTGAGTGAATAAATATGGCCGTCTTTAACGATTTCTCCGGGCTTTTCGCGTTCTGGCACTGCAAATGAAATCCCACCGTTGAGCATGGTACTTAACGAACCGGTTTTAATGCTGATCCCATCAGCATTTAAATCTACCTCGAGACCTGAATGTATCCAAAACACACTATTGAGGGTGGCTAAATTTTGATAAGGGGCTCTTAAAAAGACACCATAACGCATGGTTTGTTCTTGCCAATCAAATGTAGCGGTTTCAACTTGGCCCACTTTATAGCCTTTATAAAAAACACTGCTGCCCACATCAATGACTTCTGCATCTCGGCTAAGCAATTTAATGCGGCCGCCTTCAATATCATTAGCAATTAATGGGGGATCTTCGAGCAGTTTGAAATGGTGCGAAGTGAACTCACTTTCTCCGGGTAAGAACTCAATATACACCCCAGATAAGAGCGTGGTCATTCCAGTAATGCCCGTTTCGTCAATGCGGGGCTTCACTAACCATAATTTTGCATCTTCATTGAGTAAATGGACGTAATTTTTATCAATTTCAGCCCGTGCGATGACACCTTTTTGATCGTCAGAAAGGCGAGTGTGACTAATGATACCAACCTTTACACTGCGGACTTTTATCTCTGTTTTACCATTGGTGATCCCTTCTGCGGAAGGCATTTTAATGAAAATTGTTTCACCTTGGTCCACCTGATATTTGTATAACATCCATATGCCAATAAACACAGTGACAAGGGGTAAAAGCCAAACGAATGAAAAACGTTCTGTTTGTTTAATTTCAGCTGATTGGGTCATTGCGTTCCTTTGTTTGCGAATCCCATATTAAACGAGGATCAAATGCATGCGCTGCAAGCATTGATGTGATCACCATGGCACAAAAGAATAATGCACCACTGCCAGGTGTGATTGACATTAAATTGCCTAATTGAACCAGCGCAACCAAAATAATGACCACAAACACATCCAACATTGACCATTTGCCTATGAATTCCGTCACTTGATACAGCCTAGTGGCTTGTTTGTGGTTATAGTGCTCTCGGTAAGAGACATGAAAACATAAGCTGGCTAAAACAATCATTTTTGCAATTGGGACTATAACACTTGCGATGAAAATGATGATAGCAATTGGATATGATTCTATTTTCCACAAAATAATAATGCCACCGATTATGGTGGATGGCTCGTCTTGACCCAACACGACAGTGTGCATAATCGGAAAAAAGTTCGCTGGAATATACAGTAATAATGAGGTCAGTAGAAAGGCCATCACTCGTTGTATTGATTGAGGATTACGAAAATGCATTTTACTGTGGCAGCGAGGGCAAATACTGAGTGAGCTCAGTTGCTGGCAAACATGGCATGCTTTGAGTTGTTGATCAATGGCTCTGGGGACGTTAATTGCTGAAATGGGGGTTGATGCCTCTATTTGTTGCCACAAGAGTGGGTAGTTGACTCTGCGCAGACACGCTAAATATAAAATGACAAAAAGACAAAATGACCAAAAACTCAAGCCAAAACTGATTTGCGCCATTGCCATGATTTTGACCATGCTGATCAGCACACCAATCAAAAAAATCTCTGACATCACCCAAGGTACTAGGGTGATATTTGTTTTTAATATCCGGCGGCTATACGATTTTGGCAGAGCCTGCAACAATCCCATATGCATCAGGATATGGCTTATTAACACAAATAATGGCAGCAAAATGATGCATAAATCAAGCAAGGCTCCCAATAACGGTGTGTGGTAATTGAATAAAATTTTTGCAGCATCGAGCAGGGTAATGGTTTGAGTGAGCCCTTGATTACTAAAAGAGATAAATGGATAAAACAAAGAACTTAACAGCATGATTAATGCACTGAGCGCAAACGCTATCACTGTAGTATTTTGGTGAAAATTACCACGTGATACTTGATAGCCACAATGGGGGCAATGAGCACGTTGATTGACAGACAGCGGGGCCAATTCAATTAATAAATCACATTGTGGACAAGCAATTTGCTGTTCCATAGCTACTTACGCTAATTACGAAGGTCTTAATTTTGCGCGACTTACTTTAATTTATCAAACTGTTAGTGACAAAACCTTTTAACAATGGGCAAATTTTTAGAAGTTTAACGTAAAAAATGGGAGATCCGCTTGAGTAAGCGCGATGAACGCGATGATTCTTTACATTCAAAACTGGCTCGCTTAGTGACATGCAGCTGAGCTGTTTGGTTTTTTAATAGTAAAATTTTATTGTTGCGTTGCCAAAGTTGCTGAATGACATACTCGCCACTGATCCCTTGACCACTTAAAGTGATATCGACATATTTTAGATTAACATCGCCAAGTGTTAAGCGCACTTCACCATGAAATTGCGCTTTACGATCCTCTAGAGCGTTCGCGCTGATGATCACCACGTCTCCTGGCATTGCGTCATCAGACAATAAGAAATGAAATACAAACTGGTTAGCTTGATCAACGTGATAGCTTTTACGCTGGTAATCAAGAGTCAGCAAAAATGGGTCGTCTTTTTGGCAGTCAAATGCTTTGCCCTGACAATGGGCCACTGCAGGTAAATGTTGTTCTGAAAAACCAATATAACGAGTCACTGTTTTGCCTATGTGTGTGAGAGTGTATTTTCTATACTGATTATTGTCATTTATTCATGTTACATGATTATGACAATCTGGTTTGTTTGTAAAATAATCTCACCATACAGACCATTTTGAGATACATTGACTCAGGCATGATTCTTTTAGATGCGATTGAATAATCATCTTGCACATACAGTTTATATATTGAGATGGTATTGTTCATCGCAGTATAAATAACAACCCCTATTTAACAGGCTTTCTATGACAGTGTTACGACATTTTTTTTACCGTTTATACCATGCAGGGTTACGATTATTTGTACGTGTTTATCCTTTTCCAAAACCCTTACTTATGCATGGACATGGCGCGTTTGAGCAATGGCGCGAGTATTTAACACACCATCAATACCGACAAGTGTTAGTTATTACTGATGCGACCTTATATAAATTGGGCGTGATTAATCCTGTTTGTGATTTATTAGATGAGCTAAATATTGCTTATCATGTTTATAGTGATGTTGAACCTAATCCGAGTATTGAGACAATTGAGTCAGGTGTGACTGTGTATAGGCAACATCACTGCGAGGCGTTGATTGCCATAGGTGGAGGCTCAGTGATTGACTGTGCAAAACTGATTGGTGCTCGAGCGGTTAAACCTCAGCAATCATTATTAAAAATGAAAGGATTATTTAAGATCCTTAAGGCCTTGCCACCTTTGCATGCACTTCCGACGACCGCGGGAACTGGCTCAGAAACAACCGTTGCGGCTGTCTTTACTGATCCAAGTACACATCAAAAGTATGCAGTATCAGATTTATGTTTGATGCCAAAAATAGCGGTGTTATTACCTGAACTCACCACGCAATTGCCTGCATCATTGACGGCAACCACAGCCATGGATGCGTTAACACATGCAATTGAAGCTTATATTGGGATCAACGGCTTGGCATTTAGCGATGAGCGGGCGTTGAGTGCCTGCGAGATGATTTTTGCTCATTTACCATTGTGTATGGCAAACCTCAAAGAGCGTGAACATCGAGAACAATTGTTGCTCGCCTCTTTTTATGCTGGCGAAGCATTTACACGAACATCAGTCGGTTACGTTCACGCATTTGCTCATAATTTAGGTGCAAAATATGGATTGGCGCATGGTTTTGCCAATGCAGTGATTTTACCGCATATTTTGCGTTGGTATGGAGCAAGCATTCACCCTAAAGTGGCTGATATTGCCTATCGAAGTGGTCTTAGTGAGTCAACTATGTCCATTGAACAAGCCGCTGAAAGTGTGATTTTGCGCATCGAATCGCTCAATCGCAGTATGGATATACCCGCAGGGTTCCCGCAAATAGCATCAAGTGATATACCTATGTTGGCAAAATTAATATTAGCGGAGGCTCATCCAGATTACCCTGTGCCTCAATTTATGAAGATCAGTGAATGTGAAGCGTTACTCAAACAATTAATGAACGGTTAAACAAACCCGTGGCTATTTACTGGTATGCGTGAATGAGCCATCCCAAGGGGATTGGGGCGGGGAAGTGTGATAAAGCGCGCAGCGCTCGAGATATATTTCGGTTAATTTGCAAGGGTGCGTTTGATGTAAATTAGCAAATGCTTGTTGTGCATCTGAAAATTGCATTTGCCAGTATAACTCAAGAGCTGCTTCGTATTTGGCGATATGTTCAGCCCATAGGCGTTCAAGTTGTGTTATTTCGCCTAAAGGCTCAAAGATGGTCACGGGGAGATCTTTTCCTTTCACTTTGACTTTATCGACCGTGCGATATAAGAACTGCGGCGCGGCAAGTTTAGTTGATTCGCTGACGATAATATCCACGCCATACACTTTTGTGATCCCCTCTAAACGAGATCCTAAATTCACTGTGTCACCCATGACTGTATAAGCAATACGAAATTCACTGCCCATATTGCCGACGCTCATTTCGCCGCTGGCGATCCCGATACCAACCTTAATTTCAGGCCAGTCCTTTGCTGCAAACTCTCGGGTCAATTTATCCATTTGCTGGATAATGTCTAAAGCAGCATAAATCGCATGGGCAGCATGTTCTTCATCGTTAATCGGTGCGCCCCAAAACGCCATCACGGCATCGCCCATGTATTTATCTATGGTGCCTTTTTGCTGATGGATACTATGGGTAATGGGCGTTAGAAACTCATTCATTAAAATGGTGAGTTCAGTTGGTGTCATTTTTTCTGACATGTTGGTGAAGTTGCGCACATCTGTGAACAACACACTCATAATGCGGTTTTCACCGGCTAATGACATTTCAGCTTGATTGGTGTCAAAGTCGGTGACTAACTCATGTGGAATGTATTGGCTGAAAACTTTGGATAGTCGGCGTTTATTTTTTTGTTCAACAAAAAAATTATAATTTAAGTGTAAGAATCCACTGATCAAAATAAAAAACAGCGGCGGTGCGAGGGTTAAAATTAAATTCTGCCAGTGCCAAAAATAAAAATTGAGTGTGGTATATAAAGCACTGAGCACGATTAAAAAGACCGCGGCTCCCACTGATTGTAAAAAAGGGAAGATAAAGGTCATCAGTAATCCAAGAACAAATAAACTCAGTAATTCGATCGCCAAGCGGTAACCCGGCGCGTGCTTAAAGCGCTGTTCAAGAATCGCAGAAACAATGTTGGCATGTACTTCAACGCCAATATAGCTTTTACCCACAGGCGTAGAACGTAAATCAAGTAAACCAGATGCGCTGGTGCCAAGTAAGGCTATTTTGTTGTTGAGTTGTTCAAGAGGGACTGAGTGGGTGATGACATCAGTTGCTGAAATATAAGCAAAACTGCCTTGGCGGCCCCTAAAAGGCACATAAATTGAACCTGTTTGGTCGACCGGAATGCGGTAATCGCCGAGTTTAATGTATTCAAGGGAGCGAGTTGGTGAGTGGATGTTACCTGAAAGTTGAAATTCGATGGAGGGTAAGTCCAAGCTTACACGGGCTAATTCAAAGGCCAGTGATGGGTAAATTCCCTCTTCAAAATATTGAATTAGAGGAACTTTTCTTAATGTTTCGTCATCGCGAATGTAGTCGAAGAAGCCGCCATAACCAGTTGCCTGTTGTAAAATAGGTAAATTACCAGCGTAGCCTGTGCCGTGATATAGATCTGATTTTACATCTTTTAGTAAGTCAATTGGCGCTAATGGTATTGGCAATTCGCCATTTTGTTGTTGGTCATAAGTGCTATGCTTGAAAACAAAGCCCATTACGGCATCACGAGCAATCAAGGCTTCACTAAATTTTTGATCATTGTCTAAATCAAGCGTTAAATTTTCCAACTCAGATTGGCTAATAATGCCTTGGTCGAATAAGTACTGTAAGGTACTGAGCGAATTTGTGGAGCTCGCTTCTGCAAATACCGCATCAAAGCCAATACTTCTAATTTGGTAGTGGTCAAAGAGTGTATTGATAAGGGTGGCTAGTTTATCTCTGGACCAAGGCCATTGACCTTGAGCGGTTAAACTTTTTTCATCAATATCGATGATGACTACGCGTTGATCGACACTTTGTTCCATTGTCATCAAAAGCCGAAGATCATATAAATAGTTTTCGACTTTGGTAATGATTGACCAATTCACATGGCCACTAGTATGAATCGCTAACATGATGAATACAGATGCTGAAATGACAATGCGTGATAAATATTTTTTGACTGTATCAGCTGTCACTTAGTTCATTCCTGCTTGAACACCGATATTGATATTAGCTTGATGTTTGGGGTCGCGGCGGTACATGGGCCAAGGGCTTGTGGCCAAAGAGTGACCCGTTAGTGAAATAGCATATAACTGACCATCTGTAGAGGTGATATACAGTGTATTGTTATAAAATACAGGCGCAGACTTAATGGCATCACCCGTTTTAAATTTCCACTGAACATTACCTGATTGTGCGTTTAAGCTATACAAGTAGCCATCTTCAGCCCCAACAATCACTGAGTTGACCACTTCACCATCACTCAATAGCAAGGCGGAACTGGTTATGGCACTGCCAAGATTGCTTTGCCAATTTGAGCTATTACCGGCGTTATTGAGGGTATAATTATAAAAGTAACCATTTTGAGTACCAAAATAGATATCGTTATCAAAGCCGATTACGATAGGGGCGCTGCTAGTATCTGATAAGGGAATTTGCATTGTTTGGGTGATAAGTCCATCGCTATCTTCAAAATAGGTCACCACCCCGGTACTGTCGATGAAATAGCCTGCAGAGCCTTCATCTAATAATGAAAGCCCAGACAAAATGGTTGCGCTAGGGGTCATAAATGTTGAGGTAACAATGGGTGTACTCGATAATTCAATTTTATTTATTACCTGATCACTTGCTGGATAAAGAAGCTGTGCGTTAGCATCAACCACACCCGGTAATGCAGTGATGCCAGCAGAAAGTGTGTTTGAATAACTGAGATCACCAAGCTGATCAGGTGTGCCGCTTTCGTCAGTCAATATGACGTATGTATTGCTGCTCGAAGACACATACACTTCATTACTATTAACAAGCGTCACGGGGTTATTCACTGGGTCAGAGGTTGCAAAGCTCCAAACTTTTTCACCTGCAGATGAGAGTTTATAAACAGAGCCATCTCCAGATCCGACATAAATATTATCTGTATCATCTAGCATTACAGAGCCTTTAATAGCTCCACCGGCTGTGTAAGTCCAATTGGTTGTACCTGCAGGGGCAATTGAATAGATTTGGCTGCCATCATTACCAAAAATGATGTTGCCGTTATTATCTATTGCAGGTGAAGAATGAATTGCTTGAGTGGCGTTAAATTGCCAAGCTAGAATTGGTGAGTAAACAATCACATCAACGGATGAATCTGCCGTGGCCCCATCATCGTCAGTCACTCTTAATTTAAACGTTAATACTTCTCCTGAGCTATTACTAGGAATAGTGACTTGAGTTGATAATGCGTTGATATTACTGATCGTAGCGCTCGTACCTGCCGCTTGAGTCCACACTGTACTTGCGATTGTGCCATCTGTATCCGAAGCCGTGCCAGACAAAGTGATGATTTGATTGCCAATCGCAGTGGTATCAAACCCAGCATTCGCTATTGGGTTTAAATTGGGTGGTAAAATCGTGATGCTAACTGTGTCAGTGCCAATTAACCCTAAATTATCCGTTGCTTTTAGTTGTAACACTATGACTTCATTCGATTCTACAGATGCAGAATTGATAGTGGTAATTGCACTGGTAGGAGATGAAAATGTCACGCTAATGTTGCCTGAAAGTTGAGACCACTCATACGAACTAATTGCACCATCATCTGTGGCCGAGCCAACTAAACTAATCACACGTCCGCCATGAATAGCTTGATCTGGGCCTGCATTGACCGTTGGTGGGGTATTTTGTGCCACCACATTAACAGTGGTTGAGGCTGTTGAAGTTAAGCCATCATCATCAGTGGCTGATAACTCAAAAGTTAAGGATGTATCTTGGCTCACATTGGGTGCTGTAAAGCTTGCGTTTGGTGTGGTTTCTCCACTTAAGGAGACTGATGTCCCTGATGTTTGACGCCAGAGGTAGCTGCTGATTTTACCATCAGTATCCGTTACTGTTGCTGATAAACTCGCACTTTGATTTGCATTTACACTCTGAAAACTATCCAAAATGATGCTCGGTGCCTTATTAGGTGGTTCGACGGTCACGCTGACATTGGCTGATTTGCTTGCGCCGTCATCATCGGTCGCAGTGAGGGTAAAGCTCAATTGCTGATTAGCACTGACGATGGGAGCGGTAAAACTTGTCGTTGTTTCGGTCGGGCTTGAAAGCACCACCGTCGGGCCCGTGTTTTGCGTCCACTGCACAGCGGCGATGGTGCCATCTTGATCGGTTGCATCACCGGATAAGGTGACTGACAAACCTGAATGGATCACTTGATCACTGCCAGCGCTGACTTGCGGTTCGAGATTTGGTGGTTCGACGGTGATGTTGACTGAGTCAACAGCTGTGGCTCCGATATCATCAGTCACCGTTAAATTAAATGTCAGCAGTTGGTTAGCAGTAACAATCGGCGCGATAAAGCTTGTGGCAAGTGAGTCAGTGGCCGATAAAGAGACAGATACACCGCCAGTTTGAATCCAAGATACGGATACGATTTGCCCATCTGCATCAGAGGCTACACCTTGTAAGCTGACTGATGCGTTAGATTCAACCACTTGATCCTCACCAGCAAACACATTCGGTGGAATGATGGGTTTGACTATGATTGAGACATCTGCGCTACTAGAAGCGCCTTCATTATCGGTGACTTGCAAATTAAAGGTTAAATCAGAGATAGCAGTCACTGTTGGGGCAATAATTTGTGTACTTAAAGACGATGGAGAAATAATTGCAGCCGCAGGGCCACTCGTTTGCTGCCATATTGTTGAGACAATAGAGCCATCACTATCAGAACTCTCGCCCGTAAGAGTCGTAGATTGTTCAGAAAAAATAACCTGAGGTGAGCCTGCTGACACATTGGGAGGAATATTCAAAGGGGTCACTGTTATTGTGATACTTTGTGTGGTTGAATCGCCGTCATCATCGGTTGCCGTTACATCAAAACTCATGGGTGTATTGGTGGTCACTATGGGTGATGTAAAGCGAATTGTGGCGGAGTCTACACCTTGTAATTCAACATTTGGCCCTGCAGTTTGTTGCCATTGAATGTTTGAAATGGTGCCATCGTTATCGGTGATTGTGGCTGTAATGGTCGTCGATGTTTGTTCTGTTATTTCAAAGCTATCAGGTAGTGAAATACTCGGCGCGCGGTTACGAGCAATTATCGATACCTCAATACTCTCGGATGATATCGCACCTTTGTCATCCACAACACTGACACGTAACGTTGCCTTGGAGTTAGTTAGTACATCAGGAGCAGTGATGGTGAGTTGTTCAGTATTATTGCCAGCGAATAAAAGCGTAGGCCCAGAGGTTTGACTCCAGTTAATTGCATCAACTGTCCCATCTTGATCTGATACAGTAGCGACAAGAGTGGCACTTTTGAGGCCTTCGACTTCTAGATCTTGATTGACGCTCACCACAGGGGGGTAATTTGTTATTTGTGGTTGTTGAAGCAACTGTTCATTAATAGTGATTGAGGGAGTTTGCGAGAAGTTGTTGCTGTTATTGTTTTGAAAGCGGTTTATTTGCTCATTTAAGCTGATATCTTGTGGCAGTGCTTGCTGTTCACCATATTTGTTTAAATACTCTAATGGCACTCCTTGATACTGACCATCGACAATACCATCCGAAAAATCATGGATAATCGCTTCAATAATAGAGAAATTGGGCTCTGAAAAACCTAGCTCTAAAGCAAACCGATTGGCTAGGTTTGCCAGCCCACCGAGCACTAATGCGTATTGCATTTGTGTGACTGTTGCAGTGGTTGAAGGCGTAAGGGTATCAGCTGGGACGGTATCTATGATATTAAATCCAAAAGCATTTGCAGCATTTGTTTGATTCAGTCTTAAGGTCTCAAAAAAATTATTACTGGTACTTTCTATTTTTGTTTTGGCGATTAACGCAGTTGAGGCGATTGTAATTGCGACTGATGTTTGGTTGGGCAGCAATACCGAAGATAGCCCTTGCTCTGGTGTGAAGGTGATTTTTCGTTTGAGTGATATATCAGGCTCTTGATCGGCTTCATCAATATAGCTCCCACCAAAGGACTTGATTAAGCGGGGCTGATTACTGACAGGGATAGCAAGGGTAAATTCACCCAATTCATTGGTGGTTGTTTCAAAAACGGGGGTAGGATCACTGATATTGCCACCTTCATCGAGGGCGTACACTTTAATACTTGCATTAATGAGGGCACCTTTAGCAGCGCTTCCTACTACAGTAATAGACGTTGGTTCTACGTGCTGAATAGGTAATTGATTTTGCGACTCGCTCTGTCCACCACATCCGGTTAGACAGGCAAAAATGACGGTAAGATAACTGAAGTGACGCGTTTTTGTTAAGGTGTGATACCACATTTGATATTACCTATTTTTAAACTGCGGATTAGAGAACACCACTGTGCCAGATACAATGTCCTCAGCCGATGGATTCATGATGCTATAGACAAGTCCGGCAGCGGTTGGCAAGTTATCGGTTGTTTTGCTAGAACTAAAAAAACCACTAAATTGCCCACTCCCGCCACTAACAGCATCAATTACCACTTGGTCATAAGTGCCACTAAAGGCATTAAACCCATTACTAATCGAACCTTGACCAACCGCTCGCCAAACTAAGCCTCTAATCCCAATCAATAATTCGTTGCTCACTGTTTGATTGGTGAAATTAGCAGAAAATGTAGCATTGCCTAAAATCCCGCGATCGCCATGGTTGTTAGTCGGATCTGTGTTACCAATTAAACTATAGCTAACTTGGCCTGTTTTAGTTAAAGCAATACTAGGGTCAAAAGATTCATTGCTGAGCCAATGAATGCTTTGCTGTGTTAAATTTAAATTAGCTCCGTTAATAGTGGCAGTGCCATTGCTCCATCGACCCCAGCGAAAGCCGGAGACTGCATCGTAACCTACGTTTTTTTGTGAGGCTGTCCCTATTGATAATTGAGCGACTTGCTCTGATAACAAAGTACTAAATTGAGTTAAATTACCGTTATTATCAAATTGATTGTCTTTAGCATCATTGATCGGTTGGGCAATCGCTTCGTTTGCTAAGAGATTAGAAGTGGCGATAACCGTTTGGCTGGAAGCGACAATTTCTGGCGCTTCGCCACCGTCTATCGCAACATCATCGCCATTATCGTCCTTTATGACTTTGGTAATAACGATATCGTTTGTATTTGTTGTAGGGTTATTGGTCGTATCTGTTTCTGCTGCGCTGCTAGGTTTGCTAATAGGAGCCGATATTTGTACTTCATTAGAAACAGAGGCTATTTCAGTGACAATTATATCCTCTGTAGACACCTCATCAGATGCGTCTGCTTCGGCCTCTTCTTCGTCTTGGGATTTTTGAGTGGCGGTTGTTTCTCCAAATAAACTACTTGGAGGGCCTAACAATTTAACTGGTGCGACAAAACTCGTTTGCACAAAACCCGATTCGCTAGGGTTAAGAAGTAGTTGTCCTGCAGAATTATTGAGGACTATAGCGCCTTTACTCACCCCGGCATACAAGCCATTTTTTATTGGCTGATTATTTTTTTGATCCAGTGATAAGCAGTCATCATCACAATAAAGAATGGTGTAATCAGTGCCGCGTATCCCAATTGTGGCAACGGCCGTTTTTACTTCGTAACCGGATTTATCAGGTCCAGATGCGACAGCCCCTGTGATGGTTCTAAAACCACCTTTTAATAAACTCATGCTGCTTTTGGCTTGAGTTGTTGATACTTGGCTTTGCCCTTGTGCAGAGTATTGGTACTGACTAATGGTTAACTGTGAGTTGGCTCTGATTGACACTCTCGCACCATCAGACATCAGCAGCTGAGCGCGAGATTTATCTCCGGTGATAATGGTGTCACCTTCGTTTACATTATCCCCTTTGCTGACTTTGATTGTTTGGGCATTTTTAATCTGCACATCCCCAATTGCGAAGAGTACTTTACCCGCATTGGCACTGACTGAATTAACACAACTAAAACAGACGATGCAAAGGAAGAAGGCAATCTTATTCATAAAAAATCCTTACTCAAATGTTTTGCGAACAGAAATACCCAATTCAGCTCGTTTAAATTCATACAAAGAAACGCTTGATTGATGATCGGTGACTGACAATCGAGCTGTCATTTGCCACTGCTCACCAATAAAGTTTAGCCAAGTCAGGGCTGCTGAGCCGCGATTGCGTTTATCTTTTCGGACTTCGCCAAAAAAACCGGGCTCTGTATCATAATCGGTGTGATAAGAAGCCAATTCGAGATTCGCTCTGAGTGCGTTAGATACTGGGATCCGATAAAACAAGCGTGCACTTACTTTATTATTTGAATAAGGACTATCTGTTTGAGTGGTGTCATCGGTAGCCATTCCGATTGAAAATCCAACAAGTGAATTACTTTTGGTTGTTTTAGTTGAAGTTAGCCAAATGGCATAACTCATGGCATCTTGGACACTTAACTCATCCGTAAATTGTTGCTCCGCGACACTTAAATGGAGATTAAAGTTAACTGCTGAGCTGGCAGCGAAGTCTATTCCACTGTGTAACTCAAGGGTTTGTTGATTAAAATCATTGTCAATTAAGGTGGCAGAGCTTCTTAAAAAACCATAAACAGAAAAAGGTTCGAATTTGTGATGAAATTGTCCATCAATACTTAAGTAAGTTAAATCAACATAAGAAGCGGAAGGATTGGCGCGGTGCCCTGCGTTTGCCGATGCTGCAAATCGAGATTGTGCGGTGATAGGGTGTGAATAATAGGAGCCGGCATTAAAGGATGCATAGCTTGACGCTGTTTCGATGTTTTTATCGTCTAATTTGAATCCATAAAATAAATCTTGCTCAGTAGATGCATTCGCGTTGGTGTCATATCCCAGCGTCCCTTCGATAAACGTATAAAAATGAGGAGTATATTTTTTCGCTTGAAGATTAATATTCATCAAATATTGTTGAATCACAGTTTGTGCTTGTGCTGGTGGGTTTTGTAACAGTAAAAGCTCAAAATGATGACGGGCGCGTTCATAATTGCCAGTGCTGTAATAGGCCCTCGCTAATGCCATTCTAGCACCAGAAAACATGGCATCCATATCGATAGCTCGTTGCAATATTTGCACTGCAATATTGGCTTTATCTGATTCTAATGCCGCTAGACCCAGTAAATAATCATAGTGTTCATTGCCAGCATAATTTAATTCATAAGGAAGAAGATAAGCATAAAGTTCTGAGAATTTTTTTTGTTTTAATAACAGATTAGCATGCTGTAAGAGCGTATTTCTTGATGGTTGAGCAGGTTGATCTGCCCAAAGAAGTAATGGGAGCAGCAGAAACGACAAAGCGAAAAAAGCAAAAAAAGGTCGTTGTAGGGTCGTATGCATAGATCAGCCTTTAAAAAATTAACCATATAAATGGCTTCTTCATAAGGCTAGTCGACAACGAAAAAAAAGGAATGTTTCGAATGTGTATTTTCGATTAAATTTAGCTATAACCGAAAATTTATCAGCGACTTGAGAAAGTGAGAAGTGCTCGCCCTCTAACCTGAAGTAAGAGGGCGGTGGTTTTAAAGGATTTTCTTAGGTGGCAGTGCCACGTTGGCAAAAATGAGGCCTGCAATTAGCGACATCAGAATCAAAAAGGTTTGTTGGCCAATATGATCGGCACTGACAAAGTTTTGCCCTGAAATCAAAGAATTTAAGCCAATATAAATTTTACTACCCGGTACCAGTACAATTAATCCCTGCATAGCCACAATAACCGCAGGCGCATTGGCAATGCGAGTAAATAAGTTGCTATAAACACCAACCGCAAATGCACCTACAAATACACCTAATGCATAATCAAAGTAAATGGCGCCCCATAAACTTGCGCCGTATGCAATAAAACCGGCTGCGATTGACCATACTATATGTTTGGCTTTGGTTCTAAAAATGACAATTAGACTCGAACATAATATTGCAATTGCGAGCCACGCAGTCCATTTTGGGATAGGCTCAGGTTTTATAAACTCGACTTCACCGAATGCCGCTAAGCCGAATGCAACCCCTAAAAAAGCACCAAAATAGAGCTTAAATAGCAACATGAGCGCATCCATGACTCGGGCTGTACCTGACACCAAATGGCGTGCAGATAATTCAGCCAGACCTAGCGTCAGCGCTAAACCCGGTATAAATACAATAATCGAAGATAACACTACGAGCCGAATATTAATTGCCGGATCGATATAGGCTGCAACCGTACAGGCGACAAACGCAGACACAATTGCGACAAGGGGCTCAAGCATATGCGCGACCCGTTTAGAGCGAGCAGACCACACTACAAACAGATACACCAAAATGCCTATTAATGCAGACCAGAATACATCGTTCCAGCTGGTGCCCATTAACATGGCAAATGCACCCGATGACATACTAAAAGCCACACCAATAGTTACTTTATTATGGGGATTGGGCATCTGGTCAATTTCATCAAGGCGCTGATCGGCTTCTTTAAGCGTCAGCAAGCCTTTGGATAATTGATCAACTAACTCATCAGTGCGTGATAAAGATCCTAAATCGAGGTCGCCAGGATTGACGCGTGCAGCATGGGTGTATTCATCTTCATGTCCATCTGTCCAAATGACAAACGTCAGTGCAGTTGGGATGATAATGAATGACGCTTTAAGACCTAAAAAAGTCGTCACATCAGTGAGGTGCGCTTCAAGACGGTAGGCAGGCGTACCATATTTATGGAGCATTTTGCCTAGTTTAACTATGAATTTTCTTTTTTCGGTAAATGTCGCAGTTTTCAACACGGTTCCCAGTCGAAGTAATAAAGTCTAAATTAAGTGCTCCGCTACTTAAAATAGCCATTAAGGCTTAAATAAACGGCAGAACAATTCACGCAGCGGATTGTAGTGTGATTAATTCTGCTGTCCATGTTTATTTAACTAATTTTAATATTTAATTGATGACTTTCTTATTTTTTTCAGTTATCCACTGAGACATATACTTTGTGCTCGCCATCGTATGATGTTTGAGCATAGCACCGAGAAAATTTTCATGGCGATGCGCCGCCATATTGGCATTAAGTTGTTCAATGCGCTGGATAAGGTTGGGCCCAAGAACATCAGCTTGATAAAATGTATTGAGTATCTGCTTGCTCTGTTGCTGGGCTTTGTGCCAAAGGTCAGCATCTTGATATAAAGATACCGCGGCATCAGCAAAGTGGCTGAGCTCGTCTGCAATTGCGCCACCCCAAGGTAATTGACTGTGCATGCCCTCTGCTCCGATAGAGGTGGTCACACTTGGGGTGCCCATTATCATTGCATCGAGTAATTTACCTTTGATACCTGCACCAAATCGAATCGGAGCAAGGCACACTTTGGCTTGTTCCATCACTTGATAGGCGTTTTCGGCCCATCCTTTAATCAGAAATCCTGTTTTGGGATTATGCAGCGCGGTTGCTTTGGGGGGCGGGTAAGAGCCATAAATATGCAGCTCAGCATGGGGTAATTGTTTTTTTATCAGTGGCCAAATTTGCTGTAAATAGAGCACTGCATCCCAATTTGGCGCATGGCGAAAGTTACCAATGGTCATAAAGTGCTGTCTTTGTTCAAATTCAAGAGTGTTAGAAGGCACTTTGTCTGCGCTGACCATAAAAGGTAAATGGTGTAAAAGTTGCGGATTAATATGAAACACATCGTTTAGTAATTGCATTTCAAAACTTGAGATGATTAAGGACAGATCACAACGTAAAATCGCGGCTATTTCGCGCTTAGCGAGATCACTATGTAAATCAGCCGGAGTAAATGGGCGTTGTTGTTTATGCGCTTGAAGGCGAGCATCGCGCAAGCACTGCAAATCTTCAGTATCTAAAATTTTAATGGCATGAGGGCAATATTTGTCGACTCGCCAACCAAACTGTTCTTCCATCATAAAACGATCGAACATCACGATATCTGGATTGAATGCCGTAATATAGTCATTGAAACTATCACAGTTGAGGCTAATGGTTTGTTGAGTAATGCCTTCGTCAGCAAGGTTCACCATATGCTCGGTTGTTTGGGCTGGTGAGGCAAATTCGACCTGCCAGTTTTGCTGTCTGAATAATTTCAGCAAGGACATCATATGGTATCCGGCAGCGGACGAATTAGGTTCAGGCCACACATAGCCAATGACAAGCACTTTTTTCATGGTAATTGATTCATTCATTAATTGAGAGAGGTTAACCTGAGGCACGTACTTTCAAGTTCACATCGACTAAAGTGCGAACAGGAGGTTGAGTGCCTTGTAAAATTTCGGATAAAACTTGGCAAGTACGCTTACCAATTTCGTCTGCATCGATACGAACTGTGGTCAGTGCTGGGCTCATTAAGCTTGAGTCAGCCAAATCATCAAAGCCAATAATTTTAATTTGATCGCCGACACTGATCTGGCTGGTTTTTAGGCTCTCAATGGCACCGTACGCAATCACATCGCTAAAACAGACAACGCCTTGTAATTGAGGATGGTGCTCAAGTAAACGATTCATCCCTTCACGGCCACCTTGGCGATTCGTGGGTGCTTGAATCACTGGGCATTGACCTGCGTCGATATTGGCTTGTTTAATCGCGGTATGAAACCCATTGAGTCGCTCATGAAAGTCTGAAATATCTTCAGTCCCACCTAAAAACGCAATATTTTTAAGCCCTTGATTAATCAGATGGTTGGTCGCTTGGTGGCTGCCTTTTTGATTATCTGGTAATACAGTTGGAGCATTTGAATAGGGCACTTCTCGCATAATATTGATGACAGGTAAGCCGGAGCTAATTAACTGATCAACCCAGTTGGTTTCTGTGCCAGGGGCTGGGCACATAATTATGGCTGCGACGTTATACTCACGTAACGTACGCACGGTGTCTTTTTGACGCTGATAGTTTTCATCACTATTAATCAGCATAGGTAACATGCCTAGTTGATGAAGGTGTCGCTCTAAACCGACAGCAAGTTGAGCGGAGTAGGGGTTGGTTAAATCGTTGATTAACACCCCGACAATTTTCGAGCGTTTGCTGCGTAAAGAGGCAGCATCACGATTATAGACATACCCTAGTTTATCAATGGCAGCGAGCACTTTGTGTTTAGTTTTATCGGATGTTTTGTCGCTGTCAGTTAACACCAATGACACGGTGGATTTAGATACACCTGCTTCATGGGCAACATCAAAAATAGTGATTTTTTGCTTGGTATGAGGTTCAGTCATGCGTAGGGGAATGTTGACTTAAAAGTGCATAGTAACGGATCCCATCACTAAAATTCAAATACCTTATCCCATTGTGTATCGAGAATACGATTAGCCTCACTGAGTGGATGGGCATAAAAATGCTCGGATTGTTGAATAACTAATGATAAGCGGGTGAGTTTGTGAAGTGCATCATCAATTTCAAAGTCAATATCTACGCCGGTCTTTTGTTTGAGCCAATCTTCAATAGATTGATCAATTTCTTGTGCGGTCATGCTTCTATTCGCTTTTACAAGCACAGAATATGCAAGGAGTGCTTCTTTAAATTCTTCATCTTGTGCGTTATCAAGTAAATGATGAAAAACACCAGCGTTATTATCTAAGTTTTTTACGTATAAATTATCAGCAAGCGCTTTCATAAATTTAATTTTACGGTTTTTAAACTTGCTCCACTCTTTAAAAATAAAACTGCCAAAAATAGCACAGCCTATCCCAAGAGCGATTAATTGTTGTTGGTTCAAAGTGACCGGCTGATCAGATAAACCAAACCAATACGAAAACAACGCAAACAGTAATAATAACGATGCGCCCAATTTAGTAATTAATACAACGGCTCCACCAATAATAGCTGAACCACCAATGACCAGCTTATCAATGGGGCGCATTCTTACTTGAGAGTTAGGAAACAGCATTTCTAAATCAGCTTTTGGCACATTTTGAAATAATTTGATAATCGTGGCACCCGGTTCAAAGCCAAGTAATGTGCGTTTGGTTTTGGCAAAATAGGCTGCATCTTTAAACTGAATATAAACAGCAACCCGATCATAATTAGTAAATTGGATTGTTTGTTTACGCAATCCCCACCATGAGCGGATGGTTTCTGTTTTTTGTTGCTCACCACGACGGTAAAAAACCATATGCGCAAAGTCGTCAAAATTGACTTCTAGGCGGACTTTAAACAAGCTTTCTTCATTGAGAGCTTGTGTTAAGTCATCCGCGGTGATTTGTTCAAAATTGGCTTTATTTAACACTTGGGTAAACGCATGATTGAAATGTGTTTGCGCCACATCTCGTTGTTCATCAGTTAATTGCTGTAAATCGAGGGTGTCCTTGTTTGGATCAAAAGGCGCATAATTTTCTTTCAGTGTATTGAGTAATTGATAGTGTTCGTAGTGAAGGGTGTGTTCTAACAGCAAGCAAAATGCAGAGAATTCAGCATGACATTCAGCGGGCAAGGACTCTTGGCAAAGGGATTTTATGTCTACTTTCGTCAATGGAATATAATTTTCTGGCGCGTTTACTGGCTTTATCATGGTCGCTAGCTGATTGATCATTTACTGAACGTCACTATAACTAATTTAGTGTATTTCTGCTGATTTTTTTTCGTTTTCAACGACTTGATTATTCATTATGTGGCAATGAAAAAGGCGAGTTTTCAGTGACTCAATGGCGATTTGTTTAATGAGTAAATTTAGGCTCATCAGCGCAGAAATAGCTAACTGAATCGGGCCTTGAGTTAAGCCTTCTTGGGGATTGAAAATGGCCAAGCCAAATAGTAAAAACAGGCAGATAAGTAAAATTTCGACTAATTGATTCGAATAAAAAGTGAGTTTCCCCTCATTTTTATGATCTTTTTTGATTGATATCGCACAAAAAACGGGAATGACTTTAATTTTAAATGCAGCATTTTTTTCGACGAAAGGTTCACCAAGCTGCTCTAAGTGGGTACGTAATTGTTCGATCATATTTAGCCCTTTTTGGTTGGCCGCAGAGTCTACCCCAATTACTGCGAAGTGGCTATATAACAGCGATGCGTTATTTTAAGTCATGATACAAATGCGAATAACGGCTACGGTGTACATTGAAAAGAAACTTTCGTAAGCGCTCACGGCCAGCATCAAGTTGTTGGAAACGAGCACTGATTGTGTTGTCTTGACTTCTGACGGGTTCAAGTTTTAGCTTCACCGAGCCGAGGTCGGGCAAATTAATGTGCAGCGATTGCTTATCTAAGGATTGCTGTAAATACGTTGTATCTTGTGGCCTTAGGGTGACACCGGTACTTGAAAGTGAAAGCACGTCATATTTTTGTTGGTTATGTTCATCAAAGATGGTGACATTTTCTGGGGCATCAATACGCCAGCTACGTTCAATTCCATTGACATCAATGACTTCAGGCGTGCCTAGCTTGGTTTTAAACTCTCCAAATTCATCTACTTGCAGTGATAACGGAAACCATAACTGATAATGACTGATCTCAGCTAGCAAGCTGAGCTTGGCATTTTCTAAAATGGCAGACAAGTTATTGGGTACGTGAGTTTGCACGGTGAGTTTATGATTTTCGAGATTTGACTGGGGGTCATTATCTCGAAAAACATGTTTAAAAAAAGCAAGTTCTTCGCTTGAAAATTCCATTTAGGCCATCGCTTTCGTTGTTAAATCTGAAACAATTATAAAGAAATCGATGAAATAGTCTATATTTTGTGCCTGTGGAGCCTTGATTTTTACTTAAATTTGAACTAAAGAGATGTTAAATTTAAGTAAGTTGTTGAATTAATTATGTTAACCAGAAGGCATCGCAAGGATTGTTTGAATATCTAAACTTGCTTTATAGGGAATTAATTCGACTTGTTTTTGATTTCTTGCATAAACAGCCATTCTATCAGCGAGTTCATTGCCTTCGATATTGGCATGGCCTTTGACATAACTGACACTGATTTTATCTTTAAGTGTTAGGTAAAGCGCAAAGCATTCTTGAATCAGAGGCAGGTTTTTAATTTCTTCTCCTTTACCGCGAGTCCAGCCTTTTTTTTGCCAACCAGCGGCCCATTTTGTAATACAATCAATGGAATATTTAGAGTCAGACAGTACATCTACAGTCAAACCTCGACTGATAAAATTTTCAGCCATACGAAAAGCCATCAAGAGACCTAATAACTCAGCGGTATTATTTGTGCCATTGGCATTG
This sequence comes from Pseudoalteromonas ulvae UL12, assembly GCF_014925405.1. Classification (NCBI taxonomy): domain Bacteria; kingdom Pseudomonadati; phylum Pseudomonadota; class Gammaproteobacteria; order Alteromonadales; family Pseudoalteromonadaceae; genus Pseudoalteromonas; species Pseudoalteromonas ulvae. The sequence goes on from NZ_AQHJ01000035.1 coordinate 583,061, forward strand.
TATAACCCATACCATAAATCAGTCAGTGTTCCTTGTTGGTAGATAGCAATGCCTGTTCCAGATTTACCAGGGTTTGGCGAGCATGCGCCATCACTGTAAATGTGGATCGGGTGTGCAGACTTTGCTTTGTCGACATGGGCAGGTGATTTCTTCGTTGTCGGGGCGGTTTTGCTACGGGCTTTGAGCGCGTGACTATAAGGTGCGCTGAATGCTTTTTTGGCTTCTTGCTCAGACGTGAAACCCATAAACTGAGCGTTTTTTTGCCCATCAATTTGCTGCTTTGCATCGGCCCAGTTTTGATAAATCCCTGGTTTTATGCCTTGCCACACCACATAAAATTTCTTACTCATGCTGATCCTGTTTTTAATAACTGCGAAGCGATAAGCTCTAACAAATAAGTTTCGCGTTCTATGGAGAGTCCTTTACGGTCACTGTGTTGGATAATGTGATGATTGTGAGCGATAGCATGGTGAATGTTAATCCATAACGCTTTCATTCCATTATTAATTTCGTGCGCCTCAAATTGCGCTTCTGCTAAGGTCTCTGCAATGCGACACACATAACAATAAGAGTCCATTTGCACCGTTTTGTAGGGGGCTTTATGCCAAGGTCGCCATTCACGGTATAAGCCAAATTCTTCTAATATCTCAATGTCGGATGCGCCTGTTTCTTCGGCCAGTTCTCGTTTTAGACCATCAGATAGCGATTCGCCTTCGTTCACGCCTCCACCTGGGAGTGAATAATCGTCATACCGTTTTGTGTAAAGAAGTAATATGTCCTCACCTCGCATTACAATCGCGCGGGTAGCGGTGCGCAGCACTGTTGATGCGGGGCAAGAAATCGCATCAGGATGGCGGGTTTGTTTAAGTAATTGCATAGTTTCAATAATAATCAACAATGTGGCCAGTATAAATGAAATGAGTACATCGCTAAAGGGCGTTGTTAAGCTGATGATAGAGCGATTGATACGCAAGATAAGCATCATTATCTAATGAGCTTTGCTGGCTACTTTTTTTATAGTGTTTAAGGAGTTTAGTGAGGTAGTGGTGCTGCGCAGCCTCGTTTGATTGCCACAGCCCATCACCCACAGGGCTGATGGGCTTTGCAGAACACGAACTGACGTGAATGACTTCATAAAAACGTTGTTTTTCTTCGATTAACAATTCGCTCTTTAGGCCAAGGCGAGCATTTATCAAAGTGTGTCTGAGCTTATAAGAGTGGTTAACTGGGCAAAGTAAAAACTCAAGATTAATCTCTGGGTGAGCATGGCTGATATGTTTGACTAAATGTGCCGTTAACTCCCCGCCAACACCTGCAATCACAACTAAATGCGCGTCATGTTTAAACGCTTGAAGGTCGATGCTTGCGACATCTTGGCAGTGAACATGCCAAGATGTACCACTAGGAGTGTTGAGAGGAAAGAACTGTTCGAGTTGGCGTTCGAGCTGGATCATAATACTGGGCACAATATCCACAAAGTGAATATGAGGTGCGCGTTTTGTTTCGAGTAATAATCCGCCTAAAAAGCCATGATCACAGCAGCAATCCCATATGTGTTGATAATGGTCTTGAATATGTTGTTCAATACACTTAATTCGTTTACTGATTTTCATCGCTGACAGTTCTGAATGTGAATGGCGGCACTTTATAAAATTAATACTCAAAATGAAAGAGAGAAACGCCCTTAGTTGGCTTTGTTATTTTTCTCTACTAGGTTCAAAGCCATCATAACGGGGTAACGTATCGTCTAAGTTGTCCCAAGTTGCTTTTGAACTGACAAAATTGTGAGATAGAGGACGCGCTTCGATAGGGGTATCAATCAAGCCTAATCTGATGCGCAGCTTTTGCGGGTTTTCACGGTTAGAGCTGTAAATTGGCGAGCCGCAACGAGAGCAAAAATGGCGCTCTTTGCCAGGTTTTACTTCATATGAACTCAGTAAAGCCTGACCTTGAGTGATAGAAAACTCGCTGCTATTAATAAAACCATTTGTAGCGTATGCCGTGCCACTTGATTTGCGGCATAAAGAACAATGACAGTGAATGATATCTGATATGTCACCGTTAATTTCAACAGCAATAGCACCACATAAACAACGACCTTGAATAAGCATAAATTAACCATTGGAGAACTCAATTAGTTGGCTAGTATGAATGAAAATAAGCAAGCAGTGAATCGTTGTTATTGTTTTGTAACAATTAATATGAAAAGCATTCTTTTTAAACTATGCTGAGGATAATGATTCATTAAAATCCACAGTTATGAAAATTTTCTTTTATTGCGTGTTATCGCTGTTATTTAGCTCCTCCACCTTTGCCAAGATTAATATCGTGACAGAAATTTTTCCAAACTTTCAATATCTAAACTCTGAAGGTCAGCTAATAGGCTTATCAACCAAAAAAGTGGAGCAAGCATTACAATCTGCAAATATAGATTATACCTTGACGGTATATCCGTGGTCAGTGGCTTACAATGCTGCATTGCGAGTTCGCAATACCTGTGTTTTTTCTCTGGCTCGCATCGCGGCAAGAGAAGATAAATTTGCATGGGTGGCAAAACTGCATGGGTTTAATGCCTCGTTTTATGCTCTTGAAGGCAGTGATATTGCGCTTAATTCTATTGAGCAAGCAAAAGCATACAAAATCGCCGTTGTGCGTGACAACTTTAGTCATCACTATTTAAAGGATGAAGGTTTTTCTGAGTTATCGAACCTCATTGTGATTGATAATTTCGATAAAATTTACGATCTGATTGATACTCGTAAGGATATAGTCGAACTACTGGTGTTAAATGAAGAGCAGTTTAATTTTCGAAAGACTGTTGATACCAGCTTACTAAAATTACAGCCTATTTTCAGAATAGAAGCAGTAAAAAGTGATTTGTATTTTGCATGCCACAAAGAGATGGATCACGGTCAATTAACCGCGCTTAAAGCTGCCTTTAAACGCGGTTAATAATCTAAACCAATCTATTTTGCTTTAGATTCAATCCATTCATTCAATAAGCGCACGCCAAAACCAGTACCGCCAGTTGGGACTTCGTCTTTGGCTTTGCTCGCCAGTGCATTACCAGCAATATCTAAATGAACCCAACGCACATCACCGCTAAAGTGTTGTAAGAATGAGGCCGCTGTCGTAGCACCAGGACCATACGAACCGATGTTTTTCAGATCTGCAATATCCGTTTTTAACGCGTCTTTGTAACCTAATGGTAAACGCCATAGATTTTCATTGACTTGTTTACCGGCATAAGTGAGTTGCTCTACAAGCTGATCATCTTCAGAAAAAATAGCAGCATACTCATTGCCTAATGCACGGACTTTTGAACCTGTTAATGTAGCTACATCGACCATAATTGCTGGCTTGAAGTATTCACGGGCATACCACATAGCATCGCTTAGCACTAAACGACCTTCAGCATCAGTATTAACGACTTCAACTGTTAAGCCTTCAGCTGTTGTGACAACATCGCCTGGCGCAATAGAATGCTCAGAGACCATGTTTGCCGCCATTCCCATCACGGCCACTACGTTTTTATCACTTTTATTCAGCGCTAATGCTTTTACCGTTGCAAGAACCGCTGCAGCACCTGCCATATCAGACTTCATACGGGCAATAGATGCTCCGGTTTTCAAGCTGTAGCCACCAGAATCAAAAGTGATACCTTTACCGACTAATGCGATAGGTGCATCATCGCTTCCTTTGTAATGAGCAATGATTAAGCGTGAACCTTCTTTACTTCCACGTCCGACTGCTTCAAGTGCACCCATACCTAATTTTTTGAGCTGCTTAGGTTCCAGTACTTTTACTTCGACCCCCAGCTTTTTGAGTTTCATCGCTTCTTTAGCAAACATGGCTGGTGTCATTGCGGAAGCGGTTTCATTAGTTAAATCACGGGCAAAAAACACCGCTTTTTCTAAATTAACCAGCTTTTGGTAAGCTGATTTATCGATATCAGCCGTTTCAGTATCGATTGCGTACGTTTTCAGAGTTCGTTTTTTGCTGTGATACTGTTCAAACTTGTAGGCACGTAAGTTGATACCGTGAGCTAATTGAGCGCCAAACGAAGTATTGCTGGCCGTGGTTAAGTTATCCGCCGCAATGTGAATTGTTTCGATTGTATCTTGATTAAGCTTGGCTGACAGTTGCCCGCCTAAACGTGTGACTGCAGCAGTATCAAGTTTTGTTTGTTGGCCTAAACCAACAATGACCACGCGCTGGTAGTCTAAATTCGCAGGCGCGATAATCTCGACTTTTTGGCCAAACTTACCTTCGAATTTATTGGCGGCGATCGCTTTACTAAGTTGACCCTTAGTTAATGCATCAAACTCTTTAAATTGAGTGCTCTGCTGATCTTCAGAGGCAAAGACAACCAATGAATCAGCTTGTGCCGTGAATTTATTGGTGAAATTAATTGTTTCTGCATGAGTTGAAAGGGCGGTTACACCCAGTGTTAAGCTTGCAGCTAAAAAAGAGAGTTTCATAAGATGCCTTTTTCTAAAAGTTTCATTGCCGATGTTTTAGTTATCATTTCGCGAAAAGTAAATGTATATAAGACAAGTGGTGTAAAGCGTGCGGTGAAAAAGCTCGTTTAATGATAAATTTAATTTATTTTTAAGTTAAGGCTGAGGAGCGACTCAGCCTTAACAGCTTAAGCGTTTAAGCCAAAGGGATCGTCGACGCTATGCGCTGGCTCAGTAAACCAAACGGGGCCCGCTTCAGAAATATAAAAGTGGTCCTCTAAACGCACGCCAAATTGATGCTCAATAACAAGCATCGGCTCATTACTAAATACCATACCGGCACTCAGTGGTTTAGGGTTATTTCTCACCAAATAAGGCCATTCGTGAATATCGAGTCCACAACCGTGACCGGTACGATGAGGCAGCCCAGGTAAATCATAATCAGGACTGAAACCATAATCGGCAAGAACACGTCTTGCGGCTTCATCGACAGAGCCACAACTATGTCCAATTTGTGCTTGTTCAAAAGCCGCAACTTGTGCATCTTTTTCGGCTTGCCACGCGCGTTTTTGTGCGTCTGTCGCTTGACCATACGCATAGGTTCGAGTGATATCTGAGTTGTATCCTTGTACTAGGCACCCAGTATCAATTAACACCCAGTCATTTTCTTGCAATATTTGCGCTTCTTTGACCCCATGTGGAAACGAAGTGGCAAGACCAAATAAGACAATACAAAAAGACGAGCCCGCTTTTGCACCTACTTTACGATGTGCTTGGTCAATAAAATCAGAGACTTCACGAGTTGAGATACCCGGTTTTAAAATTCTCGCTGCCGCTTTTTGAACCGTGAGAGTCATGTCCTTAGCCCGTTGCATTAAGGCTATTTCGGCTGCAGACTTTTGTTCGCGGCAAGTTGCTGTGATTATGTCAGCATTGACATAACTCATCGCGGGTGCAGCTTTTCTTAAACCATCAAAAATGAAGAATGAAGCCGATTCATCTATAGCAACTTGGCCTTGAGTGATATTGAGCTTCGTTAATGTATCGGCAAAAACAGCATAGGGGCTTTCGTGCTCTTGCCAACCAATAAATTGACCTTGGATGAGCATGTGGTCGCGTAATGAACCCTCTTCAAAATAAGGCGCGATAAAAGCAAGTTCTCCCTCAGCAGGAAGAATTGCGCCAACCATTCGCTCACTCTTATACCATTTTAATCCAGTAAAATAATATAGATTCGTCCCTGCATCGAGGTACATGGCTGCGATATTGTTTTGTTTCATTAATGATTGTGCTCGAAGGATCCGTGCTTGATACTCACTTTCCTCGATCGGACGAATGTCCAAGGTCATATCTGTCAGATTTGCTAATTCTTGTTCTGGGGTTGAACCACCTACACCAATAGTCATGTTATACTCCAAATTGTATACAATGTGCGAAATTTAGCATGATAAACGTTTGAAAAAAAGCCATCTTCTACAGTTTGAGCCGAAATTCTAAATATAGAGTGCTTTTGCCTTACTTAACTTATACAATTGAGACTATATAACATATTTAATTTGCAAGACGTCACTCCTTGCCATAATTGATACTAATTGAACACTGTTTGGCAAAGGCCTCTTTTTTCTTAATGACAGATATAACCACTCATCAGGCTTCCCGCCGACGTTTATTAATTGCACTCGCTATTACGTGCACCTTTATGATCATCCAGTTGTTTGGCGCTTATTATGCTAATTCGTTAGCGGTATTGGCGGATGCTGGCCATTTATTCATTCACAACAGCTCCTTGTTTATCGCGTTAATTGCATCTGCGGTCGCGGTGAAGTTGGCTAAAACCTATCATGATGGTTACCAAAAAGCAGAACTTACAGGTGGTTTGATAAACGGCACACTGTATCTACTTATTAGCAGTTTTATTATATTTAAAGGAAGTGAGCGGTTTTTCGAGCATCACCATGGGGAAACCCTTGCGATTAATACTTTTGTGATGTCGAGTGTTGCCGCGATTGGCTTTTTGTTTCACGCTACGGCGGCATGGGTGCTTTATAAAGGACGTAAAGACAGCATTAATGTTTATGCGGTATTTTTGCATACCTTTTTTGATTTACTGTCGACTGTTTCGACGTTTATTGCCAGTGTGATTATTCATTTTACGGGTTGGTTGGTGGTTGATTTACTGTCGAGCATGTTGATTTCTGTATTTGTTTTGTTTACAGGCTTAAAACTGATTTACCATTGTTTGAAAGGTTTGCTTTTTGCAAAACCGCGCTTGCCATCACTGAAGAAAATTGAAGCAGCGATGCTGAAAATTGAGCATATCGAAAATGTACATAACTTGACCGTAAAAGCTGTCGATGAGCGTTTTATAGTAGGTGCTCACGTTGTATTAAAACATGCTTGTACTATCGAAAAGCACGATGAAATGTGCCGGTTCGAAATTGAAAAAATGCTTAAAACTCAGTTTAAAGTGAGCGATTCAGTGCTTCAGGTAGAAGCAAGCGGCTGTCAACACTAACGACAGCTTATGCCGCAACCTTTATGTTTATTACCTAAGTGTATTTTCATCCAGTTTATTGACAGTCACACTTGAAAACTTAGCCGATGCAGGAATGCATTGATACACTTTAGCAATGGCTTGTTTTTTCTGCTGAGGCCAGCTGAATTTACTTTTTGAAGCCAACTTAATTGCTGCTATGTCACTATTGACCTTTGACATCACATCAATGATCCCTTGATGTTTATCTATCGTCTCAACATGGCACTTGTAGGCGTAACGTTGATCTTTTGCATGTGCGCCCACTATGAACACTAACAGAGCTAGAGCGATTGAGTATTTCATAAGTCTACCTTCAAACGTAAGTTCACCATTATTTTTGCTCTCGGTAGAGATAAGTCCGATGAGTTTTTAAACCAAAGAACCCCGCACCTTGTTGGACGAGATCAATCCTGCCATCACCGTCAAGATCAGTTGGGACTAAGTTAGTGACAATGGATTTAGCTTGAACAGTGCCGCTGGCATCTTCTCCGGCACCCACACCAATTAACAGAAACTGACTGCTACCATCGTGGTCACCAAAAAACAGCTGTGGAGTATCAGGAACACGATTACCGACATCGATGGTTAGATTATCGTAAACCTTTGTACCGTAGTGAAGATGGAACGCATACAAAGAGCCCCCACCACCATCAAGTACACATTGTTCTAAATCATTATTTTCCGATGGTAAAAAGCTCGTGTAGTATGCAATTCCGCCTACAACGGTGGCTTTAGATAACGATTTTTCGCCACTTGAGAGTAAGTATTTCCAACCATTAAATGCGGCTAAATCGATTTCAAGTTCTTTAAAGCCATCTGCGTTGGATAAGCTATTTGCAAATGGATCGTTGGTGATATCCATGAGTTTGTCGATGGTGATGACAGCTGGAATATCCTCACTTTTTACAAATGATTTGGTGACTGTGTTTTCATCTCTGAGCATAAATAAGCCATCAGATGTATTGCGATAAGTAGGGTGAGCACGATTACCACTGCCCACTAAAATAGCTTCGTATGGCTGAGTTTTTCTTGCATACGTGGTGGTGGTTTCGCCATTTTCCGTCACAGTACTCTTAGTGATTTTACTGAAGTAGGTGCGAGCAACTTCGGGCTGTGAGAAAAACCGTCGGTCATTTGGGCTACTGCTACTACTTAAACTGGCTAGTTTAATCGTAGTCCAAGGAGTATCTCCATCAAATGGATTTGAGCCAGGCATATCAACGCGCCATACGTCACCACCAGAGTCGGTGAAATAAAGCCTATCGGTATACCCATCGTAATCAGAATCTAACGTTGCGATATCACTTGGGACACTATGCAACCCATCAAACTGTTTGTTAATTCCATTACTACTCGCAGGTGTCAGGCTCCAAAGTAGCGCTTTGGTTTGCGCATTGACAATATATAAGCCTCGACCTGATGAATCGGGGGTGATGGCATCATTGTCTTTATTTAAATCGTATCCTGCTCCAATCACCAGTACAGGTAGATTTCCGGCCCCATCAATATCAATAAAGGTCACTTTTGGACGCGACCAAGACTGCCCGAGTTCGTTAAAACCCGGATCAGAGGGAGTGAGCGGGGATCCCCATAACATCGAAGGCGCATCAGGCTTTGAAATATCTAGAGCATAATAGCTAGAACCACCCCTGCGCATGCCTATATATGCCCAAACACGATCACCTGGGTCAACAACACCGTTATCATTTTTGTCATCGAAATACACAGCTGGCGAGCCGTCCATGCCATACACTTTTTGCCCGCCTGTGTTGTCACGTAATGTGGCTAAATTGCCGTATAACTCATAGGGAATAAACGACCATTCCTCGGTAACTGTGTCGCCATTATCTTTGAACATGTGAACAAAACCCGCGTTCGTGCCGACTAAAATACGAACATTTCCATCACCATAATTAATCGCCAAGGGCTTGGAGTGGAGGGGATCTCCCATGATATCGTCACGTTTTTCTTGCGTGTTTTGATTGCCGTTGTCATCGTCTACATCATAACCTTGAGTCCAGTTAAATAAGTTGGCAAGCTCTGCTTCACTGGTGTTCATTACAGATGCGAGGGCGGCATCGCCGCCAGCATAGCTAGAGGCATTGGTTTTACTAAAAATAGGCAGAGGGGTGCCCGTGCCTATGTTGGTATAAATGGTGCGGTTTTGTGTTTGTGTCAATATCAAGTTAGTGCCGCCTGCGGTAACAAGATTACCATCGGCTGATTCATCGCTTGGTAACCAAAACGTACGCGCATTTTCTTTTATATTCCCCTCATTATTAATTGCGTCTTTATTATCTTGGTCTTTAACGGTCGTACCACTAATTCTGAGTTTTTTTAGGTTGCCGAGCCAACGTGCGCCTTCTTGAGGTAAAAACATCGCATAATAAACAGAATCTAAACTGCGAGTTCTGTCAAAATTGTTACTTGCAACTGAAGGTGAAGTAAAGGTGGTATTTACTTCGAGGATTTTACTTAATGCACGGCTGAACGCTTGTGATAATTCGATGGAAGAACGGGCTGGGAAATATTTACCCCCCCCTTTTGTTGCCGCTTCAAGTAAAAGCTCTTCGGCATCTTCGGCGCCTTCTCCAAAGCCGATGGTATATAAACTTACGTTTTGGTCACCTGACACCTTAGTATTGACATCATTGTTGTTCATCCAGTGCGCAAGATTGGGTAAATAACTCGTTCTGTTACTGTTTCCGACTTTAAACCCATAGGGGGATGTGTTTGTGGTTGCATTACTTGGATCTGTTTTTGTTGCAATCAGTGAAGACACATATCCATCGGCATCATTGTCGACGGTTGGCACACCATCGGTGACTAAAATGACATATGCATTACTGCCGCATCCTTCTTTAAATGGAGAAATGTATTCTGAACCAGACATAATGCTGGTGTCATAGGCTGGGGTATTGCCAGTGTAACTAAAACCACAACTATTTTTGGAGCAGTTGGTATCTTCTGTCGCATACACCACACTACGACCTGCAAAAAAACGAAATGCTTCGGTTAGCGTTTCACACAAGGGAGTATTTGTTTCGGCTTCTATGGCTTGTACTTTGGCAATGACGTCATCATTTTTGTTGCCAAACGGTACTATAATCCTGCCGCCATCCCGGACGCCTTCACCTTTATAATCAAGGTTAAAAATCATCAAACCAAAATCGACAATAGGGGTTGCGTTTAATACCGTGGTAATCGCTTCTTGAGCGACTTTTAATCGTGATAGTTCAACTGTTTGTTTTTCTTCAGCATGGTACCAACGTAAATAATTGGGATCATACAGGGTGACAATCTGACCTCCATTGAAGACATTGGTTGCACTTGTTACCTCATCAGCTGTTGGAGTCGTATCACCAGTATAAAAGTTATTTGCGTTTTTTGAGGCGCCATTAACAGGCAAACCTTGTAAAATTGAGTCTGCAGAAGTATAGGTTTTACCGCCAATTTTGAGCGACATCCCAGTATTGTCGCCATTTTCTGCCAATACATCATCAAGGCAATCAAGGGCAGAAATAGTGCTTGCACCTGAGTTTTCTTTTAACTCAACCCAAGAGCCGGTATTGCCTTTGTATTGATGCTCACGAATAAAACCAGTATAAAATCCATACTTATTTAAGGATTGTTGCGCGGTATCACAGCCATTGACGTTTGAGTGAAACCGTTTAGTGTCGCTATTTTTATCTGTACGGGGGAGCTCATTATCAACCCCGCTTCCGATGGTAAAGTAGACAAAGTCTTCGTTCAGGGAGTTGTCAAAAGAAGAGACGACGGGGTAGGTTTCAAGGGGATCATATCCAGCAACGGTTTGTATTTTTGTGCCCATACTGCCCGAGTTATCAAAAATAATTAGTACTTGAGGTTTAGTGTCAAATTGTACTTTTTTATCTCCAATATACAGTTCAATGTCTTCACTCAGGACGCTACTTGTTAAAAGCAAACCAGTTAAGATCAATCCATACTTCAATTTAGCCATTTTGAGCCTCAGATACCGTTGGAAATAAAGCAACACAACTGTTTTGAGTGTAGAAGTAATTACACGGCCTGCAATAAATTCGAGCCGATTTCAACCCTAAAAATAGAATGAGTCAGCGTAACTCGAGCCTTGGAAATTTGATTTTCGATAGAGACAATTGACAGAGATGACATTGCTGGTTAAGGTTGTCGCACTTGATGAAGATTAAATTGTCCTATGCCACAGAAAGTTACGCTTCTAACCTTTATTTTTATGATTGTGTTGCAGTCATTGAGTACTGTGGTGGTCGCGAATCAAGTTCATCAAGATCCTCCTACTCATTTAGAATTAGCACATGCCCATTTTCAAGACGATGTGCTCGCTGATAAACCCGCTTTTGCAGAAAACTTAAACCATGATAGCCAAGATTGTCATCACTGCGGCCATTGTCATGGCTCTCATAGTCAGTGGAATACGCACAGTGCACATTCTTTTTGTAAACTAGTTCAGTTTGAGCATAAATATTTGTATTTTCACTCGAATAAACAACACATAAGCCAAAACGTTTATCGCCCTCCAATTGCTTAATTAATCCTATTTTATTTAGAGTTTTATACTTTTAACTATTTGATTAATTGAGAATTATAATGAAAAGACCAATATTTACATTTGGTTTGATGCCAATTGTATGGCACTCACTCCAAGACACCTTATACCTGTTGTTCACTCACATTATCCCTATCGGATTGCTGGTTTTAGCACTTAATACAAAAGCTGTTTTTGCCAACGAAGCGAATGAAGCCGAGCATGCGCATCATGACGAAGAGCCGGTTTCACTCACTTTATCCCAGATGCAAAAAAAGCATGGGAATATTGCAGTCCGTACCTTGTCATTTGAGCCATTAACACATTCATTCACTGCTGTGGGTGAAGTTAAATCGAATGGCTATAAAAGCTACATCGTTTCTTCACGTACAGATTCAGTGATTATGAAACGTCATGTTTCGCTGGGTGATCATGTTGATGAAGGCCAAGCTTTGGTTACTTTGTTTAGTGAATCAATTGCGCAATCACAAGCTGAGTATTTAGTGAACTCTGCAACGTGGCATCGTATACGGCAATTACCCGTTGGAACCGTCAGTGACAGCGAGCAATTTAGTGCCCGAACTCAATTTAATGCTTCATTGGGTAAACTTAAAGCATTAGGGTTAAGTGATAAGATCATTGAGCAATTAAACAATGGCAAGATGACAGATTTAGGCCTGTTTACCTTGACTGCAGAGCAATCTGGCGTGGTGGCCAATGATGATTTTTCACAAGGGCAGCGCGTTGCCGCTGGCGACAAAATTATGGTGTTGTCAGATGAACGGGAGTTATGGGTTGAAGCTCGTTTTGCGCCAAGTATCTCTACAGGTATTGCTAAAGGAATGCAAGCTACAGTTCTTTATGATTCAAAGCAGTTTCCTGCCATCGTCATTCAAGAATCTCATACAATCGATCCCATTACGCGAACGAAAGTCATTCGCTTAAACGTTAATAATCAGTCCCACCAATTACATGGCGGATTATTTGTAGATGTGGTGTTTAGGGTTCAAAGCCAAGATAAAAAACTGCTTGTACCACGCGGTGCCTTAACTCGTGCAGCAGATGGCGATTGGCAACTCATGGTCGAGACTGAACAAGGCATGTTCATTCGCCAAGAAGTTGAATATGTGGAAGCATTCGCAGATAGAGTCGAAATCAGTGGCCTTGCGCCTGGTGTTCGTTATGCCGGATCTGGGGCTTTTTTTATCGCCTCTGAATTTGCAAAAGCTAATTTTGATACACACAACCATTAATTAAGGAAGCAAGATGTTCGCTAAAATAATTCAATGGTCGTTAGTAAAACGACTTTTTGTGCTGTTTGGTGTCGTGATTTTGATGGTGTGTGCTGTCTTATCATTTCGTGATCTTAATCTGGATGCATTTCCGGATGTGACGAATATTCAAGTCACGGTCAATACCCAAGCTCCCGGGTACAGTGCTGAGGAAGTTGAACAACTCATTACCTATCCAATTGAATCAGTGATGTATTCATTAGCCCAGATTGAGCAAGTCAGGTCGATATCAAAAACGGGTTTGTCCGTAGTCACAGTTGTGTTTAAAGATAGTGTCGATATTAATCAAGCGCGGCAATGGGTCTTTGAGCAATTACAAGTGGCAAAAAATGATATCCCAACGACAGCTGGTATTCCCAGTCTCGGCCCTAACACCTCTGGGTTAGGTCAAGTTTTTCAATACCTATTAATCAATGAAGGCGATAACGCGCTGACCAACACAGATTTACGTAGCCTTAACGACTATGTAGTCAAATTATTATTAATGCCGATAGATGGGGTTACGCAAGTGCTGTCTTTTGGTGGTGAAGTGAAACAATATCAGGTGTCCTTTAACCCACATAAACTGCTCGCGTATCAACTCACTCAGCAACAAGTTGTTGAAGCGATTGAAGAGAATAATCGACATGCAGGTGGTTGGTATTTAAATCAAGGCGCTGAGCAATTGATTATCAGAGGTGCTGGCTGGTTTGAATCCGGATCACAAGGAATCGATCAAATCGGTGCGGTTGCAATTAAAACTATTTCAGGCACAGCTGTGCGAGTATCTGATGTGGCTGATGTTTCTCTTGGCGGTGAAATCCGACAAGGGGCTGTAACAATGAGTGAGCGCACTTCGCAAGGAGAAATCGAATCCTATGGCGAAGTGGTTACTGGAATTGTCCTCAAACGGATGGGAGCCAATACGAATACAACCATCAATGCAATTGAGCAGCGTTTGACGCTGATTAATCAAGCATTACCCGAGGGAGTGCGATTAAAACCTTTTTACAATCAATCGCAATTAATAGAGCAAGCGGTTACAACTGTGGTGAAGGCATTGCTGATTGCGAGCGTGTTAATTACGTTGATTATTGCTCTGTTTTTGTTGGATTTGGGTGCGACGATGTTGGTGTTGATCTCTATACCAATATCGATAGGCACGGCGCTCATGTTGATGTCTTGGTTAGGGTTATCTGCAAACCTAATGTCTTTGGGCGGATTGGCCGTGGCGATTGGTTTATTAGTTGATGGCTCTGTGGTGATGGTTGAACACTTAGTTAAACGAGTGCAACACGCATCAGATAACGCTCTGCTTAGCAAAGCACAAAGAATGCACTTAATTGGGCAAGCAGCGCAAGAAGTCGCGCGACCGATATTATTTGCTACAGCGATTATTTTAGTGGTGTTTATCCCTATTTTTAGCTTTGAAGGTGTAGAAGCTAAATTGTTTAAACCCATGGCGCAAAGTATCGTTTTTGCGGTGATCAGCGCTGTTATCGTCGCGCTAATTGTTGTACCAGCATTGGCGAGCCTGATGATTGGCAACAAAGTAGACTCCAAAAAGAGCTGGTTAGCTCCTATTACTTTGCGTTATCAATACTGGTTGTCGATCATCATTAATCGCCCTCGAGTATTAATTGCTTCAGCTGTGGTGGCATTAATCGGGAGTGTGTGGATATTAATGTCGATTGGGACTGAGTTTGTGCCTGAACTAGAAGAGGGCACTTTAAATCTGAGATTCACTTTAGCGCCGACTGCGAATTTAGAGACTGCGGTTGCAGTGTCATCTGAACTAGAAACATTATTGTTGAGCTTTGACGAGGTCGATTATGCGGTCAGTCGAATTGGTCGAGCTGAGATTGGAGGGGATCCTGAGCCGGTTAATAATATTGAGATTTATATGGGGCTAAAACCTCACTCAGCTTGGACAAATGCCAAAAATCGTGAGCAATTGTCTGCCTTAATGAAGGAAAAGCTCGCAGTATTTCCAGGCTTACGACTTACCTTCTCGCAACCGATTGCTACACGGGTTGATGAATTGCTATCAGGGGTGAAAGCGCAACTTGCAATCAAGTTATTTGGCCCTGATTTAGCTGTACTTGCCGAGCAAGGGGAACAACTTCAGCGTCTAGTGGCACAGGTTGATGGGACAACTGAGGTGGAACTGGAGCAAATTGCTGGAGAGGCACAACTATTGATTTCACCTGATCGCGATGCTTTGTATCAGTTTGGATTATCGGTGTCAGATCTCATGTCATTGATCCAAAATGGCATTGGCGGTCAGACAGTCGGCCAAGTGATCGATGGCAATGAACGTTCTGATATCATCGTGCGACTTGGCAAATCGTATCGAGACAGTGCAGAAAACATCGGTCAGCTAATTATACAATCTCCTGCAGGCGCTTGGGTCAGAGTGTCAGATGTTGCCAAAGTGAGTTACCACACCGGGCCTTTGCAAGTCAGAAGGGAAAATGTACAGCGACGTGTTGTGGTACAGGCCAATGTGCAAGGTCGAGACATGGGAAATGTGGTAAAAGATATCCAAGCGACAATCACTGACAAATTACATTTACCTGCTGGGTATTATATTGAGATTGGTGGGCAATATGAAAATCAGCAACGTGCGCAGCAAAGGTTAATGTGGATCATTCCTCTATCCTTGTGTTTGATTGCTGTACTGCTTTATTTTGCTTTTCATTCGGTGGGTCAAGCTTTACTGATTTTACTGAATGTGCCGTTTGCATTGATCGGTGGGATTTTATCTCTCTATCTCTCTGGGCAATATTTATCAGTTCCGAGCTCTGTGGGATTTATCACTTTATTTGGGGTGGCTGTTTTAAATGGCGTGGTACTTGTACAAAGTATTAATCAGCAAGTTGCCAACCATGCTTCAACCAACGAAGCGATTATCGCGGGTGCCGCAACACGGTTAAGTCCTGTATTAATGACCGCATTAACATCGGCACTTGGTTTAATCCCAATGTTGTTATCGACAGGTGTCGGCGCTGAAATTCAAAAGCCCTTAGCCAGTGTTATTATTGGTGGGTTGATATCATCGACGTTGCTTACGTTGTTTGTTTTACCTAGCTGTTATGGCTTTTTTTCAAAATACACAATTAGTCAGTTACGCCCAGACTGATTTAAAATGCTTGTTAGTCCTGTTAGTGAAGATTAACAGGACTAACATTGTTTCTAGCAACTTAATTCAACAGCTGCTAAACAATCTGAAGGCAGAATGAGCTAGTTGTTAATTACACTTTAAAAAACGATAGACGTTTATCAAGAACTGTTGCTAGCTCTCTTAAATCATCGCTTTCTTGTGCAACTTTATTCATTTTTTACAGTGGTTATGCATGATTTCAGTGGTTTCATTCGATGCATTTTTGACTAAATTCCCAGAGGCTAACTCACCAACGATATATTGGAGTTGCCCAAATTCTGCGCCCAAAATATCGGTTATATATTTTCGCATATACCAAGTGAGGTCAAGACTAAGAGGAATTGACAGCACTAATAATAATGAAATGAGTAAACTAGCCTGACAAATAACTTGAAGGATTAATATCCTTGGGATATAAACTGACTAATCAGTCAACTCATAATGAGTCAAACAGTGAATACAGAAATAGAACAACTTGAACAGCAGTTTGAAGCGATGCAGGCCCTAGTTAAATCAGAGGGGGAGCTTTCTCCATCACAAAGGGTGAATTTACTGAAACAACTTAAAAAGGCGCTATTAGCCGAGCAGGATAGTTTGATCTGTGCTTTGAATGAAGACTATGGCAAGCGCAGTGAGTTCGATTCATTAATGGCTGATATTTTACCCACCATTAGTCATCTCAATTATACGATAAAAAAACTGCCTAAATGGATCAAACCACAACGGCGTAGTTCAGGTTTGTTAATGCTGCCCTCTACGGTACGTGTTTACCCCAGCTCATTGGGGGTTGTCGGCGTGATGGTTCCTTGGAATTTTCCCATTAATTTGACCTTTGGGCCTTTAATTTCAGCGATTGCTGCTGGTAATCGTGTGGCTATAAAGTTGAGTGAGTTTACCCCTGCAACCAACCAAGTCATTGTTAAAATATGTGCCGTGCTGCAAGATAATGTGTTTGTGATACAAG